>NZ_PIRX01000009.1:0-113401 GCF_003048605.1 Campylobacter concisus | reverse complement strand
GGCCACTTGGCGAGAAATGATTAGATAGCTAGGCCAGATCCTATCCGGCCTAGTTTTTAAAGGGAGAAAGTTTATTAAAATATATAAATTGCTCCAAGAACGATAAATGCTCTTAGGCAAAAACCGCTAAGTAAATTTATATTTTGCGTTGGCTTCTTTAGCCTACCTTTATAAAATTCTCTTGATTTTTAAAGAATGGCTTTAGCCCCTCGTAGGCTGCTTGGATCTTTTTAAATTTAGCGTTATACTCGTTTTTGATGCTTTCGCTCTTGTTTGAGTGCCTGTCTGGGTGGTAAATTTTAGCAAGGGCTAGGTAGCTATCTCTTACAGTTTCGAAGCTGTCTTTATTTGAGCAGCCTAAAATTTCAAAATTTTCTTCTAATAAATTTGCCAAAGCGCTGAAGCGACTTTTAAATTTGGCCGAGTTTTGAACCTTGTAGTTTCTCTTAAACTCTTTAAATTTGATTTCATTGTAGTTAAAATTTACTATAAATTTTAGATGTTCGCGTCTTGAAATGATCTCTTCTATCAAGCCAAAGTCACTTTCTTTTTTTATCTTTAGGCTAAATTTATGATTTTTCTCATCAAATTTAGACTCATTTCCTTTAAAATTTTGCAAAATGTAGCTAGCAAAAGCTCTTGGAGCGTTATTTAGCGTAAAGATCATCTCGTTATTAAAAAAATCGATGTCGATGTTGTAGATGTTTGTCAGAGCGTTTTTTTGCACTAAAGATAGTTTTATGGTTTTGTATTTTGCAAAAGTTACGTCAAGCTCGTTGCCCTGTTTTTCATAGAGTTTTTTTATAAATTTTAAGAAGCATTTTCGCTGTGGGATCTCGCTCTCTTCATAAAAAGAGATGATCTTGTCTTTGTTTGCTAGGGTTTTTGTGAAATTTTTACTTATCAGTGCGCGAAGCTCGCAAAAAAGAGCGTCGCTATCGGTTAAAATGCTTAAAGATTCTAAAGTTTGGGTTATATTCATGGGTTTCTCCATTCAAAATATCCCCATTTAAAGCAACTAGCGTTCCAAAGTCAAATTTTCCTGATATTGCTATCTTTTGTATATGCCAAAAACTCATCTCTTAGCTTTTGTTCTTTGTGTAAGATCGCCTCCTCTTTTGTATGAGAAATGGCCTCTTTTTGAGGCTTTTTCGCCACGCCTTGCTCTTTTGTAAGCTCTTTTTTGATCTCTTTTAGACTATCGAAAAAATCGTTCATTTTTGCTCCTTTTGCTCAAAGGATTCTACTAAAAAGGTTATAAATTTAAAATGAATACAATCTATTTTTAAGGAAAGTTTGGTTAATATCACAACTTAATTTTTCATGTGCGCTCGTAGCTCAGCTGGATAGAGCATTTGATTGCGGTTCAAAAGGTCAGAGATTCGAATTCTCTCGGGCGCACCATCCTTTTCTCCCCAAATTTTATTTTCAGACCACTTTTGAGGTTAGTTAAATTTATAAAAAACTCTATTTAGATATAGCCCTTCAGCAGGTGCCGGTATGCGAGTTAAAGCAGGACGTCCATTTAGTGAAGCTTTGATGAGCTCGCTGCCGTCTTTTTGCTTTAGCGCCTTTAGTAAATTTGCAACCATGAGGCGCACCTGACCGCGTAAAAAACCATTTGCTTTAAAAACGATAATAGTCTGCTCTTTGTATGTGTAGCAAAATGCTTTGTAAATTTCGCGCACTGGGCTTTTTGTATCGCTTCCAGTTTTCATATATGCGCTAAAATCATGCTCGCCGATAAAATTACGCAAAATTTCATTTGCTTTTCTGGTATCAAATTTAGGCAAAAATACCTTGTAATTTGAGCTAAAAACATCAAATTTGCCGTGATCTATCACATATCTATAAGACCTTGCGACCGCGTCAAATCTTGCTTGAAAGCTATCATCCACCAAATTTATGCGTTTTATATGAATGCTTGGGTGTGCGTGGCGGTTTATAAGATCTTGTAAGCGTCTCAAGTCTTTAAAGTGATCGCCGCAAACAACGCTTGAACTTTGGTTATTTGCATGCACGCTTTTATCGGTGCGCGAGCTAGAGATCACTCTTTCAAAAATGCCAACGTGAGCTAGGGCGCGAGCAAGTTCATCCTCTACGCCGTTTTCATGCGGCTGAGTCTGTGAGCCTTGAAATTTCGAGCCATCGTAGCTGTAGATTAGCTGAATTTTCATCAGTATCTTCGTGTGATCTTGGCTTTATAAAGCAAGACGCCAGCTAGCAAAAATACGAAAAATATGAGCGGTATCGCAAGCGCTGGCTTTGACGAAAAGAGCATTATGAGCGTAAAATAGCCAAACAAAACGCCAAAAGTGCCCACATAGACCATGCCCTTTTCGTATCTATATGTGACGATGCCAAGGCTGATCGCAAAGAGCGTGCTAGCAAGCGGGAAGAGAGCCACTAGGACGTAGGTGCTAAGGTCTTTTCGGCGTTTATCGCTGCTAGCTGCATCCATCCAGTACTCTTTGATGCTGCCAACGTCACTTATCTCCTCGCTTTGGGCGGTTCTTATCTTCATTGATTTGAAATTGCTTTGGTGATAAATTTCGTCTCTGATGTCATACATTTTGCCCTCGTTTAAAGAGAGCTCTACGCTTTGGCCCACGTTTATGATCTTTGCGTTTTTGGCGGTTATTAGGCGTTGTGAGTCTTTGACAAATGGGTTAAACATCACGATATCTTTGTAGGTCGTGCCATTGCTATCCTCCACCTCGCTACCCACATAGACCATCCAGTCAGAGAATTTTTGTCCAAACTGGGTTGGCTTTAAATTTAGCTTTGCGACTGTCTTTTTATAGTCGATGAAATTTGCATTTAGCTGGGCGGCTATTGGTATCATGACGATGGCGATAACGAGCAAGGCGGCGCTTAAAATGGCTGAAAATGCTAGGAAAAATCTTGCTATTTTATTTGGCGAGCCACCGAGTGTGAAGATAACGATACTTTCATTCTCTTTTGAGAGCCTAAAAAGCGTCATCGCAAGTGAGACGAAAAACGCGATAGGCACGACAAAGAGCAGCACGCGTGGGAGCATAAATGAGTAGAGTTTGAAGAGCTCACCAAAGCTGATCTCGATGTATGAGGTGATACGCGCGATCTGGATGAAAAAGACGATCGACATGATCAAAAAAAGCGTACTAAATAGCGATGCGAACGTGCCTAAAAAGTTAAACAAAAGATATTTATTTACTCTACTCATAAATGAACCTTAAAATTTCTAAAATTTGCCCGTCAAAAGCGTAGGTGACAAGCAGTCCCAGGCTTAAAAATGGCACAAAGGCTAGCTCATAGCCTTTTTTACGAACGATCGCATAGACTGGAAGCGTAAGAAGTGCAGCTAGATAGATCGCCACAAGGGCTAGCTTGGCTGGTAAAATGGCTCCGATGATCGCTGCGATAAATATGTCAGCACTGCCCATGGCTTCTTTTTTCATCGCATAGCTCACGACAAATCTCAGCGCCCAAAATATAAAGCCAAAAAGAATTAAATTTAAAATTTGAGCAAAATTTCCTTTAAAGATAAAAAGTAGCAGAGCATAGGCAAATGCAAAAAATAGCGCCGCAAAAAGAAGAGGATCTGGCACGGCTTTATACCTTATGTCTATGACACTAAGGGCTAGTAGCATGATAAAGCAAAGCCCTAAAAATAGCGCATAAAGCAGAGTTTCTACGCTTAAAATTTCGCCGCACTCTTTAAAAAAACAGATCAGAAAAAGTAGCCCAGAGGCTAGCTCAACCAGCGGATAGACAAGGCTTATCTTTTGCTTGCAAAAGGCGCATTTGCCGCCTAAAAATAGCCATGAAAAAAGCGGGATATTGTGATAAAAATTTAGCTTGTGAGAGCATTTTGGACAGTGCGAGGCTGGGAAATTTATACTTTCATTTCGTGGCAAGCGGTAGATTAGCACATTTGAAAATGACCCCACGCAGATGCCAAAAACAAAAGCAAAAACGGCAAAAAAGATGACCAAAATATCCATTATCTCACTAAACCCCGCCAAATCTTCGCTCTATATCTTTAAATTTAGCAACGATGCTTGCAAGCTCATCCTTGCCAAAGTCAGGCCAAAGTGTCGGCGTGAAAAATAGTTCCGCATAGCTTGCCTGCCAGAGCATGAAATTTGAAAGCCTGCTCTCGCCACCAGTTCTAATGAGAAGATCCACCGGCTCACTCTCGTCAAGTGCCGCATTTAGGCTCGCTTCATTTATCTCGCAGCCTTTTAAATTTAGTTTTCGCACAGCTCTAATGATCTCATCTTTTGAGCCGTAGTTTATCGCTAAATTTAAAAGCAAATTTGTATTTTCCCTTGTCGCACTTTTGGTGATCTCTATCTCATTTTTTAGCTCGTCACTAAATGGCGAGATATCGCCGATCGTGTTAAATTTGATCCCATTTTTTATAAAATCATTACGCTTTAAAAGAAGAAATTTTTTAAGCAAATTCATCAAAAAATCAACCTCTTTTTGCGGTCTTTTCCAGTTTTCGGTGCTAAATGCGTAAAGGCTTAAAATTTTCACCCCATTATCGATACAAAATTCACACATATCGCTCACCACATTTGCACCGGCCTCATGCCCATTTGTCCGCAAAAATCCACGCTTTTTCGCCCAGCGTCCGTTGCCGTCCATGATGATAGCAAGGTGGTTAAGTTTGTTCAATGTCTAGCCTTTAAAGTCAATTATCTGCTCTTTTTTACTCCAAAGAGCGCTTACGTTTTGCACCAAAACCGCGGCGCTGAATTCGCTTTTTAGCAAGCTTGCGACGTTGCTAAATGGAGTTGCGATCTCATATAAATTTTCATCTTTAAATTTAAAAATAAGCGGCGCAAAATTTGAAAAAACAAGAAAAACTCTCATCTCATTTGCCTCTTTTTTAAGCTGGAAAATGCCGTTTGTACCGCTATACGCAAATGGTATATGCACGACATTTTCTTGCAGAGCAAAGAGCATTTTTGCTAGCACTCTCATCTCGTCTTTTGTTTTAACTTCGCTTAAGTTTTTAAATAAATAGCTGTAAAGCCACGATAAATTTTCGTTTTTTACTAAATTTTCTATCAAATTTAGCCCGTCAGCCAAAACGTCCTCATCTAAAATTTTTGGCTTTTCGTATAAATTTTTTATGACGATGTTTTCGCCCTTACTATGCACCTCGCCCCAGTATCTTGAGCCCACGTTTAGCTCTTTTGCGCTTTTTGTGTTTAAATTTCTATTTGCAAAATTTAAGATGTATCTGTTAAAGCCGACTTTTTGGCTCACCAAAATGCTAAGTGGCAAGGACGAATTTATCGCTACTAGCGGGGCTTGGCTGTTATTTGCTATCTTTTGGACGCGCGAGATCTGCTCTATCATAAATTTGCTGCTAGCTCCACGATACGCCCTGCGATCTCGTCTTTTGAGGCAAGCGGCAATAAAATCTCACTATTTTTTGTAATGAAATTTACCTCGTTTTGCTCGCTTGCAAAGCCATTTTTCTCGCCCAAGATATTTAGGCAAACTGCATCAAGTGCTTTTAGATCAAGCATCGATCTAGCGCTTTTTAGAGCGCTTTCGCTTGAGATTTCAAGCTTAAAGCCGATCTTTTTACATTTAAACTCTTTTAAGCTTTGCAAAATATCGACATTTTTCTTTAGGTTTAAATTTAAAGTTTCTCCAACGTCCTCTTTTTTTATCTTGCCGTGGGTCTTTGTTGGCACAAAATCGCTCACTGCAGCGCACATTACAAGTAAATTTGCACCCTCGCATTCACTCTTGCAAAGCTCTAAAAGCTCGCTACTTGAGCTAAATTTAAGGCACTTAAATGGCTCGTTTGCGGTTTCAAAACTAGCAAGCAGTTTTACCTCCGCACCTGCGTAGTAAAAGGCTCTAGCCAAGGCTCTTGCCATCTTGCCGCTTGAGAAATTTGTAATGGCTCTAACATCATCTATCTTTTCGGTTGTCGCGCCGCCAGTGATTACCACTTTTTTGCCTGCAAAAAGTGGCTTGCTAAGCTTTTTAATGGCAGCTTCTACTATCACTTCAGGGCTTGCTAAAGCACCCTTGCCAACGTCGCCGCAAGCTAGAGTTTTAAGCACTGGCTCAACCACTAAAGCGCCGTTTTTCCTTAAAATTTCAAGTGAATTTTGCGTCGCAAAATGCTCGATCATATTGTTATTTGCAGCTGGGGCAACGACTAAAGGCACGTGCGAGGCGGCGATTAGCGTTTGCATAAAGACATTGTCACAGATGCCAGCTGTTAGCTTATTTATCGTATTTACCGAGGCGGGTGCGATGAGGACTAGATCCATTTTGGAGTAGGCTATGTGATTTACGCCATCTTGCCAGTTTTGCGTTTGTGAGCTTAAAATTTTATGCTCGCTTAGCGCCTCAAAGCCACTTACACTGCAAAATTCAAGCGCTCCGTCACTTAAAGCCACATAAACATCAGCGCCTTGCTTTTTAAGCAGCGATAAAATTTCGAATGCCTTATAAAAGGCGATACTGCCGCAAACGGCAAGTAAAATTTTCTTATTTTTTAACATCGTCTTTGCCAAAGAATTTCTCAAAAAAGCCGCTTTTGTTCTCTTGGCGACCTCTGCTGATGGCTAATGCACCGCTCTCAACGTCTTTTGTGATGGTGCTTCCAGCTGCGATGATGACGTTATCAGCGATATTTACAGGGGCAACTAGCTGTGTATCTGAGCCAACAAAGACGTTTTTGCCGATCTTTGTTTTATATTTTGCCTTACCGTCGTAGTTGCATGTGATCGTGCCACAACCGATGTTTGTGCCACTTTCTATCTCGCAGTCGCCAAGATAGCTTAGATGTCCTGCTTTTACGCCATTTAAGACGCCTTTTTTAACCTCGACGAAATTTCCTATGTGTGTGTCAGAAATTTCAGAATTTGGCCTTATATGGGCTAGTGGGCCGATGTCTGAGTTTTTGATAACGCTACTTTCGATCACCGATGAGCTTTTGATGATACTTTCTGTTATAACGCACTCACCAAGGATGCTTACGTTTTCTTCTAGCACGCACTCGCCTTCAAATTTAGCCCTGCTATCTATGAAAATGCTCTCAGGCATGCGCATCAAAACGCCAGCTTTCATCAAATTTTGTTTGATCTCATCTTGCATTATTTTTTCTGCGATGCTAAGCTGAAATTTATCATTTATGCCCATGAAATTTTGCTCATTTACATTTACTGCGACGCACTTTAGTCCCTTTTCGTTTGCTATTTTTATGGCGTCAGTTAAGTAGTACTCTTTTTGTGCGTTTTGGTTGCTTATGAGCGGTAAAATTTGCTCTAGCGCCTCGCGTTTAAAGCAGTAGCAGCCAGCATTTACGCTCTTTATGGCAAGTTGCGCTTCACTAGCATCTTTTTGCTCGACGATGGCCTCAACTTTGCCGTTTTTTATGATAACTCTGCCGTAGCCAAAAGGATTTGCCGCTTCAAATGAGCTCATAACCACGTCTGCTTCGGCATTTGCTAGACGCATAAGATCAGTTGATCTAACAAGTGGCATATCGCCACAAGTGACAAGCACCTTTTCACCGCTTAAATTTACGCCTTTTATCGCACCAGCAGTGCCTGGGAAATTTGCTAGATCTTGCTCAAAAATTTTAGTTTGAGGGAAAATTTCTTTTATCTTTTTGCTAATTAACTCTTTTTCGTAGTGAAGCACGACGCTAACGTCATTTGTGATCGCATAAGCTTGCTTTAAGATGTGAATGATCATTGGCTCGCCACATAGCTCAAATAAGACTTTTGGGCGTTTTGATTTCATCCTGGTACCAAGACCAGCAGCTAGGATTATGATTGAAGTATTATTGTTCATTTTTAAGCCTTTTAACGTTAAAAATTTCGCAGATTGTAGCAAAAAATGGCAAACATTTTTTTTAATTTAACGATTGTTTCAACAAAAAGCTAATAAAATAGCAATTCTTAAGAATTTATAAATAAAGCGAGTTTAAATGGATTTAGGAACCGTCGTCGGCTGGGTTTTGACCCTGGTGCTTTTGTTTGGATCAATGGCGATAGGCGTTGGTATAGGACCATACATCGACATCCCTTCTGTGATGATCGTTTTTGGTGGTACTATCGGCGTTATGATGGTTGGCTTCAAGATGGAGACGCTTAAAGGTGTTGGTAAATTTTATGGTGTCGCTGTTAAGCCATCAGTCGTTGTAAATTTACCTGAGACTATAAAAAAAGTAGTTGATTACTCAACCAAAGCTAGGCGAGATGGCATCTTAGCACTTGAGAGCGAAGTAAATAATGAATCAAATCAGTTTTTAAAAAAAGGTCTTTCGATGGCGGTCGATGGCAATGAGCCAGATGCGATCAGAGCGCTTTTGGAGATCGATATCGATCAGACTAGCACAAGGCATGCAAATAACATCAAAATTTTCGAGCAAGTCGGTGGTTTTGCTGGTGCGATGGGTATGATCGGTACGCTTATCGGTCTTGTTGCGATGCTTCTTAACATGTCAGATCCTAGTGCGATCGGTCCATCTATGGCGGTTGCCTTGCTTACGACACTTTATGGTGCGATGATAGGTAACATCATCGGCTCACCTGTTGCAAATATCCTCTCGATCCGCGATGCTGATGAGGCGCTTGAGAAGCAAGTCATTTTAGAGGGTATCATGGCGATACAAGCAGGGGATAACCCAAGAACGCTTGAAGCTAAGCTTTTAGCATTTTTACCTCCAAAAGATAGAAAAAGTCAGTTTGAATAATGGGTAAATTAATAAAACCAGAAGAGTGCCCAAAGTGTATGCCTGAGTGGCTGGCTGCCTTTGGTGACCTTATGTCACTCCTACTTTGCTTCTTCGTTTTGCTCCTTTCTATGGCGACGATGGATGCTAAAAAGATGGAGGCTGCTGTTGGCTCACTAGCTGGTGCGCTAAGCGTGCTAGAGGGTGGTGCAAGACCAGATAGTCAGGTAGAAAAAGAGACAGATCCTGAAAGCAGACGCACTCCAAAGCCAAAAGCTCAAAAAGGCGCTCAAAACGAGGTCACTTCGACTGTTAAAAAGATAAATGAGCTACTAACGGCTAGCGGAGCACCTGAGATCACGATGGAGGAGAGCGAGGATGGCTTTATCGTTAGACTTCCAGCTGCGATGCTCTTTGACAAAGATAGCGCTGAAATTTCTGGCGAGGATGCGAAGCTCTTTTTAAAGCGAATAGGCATGATCATAGCCAAAATGCCAAATGAGGTAAAAACAGATATCATCGGATACACTGATAATACAAATCCAAGCAAAGACTCTATATATAAAAACAACTGGCAGCTCTCTACCGCAAGGGCGCTAAGCGTGCTTGAAGAGCTAGTTAGTGACGGCGTACCACAAGAGAGGCTTATCACTTCTGGCAGGGCATCTTTTGATCCGATCGCTAGCAATAGCACAGAGGAGGGCAGAGCCAAAAACAATAGAGTGGAAATTCACTTCGTTTCGCTCGAGCCAAAAAATAAAGAGGCTACTAAGAAAAGTATCCTTGATACGAGGAATTAGTCGTGAAAGCACTGCTTAGTTTAGCGGTTTTGTTTTGTGTAGTTTTTGGCGCTGATCCTGCGCTGCCAACTATAAATTTAAGCCTAAATTCACCGCAAAATGCCGAGCAGCTTGTAAATTCACTAAATGTTTTACTAATCCTCACCGCATTAGCACTCGCTCCCTCGCTCATCTTTATGATGACGAGCTTTTTGCGCCTTGTCATTGTATTTTCATTTTTGCGTCAAGCGATGGGTACGCAACAAGTGCCGCCTTCAACGGTGCTCATCTCGCTTGCGATGGTGCTTACATTTTTTATCATGGAGCCAGTCGGGCAAAGAAGCTATGATGAGGGCATAAAGCCTTATATAGCCGAGCAGATAGGCTATGAGGAGATGCTTGATAAGAGCTTAAAGCCCTTTAAAGAATTTATGGTAAAAAACACTAGAGAAAAAGATCTTGCGCTATTTTTTAGGATAAGAAATTTGCAAAATCCAGCAAATATCGAGGATATCCCGCTAAGCATCGCGATGTCAGCCTTTATGATAAGCGAGCTAAAGACATCTTTTGAGATAGCATTTTTGCTCTACCTGCCATTTTTGGTGATCGACATGGTCGTAAGCTCCGTTTTGATGGCGATGGGTATGATGATGCTACCTCCTGTCATGATCTCGCTGCCATTTAAACTACTCATCTTCGTGCTAGTTGATGGCTGGAATTTGCTAATAGGAAATTTAGTAAAGAGCTTTCACTGATGAAAAAAATTTTATTAGCACTTTTGCCTTTGGCGCTATTTGGATCAAATTTGAGCGAGATAGCGAACAAGGCCACTCAAAACGAAATTTCAAAGATCAAAGAGCTTGAGTTAAAAAGAGCAAATTTGAATAGTGAGGCTACCACTAGCGCCTACTTGCCAAGCCTTAGCCTAGAGGGCTCATACGGCAAAAACGCAAGTACCTTCCCAAGCATAGTCGCCAAAGAGTCAGCTGGCGTGCTGGCAAGGATTGATTTTTTACTATATGATGGTGGAGCTAGAGAGGCTAGGCTAAAGATGAGTCAGCTTTTAAAAAACAAAGCCGCTATCGCAAGCGATGAAGCCAAAAACTACCTTGCGTTTAAGGCTGTAAATTTATACTTTAACGCCTGCGCACTTGAAAATATAATAGCAGCCAAAAAGGCTCAGGCAAATTTCTTAAAAGGTGTTTTAGACAAGCTTGAAAAGGCGAACATTGCAGGTCTTGCCCCAAAAGATGAGCTAGAAAATGTGCGGGCAAAATACCACTTGGCAAACAGCACGCAGCTTGAGTATAAAAACAAAATGGAGCAAATTTTAAATGAGATAAATTTGCTAACAGGCGAGCAAATTTCGCCACTTAGCGGGGCAAAAATGGCTGAGACTGGCTCAAATTTAGCTTCAAAAAATGCCGAGCTTGACAGGCTAAATCAAGATATTTTTATAAGTGAAGCTAAGCTTAGCGAGACAAGAGCTGGCTTTTTACCCCAAATCATGCTCTATGACACCTATGGATTTTACAAAAACAACTACGACATCGACCTTGGCAAGTATAACGCTTATCGCCCATATCTTGATAAATATCTAAAAGAGGATACGCACGGCAATAAATTTGGCGTTAGCTTTAGGTGGAAAATTTTTGACTTTTTTGCCACTAGCAAGATGAGTCAAGCTAGCAAGATCGCGCTTGATGAAGCGAGGCTAAATTTAGAGTATAAAAAGCGCGAAAACGAGACAAAACTTAAAAATTTACAAAACGAGATCACAACTCTTAGCTCAAAGATCGCCTCGCTAAATGAGTATGTAAAGGCGAGCGAGCTTGCGCTTAGAGCGAGCTTTGAGAAGTATAACTCTGGGCTTTTAGGATATAGCGACCTGCTTGAGGCGCTCTCACAAAAATTTGATGCCATTAGCCTTTTTGAAGGGGCGAAAGATGAGCTGGAGATCAAAAAAGCGGAGTATTTTTTTGAGAGCGGGGAGAGCATTTTAGAGAGGATTAGGGATTGAAAAAACTTATAATTTTAATGATATTTTGCATTTTTTCATTTGCAGGGGAGGAAATTTTTGCTGATTTTGAAGTCTATGCCAAGCAAAGCTCAAAGCTTGCATTTGAGAGCAGCGGCAAGGTGGATAAAATTTTTGTAGATGTCTCAAGTCACGTTAAAAAAGGTGACGTGCTAGCTAGCCTTGATCAAACAAGCCTTGAGATCGCTCTAAAAAAGGCAAAAAACGACCTAGCGCTTGCCAAAAATGCCAAAGAATTTGCTAAAAGCACCTTTAATAAATTTAGCCAAGTAAAGGACGTCACTTCAAAGCAAGAATTTGATGAGGTAAAGTATAAATTTGACGAGGCAGCTCTTAGGGTGCAAGCGGCTGAGATCGCCATTTTAAACGCAGATGATCATCTTAAAAAGGCCGTTTTAAAAGCTCAGTTTGATGGTGTAATAGCTAGTAAAAATGTCGAGCTTGGCGAGAGCGCTTCGCCACTTCAGCCAGCCTTTGTCTTAAACTCCGAGGAGGCTAAAATTTTAATAGCGATTGACGAAAAATACGCAAATTTAGTAAAAGTTGGCGACATTTTTAAATTTAAGCTTGACGCAACAAACGAGGAAAAAGAGGTTAAAATCGCGCTAATTTACCCAGAAATAAAAAGAGAGACTAGGAAATTTTACGCCGAAGCTTACGATGTGGGGCTAAAGCCAGGCATGTTTGGTCAAGGAAAAGTGATAATCGGCGAAAATAAATGATAAAAACAGCCATAAACCGCCCCATAACTACGCTTATGATATTTTTAAGTCTCGTTGTCTTTGGCATCTACTCGCTAAAGACGATGAACGTAAATTTATACCCGCAAGTAAATATCCCAATCGTTAAGATCACGACCTACGCAAACGGCGACATGAACTACATCAAGACAAAGATCACGCAAAAGATCGAGGACGAGGTCTCAAGCATCGAGGGGATAAAAAAGCTTTACTCAACTAGCTTTGACAACCTAAGCGTGGTAAGCATCGAATTTGAGCTAAACAAAGACCTGGAGAGCGCTACAAACGACGTCCGCGACAAGATGCAAAAGGCAAGGTTAAACGCAAACTACGAGATAGAAAAGCTAAATGGCCTCTCTTCAGCCGTCTTTAGCCTCTTTATTACAAGGCTCGATGGTAATGAAACTAAGCTAATGCAAGAGATCGATGACGTGGCAAAGCCATTTTTAGAGCGCATTAGCGGCGTTTCAAAGGTCAAGACAAATGGCTTTTTAGAGCCAGCGGTGAAAATTTTACTAGATAGATTTAAGCTTGATAAAAACGCTCTTAGCGCAAATGAAGTGGCAAATTTGATAAAGGTTGAAAATTTAAAAGCACCACTTGGCAAGATAGAAAATGAAAAAATCCAAATGGCTATCAAGTCAAATTTTAGCGCCAAAAGCATAGATGAGATAAGAAATTTAACGATCAAACAAGGGGTCTTTTTAAAAGATATCGCAAGCGTTGATCTTGCTTATAAAGACGCAAACGAAGCAGCGATAATGGATAAAAAAAGTGGCGTCTTGCTTGGTCTTGAGCTAGCTCCAGACGCAAACGCCTTAACCGTGATCGCCCTAGCTAAAGTAAAGCTAGAGCAGTTTAAAAGCCTGCTTGGTAATGAATACGACGTAAAAATAGCCTACGATAAGAGCGAAGTGATACAAAAGCACATCGATCAAACCGCCTTTGATATGATCCTTGGCGTCTTGCTAACCATCGTGATCGTCTATCTTTTTTTAAGAAATTTCTCGATCACTATCATCTCAGTCGTAGCGATACCAACTAGCATCGTGGCGACATTTTTCATCATAAATGCCCTAGGCTACGACATCAACCGCCTAAGCCTCATAGCGCTCACACTTGGCATCGGAATTTTCATCGACGATGCGATCGTCGTCACTGAAAACATCGCAAGCCGGCTAAAAGATGAGCCAAATGCCCTAAAAGCAAGCTTTGCAGGCATAAAAGAGATAGCATTTAGCGTCTTTGCGATCTCGCTCGTGCTGCTTTGCGTTTTTGTGCCAATAGCCTTTATGAGTGGCATCGTTGGCAAGTACTTTAACTCCTTTGCGATGAGCGTGGCAGCTGGCATCGTCATCTCGTTTTTTGTGAGTATATTTCTTGTGCCAACGCTTAGTGCCAGGTTTGTAGATGCTAAGGAGAGCAAATTTTATATAAAGAGTGAGCCATTTTTTGAAGCGCTTGAAAATTTCTATGAGAAAATTTTGACTTTAGCGCTTAAATTTAAGCTCATATTTTTAGCCATAACGCTTGTGGTCGTTGTTTGCTCGTTTGGACTGGCTAAATTTGTAGGTGGCGACTTCATGCCAAGCGAGGATAACTCGGAGTTTAACATCTACTTTAAGCTTGATCCTTCACTTAGCCTACAAGCTAGCAAAGAGAGGCTAAAAGATAAAATTTCACTCATAAATGCCGATCCTCAGGTAGCTTACGCCTACTTCATCCTTGGCTACACAGACGCCAAGCAGCCTTATCTTGTAAAAGCTTACGTTAGGCTAAAGGAGCTAAAAGATAGAGCTAATCACGAGCGGCAAAACGCCATCATGCAGAGGTTTCGCGACAAGCTAAAAAGTGACGATATGAGCGTCATTGTGGCTGATCTTCCGGTTGTTGAAGGTGGCGATGTGCAGCCAGTTAAGCTTACTATCACATCTGAAAATGGCAAAGATCTAGAGAAATTTGTGCCAAAGATCAGCAAGATGCTAAAAGAGATAAATGACGCAACGGATGTAAATTCGCCTGAAGAAGATCTGCTAAAGCGTGTGCAAATTTCTATAGATGAAGATAAGGCAAAAAGGCTAAATTTAGATAAAGCCAGCATTGCAAGCGCTGTTTATAGTGCATTTAGCCAGAACGAGGTCTCTGTTTTTGAAAACGAAAATGGCAAAGAGTATGAGCTTTACATGCGTCTTGATGATAAATTTAGAAGCGATACAGATGATATCTTAAAGACCAAGATAAGAAGCAATGAGGGCTTTTTTGTAACACTTGGCGATGTGGCGACGATTAGTTTTGAGCAAAAGCCAGCTAGCATTTCAAGGTTTAATAGAGCCGATGAGATCAAATTTCTAGCAAATACAAAAAACAACGCTCCTCTAAATAGCGTGGCAAATGAAATTTCAAAGAAGCTTGATGAAATTTTGCCAGCAAATTTCAAGTATAAATTTCTTGGTTTTGTCGAGCTGATGGACGATACGAACGCTTCTTTTATCTTTACAGTGAGCGCTAGTGCGGTGCTTATTTACATGGTGCTTGCTGCGCTTTATGAGAGCTTTTTGCTGCCATTTCTCATCATGCTAGCCATGCCACTTGCCTTTTGTGGCGTGGTGATCGGACTTTTTATAAGCGGCAATCCATTTAGCCTATTTGTCATGGTTGGCGTCATCTTGCTCTTTGGCATGGTCGGTAAAAACGCCATTTTGGTGGTTGATTTTGCAAATCACTTTGCAAATAACGGCATAGAGGCAAATGAAGCTGTGAAAGTGGCTGCTAAAAAGCGCTTAAGGGCTGTTTTGATGACCACTTTTGCGATGATATTTGCCATGCTACCTCTTGCGCTTGGCAGGGGTGCTGGCTTTGAAGCCAACTCGCCTATGGCTATAAGCATCATCTTTGGGCTCATTAGCTCGACCTTGCTTAGTCTGCTTGTCGTGCCAGTGCTATTTGCTTGGGTCTATAATCTTGATAAATTTATAAGAAAATTTTATGAAAGGGAGAGAATTTGAAGAAGATTTTGGCGGTTTTGCTCTTTGCTTTGCCTCTTTGGGCTGGAAATTTACTAGAGATCATCGCTCTGGCGCAAAGTGCGAAGCTTGAGAGTTTGAAAGAATTTAATAAAAATGAATATATAAATAAAAATAAGAGCAACAAGCTAAATTTATCCCTTGATGGCAGATATACCTTTGTGCCTGACGAGCTAAAGGGCGGATATATGACAAAGGCTGGATCGATCACGGCAAAGGTCGAGTATCTCATCTTTGACGGCGGTGCGAGTGAGGCTTCGGATAAAATTTTAGACCACAAGGGCGTGGAAAAAATTTACAAAGATGAAGAGCTGATGAATCTCACTGCTTTTCAGGTCGCAAAGGTCTATTTCAACGCTGTTGCACTAAATTCGCTGATAAATTTAGAGACAAAATTTGTTGATAGCTTTGCAAAGGCTGCGGCTGAAAATGAGTTTTGGTTTGAGTATGGCGAGATCGATAAGAGCGAATTTGATGCGATAAATTTCACCTTAAATAAAAAAAGAGCCGAGCTTGACGAGCTTGGACTTAAGCTAGCGGAGTTAAACTCTAGGATAAATTTACTCTCAAATGGCGAGATCGGCTTTAATGCTGGCTCAAAGATAGTGATGCCTGATTTTAGCAAGGATGATCTAAGCGCCAAACTTGGGGCTATGGAGCAAGAAAAATATATAAAAGAGCAAGAAAATGAGAAGCAAAAGAGCAAATTTGCTCCAAAAATTTACTTAAAAGATACGCAAAGTGTGAATAATAACAGCTTTAAAAAAGGTGAGAGGACGACTTCGCAGATGGCTGAGGCATACGCTGATGCGAACAAGCCTAGAGTGGAGTTTGAGTGGAAGCTGCCAGATAGCCTAAGCCTTAGCAAGCAAAGCCAAACTAAGCGCATAGAGGAGCAAAGGGCCGCGCTTGATCTAAGCGACGAAGAAAACAGGATAATAGCTAGGCTAAAGGATCTAAGAGGCGTGATAGAGGGCTTAAGTGCTAGGCTAAATTTAGACTCGCTAAAGCAAGATAGCCTTGATAGCGACTTTAATGACCTGCTAAATGGCTATCTTAGCGGCAAGGTAAAATTTGAGCAGTTTTTGTTTGTGAGCGAGAAAAATTTTAGCGACAGGGCAAATTTCATCCTAAATGGCGATTTGCTCGAGCTAAATAAGCTTGAATACTTTTTTGAATGCGCAAGAAATATAAATGAGGTAGTGATAGAATGAATAAACTGATCTTCGTGACCATTTTGTGGGCGTTTAGCTTTAGCTTGATAGGCGAGTTTTTAGCGGGAAAGGTCGATAGTTATCTGGCTGTTTTTGTGCGCGTGACGCTTGCAAGCCTAGTTTTTTTGCCATTTACGAAATTTCGCGGCGTCAGCCCCAAGCTCGCCCTTGGCATAATGGCGATCGGAGCGGTGCAAATAGGGCTAATGTATCTTTGCTACTACAACTCGTTTTTGTATCTAAGCGTGCCAGAAGTCGCACTTTTTACCATTTTTACGCCGTTTTACGTCACATTGATCTACGATGCGTTTAGCTTTAAATTTAGACCGCTTTATCTCTTTAGCGTTGGCGTTGCGGTCTTTGGCGCGCTTATCATCAAGTATGGCGCGATAAACGAAGGGGCGATAAAGGGCTTTTTGCTGGTGCAAGGGGCAAATATCTGCTTTGGAGCAGGGCAGAGTGCGTATAAGGCGCTTTTGGAGAGATATGACGTGGATCAAAAAAAGGTCTTTGGCTACTTTCACTTTGGAGCGTTTTTTGTGGCAGTGATCGCGCTCGTAACACTTGGCAATCCAGCTAAATTTCACGTTGATCTAACCCAAACTTTGGTGCTTTTGTGGCTTGGAGCGGTCGCTAGCGGGGTTGGCTATTTTATGTGGAACAAAGGCGCTTGCGAGGTCGATAGCGGCGTGCTTGCCATCATGAACAACGCCCTCATACCAGCTGCTATCATTGTAAATTTAGTCTTTTGGCAAAAGGACACTAATCTAACAAGGCTTATTTTAGGCGCTGTGATAATGTATATCTCGCTACTAATTCACAATAGAGTGATGAAATTTTACGTTGTAAAGACCGCGTGAGGTTAAATTTAGGGTTAAATTTGAGCTATTTAAGCGCCTTGCATCTTTACAAGCTGGGCGTTTAACTGCATTATCTGAGCAAAGATGGCCCCTTTTTTGGTCTGAAGAGAAGCGACCAACTCTTTTGCGTATGGATTTTTGCTAGCACTTGCCTGTTTTATCGCAGCTTCAATCTCTTTTAGCTGTTTTTGCAATTTTTCTAACTGCTTTTTTATGACATCGGCGCTACTCTCGCTCTGGTTATTTGTCTCGCTAACTAAATTTGAAGCGTCGTGTAAAATTTCACTCTTATCTAGTTTTGGCAAATTTTTGCTTTTTAAATTTTCATCGCCAGTAGCTGTAGAGCCGTTTTTATTTAAATTTATAAAATTTGAGTTTATCTGCATCGCCTCGCCTTTAAATTTAAAAGCATATCGGCAAATTTAAATAAATTTTGACTACGAAAAATTTAGCAAAAAGAGCAAAAACGATGCCACGCCAAATAGTGGTGGCAAAAATGCTGCTGGCTTAAATTTAACGCATAAAAGCGTGATGGCGTTATAAAGTAAAAAGACAGATGTGCTTATGTGAAGACTACCAGAGCTTAGTCTAAAAGCTAGCATCTTGCTTAAAATTTCATCAAAAATGCCGCCATATCCAAAGAGATGAAGTAAAAAGCTTAGTGGATAAAATACGCCAAATAGGTAGTTGATAGCTAGCACGCTAAGCTGTAAGAGGCTAATGAGCGGGAAGAAATAGAGCACCGCAACCTCCATTGCAAAAAAGACATATAAATTTAAGAGTAGCGAGTTTGCTAGCAGGTTAAATTTAGGCGCAAAATAGAAAAGATAGACGAAGATATAAAAGACGCCAAGGTATGAAAAATAAAAGCCAACGCTAAAAAGAAGCTGCGGAAATAGGGCGACGCTAAATAAAATAACGCCAAAGAGCGTGTAGAAATTTAAGATCTTTATCTTTTTGCAGATCATATAAAAGCCAGCCACGCTCATCAAAAATGCCCGCAAAAAGCTTGCTATAAAGCCGATCATGTAAAAGTAAAAGCAAAGCACCAAAAATACGGTGATCGTAAAGTCAAAAATGTATGAGCGGTAAGGCAGATATCTCGCATAAATGGGCTTAAAAACGAGCTTTAAAAGAAAAAAGCAAACTGCACTTATGACGCCAAGATGATAGCCGCTAATGGCGATGAGGTGCGCCACGCCCCAGTTTGAGACGTCATCTCTTAGCTCGCCAAAGACATTTGTGCCAAGGAAAAGCGCTGAGAAGAGCTGCGAAATTTTGGCGTTTTCGTGCTGCGCGGAGATGAAATTTATGGCTCTTTGCCTTAGGCTCTCGTCTTTTTTGATAACGGCTCTATCGTAGCTTGGCATGTAAAATGTGCCAGAAAGATAGTTTTTAAAACTAACGTCTATTGGCTGAACGCTAAGTGCCACGACGTCATAAAGACTGATCTTATCTTTTTTAGAAGCGGTTGTGTAAAAGCTAAAATTTGAAGTGTCGATCCTGATGATCTGGCGCTTTTTGCCGTTTTTCTCTTTGGTGAAATTTACGCTTACTTTGCCAACGATGTCTTGCTCGCCAAGCTCCATAAATGCGTTATATTCATGAAATTTAAGCGCTAAATTTAGACAAAAAAGCAAAAGGCAAAGCAGGAGAAAATAAAATATACGCCTGCTTTTTGGCAAATTTACTCTTTAAATTCAGTTGATTGCACTGGTGTGGTGGCGATATCGCAAAAGCGAGAGTACTGCTTTTGAAAGAGCACGTCGATAGATCCGACCTCGCCGTTTCTGTTTTTGCCAACGATGATCTCGGCGTTTTCTTGAAGCTTGTTAAAAACGTGCTCACTTTTATACTCTTTGCCCTCGGCTGCTGCCTTGCTCTTTTTCTCGTTCTCTTCTTGCTCCAGATAGACCTCGTGCCTATAGACAAAAAGGATGATATCAGCGTCTTGCTCGATCGCGCCTGACTCTCTTAGGTCACTTAGCATAGGGCGCTTGTTTGCGCGTGCTTCAAGGCCGCGGTTTAGCTGCGAAAGTGCGATGATAGGCATATCTAGCTCGCGTGCTAGAAGCTTTAAGCCACGAGAAATTTCAGCTATTTGTATGTGGCGATCGGCGTAGTTGTTTGTGCTCATCATAAGGCCGATGTAGTCGATGACGCAGAGTGAAATTTCAGGATGAGCCGACTTTAGCTTGCGAAGCTGCGTCCTTACTTGGTGGATATTTACGTAGCCGCTATCATGCACGAAGAGTTTGGCGTGCGAAAATTCGCTGCATGCGTGGCTAAAGTGAGCGAGCTTCTCGTCGTCCAAGGTCGCTGTCATTATCTCTTGAAGTGGGATCGAGGTCTTATCTGCTAGCATCCTCATCATGATCTGCTCTGCTGGCATCTCAAGTGAGAAAAAGACGACGCCGGCGCCACTTTTTAAAACGTGCCCCATGAAATTTAGACAAAGCGTCGTTTTACCCATGCCAGGGCGCGCTGCGATGATGATGAGATCGCCATTTTTAAAGCCTTTTATCATCTCATTTAGCTTTTTAAAGCCGGTGTTTAGTCCGATGATGTCGCGCTCGTTTAGGGCAGCTTGCTTTTGCATGTGCACTATCAAGCTTTTTATGATATCTTCGCTATCTCTGATGCTGCCAGTGCCGCTGCCATCGACTAGCGAGTAAAATTCTTGACTTAACTCATCGACCATATCGCGGCTAGCTTTGTCTTCATTTACCTTGCTTGGGATGTCGTGGGCGATCTTTACTAGACTGCGTTTTATCGACTTTTCTTTTAGCTCGTTTGCGTATCTTTGGATGTCAATGATCGAGTTTGTGGCTAAAATGCTCGCCATGACGTTATCATCGTAGCTCTCGCCAAGCTTGTTTTTGATAAATGTCGATGCGATAGGTACGTCGCCGTTTAGACAATCAACCATCGCTTTGTAAATTTGAGCGTGAGCCTTTAGATAAAAGTCTCCAGCCTTTATCGTGTCAAAAATTTCGCCCAAAGCGTCGTTGTTTGCGATGATCGAGCTTAGTATGGCTCGCTCCATATCAAGGTCGTAAAGGTTGCTAAATTCTATCTCGTTAAGTCTCTCTTTTGCCACTGCTTTATCCTCTGCTCTTTATCTCGTCGTCGATCTCTTGTAAAAATCTATCCACAAGCTCGCTCTCAGGCAGCCTCGCAACCACTTCGCCGTGTCGCATGATCATGCCATTTCCCTTGCCAAATGCTATGGCTACATCTGCGCCTTTTGCCTCGCCGATAGCATTTACCACGCAGCCCATCACTGAGACGTTTAGCGGCTCTTTTATCCCTTTTGTCTTTTCTTCTACGAGCTTTACTGCTGCCATGAGGTCAGCTTGCAAACGCCCACAAGTTGGGCATGAGATGATGTTTAGCCCCTCTTTTTGGCGGCCGCTATCTTTTAAGATCGCCTTTGCGACTTTGATCTCCTCTTCAAGCTCGCCCGTGATGCTAACTCTCATCGTATCGCCGATACCCTCAAGTAGTAACCCGCCAAGTGCGATCGCGGACTTGATAGTCGCGTGAAAAGTAGTACCTGCCTCTGTTACGCCTAGATGAAATGGGTAGTTTGTCTTTGGACGAAGCGCACGATAGGCTTGCATAGTGCGCTCGACGTCGCTTGATTTAAGTGAAATTTTAATGTCTGTAAAGTCAAAATCCTCAAGAAGCTTGATGTTGTATAAAGCACTCTCCACCATAGCCTCAACCGTGCGGCCGTAGCGGTCTTCAAACTGCTTTTCAAGCGAGCCAGAATTTACGCCTATGCGGATAGGCAGATTTCGCTGTTTGCAGGCATCAACGACTGCTTTTATGTTCTTTGCTGAGCCTATGTTGCCTGGATTTATGCGGATAGCATCGACAAATTCACTAACGATGAGCGCGTAGGTGTGGTTAAAATGTATGTCTGCAACGACTGGGATGGGTGAGCCTGCGACGATTTGCTTTAGCGCGCTGGCGTCCTCTTTGTCAAAAACTGCGCAGCGCACGATGTCACAGCCTGCAAAATATAGCCTTTGTATCTGCTCTAGCGTGCCTTTTACGTCTTTTGTCTTTGAAAATGTCATCGACTGCACGGAGATCGGTGCGTCACCGCCTATTAAAACATCGCGAATTTTTATCTGTTTTGTCGGGTATCGTTGCAAAATTTTGCCTTTAAATTTTATTGGGGATTATATAAAATCTTGGCTTTTAAATAAATTTGTTTAACCTAATCTCCAAAAACTTCACGCCTATATTCTTGCGTGTTTATAAATTTACTTCTAAGGTTCTTTTGCTTTTCTATGTGGGCATCAATGTTTTTACTAGTTATTTCTACGCCAAAATCGTTATCTATATTTTGTTGCATTAAAGCATCTAACATCATATCTGCAAGTTTTGTTTTGTAGTGGCTTGCTTCCCAATAGTATTTAGAGGTTTGATTTATATCTTTTGGTAGTTCTTGTGCTGTTATATTGTTGTACATACCAAAATCTATTATCCTAAATGGCTTTTTACCTAGCTTTAAAGCAACCTCTTCATTTATTGTCACTATTTGTTTTTTCCATTCATACCAAACCACATCAAGTCCAACTCTATAGTCCATAGCTTCAAGCAATCTAACATGCAATGGGCTTATTGCAATATCTAGTTTGATATTGTTGTCATGGCATTCTTTTAAGATATCTATAAAAACTTTATAAGATAATTTTGATACCTCATTCTTATTATATTTAGCCATGTATCCGTTTTCTAGTGTATTTATGGAGTATTTGTAATATCCTCCATTTTTTTGTACTTCTTCTAGCAAAGAAGCCTCTGTGCGCCTGCCATCAGGCTCAAAAAGTGGAGTTTGTTTTCGTTTTTTAACTGTAGCTATAGAGTCTCTAAGCATTTGAAGACTAAATAAAATTTTATATTTATACACTTTTGGATTTTTAAAATACTCCTCAAAATCATCCGTCTTATTGCGCATGCCCAGCATAGTTTTATCGTCGAAAACAAGTAGCGCTTGTTTTAAATTTCCTTGTCTTATTGCCCATTTTAGATATGCTTTAGCCTCATTAAGATTGCTTCCAGATATGGCTGCATTAAAGGCCGGTTGTGTAAAATATTTATGTGCAGAATCAAATGATCTTTGTGGGCGAGAATTTCCTAAAAAAATAGATGTAGGCTTTAGTTGTTGAATTCTTAAAACCTTTGCAAAACGCGCTTGCAGATCTTCTTTTGGCTTATTTTTAAATATGTTTGTATCATAAATTCTATATGGGTCAACTATATAGTTAAAAGTTGCTACAAATAGAATTATAAAAATTGTGGCGAATAAAAAACTAAACGTCCATTTTTTAAATCCCATGCGATCTTCCTAAAAATTAAAATATAAAAATTGAGACATTTTGTACATATTTAAAATAGCTAACACAAAACAAAAAACAGCAATAGTTAAATTTTGCCAGCAAAGTTTAAAATATTGTATCTTTTGAGCAGAGTTTTTGCAAAATAGTACAAGTACAAAGCTGAAAACCATAAAATAAATCAAAGTATTTGTTCCATCTACTTGCAAATTTATATCCCATTTATCAAAACTTACACCATATTCTTTTAAAAATCCTACTCTTTTTTCTAATCTGGCGTTTAAAACTATGCCACCACTCAGCCCAAACATCCCTTTTAAAACTTTTAAAGCATCGTCCCAATCTTTTGCTCTAAAAAATACCCAAGTAATATTTATAAAGTTAAATGTTATGAACCAAGCCAAAATTTTATTCATCTTGAAGCCAAGTTCGCTCCAAATTCTGTGAATAACCAAGGCAACGCCATGCAAAAGTCCCCAAAAGACAAATGTCCAGCCAGCCCCGTGCCATATACCACCTATTATAAAGGTTGCCATTAAATTTACGTATGTTCGTAGCCTACCTTTGCGGTTACCACCTATCGGGATATAGATATAGTCTCTTAAAAACCTGCTTAGTGTTATGTGCCATCTGCGCCAAAAGTCTTGAATGTTTAAGGCTTTATAGGGTGAGTTAAAGTTTATTGGAAGCTTGATATTAAAAAGAAGTGCTGCACCGATAGCCATATCGCAGTATCCGCTAAAGTCAAAGTAGAGCTGAAATGTATAGCTTAGGCTAGTCGCCCATGCTTCAAATAAATTTAAGACAGCCGCCTTGTCAAAACCATTTGTTGCCCAAACAGCAAAACTATCAGCGATAACTACCTTTTTAAAAAGCCCTATCGAAAATATAAATAGACCAAGTGCTATATTTTTATAGTTGATTACTCTATTTTTTAAATTTGCAAACTGTGGCATCATCTCTTTGTGATGAACGATCGGACCAGCGATTAGTTGCGGAAAAAAGGTAACAAATAAGCAGTAGTTTAAAAAATCATACTGCTTCGTACCCCCCCCCGTAGCACTATCGACCAAATAGGCTATTTGCTGAAAAGTAAAAAATGATATCGCAAGGGGTAATAGCAAATTTAAATGAGGTATCTGGGTGTTAAAGATAAAATTTACATTGCTTATGAAAAAGTCTGAATATTTAAAATATCCAAGTAGCATTAAATTTGCCACAATGCCTAGTATAAGAATAAATTTTTTAGAAATTTTACTATTTTCTTTGTTTAGCTCCACACCAAAGCAGTAGTTAAACACCATTGAGCCTAAGATTAGTGGCAGATAAATGACATTCCACCAGCTGTAAAAAAATAAAGACGATAGAACCAAAAAGCCCTTTGCCACTTCTGTAAGACGCTTTTTATTTAGATAAAAATACACAAAAAATGTAAATGGCAAGAATAAAAATATAAATTCGTAAGAGTTAAAAAGCATTGACGCATCCGTTAAATTTTTGGTGAGATTATAATAAACATTGGCTAATCACTAGCTAAAATTCACTGGATCTATATCAATATCGCTAAGATCGCTTTTGCAGAGGTTTGCCGCTTTTAAAAGCATGGTGTGTGAGTTTGAACGAAGTAAAATTTCATATCTAAATTTACCCACAAGATACTCAGCCTGGCACTTGCCGTATCCAACGATCTCTAGCTCGTCGCTTTTTAGTGGCTCCAGCCTTTGCACAAATTCGTTCATTGCGCCCTTTGCCATGCTCTCATCTTTGTGCGAAACGACCACGCGAAGCAGCCTAGTAAATGGCGGATACAGCCCCTCTCGGTAGCTGATCTCCTCCTTTAAAAATGCGTCGTAGTCGCTGATATAACTTTCAAAAAACTCCCTTTGTTTGCTTTGGATGATGACCCTGCCAGCTCCGTTTCTGCCAGCTCTTCCAGCTACTTGCATAGCAAGGGCAAGTGTCCGCTCTCTAGCTTTAAAATCAGGAAAATTTAAAAGCTCGTCAAAGCCCATGATGACGGCTAGCTCGACGTTGTGATAATCATGCCCCTTACTTAGCATCTGTGTGCCAAGCAAGATATCTATCTTGCCATCGTTAAATTCCTTCAAGGCCTTGACGAGCTTATTTTGCGTAGTGATCTCGTCTCTGTCAAATTTAGCGATCCTAGCGTTTGCAAACTCAGCTTGCAGCCTCTCTAAAAGCTCGCTCGTGCCGATCTTTTTAGCCTCTATCATCTCGCTGCCGCACTGGTGGCAGGTCTTTGGCACGGCCATTTTGTGCTCGCAGTATTGGCACTTTAGCAAGTTTTGCTTTTTATAGTAGCTCATGCCGATGCTACAAAATGGACACTTCACCGTCTCTCCGCAGTTTTTGCAGACAAGATATTTGAAATTTGCCCTTGTTGGCAGGCAGATGACGGCTTGTTTTTTGTTTTCAAGCGTCTTTGCGATCTGCTCTTTTAAAACTTCGCTTATGCCAGTCTCGCTCTCGTCAAATATATAGCTCTTTTGCGACTCAAAATATGTCCCCTTTAGGCGAAAACATTCTTGCTTATAAAAGCTAGTAAGGCTTGGCGTGGCGCTTCCAAGTACCACTTGCAGGTCAAATTTGCTAGTTAAAAAGAGTGCTAGGTCTCTTGCGTTGTAGTGGGGCTTTGAGCCCGTGTTTTTGTAGCTATCATCGTGCTCTTCGTCTATGATGATGAGTTTTAGCCTCTCAAGTGGCAAAAATAGAGCAGACCTAGCTCCTGCAATAAGCCTTGCTTTGCCGCTTTTAATGTCCTTTAAAATTTGCTCTTTTTTCTTTGGCGTGATCTTTGAGTGCCACACAGCCACCGCCTCGCCAAAGAAGCTCTCTAAGCGCTTTTGCATTTGTGGGGTTAGTGAAATTTCAGGCATTAAAAATAGCGCTTGGCCGCCTTCGTTTAAAATTTCTCTAATTTTAGCTATGTAAATTTCACTTTTGCCACTTCCAGTGTCGCCAAAGATGAGTGAGCTTTTTCGCTCATTTATAAAATTTAGCGCTTCAAGCTGCTTTTGGCTTAAATTTGGTGATTTAAAGTCGCTTTCGCCTTTGTAAATTTCATCATCAGTAAGACTTTGTGGCTCAAATAAATTTATAGCAACGCCAAGCTCGCAGGTGTAGTAGTAGGCGATAAATTTAGCTAAAGTTGCTTGGATATCGTTTAGCTTAATGGGTAAAATTTCATCAATAAAGCTTGTTTTAAAGCTTGGTTCATCCACTTCGCGCAGGATAAAGCCAACTAGACTTTTGCCCCTAAGCTTTGCAGTGACGGCGCGAAATGGCGCAATATCTAGCTCGCTTTTATATGTGAGCGCAGCTAAATTTACCCCGCTAAATACGACCTCGTAGTATCTCATCACTCAAGAGCGCTGCAAAGTCCGTCGCTGCTTTGGCAGTCAAATTCGCCAGTGGTTTTGTTATAAGTGAAATTTGCTGTTTGTCCGTCTAGTTTGAAGGTATAAGTGGTTGCTCCAGTTTTGTGCCAGCCGTTTTTTGTGCCGCTGTCTGCGATATTTACGCTTATTACTTTGTTGAAAAGTTTATTCCCATCATCAAGCGCGTCTGGATATGCTGGATTGCCCTTTAGGACGCTATCGTTGTATTTTAGTGAGATGCCGCTTTTTATGGCAGCGATTTGCGTTTTTGCGTTTGCGACTATGGCGTCGCTTCTAGTAAAGAAAAGCTTTGGTATAGCAATAGCGCTCAAGACGCCAAGTATAACGATGACAAATATGATTTCTATTAGGGTAAAAGCTCTTTTTTTCATTTATTTTCCGGTTTTAGTATCTCTTCTATCTCTTTTGTGACGTCCTTTACGACGCGTAAATTTGTGTAGCTCTCGTAGCTCTTTTCGACAAAGGCATTTATAAGCTCACGAGGCTCGATAAATTTCTTTCCCCCCATAAATTTCTGCCAGTCACGCTCAAAAACTTCAGCAAAATCATCATCAAGCGTTATCGTGTAGTCGCGAGATGATACGGTGAGCGTGATCTGTTTCATCTTTTATGCCAAAAATGCCTAGCTTATCTACCAAGGACGGCTTCGATCTTTTTCATTACATCATCAGCTTCGCTATTTTTCTTATCTAGGTCTTCTTCTAGACGCATTATTTGATTGGTCTTTGCCTCATTTTGTGCTTTTAATGTTACGATCTCGTTACGTAGCTCTTCATTTACTCTACAAACTTCATCGTATTTTGTGATGAGGTCATTTACTTTATCGCTTAGTGTGGTTAAGATCGCATTATCTTCAAACATAAAGGTTCCTTTAAAATAATAATTAATGCCGTATTCTAACACGCAGAGGCTAAATTCTTTTTAAAATTCTCATTTGACAAAGCACTATCTTTGCTATAAAATTCGCCCAAATTTAAAGGTAGTTAATGAGTAAATTTGAAATTTCATCTAAATTTAGCCCAAGCAGTGACCAAGCAAGAGCGATAAAAGAGATAGTAAAAAGTATAAAATCAGGCAATAAATACCAAACACTTCTAGGCGTGACAGGATCTGGCAAGACCTTTACCATGGCAAACGTCATACGCGAGCTAAATATGCCAACTCTGATAATGACGCATAACAAATCCCTCGCCGCTCAGCTTTACAGCGAATTTAAGGGCTTTTTCCCAAAAAATCACGTCGAGTACTTCATAAGCTACTACGACTACTACCAGCCAGAGGCCTACATCCCAAGAAGCGACCTATATATAGAAAAGGATAGCTCGGTAAATGAGGAGCTTGAGCGCCTGCGCCTCTCTGCGACGGCTAGCTTGCTAAGCTTTGACGACGTCATCTGTGTGGCCTCAGTCTCTGCGAACTACGGCCTTGGTAATCCAAGCGAGTATAAAGGCATGGTCGCATACCTAAACGTCGGCGATAAAATCAACCAGCGCACGCTACTGCAAAAGCTAGTGGATATGGGATACAAGCGAAACGACGTTTATTTCGACCGAGGCGACTTTCGCGTAAACGGCGACGTGGTGGACGTATATCCCGCATATTTTAACGACGAGGCGTTTAGGATCGAGTTTTTCGGCGACGAGATCGAGACGATGTATAGCCTGGACGTGCTGGAAAACAAAAAAAGACACGACCTAAAAAAATTTATCCTCTACCCGACCAGCCAGTTTATCGTGGGCGCTGATAGACTAAAGATCGCTATGAAAGAGATCGAAGAGGAGCTTGATGTGCGCTTGAAAGAATTTAACGAGCAGGGCAAGCTAGTTGAGGCGCAGAGACTAAAGCAGAGAGTGGAATTTGACCTTGAGATGATGGCGAGCACTGGCATGTGTAAAGGTATCGAAAACTACGCGCGCCACCTAACCGGTCAAAAGGCTGGAGAGACGCCGTACTCGATGTTTGACTACTTTGAGATAAGTGGCGAGGACTATCTGGTTATCGTCGATGAGAGCCACGTGAGTTTGCCTCAGTTTAGGGGCATGTATGCAGGCGATAGGAGCCGTAAAGAGGTGCTTGTGGAGTATGGATTTCGTTTGCCATCAGCGCTTGATAACAGGCCGCTTAAATTTGACGAGTTTATAAGCAAAAAGGCGAAATTTCTCTTTGTCTCAGCAACGCCAAACGAATACGAGCTTGGTATCAGCCAGGGGCATGTCTATGAGCAAATTTTGCGACCTACTGGGCTACTTGATCCGATCATCGAGATAAAAGATAGTGACAATCAAGTCGAGGCGCTATTTGACGAGGCAAAGGCGGTCATTGCAAGAGGTGAGCGTGTGCTAGTTACCGTGCTAACTAAAAAGATGGCTGAGGAGCTAAGCCGCTACTACATCGAGCTTGGCATAAAGGTCAAGTATATGCACTCAGACATCGACGCGATCGAGCGAAATGAGATCATTAGAGGGCTTAGAAGTGGCGAATTTGACATGCTAATAGGCATAAATTTGCTTCGTGAGGGGCTTGACCTGCCTGAAGTGAGCCTAATAGCGATCATGGATGCCGACAAAGAGGGCTTTTTGCGCTCTACAACGAGCCTTATACAGACGATGGGGCGAGCGGCCAGAAACGTAAATGGCAAGGTGCTAATGTTTGCCAAAAAGATAACTAAGTCCATGAAAGAAGCGATCGATACGACGACTGCTAGGCGTAAATTTCAAGATGAGTACAACAAGGCTCACGGCATAACGCCGCACTCTGCAAGTAGAAATATCGAAGAGAGCCTGCACGTCGAGGACGGCACGGAGATCTTAAGAAAAGGCGCAAATCTGGAAAAAATGCCTGCCGCCGAGCGAGCGAGCATAATCAAAGAGCTGAGAAAACAGATGCTGGAAGCCGCGGCGCAGCTGGAGTTTGAGAAGGCGGCGGCGCTACGTGATGAGATAGCAAAGATGAGAAAGTTATAAAAAAGACAAGCCCTTTTTGTTTTATACTGCGTTGGATATCGCTTCAAACTTCGGTCACGTATCATATATACGCTCCCTCGTTTTTGCTCATCCGCCTTGTCTCCTCGTAGCGAAGTCTCGTTGCGAGCAAAGCGAAGCAAAAAACAAAAATTTTCTTGTCTTAATTGCTTAAATTTATTTGTTCTATCTTCGGTCGAAAATTTCTTCGTTTCTGCTTGCAGTTGCGAGCTTGCGAAGCAAAACATTTAAAATCATCACAAGATACTTTGTCTTGATGCTTTTGTAGTTAGAAATTTAAATTTTGCTAGGTAGATTAGTATGCTTAGTCTGCGCAAAATTTTAACTGCGCAACATTTAAATCTATCACAAAATACTGCCGTTATATAAATTCAAATTTTTCTATGCTTTTAAATTTAATAAACCATGTTTTGTTGCTTGTTTTTGCTCATCCGCCTTGTCTGAAACAAAAATTTTCTTGTCTTAATGGCTTAAATTTATTTGCTCTATCTTCGGTCGAAAATTTCTTCGTAGCATTTAAAATCATCACAAGAAACTTTGCCTTGATGCTTGGTTGTTAAAATTAAAAATAAAACTATTGAAAAATACTCTGCTGCCAAATGCCATGGTTTGGCTCTTTTGGATTTTTAAATTTAGCTTTGCTTTTATAGAGAAGCAAAAAAACTTATTCTCTTTGACAAGTTTTGTCTAAATTTCATCTCGTATCAAATTTTATCTACCAAGCAAATTTAAAGCCCAAAAAGTAAAATTTACAAAATCAGCGCTATGGGTGAGAAATTTGACTGTGTCTTTCGTTACTATACGCTGTTAGCAAGCTATTTTTATAAATTTATATCTTGCTAACTGGCTTTAAAAAATAGCTTGACATCGCGCAGATGAGCGATACTGCGGCGATAAAGTAAAATGAGTGCGTTAGGCTAAAGATGTCAGCGATCTTGCCGATGACCGTCGCAAATATACCGCCGATTGTAATGCTAAGCCCAAGCGTTACGCCTGAGGCTAGGCCGATTTGATTTGGCAGATAAAGCTGTGCAAGGGCGATTGAGGGGCTAAAAGATAGGCTGATGCAGGCACTTACGCACATGGAGGCCACGAGAAATAGCGCGTAGCTGTCGATAAAGAGCATTAGCACGACTAGCGGTGCGGCGATGCTTAGGCTTATTTTGATGAGCCTAACTAGGCCGTATCTATCAGCTAGTGCTCCGCCAAATAGCGTAGAGATCGCACCTGCAGCAAAAAACATACTTAAATTTACATTTGCAGCTTCTTTGCTAAGACCAAAAATTTTGATGAGGTAGATGCTAAAAAATGCCGAAAAGCCAAATGCGACGATCGAGCGTGAAAATATGCACAGACAAAGCCTCAAAAATGCGCCCAGATCGTCTTTTAAAGCGCTTGTTTTTTGTGAAATTTGCTTTTTGTGATTGCCTTCTAGCGCTTTTATAAATTTGCCCTTTTTAAGATATAAAAGTGTCAGAAAAATTTGAGGGATGATGAAAATTAGCGTCCCTTTTAGGCCAAAATTTCCCACAAAAACGGCGACTAAAATGGGTCCAACTGCAAAGCCCACGTTGCCACCAAATGAAAATATGCTTATGCTTTTGGCTCTATTTTTGGTGTTTGAGGCGTAGTTTACGATCCTTGCGGCGCTTGGGTGAAAGAGCGCGGCGCCGATACCGCTTATCATCACGCAAACCAAGATGATGTAGTAGTTTGTCACAAAGCCAGTTAGGCTCATACCTCCGCCCGCAAGCAGCAGCCCAAGCGGGATGACGTATGGCAGCTCTTTTTTGTCGCTTAGGCGGCCGATAAGTGGCTGGATGAGCGAGCTTGCTAAATTTGTGGCGGTCACGAGCGAGGCGGCTGTAGCGTAGTCGTAGTGGTAGCTCGCTATGAAAAAGGGCAGCATCGCACCAAGCGCGCTTTGGTTTATGTCGCTACAAAAGTGCCCAAGCCCCATTAGATACTTTAAATTTTCCGCCTTTTTCATCTAAAATAGCCCTTTTAAAAGCCCCTTTAAATTTTGCTTTTCGCCGCTTGCGTCATCATCTTTGCCCAGCTTTTTATCTAAAAATCTACCTATCTCTTTTTTGACCTTATTTTCGAGATATTGCGATCTGACGTCGTATTTTAGCTTGTCTGTCGTGCCTGAGATTTGCACGTTTAGATCGGTCTTTTCGAGCCTGCAAACAAGTGGCGCATTAAGCATTTTTGTCGCGGTATTATAAGTGCCGCCTGCAACCTTTATATCGCTCTTTGGAGAGCTTAAATTTACGTTAAAGATGACGTTATCGCCCTTTATATCGCCATAAATTTTGCCGTCTTTGTAAATTTCTTTTGTGATGTCCTTGCCGGTGAAGGTTTTTATATTGTTTGTGAGATTTGTGCTGGCTAGGTGACCCTCTTTTAGTAAGATGTCAAATTTACCGAGCCTTTGCTTTGTTTCGTAGTTAAATTTAGCATCGCCGTTGCCGTCATATAGATGATCTAGCCCCAAAGTCTGCGTTAGCCCTTTGACTTCAAAGTTTTTTAGCACCGCATCAAGCGCGCCACCTTTGTAGTTTGCCTCGAGTTTGCCCTTAAATAGATCATCCGAAGTGGCTTTTACGCTTAGATCATCCACTTTGCCCTCTGCCATTACGATGGCTGCAAATTTACCGTGAAGCTCGCGACCAGCTAAAAACGCAAGCTTATTTAGCTCTGAAACCACCGCTTGAAGCTTTAAGCTTAGCGTGCTTTTACCCACGTCAAAACTGCCGTCTATGCCCTTTATATCAGCTAGTGAGCTAAGAAAGTCGCCACTAAATTTCGCCATGTCGCCTTTATAGTCTAGGCTCAAATTTGAGCTAAATTTCTCATTTTCAGGGAATTTTTTATCAAGCATTTTACTAAGCGCTGCGGCGTTAAATTTGCCATCATTAAAAGCGATCGTTGCGGTGACGCTTGGGTTTTTGCTAAAGATATTTTGCCCCTTTGCTTGGACATTTGTCTTAGCGTTTGCCAGCCTGTCGTTGCCGCTAAGTGCCAAGATCTCTCCTAACTGCGCCTCTTTTAGGCTAAGATCAAGATTTTCATTTTTTATGGTGGCGTTTAGCTTGCCAGTAAAAGCATCGCCGCCTAAATTTAGCTCATCTATCTTGCTCTCTTTAACCTTCACATCGCCCACAAGCGCCATCTTTGAGCCCACCTCAAAGCCGCTAACTGCCTTAAATTTCTCAGGGTCGCTAATGAGCAGGGCAAATTTGCTAAAAATTTGGCTATTTTTTAGGTCAAAAACGCCCTTTACATCCTTTAGCTCGCCAAGGTCGCTAAGCACGTTTGCGTCAAAATTTACAAGCTCACCTTTTGCTGTGGCGCCACCTTTTAGCTCAAATTTCGCCGCGTTTTTAAGCTTTGCAAGCCCTTTATCTATAAGACCGTTTTTTATCTCAAATTTAGCCTCGCCCGCAAGTTTTTTTAGCTCGTCAAAGCCGCTAAAATTTGCGTTTAAATTTATCTGCCCATCTGCGTAGCTAGGCTGCAAGGCAAGCGCTAGAAGCTCTTTTAGCTTGATGCTAGTTGCATTTAGGGCTAAGTTTTTGCTATCAAAATTTGCATTTATCTTGCCACCAAGGCCGTTTATCTCAGCTTTTAGGTTTTTAAGGGCATTTTCTTGCATTGTAATTTCGCCGTTTGCATCCACTGCGCCGCTTAGCTGCTCGCCTAAGAGCTTGCCAAAAAGGGCAAGATCAGGCACGTTTAGCAAAAAGTCGCTCTTTAAATTTTTGCTAGCCAGATCATAAGTCGTCTCGTTTGCTTTCAAAGTGGCTTCAGGTGCGATGATAATGGTTTTTGCGCTCACTTTTTCATTTGCAAATTTAGCATTTATGCCGCCTTTAAAGTTTATATCTTTTGCTAAATTTAGCCCAAATTCATTTTTAATAATTTCTTTGTTTATCGCTGCATCGCTTGCTAAAATTTGAGCGTTTATGATGGGCTCATTTTTCTCATCAACCCCTTGCATATTGCTCGTTAGATCAAGCTTACCGCTAGCTAAATTTGGCTTTTGCACCAGAGCTGATATCTCAGAAAGCTCGATATTTTTAGCGTCAAGATTTAGAGCTTTTGGCAGGTAGTCTTTTAAATTTGCATTTAAATTTATATTTGAGCCAAGCGCCGTGCCAGTTGCTGTTAGCTTGAAGTCGCTAAATTTACCAGCCACGTTTGCTTTAAGCGCGACATCCTTTTTTAGCCCAAGCTCGCTAGCCTTTGCCTTGTTGGCATTTATATCTATGTTTAAGCTCATACTTTGAGTAAGCAAGGATAGATCGCCATTTGCCTTTAAATTTATGGCATCCATCACGGTCGCTTCTAAATTTAGCGTGCTAAGCCCAAGGTTAAAATCTTTAAATTTGACATCGATACCACGAGCTAGCGCCTCTTTTTCTATTTTGCTGGCTATAAATTTATTGCCAAAAGAGCTAAAGATAAAGCCAAAGATGCAAGCTACTATGAGCACAAGCGCGCCAACTATGTAAGCTACTTTTTTCATAAAATTCCTTTATATTAGTTTTACATATCATAAAACTTTAGTCACTTAGACTAAAGTTTTTAATAAAATTCACTATAAATTATTGACTTTTTCAGAAAAAAATGCTAGCATTTCATCACTCAAAAATAAAGAGTGCTAAAAAAGACAATTAAACTAAAAGGATGAACAATGAACTTTCAACCATTAGGCAAGCGTGTCCTAGTCGAACGCGTAGAAGAGACAAAGACGACAGCTTCGGGCATAATTATACCTGATAACGCAAAAGAAAAACCTTTAAGCGGTGAGGTAAAAGCAGTTGGTGCTGAAGCTGAGGGCGTAAAAGTTGGCGAAAAAGTAGTATTTGCTAAATACGCTGGCACTGAGGTGAATTTAGATGATAAGACATATCTTGTTTTAAACATCGATGACATTTTAGGTGTGATTAAATAATTTAAAAAGGAAAAACAATGGCAAAAGAAATTTTTTACTCTGATGATGCAAGAAATCGCCTATACGATGGCGTAAAAAAACTAAATGACGCTGTAAAAGTGACAATGGGACCAAGAGGCAGAAATGTCCTTATCCAAAAGAGCTTTGGCGCTCCAAACATCACAAAAGACGGCGTTAGCGTGGCTAAAGAGGTTGAGCTAAAAGATACTATCGAAAACATGGGTGCAAGCCTAGTTAGAGAAGTAGCAAGCAAGACAAACGACCAAGCAGGTGACGGCACTACAACAGCGACTGTGCTAGCTCACGCGATATTTAAAGAGGGTCTTAGAAACGTAACTGCTGGTGCAAATCCTATCGAAGTAAAACGCGGTATGGATAAAGAAGTAGCAGCTCTTATAGATGCACTAAAAAACATCTCTAAAAAAGTTTCTGGCTCAAAAGAGATCGCTCAGATCGCTACTATCTCTGCAAACTCAGACGAGAGTATCGGCAAACTTATCGCTGATGCGATGGAGAAAGTCGGCAAAGATGGCGTCATAACAGTAGAAGAGGCAAAGTCTATCCAAGACGAGCTAAGCGTTGTTGAGGGTATGCAGTTTGACCGCGGATATCTAAGCCCATACTTCATCACAAACCCTGAAAAGATGCAAGTTGAGCTAAGCAATCCATTCATATTGCTATTTGACAAGAAGATCACAAATTTAAAAGACCTGCTTCCAGTGCTTGAGCAAGTACAAAAGAGTGGCAAACCACTTCTAATCATTGCTGAAGATATCGAGGGTGAGGCGCTTGCAACGCTTGTTGTAAATAAGCTTCGTGGCGTGCTAAACATCTCAGCTGTAAAAGCTCCTGGTTTTGGCGACAGAAGAAAAGCTATGCTTGAAGATATAGCTATCTTAACAGGTGGCGAAGTTATCAGTGAAGAGCTAGGCAGAACACTTGAGAGTGCCACTATAAACGATCTTGGACAAGCTTCAAGCGTAGTTATCGACAAAGATAACACTACTATCGTAAATGGCGCAGGCGAGAAGTCAGCGATCGACGCTAGAATAACTCAAATAAAAGCTCAAATCGCTGAGACTACAAGCGACTATGACAAAGAAAAACTTCAAGAGCGCCTTGCAAAACTAAGTGGCGGCGTGGCAGTTATCAAAGTAGGTGCTGCGACTGAGACTGAGATGAAAGAGAAAAAAGACCGCGTAGATGACGCTCTAAGCGCTACTCGTGCAGCTGTTGAGGAGGGCATCGTAGTAGGTGGCGGTTCAGCTCTTATCCTTGCTTCAAAGAGCGTAAATTTAAATTTACAAGGTGACGAGGCAATCGGTGCTGAGATCGTTAGAAGAGCGCTTCGTGCTCCACTTCGCCAAATCGCTGAGAACGCTGGCTTTGACGCTGGCGTAGTAGCAAATGCAGTTGAGACAAGCAAAGATGCAAATTTTGGCTTTAACGCTGCAACTGGCGAATATGTAAATATGTTTGAAGCTGGTATCATCGACCCAGTTAAAGTTGAGAGAGTTGCGCTTCAAAACGCTGTTAGCGTAGCTAGCTTGCTACTAACAACTGAAGCAACTATCAGCGAGATAAAAGAAGAAAAAGCAATGCCTGCAATGCCTGACATGGGCGGAATGGGTGGCATGGGCGGCATGATGTAGCAGCTCTTTTCGAGCTAGAGCATTTTCTAGCTCGAATTTAAATTTTAACCTCACTAAATTTATAAAATTATTTACTCCTTTTTAAATTTATTCTTGTATCATTTTTGCATTCTTTTAGGGAGAATTTACAATGAAATATGATGAAATTTTTAGAGAATACGACATCCGCGGCATTTTTGAAAAAGACTTGACAGAGGACAGCGTCAAGGCTATAGGGCTTGCTTTGGGTAAGAAATTTAACGAATTTGGTGTAAAAACTTTAAGCGTTGGCTTTGACGCAAGGCTAAGTGCTAGCACACTTTTTAGGTACCTGCTAAGCGGTCTAAACAAGGCTGGTGGCTTTAAAATTTATAACATCGGCTTGCTACCAACTCCTGTTGGCTACTTTAGCGTTTATGCTGATTATTTTGACGCAAACATCATGATCACGGGCTCTCACAATCCAAAAGATTATAACGGCTTTAAGATTACCATTAAAAAAGATAGTTTTTTTGGCAAAGACCTGCAAATTTTAAAAGACAAAGTTAATGAGATAATCGCCTCAAATTTAGAGATCGCAGACGATGAGAGCTGTGAGGAATTTAATATCTTAGAAAAATATGTCGAGTTTTTTGTAAAAGAATTTAGTGAGCTTAAAAATTTCAAAAAGCCTTTTGTCATCGACTGCGCAAATGGCGCTGTTGGCGTGAGCTTAGTGCCCATCGTCAAGGCACTTGGGCTAAATGCGAAAATTTTATATGAAGATCCAGATGGAAATTTTCCAAATCACCACCCAGATCCAAGCGAAAAAGAGAATTTAAAAGAGCTGTTTTCGCTCATTGAAAAGAAAGAATTTGACCTTGGATTTGGCTTTGACGGAGATGGCGACAGGATCGCAGTTATAACGCCAAAAAGAGATATAAAAGGCGATGAACTAGCCTATCTTTACGCACTAAATATGGATCATCCAAAGGTGCTTGGCGAGGTAAAATGCTCACAAAATATGTATGATGAGATCGCCAAGATCGGCGAAGTTTTTATGGGAAAAACTGGACATAGCAATATAAAAAAGATGATGAAAGAGCTAAATGTTGATCTTGCGGCTGAAGTGAGCGGTCATATCTTCTTTAAAGAGCGATACTTTGGCTTTGATGATGCGCTTTATGCGATGATGAGGGTGCTTGAGCTAGTGCATAAAGGCTTTGATCTTGACGGCGAGCTTGATAAGATGCCACTTGTCTTTAGCACCGATGAGATCAAGGTAAAGACGACTGATGAGGCTAAATTTAAGATAGTTGCTAAGCTAAAAGAGTGCGTGAAAAACGAGGGCTGCGACCTGCCAAAGATAAAAAATATCATCGACATTGATGGCATTAGGATTCAATTTGAAAATGGCTGGGCGCTTGTGCGTGCGTCAAATACAACGCCAGTTATCGTCACTAGATTTGAAGCAAAGAGCAAGGAATTTCTTGCAGAGATCGAGCAAAAAGTGACAAATTTACTAAAGAGCTTGATGTAGCCAATAAAAGCATTTTGGGTTAAATTTACTCCAAAATGCTTTTCAAATTTTTATTTAAACATCCAACTTATCTGGCTTTTGCTGGTTTCTTTTCGGGCAGTTCCGCATACATGCCGCGCAACAATTCTCCAATCAAATTCGCATCCTCAAATTTCTCGAATACATGCATTAACGTCTTTGAGCCATTATAAGGATAACGTAGTTCTGAGTCTGCAAGAAGTCTGTCCGATGTCGGCGTTCTCTTTAAGAACAGTTCATTATTACAAATGTCACCTATTAGTTTACCGTTAAAATATACAAGGTATCCACCCATCATGGATTTTATGACAATATCGCCGAATTCAGAAAATCTATCGCGAACATATTCATTAAATTCATTCACTATGATCACTCACTTTGAATTTAGAGTTTGCCGCCTTCTACGACTAGAGATTCAGGATTGACGCTATCGCCATAGATTGGTTTTAGTGTTGCGTCATAGTCTTTGTGGAAGAAATTTTCTTTTCCAAGCTCGATGATCTCGTTATTTAGCCACTCAAGCAAGGCTTTGTTGCCTTTTTTGACAGCTGGAGCTATCACGTCCACGTCGCCAAGTGCTTCAACACCAACGACAAAGCCAGGAGTCTCTTTCGCCCAGGCAAAAAGTAGGGCGTTATCATGTGCTAGAGCTGCACCCCTTTTATCAACTAAAGCTGCGAAAGTTTCGGTGTTTTGATCATACTTTAAAAGCTTGATATCAGGATAATTTTTTGTAAAAAATGCGTCCGCTGTTGTGCCTTTATTGACGATCAAGGTTTTATCTTTTAGCTCATCAATGCTCTTTATCACAGCGCCCTCTGGGCTAACGATACCAAGTGAGACCTTCATATATGGAAGCGCAAAATCAACAACTTGCGCGCGCTCAGGCGTCTTTGTGAAATTTGCAAGCGTGATATCGACCTTGTCAGCTGTGAGCACTTCAACCCTGCCAGCAGCCTCGACTAGCTCAAATTTGACCTTGCTCTCATCGCCAAGCAAGTCTTTTGCGATGCGTTTTGCAAAGTAGATGTCATAACCTTGGTTTTTGCCGTCTTTATCGACGTAGCCAAATGGCGGTTTGTCACTGAAAACGCCAACTCTTATATATCCACGCTCTTTTATTTTTGCGATAGCGTCAGCTTGATTTGAAGCGGCTGCTTTGTCCGCACCTTTGTCATCACCACAACCCGTTAGAAAGACGGTAGCGACTAATGCTAATAAGAAAAATTTAAATTTTCTCACTCTTTCTCCTTTAGAAAAATTTAGTAAATAAGAGCGGTAAAGTCTCGCTCTAAACGCATTTTGAAAAAACGGCAAATTATCTCTTATTTTTTCTAAAATGAGAATAAATTTAGAAATTTCTTTGCTCGCTCGCTCTTTGGATTAGTAAAAAACTCCTCTGGATCGCTGATCTCTACGATCGCTCCAGCGTCCATAAACACGATCTTATTTGCAACCGCCCTTGCAAAGCTCATCTCGTGCGTGACTATTAGCATCGTCATGCCATCTTTGGCTAAATTTAGTATCACATCAAGCACTTCTCTAACGATCTCTGGATCAAGCGCAGCCGTAACCTCGTCAAATAGCATGATCTCAGGGTTTAAACAAAGGCTTCTTACTATTGCTATGCGCTGCTTTTGACCGCCGCTTAGCTCCTTTGGATAGGCAAATTTCTTATCAAGTAGCCCAACCTTGCTTAGCCACATATCAGCCGTCTTTTCAGCCTCGGCCCTATCTCTTTTTTGCACCTTTAAAGGCCCAAGAAGGACGTTATCGATGACGTTCATATGGTCAAACAACTCGTAGCTTTGAAAGACCATGCCGACCTTTTGGCGGATCCTTTGCCACTCTTTAAATTTAGCGTCTATCACCTCGCCATCTATTATGATCTCGCCGCTTGCTATGCTCTCAAGGCCGTTTATACATCTAAGAGTTGTGCTCTTGCCACAGCCTGATGGTCCAAGAAGTACGACCACTTCGCCACTTTTTACCTCTAAATTTATATCCTTTAAGGCGTGAAGCTCTCCATAAAATTTATTTAAGTTTTTAAGTTCTAAGATAGTTTCGCTCATTTTAGCTCCATTTTTCTTCTAGTTTTTTTGATAGTTTTGAGACTGGATAGCAGATCGCAAAATATAAAAAGAATATGAGCGTGTATATCCAAAATGGCGCCATAGGATTTGTAAATACATTTCGCTCGATGATCTGCTGGCCGACTTTGACCACCTCTACAACGCCGATTAACACGACGATAGAGGTCGTTTTTATCATACGGCTTAGTAAATTTACAGCTCCAGGCACCAGCCTTCTAGTAGCAAGCGGGATGATGACATAAAAGTAAATTTGAAATTTGCTAAGTCCTAGCGAGGCGGCTGATTCAAACTGGTGCTTTGGTATCGAGGTGATCGCTCCTCGCACGATATCCATCATCTCAAAAACGCCCCAAAGGCTAAAGACGATGAGTGAGGCGGTAAATGCTGAGATGTGGATATCAAAAGCCTTGCTAACGCCAAAATAAAATAAAAATAGCCAGACGATCTGAGGCATGATACGAACGATCTCGAGGCAAATTTTTAAAACAAGATAGATAAATTTGTTTTTCATACTCATCAAAACGCCAAGCATGAGGCCGCCGATGACGGAGATGATGATCGAGATGAGCGAAATTTCAGTGCTTACCACAAGACCTTCAAGCAGCCTTAGTAAATTTTGCGTGTCAAATAATATACTAACTCCTTGCATTTCTCACCCTTTTTTCGACGTAGCTAAGCGCCAGCGAGACTGGCAAGATGATGACAAGATAGCTAATAACCAGCATAAAAAGCGCCTCATCTGTCTTGTAGTAAAGTCCGATGAGATCTTTTGCGACGTAGACTAGATCAGCAAGCGCTACGATGCTGACGATGCTTGTCTCTTTTAGTAAAAATATGACGTTTGCGCTGATGCTCGGAAGTGCCACGCTAAAGGCTTGTGGCAAGATGACATATCTTAGGAGCTGGTTTTTACTAAGTGCGATACTAAGGCCTGCTTCTATCTGCGACTTTCTCACCGCCTCAAAGCCCAGTCTAAAGCTCTCACTCATATAGCTGCCACCAAGAAAGCTAAGTCCCGCGACCGCACAGGTAAAGCCGCTCATCGACACTCCAAGCTTTGGCAAGCCGTAGTATAAAAAGAAGAGTTGGATAAGAAGCGGCGTGTTTCTTGAAAGCTCAACGTAGCAATCAACTAGTTTTGAGAGAAATTTTAGCTTGTAAAATTTCACAGCCATGCAAAAAATGCCTATCAAAATAGAAAAAACGATCCCCAAAAAGGCGATCTGGCAGGTGAGAATCCCAGCCTTTACAAAAAGGGGGTAAAATTTCTCAATAAACTCAAAATCCATAAACTTTAATCCAATCTGAAAAATGGAGATATTCTAACTTAATAATCATAAATTTAAAACTAATTAGGTATTATCGCACTTTAAATTTAAGCTTACAAAAAGGATAAAATTTGATCGATCTTTTTCAGATCATCGGCTTTTTAGGGATGATTTGCATCGTGATGGGCTACTTTTTGCTTCAGATCGGCCGTCTAAATAGCCGCGATCTAGCCTATCAGATAATAAATTTAGTAGGTGCGGTGCTACTTATAATCTCGCTTTTTGTGCACTTTAACCTCGGCTCATTTTTGATAGAGGTCTTTTGGATAATCATTACGATTTATGGAATTTATAAAATTTATAAGGAGATAGCGTGAGAGCGTATGCAGAGTGGGAAGAGCAGGAGCTTTTGTTTTTATCGCTGCCACATAGTAAGAGCGACTGGGAGCCTTATTTAGAGGAGATTTTGGCGGGCTATGAGGAGCTTATGGCTGCTGTTACGCCCTTTGAAAAGGTGGTGCTTATCTGCCCTGATGAGGCAAATTTTGCTAGATTTAAGAAATTTAAAAATGTTGAGTTTGTTAAGCTCGATACTGACGATACTTGGATTAGAGACTACGGTATGATCGATGTTTGCACCAAAGACGGTGTAAAAAGTTACGACTTTAAATTTAACGCTTGGGGCGGTAAATTTAAGAGCTCAAAAGATGATGCGATAAATTTAGAGCTAGCTAAAATTTACAAAACCAAGCTTGAGCCTGTTGATATGATACTAGAGGGCGGAAGCGTCGAGTTTAACGGAGATGGCGTGCTTTTAACCACCTCAAAATGTCTGCTAAATGAAAATAGAAACAAAGCACTTAGTAAAGAGCAGATCGAGGAGAAGCTAAAAAATTTATTTGGCTTAAAGCGTATCATCTGGCTTGAAAATGGCTTTATAAGAGGCGATGACACAGATAGTCACATCGACACTTTAGCGCGTTTCATCACGCCTGATACTATCGCTTACGCAGCTTGCGATGACAAGAGCGATGAGCACTTTGATGAGCTAAAAAGGATGGAAGATGAGCTTAAAAAAACTGGCTTTAAGCTACTTGCTCTGCCACTACCAAAGCCTAAATTTTATGATGGCAAAAGGCTTGGCTGCACCTATGCAAATTTCATCTTTATAAATGGTGCGCTAATCGTGCCAACATATAACGACGAAAACGATGAAAAGGTGTTAAATTTACTTGCCAAGGCGCTGCCAGATAGAAAGATCATCGGTGTAAATTCGCTAGTTTTTGTCCGTCAAAATGGCTCGCTTCACTGCTCAAGCCAAAATAGATACAAAAGGTCTTAGTCTTGTCAAGTCCGTTTGATTATGAGTTTAACAGCATAAATAAGCAGGAGTGCACGCAGGGCGAAAATAAGGCCGTCATCGCAGCGGGAGCTTGCGCCTTTTTGCTTGCACTTGTAAAATTTGCAGCTGGGCTTTTTAGCGGCTCGGTCGCTGTGCTTGGCTCGGCGATTGATTCAATGCTTGATTTTATTGTCTCGCTTTTAAATTTATTTGCGCTTAGAAAGTCAAGAAAGCAAGCTGATGAGAGATTTAACTTTGGCTACACAAAGCTGGAGGCGTTAGCAGCGCTGTTTGAGTGCGTCATCATCGTCGTGGCTGCTGGATATATATTTTATGAGAGTGTTAAGAAATTTAGCGAGCCAAATTTAGAGATAGACCTTGGCTTAAGCCTTGGCGTGATGGTATTTTCGGTAGTTATGACGCTATGTTTGGTGCTATTTTTAAACCAAATTTCTAAAAAAAGTGGCAACCTTATCATCAAAGCAGACGCGCTGCACTATAAGATCGACCTTTTTAGCAACCTAGCAGTCATCATCTCGCTGCTTATCGTTAAATTTAGTGGATTTGTGATGATAGATGCGATCTTTGGTATTGTAATAAGCGGCTACATCGCTCAAAGCGCTATAAGTCTTAGCAAAGACGCCTTTGGTGTCTTGCTAGATCACGCAGCAAGCCCTGAGGTCACAGCTGAGATCATCAAGATGATAAAGGCAAAGCAGAGGATTTCAGACTTTCACTACCTAAATACAAGACAGAGCGCAAATACCATATTTTTAACGCTGCATTTAGTTTTTGACAAAGATATCTCGCTTTACGACGCGCACGAGGTGGCCGAATCGCTTGAAGCTGAGATAAGAGAGAAATTTAAGGAATTTTCGTGGCAGATAACCACGCATTTAGACCCATATAACGACAAAGAAGGGAGATGAGATGAAAGTAGCACTACTTCAACAAGAATTTAAAGGGACAAAAGAGGCGACCATCGCAAAGACGCTTGAGCTAATTGCTGAGGCAAAAAAAGGTGGCGCTGATCTAGTTGTCTGCCAAGAGCTACACCAGACGCAGTACTTTTGCCAAAGCGAGGATACAAATTTCTTTGATCACGCAAATGATTGGCAAGAGGACGTCGCTTTTTGGGGTAGGGTGGCAAAAGAAAATGGCGTAGTTTTGGTCACTTCGCTCTTTGAAAAGAGGGCTGACGGACTTTATCACAACACCGCCTTTGTCTTCGAGCGTGACGGCAGCGTGGCTGGCAAATACAGAAAAATGCACATCCCTGATGACCCTGGATTTTATGAGAAATTTTACTTCACGCCTGGCGACATCGGCTTTGAGCCAGTTGAGACTAGCCTTGGTAAGCTTGGTGTTTTGGTGTGTTGGGATCAGTGGTATCCAGAAGCAGCAAGGCTAATGGCGCTAAAAGGGGCAAAAATTCTCATCTATCCAACGGCTATTGGCTGGTTTGAGGGCGATAGCGACGATGAAAAGTCAAGACAACTTGAAGCGTGGGTGGCGGTGCAAAGAGGTCACAGCGTGGCAAATGGCTTGCCAGTTGTTGCAGTAAATCGCGTGGGCTTTGAAAAAGATGATAGCGGCGTCATGGATGGGATTAAGTTTTGGGGAAATAGCTTTGTTTTTGGGCCACAAGGCGAGCAGCTTTTCCGCGCAAATAGCACAGATGAGCTTTGCAAGATCGTTGAGATAGACATGAAAAGAAGCGAAGAAGTTCGCAGAATTTGGCCATTTTTAAGAGACCGCAGGATCGACGCCTACGCAAATATCACAAAGAGATTTATCGACTAAATTTAGAGCTAGAATTTCTAGCTCTTTTAAAATGCAAATTTATTATCCACTATGCGGACTATCCTTTTTGCCTGCTCTTCGTTGTGCGTGGTGATGATGATCGTATATTTTTGCGACAAGCTTTTTAAAAGCTCCTCTACGATCAATACATTTTCATATCAAGCGATGAGCAAGGCTCGTCAAGCATGAGCACTTCTGGCTTTGTAGTTAGCATCCTTGCGATGCAAAGTCTTTGCTTTTGACCGCCTGGGAGTTTGCTAGCTGGCATATCAAGGTCATTTATCTCATCTAGTAAATTTACGCTTTTAAGCAGCTCCTCTACTCTTTTTTGCTTATCTTTTATGCTGCCTTCGTAAAATTCCATCGCATAGGTCAAATTTCTCTCGACGCTAAAATGGAATAACGTGGCGTCTTGAAAGAGTATGGCTAGCTTTCTTCTTAGCCAAATTTCGTCCTTATCTTTGATATTTTCGTCTTTAAATAAAATTTCTCCGCTATATCTGCCGCCTTTTTGCTCCAAAAAGCCATTTAGTGCTGAAAGAAATGTTGATTTGCCACATCCTGAGCTACCCATTAGGCAGATGATCTCGTTTTGGGCGATGTTTAAATTTAGATCTTTTAAAATTTCATTCTCTTGTTGTAAATTTTTGGCTTTTAAAGAAGACTATAAATATGATTCTATAAAAGAAAGATAAAATATAATAGGAAAAATTATATGGGTCAAACTATTGAAATTCAACCCACTGGATAATGAATTAATATCTACGTTTAAATTAAAAACAAAAATTATTCTGTTTTGTCTTTAACGTAGGTAGCACCTTTGTTAACTTTGTCTTTTGACCACTCGACTGCATTGCCAGTATCTTCTTTGGCACCATGCCAAGTATTGGAACAGCCAACCATAAAAAAGGCAGCACACAACAGTGTTAGAAAATAACGCATATTTACTCCTTTGTTTTTAAGAGATGGCGCTTGGGCAGAATTTGGCAATCTTTTATGGCTTAAACGGTTTTCAAGATCTTCGCTTTCAGCAACACGGTCATCTCTTGAAATTATATAGCTAATTATATCTAAAATTTATTAATTTTTTTATCAAAAGTAAGAAAAGAGTATAAAAAATTAGTTTTTATAGAAATTTTCTTAAGGTAGGTATTATAAAATTTTTATCTATTATTGATATCAAGGCCTGCTTAATATTGCCTCGACTGATTAGATTGAGTTCTTTTGAAAAGTTTGGCAAAGGGTCATTTAGTAGTAAATTCAGCTTAGCCTCTTCAAGCTTTAGCTTTTTTTTATCTGTGTTTTTGTTCTCTAGCATCGATACTACTGTTCTTAGCTTTTCTTTTGTTATATCACTTTGCACGGAATACCTTGTATATGATAATTGAAGATAAAAAAGCCACAGCAGAGCATGCAAAATACGCCCAAATTTCCCCAATAGTTTTTTCAAGGAGCGTGTGCAGGCCTAGCAAAAAGAATACTAAGCCTATGATGCAAATCACACCCACAATTATATTGAGTACAACTGAATTGGCACTCTTTAAAAAAGAATACCTAATATCGTCAGCTTGAGCATCTATAAGCTCAACCACGGAGACTATAAATTCAGATATGCCCACCATTATTTTTTTAATAACCAGGCAGCTAAAAATCCAACACCTGCAGCAATAGCAATGCTTTTAATCGGATCTTCTTTTATTGCGTCGTTTACGTTCTCTATGCCGTCTTTGCCTTTTGATTTTAGATCATCTATGTATTTTTTGATCTCATCGATATTTAGTTGGTCTAAAATTTTATCTTTAGCGGATTCCGCACGCTCTGCACCCATATCTTTGATAGATTTTATAACATCTTTAAAATCTGCTTTCAAAGAATCTAAGTCTTTTTTTAAAGACTCTAAATTTACCTCTTGAGTAGCCATTAGGACTCCTTTATTAATATTGTTTTGAGCTGAAGCTCTCGTATAATTATATATGATGTTACTTAATGGTTAATAAATTTAGCAATTCAAATAATCTCATTGGTGGTATGATGCTATTCTATGTTCCGTTAATAACTAAAAGTCACCATAAGGTATTCCGATATCCTTTCAAAATTCTTAGTGTTATACCTTTAATTATTTTTAATATATTTTATTAAATTACTATGCAAAACTTAGATATTTTATATATGAAAATAGTTTTTAGAGATAATGATTTGTCTGAGCTTTTATATTTTTATTCTACTATGAGAATAAAATATTGGCCGCCTGCCAAGACCTTACAGTAAACTCAATTTGAGTTTACTAAGTAAGTTATTATCGTACATGCTATAAAAATAATATTTGGGCTCTTGTTTTATTAAAATCAAATCGCCCTATAAAGAAATATAAATTTATTCTTAAGAAAATATTTTTTTAAGCCTTGATTGTGTAGAATAGTTGCAACTTTACCAAAATGGCATAAAAATATCATATCAAAAAGATACAAAGCTAAATTTATAGAATAAAATAGCCTTAAATTTTTTGAAAGGATTTTAGATGAAAACTACTTCTTTAGCACTTGCTGGATTGCTTTTGGCAACAACACTTTCAGCAAAAGAATTTATCAGTATCGGCACTGGTGGCATGACAGGCACGTACTATCCGATAGGTGGAGCGATCTGCCGCTTGGCAAATAAAAATACAGACGTAAAATGCTCTGTTCAATCAACTGGCGGCTCTGTTTATAACGTAAATAACGTCCTTAAAAAAGAGCTTACTTTTGGCTTTGTTCAAAGTGACGTCGTCTATGATAAATATAATGGCACTGGCAAATTTGACGGAGTAAAAGATGAAAATTTACGCTCAGTAGTAGCTATCTATCCTGAGCTTCTTGCATTTGTTGTAGCAAAAGATAGCGGCCTAACAAGTGATATCCAGTCTTTTGCAGGTAAAAAATACAACGTAGGCAACCCAGGTAGCGGCAACGAAGTGAGCACGCTTGAAGTCTTTAAAGCAAAAGGCTTTGACGTTTCAAAACTAGGATACCGCGGCGTTTTAACAGTTGGCGAATGCCCACACGCACTAAAAGATAAAAAGATAGATGGTTATAGCTTTGTTGTTGGTCACCCAACTGCAAACATCACTGATGCAGCGACATCTTTGCCTATTGATATCCTAAATATCGAAGGCAGCGAGATCGATAATCTTCTTAAAGAAAAACCATACTTTGCAAAAGGTGTGATCCCAAAAGGCTCTTATGATGGCGTCGATCACGATGTAAATACTATCGGCGTAAAGGCTGTTTTGGTAACTAATAAAGATACAAAAGATGAGGCTGTAAAAGCTGTGATAAAAGCTATTTTAGATAACTTTGATGAGTACAAAACTCTTCACCCAGCGCTAAAATCAGTTAATAAAGAAGATCTCGTCCAAGGTCTTTCAGCTCCGCTTCACCCAGCTGCAGAGGCTGCGTTTAAAGAGGCAGGTATCTTAAAATAACTCAAATTTCCAGGGGCTTTTGCCTCTGGATAAAATTTAAATATGCAAATTTCTTCTAAATTTATATATTTAAATTTTAAAGGAGAGAGATGAACGAAGTTAATGACAACGAAGAACAATTTGTCGAAGTAAAGACAAGAGAGATAAATAGCAATTTTTACAACTATTTCATCGCATTTGCGTGTTTCTCTTGGTCGGTTTTTCAGCTTTATATAGCGTATTTCCCACTAAATACTAACATTTCACGCTCTATTCACCTAGCTTTTGCGGTTGGGCTTGTATTTTTGCTCTATCCAGTCACTTTTCATAAAAAGGCTCACTCAAGTTTGCCACTTTACGACCTAGTTTTTTGCGTGGTAGGCGTTGTTGCCGTGCTTTATCCAGCGGTTTATTTTTATGAGCTAGCTGATAGGACAGGGGATTATATCACTCAAGATATCGTCATATCGTTTTTGGCGATCATCGTCTTACTTGAGGCTGGCAGGCGTGTCATGGGACCAGCGCTTCCTATCATTTGTATATTATTTTTGATATACGATCACTTTGGTCCTTATATGCCAGACATCATCGCTCATCAGGGCGCCAGCTTTGAAAAGATCGCGGGTCATATGTTTTTAACGACTGAGGGCATCTTTGGCGTGCCTATTGGCGTTAGTGTTAGCTTTATCTATCTTTTTGTTCTTTTTGGCTCATTGCTTGAGCGAGCAGGCGCTGGACAATACTTCATAAATTTAGCCTTTTCTCTTCTTGGCAAATATAGAGGTGGCCCAGCTAAGGCTTCAGTCATCGCAAGTGGCCTAACTGGCATGGTTTCAGGCAGCTCAACAGCAAACGTCGTAACCGTTGGTACATTTACCATACCACTTATGAAAAAAGCTGGGCTTTCACGCACAAAAGCTGGAGCTATCGAGGTTGCAGCTGGCGTAAATGGACAGCTCATGCCACCTATCATGGGTGCGGCTGCTTTTATCATCGCTGAGTTTTTGGGTATGACATATACAAATGTTATGATGGCAGCGGTTATCCCAGCATTTGCTTGTTATTTGTCGCTATTTTTCATCGTGCATCTAGAGAGCGTCAAACTTGGGCTAAAGGGCATAAATCAGAGCGAATTTCACTCAAGATTTAAAATTTTCGTTAGCGGTCTTCACTATATAACGCCGATCTTGATTTTACTTTATACGCTTTTAATCGCAAAAGAGTCGGCCATAGCTGCAGCGTTTAATGCGATAGGATTTTTATTTTTGATAATGATCTTTCAAGAGCCAACCAAAAAGCTAGCTTCAGGCGAAAAGGTAGGGCTAAACGATGTGCTTCTTGGCTTTGAGGATATATTTTGGGCGATGGTCGCAGCTGCAAAGAGTATGACCACAATAGCCATCGCAACTGCTCTTGCTGGCATCATCGTGGGCTCTATCTCGCTAACTGGCCTTGGTCAAGTACTTTCTGATCTAGTCGAGCTTTTAGCAGGCGATAATATCATGATGATACTACTTCTCACAGCTCTTATGTCGCTCATCCTTGGCATGGGGCTTCCAACGACAGCAAACTACATCGTCGTCTCAAGTCTTGTTGCGCCAGTTATCTTGTTTTTAGCGCACAAAAATGGCTTCTTGATCCCAGCCATCGCCGTGCATCTTTTTGTTTTTTACTTTGGAATTTTAGCTGATGATACGCCGCCAGTTGGCATCGCAGCATACGCAGCAGCGGGTATTGCCAAGGCAAATCCAATAACCGTTGGCGTGCAAGGATTTTTTTACGATCTAAGAACGGCGATATTGCCATTTGCCTTTTTCTTTAACAATAAACTTATGCTGATTGAGAGCATAAACACGAGCGATCCGCTTGATTCAAAAGGGATAGTCTGGATGAGCAATCCACTTGAAATTTTACTCGTCTTTGGCATGGCGATCGTGGGAATGTTTGCCTTTTCTAGCTTGCTACAAGGCTACTATGTCACAAAGCTTAGGATTTGGGAGAGAGTGCTACTTATCCCTGTCGTACCTCTAGCTCTTGTGCCAAATATCTGCGTGAAATTTGGTCTGATGCCAAACGAATACACAGCCTACATCGTGGCAGCTGCTCTTTATGGCTTTGTCTTTATGACTCAGTGGGGCATAAAAGATAAACCGCTTGATCAAATAAGAGCGATTTAACACTAGGCAAGAGCCCTCTTGCCTAAATTTTTAAATTTATTGATAAATTTCTATTGATTTTGTAAAAAGTGAGAATTTAGGCTTTTAAAGCCTAAAGATCAAAGTTGTTTTGAGCGTTTTAGATCGCCCGCAAACTCGCAAGACATCTTATCACTTAGTTTGCAGCCTTTTTCTAAGAAGGTGTAAGCCTCTTTAAATTTCTTAGCTTCTATTAGTATCGAGCCTATCATGCCGCAAGAGTAGCCGTCGTTTTGCTCGCAAGCTTTGTTAAAAAGCTCTCTTGCTTTTTGTGGATCGTTATCGAGATAAATTCCACCAGCTGCTGAGCAACCCTCTTTTTCGCCACCTTGGCAAGCTTTGTTGTAAAACTCTAACGCTTTATTACTGTCTGGCACATCAGTTTTGCCAAGCTGGTAGATCGCGCCTGCTTTTGCACATGATCTTGCGTCATTTGCTGCGCATCCTGCTTCAAATTTAGACAAAGCCTCAGTGAAATTTGAGTCAGCATAAGCCTTCAAGCCATCTTCAAAGTCGCCTGCTAGAGCGCAAGCTGCAAGAAGCGAGATAAAAATCATTTTTTTCATTAAATTTTCCTTTTGTAAAGTAATGTGCAATTTTAACATATTAAATTTACACTTACTTGATGAAAAATAATTATGATTTTAAAATTTGCTCTTGCTCTTTGTAATCAGGCATGATGGCTTCTATAAATTTATAAAAACTGCTTTGATGATGCGGATAGAGCAGGTGAGTAAGCTCGTGAAGCACGACGTATCGCACAGCAGAGAGCGGCTTTTCGATGAGCCTTAGGCTTAAGTTTATATAGCCTTTTTTGTGGTTGCAGCTGCCCCAGCGAGTTTTGCTATCTCTTATGACGATGCGACTAACTGGCTTATTGATATGAGGCTGATAGTAGCTTATAAGCTCTAAAAATAGCTCTTTTGCCCTTGCTTTTTTAAAGCGCTCAAGTGCCTTTAAATTTGGCGTTATGATAAATTTATCTTCAAAAAATGGCACATTTACGCTCTCATCAAATTTGATCTTATAAATTTGTCCAAGAAATTTCATCTCATCATCTTTTGGCAAATTTAAAAGAGCTTTTTTATATGAGTTTTCAAGCCAAATTCTGTGCGTCTCAAGAAAGCTAAGAGCCATCTTTTGCGTGCTGTAAAATGGCATAGAAAGCGTGATCTTGGCATCCTTACCAACTCTTAATCGCATAGATTTTACATTTGTTTTAAAATTTACTAAAACGCTTAAGCCATAAAAGTCTAAATTTAGGCTCTTTTGCCTCAAACTAGGCGTTTTTCTTGCCACTTTTTGCTTCTCCAGCGCCATGTATTTGCAAGGCCTCTTAGCCACTCATCAGCGCAAAATCCTATCCATACGCCAACGATGCCCCAGCCAAGGTGTATGCCCAGAAAATATCCAAGCGGCAGCGAAAGCCCCCACATAAAGATAAGCCCAGTTGCTAGCGGGAATTTCGCGTCGCCACTTGCACGAAGGGCATTTACGATGACGATGTTAAAGGTTCTGCCAGCTTCTAGCACGATCGAGAGCGTAAAGAGTGGTAGCATTATCTTGCGTAAGCCCTCATCTAAATTTAGTGCGTCCATGATCTTATACTTTAAGGCGTAGGCGATCAAAACGACGATGAGCGTGATAGAAATGCCAAGCCACAAGGCTTTAAAAGTCCTTGTATAGGCCTCGTTAAACTCGCTTGCCCCAACCAAATGCCCAACGATGACCTCGTTTGCTACGCTGATACTTGCGCCACAAAGCAAGATGAGAAGCGTGATCTGAAAGTAGATAGTCTGCACGCTAAGAGTTGCCTCGCCCATGCTCGCGATAAAGCCAAATGCGACCATGTATTGCGCCATCCAGAGTAAATTTTCGCCAGCGCTTGGCAAGCCAACTGAGAGTATTTTCTTTAAAATTCCAAACGGCACGACAAGTAGTTTGCTAAGATAAATTCTAACTTTTGCCACGCGTATGAGCATGTAAAGTAGGACAAAAACGCCTATTAGCCTGCCCACAAATGTCGAGAGAGCGACCCCTTGCAGGCCTAAATTTGGCAGGTCAAACCAGCCAAAAAGGGCGATAGCGTTGCCAAAGATGGTGATGATGTTCATCAAAACTGATGTTAGCATGACTGCGGTTGCTAGATTATATACGCGAAGCACCGCAGCTAGCACCATGCCGATGCCATCAAAGAGCAATGCAAAGCCAAGGATGTGAAGGTATGAGAAGCTATCGTTTATGAGATCACTTGGCACGTTTAGTAAATTTAAGATGTTGTAGCCAAAGACGTAGATGATGATGGCTGAAAATATGCCAAAGACCGTATTTGACGTGATGCTTGCGTGTATGACGCTTGAGGCAAGATCGTTCTTTTTAGCTCCAAGTGCTTGTGCGACGACGACTGAGCAGCCCATGCTTAAAAAGTTAAAAATGGTCATAAAAAGATCCATCACTTGATTGCCAGCACCCATGGCGCCAACTAGATGCACGCTCACTTTTGTCACCATGTAGGTGTTTATGATGAGCGTTATAAAGTGCAAAAACATATCTAAAAATATAGGGACGACCAGCTTTTTCATAGAAAGATTCATAAATTTCTCCTTTTTTAAATTTTGGGCGATTATAGCCAAATTAGGTTTTAGCTCCCTTTTGATATAATCCAAAAAATTTAAAATTTGAGAGAAAAATGGCATTAATCGACCTAATAGACGTAAGTAAAAAATTTGGCGCAAATGAAATTTTAAACAGCGTAAGTCTTAGCGTAAATGAAAATGAAAAGATAGCGATCATCGGCAAAAATGGCAGCGGCAAGAGCACGCTTATGAAGATCATCTCTGGCGAGGTGGCAGCAGATAGTGGCAGACGCATAGTGCAGAGCTTGATAAGCGTCGAGATGCTAGCGCAAAATCCAAATTTTAACGCCACATTTAGCGTAAGAGATGCGCTAAATAACGAGCTAAAAGAGATATTTGACGCGATAAGTGAGTATGAAAAGAGCGGTGTTTTACTAGCAAATGATCCTGAAAACAAAGAAATTTTAAAAGAGCAAGAGAGGCTTTTAAAATTTATAGAGGCAAAAGATGGCTGGAATATCGAGCATAAGATCGAGCGAATTTTGCAAGAATTTAAGCTAAAAGAGTATGAAAACAGGCCCATTTGCTCGCTAAGTGGCGGCGAGATCAGGCGCGTGGCACTGGGTGCGCTCATCCTTAAAAAGCCAGATGTGCTGCTGCTTGATGAGCCTACAAACCACCTTGATGTCTATATGGTCAAATTTCTTGAAGATATGCTTAAAAGCTCAAATCAAAGCATAGTTTTCATAAGCCACGATAGGTATTTTATCGATGCGCTCGCTACTAGGTGCGTTGAGGTCGAGGATGCAAGCTTAAAAAATTTCGAGGGCGGATATGCAAACTATCTAACCAAAAAAGAGGAAATTTTAGCAAGCCTTGCAAAGTCGCATGAGACGCTGCTAAAACAGCTAAAGGCTGAAGAGGAGTGGCTAAGGCGCGGCGTAAAAGCTAGACTAAAGCGAAATGAGGGCAGAAAAGAGCGGGTGCTAGCTATGCGCGAGGAGGCTAAGAAAAACCCAGGTGTGATAAGGCGCGTGAGGCTAGAACTTGAGCGAGCGAGTAAAAATTTCAACCAAGTGCAGAGCCAAAACCGCAAAAAGATGCTCTTTGAGTTTAAAAATTTAGGCAAGATCATAGACGGCAAGGTGCTTTTTGAAAAATTTGACGCAAGGGTCTTGCAGGGCGAGAGGATCGCCATTGTGGGGCGTAACGGCAGTGGCAAAAGCACGCTGCTTAAAATTTTGCTAGGGCTTGAAAAGCCAAGTAGTGGCGAGATAAAAAGAGGCGAGGTGAGCATCGGCTACTTTGATCAAGCTAGAAATGTCCTTGATGATGACAAGAGCCTTATAGAGACATTTTGCCCAAATGGCGGTGATCACGTGCTGGTGCGAGGGCGAAATATGCACGTCTATGGCTATCTTAAAAATTTCCTCTTTCCAAAGGAATTTCTAGATAAAAAGATAGGCGTTTTAAGTGGCGGCGAGAAAAACCGCGTGGCACTTGCGATGCTTTTTACCAAAACTTACGATGTGCTGGTGCTTGACGAGCCGACAAACGACCTTGATATCGCAACTATCAACATCTTAGAGGACTACTTGCAAAGCTTTGAAGGGGCTATCTTGCTAGTAAGCCACGATAGATATTTTGTCGATAAGATGGCAAATAAGCTCTGGGCGTTTGAGGGGACAAAGATAAATGTCTTGCATGAAGAGTATAGCGTCTATTTGGAGCTTGAAGATGAGATGAAAGAGCTTGATAAATTTGAAAAAGAGCTCTCAAATAGCCAAAATGAAGCCAAACAAAAGAGTAAATCTGGCGCAAAGCTAAGCTACAAACAAACGCAAATTTTAAACACATATCCAGATAAAATTTCAACCCTTGAAGCAAGAGTTGCCGAGCTAAATGAGGGGCTTAGTGATCCAAAAATTTATCAAGAAGTGGGTCTAACTAAGCTTTATGAAGAGTTAGAAGCTGCAAAAGCTGAGCTTGAATGCCTAGAAAATGAGTATTTTGAAGTGCTTGAGATCGCCGAGGAGCTAGAGTAGCTTGAAAAAGATCGGTAGGATAAGCGCGCTAAATACGAGAGTTGTTAGGCAAAATTCTGTTGTAAGCCTTAGCATTATCGTTGATAAGATGAGATTTAGTGAGACATTTTCGCCTAAAATATATAAATATGAAGTGGGCGACCTAGTCCGGATAAAATATAAAAAGGTTGGGTTTTTAAATAAGATAGAGACAATTAGGCTAATCGCAAAAAACAGCGAGGAGTCAGGGCTTTTTGCAAGGATTACAAATTTGATCTTCATGATTGGTTGTTTTTATTTTTGCTTTATTGCGTCAGTCTTTATTTATTATGGGGTTACGCTGGAATTTAATATTATTAGGCTTATTATTACATTAGCAGCCGCTTGTTTTTTGTTTTTGATGGGTAAATTTGCATATCTTAAGTTTTTGATTTTTAGATATTTTATATTTGGATAGAACTTTGAAATTTAAATGTATGAAAGGTTTGCGGCTTGATGAGGTCGCTAAATTTATTTGAAACGAGGCTAAAATGCTAAAAAAACATCCGCTAATCTCTGTAATAATCGCCATTGTTGTGATATTTTTTGCTACCTACTTTTTTATCTTTGGGTTAGTTTCTATTTTAGATGACGACATTGGCGATAGTAAAGAGCTAAATAATAGCTATTTTTACGTCAAAGATGACAAGGTCTATGCCATGGTGCCAAGTGGGGGTAAATTTGAGCTAATAGGCGTGAGGGCCAGTAAATTTAGATACATTGACACCGGCAAATACGACAACAGAAATGTTGGCGCTAGCGATAAGGCGGTATATTGCGGTAACCTCGTGATGAGTGGGCTTGATCCAAATGGCGTTAGAGCGCTTGGCAATGGCTACTTTGGTGACGGCAAGATCACATATTTTTGCGATAGCGAAAGCGAGACAAACCTTGAAATATCCGCACTTAAAGAGTTTTGGGACATCCTCTCACATAAAATGTTTAAAACCCCAAAAGCGCAAACCCATATCTATAAATTTAGGCAGGTTGATAACGCAAATTTAGCAGCGATCTTGGGCTTTGGCTATGCAAGCGACGGAGTAAAGGTCTATCATGAGGGCAAAGAGCTAGAGGGCGCAAATGCCAGCAAAATGCGATACATCGAGCAGGCATCTGGCAGAAAGAGCATGCATTTTACGACTGACGGAGAAAATGTCTATTATGACAGCACAAAACTAGGGATCAAATTTAGCCCACAAATGCGTGATATCGGCGAGATATGGCGCATTCACTATCTTTATGAGCCAAATTCTGGCATGGTCTATGCAAATAACCATGAATTTGACCCAAAATTTGCCCCATACGAGCCACTTTTTAACCTAGAAGACAGGCACACCTATCATGCGCTCTTTCGTGGCAAAGGCGGTATCTATCACTGGGAGCGAAAGTGGCAGTGGTATAACAGCATAGATGAGGGCGAGTTTGTAAGAGACGGAGACGATCCTTTTAAAGGCGAGATAACGCCGCTATATGGCGACGTGGTGATAAGTGATGGCAAGACATATTTTCTAAAAACCTATGAAATTTGGCACAACACAAAAATTAGCCACGGCCTAAGCTCACGCCACACTTGTATCGTTAGGCTCGATACAAAAGAACAGTGGCGAAAGATCGGCTTTGTAAGAAACGATGGCTACGGAGCGGTCTATGCAAACGGCGATAAGACATATTATTTTGATAATGTCGGTTACGGCTGGCGTTTTAACAGCAGCGTTTATGATATAAACGACCTTGGCGTGGTTGAAATCCTCACTCGTCCTTATGACTCAAATGTTGAGAATTTAAAACTTGATGAGATAGTAAAAATGGTAGATCAAGGCGCTATGGTGCCAGCTGATGGCGAGGTGGTGATCGATGCGATAAGCGACTTTGATGATTACTCGCAAAAATATGCCTACTGGATATTTTTAGCCATCGCATTTGTGCTCTCGGTGGTTGGCGCTATTTTTAAAAACAAAAAGCAAAAAAGCGAGCTTAAAAAAAGGGTGGATGACTATAGATAATGAGAAAAATTACTATTAGATTTGTTTATTTTTTAGTTATCTTGACGCTATTTTATGTTTTGGCGATGCTTTATCTCTGGCATGAGGGAGAGTATCAAAGAGGCTTTGCAAACATTGATAGTAGCGAGTTTTACCGCTCGCCTGAGGGTAAAATTTACGTTCAAATTTCAGGCGGTGGCAAGTATGAGCTAAAAGGCGTTGATGAGGCTAGTTTTAGGGTCTTAAAGCTAAAACACGCGTATGATTACTCAAATGTGGCGGCTGATAAAAACAGTGTCTATTGCGCTAGAGAAATTTTGCCTGGTCTTGATCCAAACAGCACCAAAGTGCTTGGCAATGGCTATCTAAGTGATGGCAAGATAAGCTATTATTGCGCTACTAGAAGCGAGAAAGAGCCAGGATTTAGCGAATTTGGCGCCATTATGAAAAACCTTGCTCACACCTTTATAAAAAGCTACGATGATAGCCCTTATTTTTACAGGACAAAAAGGGTTGAAAGCACAAATTTAGAGCCTATCTTTGACGCTGGTTTTGCAAGAGATGGCAGCACGCTTTACTACAAGGGCGAAAAGCTTGACGCAGATCCTAGCGAGCTAAGATACATCACAACAGAAAATGGCGCTGCTAGCGGATATTACACAGATGGCAAAAGCTTGTTTATGGGCTTTTATAGGCTCGATGCAAGTTACTCAGATGAGACGCGCCGGATATGCTACGATGCTAAGCACGATATAGAATATCTTTTTGAGCCAAAAAGTGGGGCGGTGTTTGCAAATGAGCATAAATTTAGCGCTCAAAATATGCCTTATAGCGCCATTTATAGCGTGGATAACGTGCATTCGTTTTGGCCTCTTTTTGCCAGCAAAGATGGAATTTACTTTTGGGATGGCAGTAAAAACGAGCAGGCTAAAATTTCAGACTACCAGCTAAAAGGCGAGCTAAAAAGGCTCTATGCTGACGTTTTTGTAGATGATAGCTCAGCATATTTTTTACAACAAGGCGAAGAGTGGCAGCGCTCAAAGCACGGCAGGCACTTAGTGGCACAAACCGTCTCTTTGTATAAATTTGCCCCAAGCTCATCATGGCGCGAGATAGGACTGGTAAAAGATGGCGAGTATGGCGCGGTCTATGCAAACGGCGATAAGGTCTATTTTTTTAGCAGTATAAAGCCATTTTATGGCATTAGACATAGCGTTTATGAGGTGGCAGATCTTAGCGTCATAGAAATTTTAACAAGGCCGTCTAAAGAGCTTAGCGCAAAAGATATCAGCGAGATGATAAAGCGCGGCGAGCTAGTGGAGGCAAGCGGCGAAGAGGTCGCTAGATCTAGGATAGAGTTTGACTCGCCAAAGATCATCTTGTATATCACATTTGGCATCGCTTTTTTCGTCATAGTGCTAACAACTCTTGCAAAACCAAAGAGAGATGAAAGAGACTTGAGATAAATTTCAAAGTGGCTATTTTTGGTGGTTAAAGCTTAAAATTTCATAAAAATTTAAAGAGAAAATTTGACCTATTTACTCTTTTTTGTTATTTTAAGGCAAAACTGAAATTTATAAAAAGGAGAAAAATGTTTAAATTTCAAAGGTCAAAATTTAACAACTCAGTATTTATCCCATCGCTTATTGTTATATTTTTAATAGCAGCATTTGCAGCGATATTTCCAAATTTCTCAAATGAGTTTTTTAAGGGTATGCAAAACTACATCGCGGCCAAATTTGGCTGGTTTTATATCCTAGTCGTTGCCGTCATACTGCTAAGCGTCATCATTCTTGGCTTTAGTAAGCTTGGCGAGATCAAACTAGGAGCTGATCACGTAAAGCCAGAGCACAAAAATATCTCGTGGTTTTCTATGCTTTTTGCCGCTGGCATGGGCATAGGTCTAGTATTTTTTGGTGTGGCCGAGCCGCTCATGCACTATCTAAACCCGCCAGTTGGCGACGCGCAAACTATCGCAGCGCAAAAGCTTGCGTTGAATATCACATTTTTTCACTGGGGCATGAGCGCATGGTCAGTTTATGCTATCGTAGCGCTAATTCTAGCCTTTTTCTCGTATAGACACGGCTTGCCACTCACGCTTAGATCGGCGTTTTATCCGATCATCGGAGATAAAATTTACGGCAAGATAGGTAGTGCCATTGATACATTTGCCGTCGTAGCGACCCTTTTTGGTGTGGCGACCTCGCTGGGATATGGCGTGCTTCAGGTAAATGCCGGTCTTACGCACGTTTTTGGCCTGCCGACTATGCATATCACGCTTCTAATAGTGCTTTGTTTTGCAGCTACCATCTCAGCGGCAAGTGGTGTCGATAAGGGCATCAAAATCTTGTCAAACGCAAATATCGCGCTAGCTATATGTTTTATGTTTTTGATACTATTTTTGGGCGATACGACGCAGCTTCTAAAGTCGTTTGTGCAAAACAGCGGCGACTACATCTCTACGCTCATCTCAAACACCTTTAATCTCTACGCCTACGAGAGGCAAAATGAGAGCTGGCTTGGCGGCTGGACGCTGCTATACTGGGCTTGGTGGCTATCTTGGTCGCCGTTTGTGGGGCTATTTATCGCTAAAATTTCAAAGGGCAGAACGATTAGAGAATTTGTGATCGGCGTGCTTCTCGTGCCAACTGGCTTTACCTTTGCTTGGATGAGCTTTTTTGGTAACTCGGCGATCGCGCTTGTTCAAAGTGGCTTTAGCGAGCTAGCGACCACGGTAAATTCTGACTCAGCCTCAGCGCTTTTTATGTTTTTAGAGAAATTTAGCTTCTCAGGCGTGCTAAGCGTGATAGCAGTCTTTATGATCGTCATATTTTTCGTCACTTCTGCCGACTCTGCGGCGATCGTTATGAATATGCTTTGCTCAAACGGCAAGGACGATACGCCAGTTTGGCAAAAGGTCTTTTGGAGCGTTACAGTGGGCGTCGTGGCGGCATTTTTGATGCTAGCTGGTGGTCTTGGCTCACTTCAGGCACTTACGATCACGACAGCACTGCCATTTTCCATAGTGCTACTTGGCGCCATTTACGGGCTATTTAAGGCGTTACGTGTGGATCTAACCAAAAAAGAGACAAATAACTTTAACAACATGCCCATTAGTGATCTTTCAAAGCCGTGGCAAGAGCGCCTAAGTGCGATCATTACACTGCCAGGCAAGAAAGATGGCAAGAAATTTTTAAACGAAGTCGTGCTAAAAGCTTTTAACGAGCTAAAAGAGGAATTTGCTAAAAACGGCCTTGAAGCAAATGTTACAAATGGTGAAAATTTTGTAAATTTAAACGTTGGACTTGGCGATGAGATGGACTTTAGATATGGCGTCTATCTCACCAAGAGCCAGAGCCCAGACTACACCAGAGAGCTTGAGGGTGACGATCTTTATTACAGAGCTGAGGTCTATCTAAAAGAGGGCGGTCAGGACTACGACGTGCTTGGCTGGAGCGAAGCTACGCTGATAAACGACGTCATCGAGCAATACCGCAAACATATGCAGTTTTTACATGTCGTTAGAGAGTAAATTTGAGTGAAATTTGCCTGGAATTTTAAAATTTCTGGGCAAATTTGCAAATTCAATCAAGCTGTCTTTGCAAATTTTAAAATCTTACTCACTCGCCTTAGCAGACTACTAAATTTAGGGCTCATAATAATTCGCCACTAAATTTAGAAGCGTGATATGCTCGCTCATAAATTTTAAAATTTGAGCTAGCCTTTTTAGAATAAACCGCATGCAGTGCGAAGCACTGGAGCATGCACCTTGAACGTGCGAGGGGATTGAGGGATCTAAAGGGAGATAAGGGGACGGCTTCGTAATTCAAGTCCCCTTGTCTCCCTTTTAAATAAAAGAAATCTATAAATTTAATCAAGCTATCTTTTCAAATTTTAAAATTCCATTCACTCGCAAGAATTGACTACTAAAATTTGGCTTCGCTTACAGCTTAGCTCAAATTTTAGAGCCGAAATTACTCGTTCATGAAATTTTAAAATTTGCTCGCCAACTGTTACTAAAAAAATATAAAACCACCATAAATTTTTATATAATCCCTCTTTTACAAAGGTGTAGTAACTTTACAAAAAGGAGATAAATGAGCGAGAAAAATTCAGTTTCAAATTTTACTTCAGCCGATGATGAGATGCTTTCTTTTTTGTCAAATTTGGGTCAAAAATGGCACAAAAGCGATGATGTAGCAAATTTTATAGAGCGAAATTTTACCTTTGTCGGTTCAAAACCGCTTTTGCAAAATTTAAAAGATTATAAAACGGCTGATTATGAAAATTTCGTTGATATTAAAAATTTTCTAAGCTCATATCCAAGTATCCAAAGCAAAATTTTAAGCAGCGAGATAGGCTACGTCGGCGATAGTCTAACTAGCGTAGAGCTTAAATTTGCGCCTGAATGCTTTTATGATTTTTTAAAATTTATGGTTGAAAATGTCGCGCAACACCACTATTTTTGCAGCCCCAAAGAGGGTTGGATATTGCTCGTTGCGATGGAGGGATACGTAGAATTTGGCGTTTTGCATTAATAGATTTAAAATTATCCTGCAAAGATAAAAATTCCGTCCATAAAAGTCCTAAAATTTATCAAAAAAGCCAAATTTACACGTAAGTATCGCCTGTCGCTAGCAAAATTTAATCAATTTTTTTATATAATCCCTATTTTTCACAAAGGTAGATAGATGGATAGAAAATCGTGGAGTTCAAGACTTACATACATTTTAGCTGTTGCAGGGGCTACGGTCGGCTTTGGCGCGACGTGGCGGTTTCCTTACTTAGTCGGTCAAAACGGCGGCGGGGCCTATGTTCTCGTGTTTTGCATAGCGATGATAGTCATTGGTATTCCTATGATTTTGGTTGAAAACGCCATTGGCAGGCGCCTAAAGTGCAATGCCGTTGATGCATTTGGTGGCACGATAAATGGCAAAAAGATCAGCAAAAAGTGGCAGATAGTGGGCTGGATGGGGCTTGTTGGCGCATTTGGCATCATGGCTTATTATATGGTTATCGGAGGCTGGGTCTTAAACTATATCGCTCAAATTTCATTTGGTTTGCTTGATCTCTCGCACATCGTGAGCTTTGAGCAAACTAGCGCATTTTACGAGCAAAATATCGTTAGCAACCCGCTAGCCATCAGCTTTGCGACCCTTGTTTTTGTTCTGGTTAATTACGCTATCTTGGTGCAAGGTGCAGTTGGTGGTATCGAGCGCTCAGCAAAATATCTAATGCCACTGCTTTTTATCCTAATGCTCGTCATGATCGCTAAAAATATCACACTTGATGGCGCGATGGAGGGTGTGAAATTTTACTTAACGCCTGATTTTTCAAAGATAAATTTAAAGCTTTTTGTCGAGGTTTTGGGGCAGGTTTTCTTTGCGCTTTCGCTTGGATTTGGCGTGATGATAACGCTCTCAAGTTTTGTTAAAAAGGACGAAGGGCTGGTTAAAATTTCTATCATCACTGGCATCTTAAACACCGTCATAGCCGTGCTTGCTGGCTTTATGATATTCCCGTCACTCTTTAGCTACGGCGTCTCACCAGATAGCGGGCCTAGCCTAGTTTTCAAGTCGCTTCCGATCGTCTTTTCGCACATGCCGTTTGGCGGATTTTTCGCGGTGGCGTTTTTCGCGCTTCTTATGATCGCTGCGCTTACGACGTCGTTACCGATATATGAAGTGATCATTACTACGCTGCAAGAGAAATTTAAGATAAAGCGCAAAAAAGCGATATTTTTAGTGCTTAGCGTCATCTTTGTGCTAGGGAATTTACCATCACTTATGGCTACAAATTTACTAAGCCACGTCACAGTTTTTGGTAAAAATATCTTTGACGCATACGATGCGATAAGTGCGACGATATTTTTCGTGCTGACCTCACTTGGGTGCGCGATATTTGTCGGCTGGGTGCTAAAAGATGAAGCGAAAAAAGAGATCTTGCAAGGCAGTGAAAAATATGCAAAGCTTATAAACATTTGGTTTTTCTACATCAAATTTATCGTGCCTTTTGTCATTTTGGTGCTATTTATCAGCAGCTTTTACGACAACTTTTTGAAGTGAAATATGCGCGAGCTTGTAAATTTTGATAGCGGTGAGTGTTTGGAGCTTGGCGCAGAAGATAAAGCTTTAGTGAGTGTGAGCATAAAAGGCGGCAAAACAAAGCAAACTAAAAAAGAATTTGCAAGCGAGCAAGAGGCTAAAAAAGCCTGTGTCAAAAAGGAGTGGGAGAGCCTAAAAAAGGGCTTTGTCCTGCAAGATAGCGAGGCAAAAACAGGTGAAGCGAGCCTGCACGTTTATATCGGCGGTGGATACACTGGAGCGCTTTCGTTTGCCAGCATAAAAGATGAAATTTACGTTTATAAAAGTGCTGGTCAAAAAGATGGCGGCAAGCCTAGCGATATTTTGGTGAAGCTTGATCGAAGCGGCGCTATAAAAGAGCAGATCGCCTTGCCAAATCCGCTTGCGTGGGACGCCCAGTGCGTGGGTGAAAATTTACTCTTAGATCTTGATCATGAAATTTACATTTTTGAGCCAAAAGAGGCTAAATTTCGTGAAATTTTAGCCGAGCAAAATGTTAAGAAAAATAGCGAGATAGCTAGCTTTATCTGCGCTTCAAATGGCGTTGCAGTTTTTGGCATGTATGGGCAAATTTTTGTCTTTAGAGATGGCGAAATTTCAAAGATCGGCGAGTATAAATGCAGTACAAAAAACCACGTGCCGATACTTTGCGCTGCTCTTAGTGCGGATGCTAGCATGCTTGCGCTTTGCACCAAAGAAAATGAGCTGCAAATTTTAAACGCAAAAAATGGCGAAATTTTAAGCGAAGTAAGAGCCGAATTTGGCGCGCTTGATAAAATTTGCTTTTTGGACGAAAAGATACTTTTGGTTAGGCAGTATCTTGAAAACAAGCTATTTTGCCTTGATATAAAGAGCGCAAAAGTGACAAAGCAGCCTTGGATAAAGGACGAGTATCTAAGAGCGAGAGAGTTTTGCATTGACGCCGTAGTTGGCAAGCTTGTGGTTATTGATCAAAGCAGAGCCTACGCCGCCAATTTAAAAGGTGGCGATGTGATGGCGGAATTTACGCTAGATCATGTCGTAAAGAGCTGCAAGGCTAAATTTATAGATGGCAAGCTCGCAGTTAGAACGGACTATGGTTGCTTTAGTTTTTATGAAATTTAAGGGAGAATATGTTTTATACACTTTTATTTATCTATATTTTTTATGTGATTATTAAGCTTTTTTTGGCGAATTTACAGATCAGCTTTGTAAGGGCGCAGGCCAAAAAAGAGCCTGTTGTGCTTGAAGAGAGCGAATACAAAAACGCCGCAGTTGCCGCCGCGACAAATCTAAAATTTGAAATTTTTAGCCTCATCTATCACGCCGTCATTTTCTTTGCGTGGATAAGCTTTGGGCTAAAAATGCTCTCAGACGCTTGCCTAAAAGAGGGCACTACGTTTGAAAACATCCTCTTTGTGATGAGCTTTTTACTGATCTCGTCGCTGCTTGATCTGCCGCTAAATATCTACGAGAGCTTTGTAAAAGACAAAAAGCTTGGCTTTTCAAATATGAGTGCAAAGATATTTTTGGTTGATACTATAAAATCGCTAGCTCTTATGCTAGTTTTTGGCTCGGCCTTCGTTTGGCTCGTGCTTCTTTGCATAAATTTTCTTGGCGATTTTTGGTGGTTTTGGGCGTTTTTGCTAAGTTTTGGCATCGCTTTAATTATAAATTTGATATACCCAACGCTCATCGCGCCTATATTTAACAAGATGTCGCCACTTGAAGATGGCGAGCTAAAGGGTAAGATAGAGGGTCTGCTTAAAAAATGTGGCTTTAAAAGTAGCGGCGTTTTTACGATAGACGCTAGCAAGCGCGACAACCGCTTAAACGCCTATTTCGGCGGGCTTGGAGCGACAAAGCGAGTGGTGCTTTTTGACACGCTCATAAAAAAGCTAAGCACCGAGGAGATCGTGGCTGTTTTAGGTCACGAGCTTGGGCACTTTAAACATAAAGATATCCTAAAAATGATAGCGCTAAGTGCGGTCATGCTCTTTTGTCTATTTTTTATCTTTGGAAACGTGGGCGCAAGCGCTTATGAGGCGATAGGACTTGGGCAAAACGGCGCTAGTATCATCATCTTTTTGGTGCTTTTCTCGCCTATTTTTAGTTTTCTTTTCTCGCCGATCATCTCGCACTTTAGCCGCAAAAATGAATTTGGCGCAGATAGATTTTCAAAAGAAATTTCAAACAAAACTGACATGATAAACGCCCTAACCAAGCTTGGCAGCGAAAACAAAGCATTTCCAAAGTCACACTGGCTTTACTCATTTGTCTATCACTCGCACCCAAGCCTTTTTGAGCGGATAAATGAGCTAGAAAATGAGAGTTGAAGAGGCTCTAAAAGAGGCAAATTTAAGGCTAAAGCCGCTTTGTGAGAACCCAAGCAGAGTGGCTAAAATTTTGCTCATGAGCTACCTTGATGTGAGCATCGAGTGGATATTTTTAAACCAAAAGAGCGAATTTGATGAGAGCGGCTACTTTGGCCTTGTAAAGCGCTTTGAAAACTACGAGCCGCTTGAATATATAACCGGCAAGGCTGGCTTTTATGGGCTAGAGTTTGATGTAGAAAGTGGCGTTTTGATACCGCGCCCTGAGACTGAAATTTTAGTCGATAAAGTGCTAGAGATAGCAAGCAGCTACAAAGCACCAAAGATCGCTGAGATCGGTACTGGCAGCGGGATAATAAGCGTCATGCTTGCCCTTAAAACAAACGCCAAAATAGTTGCCACAGATATAAACGAAAAGGCTTTAAAACTAGCAAAAAAAAATGCGCTTAAATTTAATGTAAGTGATAAAATCGAGTTTGTAAATTGCTCATATATCGATGAAATTTCTGGTGATATCGACATCTTGGTCTCAAACCCGCCATATATCGCGCGAGACTATAAACTTGATAAATTTGTGATAAACGAACCGCATGAGGCGCTATTTGGTGGCGAGGTCGGAGATGAAATTTTAAAAAACATCATCCTTATCGCTAGAAACCGCGGCATAAAAAATATCGCCTGCGAGATGGGCTATGATCAAAGAGCGAGCATGGAGATGGTGCTAAAATTTAATGGCTATGAAAGCGCTTTTTATAAGGACTTAGCGGGCTTTGACAGGGGCTTTTGCGCGAGATTAAAACTATAAAGGAGAGAGATTGAGAAGTATCTATTTTTTACTATTAGCAGCGGTGATCGGCACTGAGCTAACGCTTGGAATTTTGGTCGCGTCAGTCATATTTTTCCCACAAAGCATAATAGGCGAGGGGGTGCTCACGCATTTTATGAGCGGGCAGATGATGACAAAGATATTTTTAAAATTTAACTACGTTTTGCTATTTGTAAGCGCTTTTGTGGCAGTTAGCGAGCTCTTTGATCTAAGAAAAAAGCTTGCATTTTCACTAAAATTTAGCACATTTATGCTCTCGTTTTTAAACTTAGCCCTAGCGCTAAGCTTTGTCTTTATCTTTACGCCATTTATCGTGCAGGCTCAGGGTCTTGGCGCAGAGGCGACGCAGACAGCGGAGTTTGCCAAGATGCATAGCGCAAGCGAATATGTGATGAAAGTGATGCTTGTTTTGCAGCTCATTTTGTTTTTTCTGAAATTTAAGATCAGTCAAGATGAACGCCAAGCCTGATATCCAAATCTTAACGAATTTTCTCGCCGAATACACGACAGCGATGGTGAGTGCTGGCACATACACTGCGCGCGTAGAAAAGTGCGTCGACCGCATAGCTAAGCACTACGGCTACGACGTTAGCGTGACCATTTTTGTGAAGTATTTTACCATTAGCGTGATGGACTCACAGGATAACTCCCTGCGCCGAACTTATGTAAGAAAGATCCCGTTAGGGCACGTCAGTTTTAACAGAATTTCTGAGCTATCATCGCTTAGCTGGCAAATTTTAGATGAGAGTTTGAGCTTAGATGAAGCTAAAGAGAGTTTTGATAGCGTGATGAGTGTTGGTGCAAATAAATTTGCTAGCTCGCTTATCTTAATAAGCCTTGCAAATGCGGCATTTTGCAGACTTTTTGGAGGCGATGCTGGCTCAGTTATTTGTATATTTTTTGCAACGCTTGTTGGCTACACTCTTAAATTTGCCCTTGCAAAAATGGGCGTAAATTTAAAAATCCAATACGTCCTGACATCCTTTGTCGTCTCATTTATCGCCTATCTTGGCGTATCTTACGGACTTACGCACACAAGCGACGTGGCGATAGGCTCGTCGATACTCTTTATGATGCCTGGCGTTTTTCTCATAAATTCAGTCTTTGACATCCTAAACGACAACACCCTTGTTGGCATCAGCAGAGCCATAAGCACGGGCATCCTAATACTTTGCATGGCTGTTGGCGTCTATATCACGCTAACGCTTAGCAGTGCGGAGATATTAAATGTTTGAGCTTTTAAGTGAAACGCTTGTAGATGCTGGCTTTGCTGCGGTGGCTGGACTTGGCTTTGCCTATGCTAGCTCGCCTCCAAAAAGAACTCTCATATTTTGCGCCTTGCTTGCTGCATTTGCACATGCTAGCCGTTTTTGGATCATGCAGATGGGATTTTTTAACATCAGTGTCGCAACGCTAATCGTCTCTTTTATGAGCGGAATTTTAGGCATGCTCTTTGCCAAACGGCTAAAGGTGCCAGCTGAGATCATCGCATTTCCAGCGCTTTTGCCGATGGTGCCAGGAGTTTTTGCATATAAAGGGATATTGGCTCTTTTTTCATTTTTAAATGAGACAAGCATCGCTAAGAAAAATGAGTATTTGATCATATTTTTTGATAATGCTATCACGACTACGACAGTCTCGCTAGCACTAGGTGTGGGCGTTTCGGTGGTGCTTACCTTGTTTTATGATCAATCACTTACGATAACTAGAGGCGCTAAAGGCAAGCCTAGCAAGAGCAAATGAAAATTTAAAGGAGCTTTGCAGTGAAGATAAGAATTTATTACGAAGATACCGATGCAGGCGGCATCGTCTATCATACAAATTATATTAAATATTGCGAGCGAGCCAGAAGCGAAGCGTTTTTTGAGGCTGGGCTAAATTTCACAAAAGAGGGCGGATACTTTGTCGTTTTGGCACTTGAGGCTAAATTTCTCGCTTCAGCTGTGCTTGGCGATGAAGTTTTTGTAAAAACAAAGCTCATAGAGCTTAAAAAGGCAAGCCTTGTTTTAGAACAAGAAATTTATAAATTTGAAGAAAAAGATGCCGAAAAAGTACTCTTTAAAGCGACTATCACGCTAGCTTTTATGAAAGAGGGCAGGCTAGCAAAGATAGATGAGAGCATGAAAGATTTTATAAATGGGGTTAAATTTTAGCAAGCAAAACTGCTAAATTCCGCTTGTGCTATTTTGCTCCTGCGAATTTACCTCATTAAAGTGATCGCTTTTTGTATCATAAATTTTCACATCATATAAAACTTGTGAGCCTTCAACCCTCTCTGTGAAAATTTTGCTGGCACTTTTGTTTATGAAATTTGTATAGATATACTCCACTCCCAGCGCACTTGAGTAGCCGATCTGTGAGTATCTAAAATCAACTCCAAAAAGATCTCCAAGCCCTAAAAATCTCTCATCAAGCGAATTTAGCGAATTTGCCACAAATAGATTTTGCCTATCTCTTTGCGTGATGGCGCTAAAGATATTTGGCAAGAAATTTATCTGCGTGCTTAAAAGCGCATAAGGCTTTATCTCAAAGCCTCTCATCTGTGTTGCCACAAGAGAAGCTTTTACGATTGGGATGTTTAAAAAGACGCTTGCGTTATCAAATTTATACTTTTTACTTAAAGTATCGTTTAAATTTATATCTTTACCTGTGATCGAGCTCTCGTAGTAGTCGTTACTTTGCATGCGTACATACTCATTTAGCTTTTGTGCTAGCGCGCTGCCATCGTCAAAGGCGACTATCTTTTCGTTGGCAAAAGCCAGTAGGGCTGAAATTTGCGCTTTGTAATCAACTCCGCCAAAGATCAAATTTGGCTTTGGAGCTGTCACGAAAGAGCTATGAACGCTTGGGATGTAGATGAGTTCATTTGGCAAGATGAGAGAATTTACCGTGTTTGCGCCATTTTGAGTAAGGGCTGCTATGAAGTAGATAAAACCTTCGTTTCTAGCGTTTTGAAACGCGTTTTGAAGACTAGGCAAACTCTCGTCACTGCTATTTATAAATTTCACTTCGACATTTGCATCTTGCTTTAAGATGTAGCTCAAGATAGCATTTGATACGACATTTGCGTATGATTTTATGACCTTTTGAGGGATGATGACTGCTATCTTATCACTTTGCGCAAGCTTTAAAACCATCTCGCCGCCAAGCGATGTGTAAAGCTCCAAAAGTGCCTTATCATCTATCTTTGCTGGCTCAAATCTCGCCATAAAGCTAGCTAGCATATCGCTCTTAATAAGCTCATTTAGGCAAGAGCTATCACAAAATTCTGGCTCTAAATTTATGTAAGTGATCTTTGCTGGCGGTATGCTTGAGAGGCTTTGATTTTTAGTGATGTTGCTTTCAAATTTTGCATCAGTGATCTCGTCTTGCATCTCGCTTAAGGCTTCATTTTGCGCTGCAAAAAGACTTACAAATATAACTAAAAAAAGAAAAATTCTTTTCATATCACTCCCTTGATTTTTTTCAAATCATCTATAAAATTTTCTTCAAAACTTGGGTTTTTGCTGATCCACTCTGGTGAAAAAGTTGGCATTATAAACCTATCATCATCTTTTAAAATGCTTCCTCTTATACTTGAAAATCCGCCCTTTGAGAGCAAATTTGGATAAAGATGCATGAAAGTTTGCTCTCCTAAAGTGATGATCATTTTGGGCTTTAGAAGTCTTATCTCTTCTAAAAGATAAGGCCTACAAAGCTCAAATGAGCTCTTTAACGCTGGATTTTTCGCGTCACTATTTGAAATTTCACATCGCAAAAGCAAGCTTATATAGACATTATCTTTTTCTAAATTTAAGCCTTCTTTTATAGCGTTTTGCAAAATTTTGCCACTTGTGCCTTCAAAATAATCATCTTTTTTACAAAGTAAGACAAACATTATCTTGCTATTTTTATCACCAAAGCCAGTAGAAACGCACTTTGAACTGTTTCTCAAAAAGCAAAGAGAGCACTTTTTTATCTCGCTATTTAGCTCGTCTATGCTGTTATAATCTTGATATTTACTTAAATTAAGAAAATTTTCATCTATAAAATTGTAACCGATCGCTTTTAAAAAAAGTAATTTTTCTAAGAGATCTTTATTTTTATGAAATTTCATTTTTGGATTATAACTTGATTTACTTAAAGTTTAAATTATAGTTTTTTCGGGCTGATTTATTCAAAGGAATTTAAGTATTGCTTTGATAAAATCCCACTTTTTATATTAACTTTAAGGATAGAAATGAAAAGGACTTATCAACCTCATAAAACCCCTAAAAAACGCACTCACGGCTTTCGTTTAAGAATGAAAACTAAAAATGGCCGCAAGGTTATCAACGCTAGACGTGCTAAAGGTAGAAAAAGATTGGCTGCTTAGCTGGTTTTGAGTCACTAAGTGACTCGAGAGAATTTTCTCAGGTTTATAAAGAAGCCAGCAAATGGCACTGCGATGCTTGCGTAGTTTTTTATAAGCCTACAATTGAAAAAAAATTAGCAGTTGTTGCTAGCAAAAAAGTGGGAAAGGCAGTAGTTAGAAATAGAGCAAAGAGGCTTTTAAGAGCTGCTTTTTTTTCTATTTCTAATGAGCTAAAAGATGGCACTTACATTATGGTCGCAAAAAATGGAATTACAGAAATTTCATTTGACAAAATTTGTAAAAATTTGAGCTGGTCTACAAAAAAAATGGGATGTCTAAAATGAAAAAATTTGCGATTAAATTTATCGCTTTTTATCAAAAATATATTTCCATACTTCTGCCAAAAAGCTGTCGCTACTATCCGACTTGCTCACAATACGCCATTTGGGAATTTCAAACAAATAGCTTTTTCTCTGCTTTTTTTGCAACATTTATGCGAATTTTAAGATGCAATCAATTTTTCAAAGGCGGTATCAACTACCCAATCATCCGCAAAAAATTTAACTCATGTTTTATATTTCAAAAAAGCGATACCAAAAATGTAAATTTCTGGTTTATCCCTTGCCAAAATAGTAAATTTTATGTCGTAAAAGTATTAGATAAATTAAAGGAAAAAAATTAAATGGAACAGATGTCTATGCAAAAAAGACTGCTTCTTGCAGCACTTTTGTCTATCGTATTTTTTATAGTATATGATTTTTTTATGCCAAAAAGAGCTCCACTAGAGCAAAACCAGACAACGATCTCTCAAACAATGGATCAAAGCAAAGCTCCAGCCTCTACTAACGATACTCCAAAATCAAATGAAAATTTAGCTTCAAACGAGATAATCGCTACCATCAAAGGTCAAAGCTACGAAGCAAAGATAGATAAGTTAGGCAGGATTGCGAAATTCTATCTCACCGAAGATAAGTACAAAACAGAAGATGGCAACAAAATCGAGCTTGTTTCACAAAATCCACTGCCGCTTGAGCTTAGATTTAACGATAGCACTTTAAATACTGATGCTTTTAAGGTTGCATATAGCAGTGACGCTAGCGAGGTAGATGCTAGCAGTGAGCCTAAAACTATAAAACTTACTCAAAATTTAGACGGCGTTACAGTCATAAAAAATATCAAATTTTACCCAAATGGTCATTATGAGGTTGAAGTAAATTTAAGTAAAAGTGTTGATTATTTCATCACTCCTGGCTTTAGACCAAATATCGCGATAGATAGCTACACAGTTCATGGTGTCATGCTTAGAAATACAGACGATAGTCTAAATATCATAGAAGATGGCGATGCAAAAGAGGTTAAAAACTATGCAAACACAACTATAGCAGCCGCATCTGATAGATACTACACAGCGCTATTTTACTCATTTAACAAGCCATTTGAAGCTGTTGTGGATAAAGATGCAAATAACAATCCTATCGTCTTTGTAAAGGCAAATGATAGTCTAAAACTAGGCGCTTACATCGGACCAAAAGAGCATAAAATTTTAAGCTCGATGGATGAGAGACTAAATGACGTTATCGAGTATGGTTGGTTTACATTTATAGCAAAGCCGATGTTTGCATTCTTAAATTTCTTACATAACTACATCGGCAACTGGGGTTGGGCGATAGTTGTGCTAACGCTTGTTATAAGGATAGTTTTATTCCCGCTTACATATAAGGGTATGCTATCGATGAATAAGCTAAAAGAGCTTGCTCCAAAGGTAAAAGAGATCCAAACAAAATATAAAGATGATAAGCAAAAGATGCAAGTTCATATGATGGAGCTATACAAAAAGCATGGCGCAAACCCAATGGGTGGCTGCTTGCCGATCTTGCTTCAAATTCCAGTATTTTTTGCGATCTACCGCGTTTTACTAAATGCGATCGAGCTAAAAGGTGCTCCTTGGATACTTTGGATACACGATCTTTCAGTGATGGATCCATACTTTGTGCTACCTATATTGATGGGTCTAACGATGTTTTTACAACAAAAACTTACACCAACGACATTTACTGATCCTATGCAAGAAAAAGTTATGAAATTCTTGCCTTTGATCTTCACATTTTTCTTTGTGACATTCCCAGCAGGTCTTACGCTTTACTGGTTTGTAAATAACGTTTGTTCAGTCGTTCAACAAGTCTTTGTAAATAAACTTTTTGAAAAACATAAAAAAGCTGCGGAGGTAAAAGCTCAATGAAAATAGAAGCAAATACCCTCCAAGAGGCATTTCAAAAGGCAGCCGAGCAGCTTAACTGTTCAGTTACAGAGCTTGATATAAAGGTCTTGCAACATCCAAGTGGTGGAATTTTTGGATTTTTTAAAAAGACGGCGATCATCGAGGCAAATTTAGAAAATCAGCCAAAACCACAACATAAACCAAAAAATGATAGAAATTTTGCTAAAAAAAGTGATGAAAATGAGAGTGTAAAAGAAGAGAAAAAACAGAGCAAAAAGCACGATCATAATGATAAAAAGCGAAATCCTAAAAAGCATAAAGATGAGAAAAATGAGGCTAAGTCTGAGCAAAAAGAGCATAAAAATGAAAAGCCAAATTTGAGTGAAAAAAACTCAGCTCTTGCAAAAGATGCCTTTGCTGAAAAGGGTGAAAAAGAGGCTGAAGAGCCAGGATATGTCATAAAAAGACTTGATGAGCCAAAAGAGCAAAAAGAGACTAAAGAGGCAAAAGAGCCACAAGCTAGTAAAAGTGCTCCTAAAAATATCCTAGATACATCAATCATCGAAAATTTCAACCAAACTGACGAAGAGAGCGCGCCTCAAGCTTTGCCAAAAGAGAAAAAAGAGAAAGTTGTAATCGACTTTGATAAAATTTTACCTGAGATAAAAGATGGCATGACGCGTCTTTTTAAAGCAAGCTGCTTTGAGATAGACAAGGTAGAAGTTAGTAAATTTAACGATGAGACCGTGCTTATCGAGCTAGACGGTGCTGACGCGGCGCTACTTATAGGCAAAGAGGGCTATAGATATAAAGCGATCTCTTATATGCTCTATAACTGGCTAAATTCAAAATACAACCTCGCTATCCGCCTTGAGATCGCGCAATTTTTGCAAAATCAAGAAGCGATGATGGATCAATATCTAAATGGTGTGATCGAGCGTGTGCAAAATAGCGGTAGAGCCCAAACTAAGCCACTTGACGGAGTTTTAGTTAAGATCGCGCTTGAGAAGCTTAGAGAGAAATTCCCAGATAAATATGTCGGCATAAAAAGCGGCAATGACGGCAAATTTGTCGTCGTAAATGACTTTTTCAAAAAATGAGTGAAACTATCGCAGCCCTTGCCACAGCGTATGGCATCGGCTCAGTTTCTATCGTAAGGCTTAGCGGCAAGGACGCCCTGGCCACCTCTTTAAAACTACTTAAACTTTCAAATTTAGAGCCAAGATACGCAAAACTAGCCAAAATTTACTCCCTTGATGATGAAATTTTAGACGAGGGTATCGTTATATATTTTAAAGGCCCAGCAAGCTTTACTGGCGAGGATATCGTCGAGTTTCAAACTCATGGTGGCGTTATGGTGAGCGAGAGAATTTTAAATGAGCTAATAAGAGCTGGAGCTAGGCTTGCAATGCCTGGCGAGTTTAGCAAGCGAGCATTTTTAAATGGCAAGATGGATCTAGCCAAGGCCGAGGCGATGCAAGGGCTTATCACTTCAAAAAGTGAGATCGCTGCTAAAATTTTGACCCGCCAGATGCAAGGCGATCTTAGTAAATTTGTAGGCGAGATCAGGGGCGAAGTGGTCAAAACTCTTGCCTTTGTTGAGACGATGATCGACTATGCTGATGATGATCTACCTGCAAATTTGCTAGAGCAGACTAAGCAGATGCTTTTAAAAAATAGCGAGAAGCTAGAGCGCATAGCCACTCTTAGCGAGCAAAGAAGAGGGCTGATCGATGGCTTTAAAATCGCTATCGTTGGCAAGCCAAATGTGGGTAAAAGCTCCATTTTAAATTCATTTTTGGCATACGAAAGAGCGATCGTCAGCGACGAGGCTGGCACAACTAGAGATAGGATAGAAGAAAATTTCAAGATCGGCTCGCATCTAGTTCGCATTATAGACACCGCAGGCATCAGAAAAGATGCTGGAAAGATCGAACAAATCGGCATAAACTACTCGATCTCAGCCATAAACGAGACCGACATCATCCTAGCTGTCTTTGACGGCTCTTGCCCAAGCGACGAGCAAGATAAGGAGATAATTAGGCTCGTTTCTAACTCAAACAAAAAAGCCTTTTTCGTCCTAAATAAAAGCGATCTTGCATTTAAATTTGACATAAATTTGGATGGCGCTATCAAAATTTCAGCAAAAAATGATACGAGCGTAGTTTTAAAAGAGCTTGAGGGCTACCTCAAGACACAAGACACCGACGAGATCATGCTAAGCTCAAACCGCCAAATTTTAAGCTGCAAAGAGGCGAGCGAGGCTTTAAAAAGGGCGTTTTTTAGGCTAAATGAAGAGGAACTAGAAATTTTTGCTTATGAGCTAAATAGTGCGATAAAGGCACTTGCAAGTATTACAAAGCCATTTGAGAGAAGTGAAATTTTAGACGAGATGTTTAGTCATTTTTGTTTAGGAAAATGATACTTTTTTTGGTTAAAATTTGCGCTTTTTAAAGGAGAGAATATGAAAATTTTACTTATAAATGGCGGCAAAAAATTTGGTCATTCAGATGGCAGGCTCAATCAAACACTTCACGATCTTGCGTGCGAAAAACTAGCGAAAATGGGTCACGAGGTAAAGCAAACCGTGATAGATCAAGGCTATGATATCGAGGCTGAAGTTGAGAAATTTCTCTGGATGGATGCGGTAGTTTGGCAGATGCCAGCTTGGTGGATGGGCGAGCCTTGGATAGTGAAAAAATATATCGACGAGGTCTTTACAGCAGGTCATGGCAAGCTTTATACGAGTGATGGCAGGCACAGGGTAGATCCAGCCAAAAACTACGGCAAAGGTGGCTTGCTAAATGGTAAGAAATTTATGCTAAGCCTTACTTGGAATGCCCCAGCTGAGGCATTTAGCGATCCAAATGAGTTTTTTGAGGCGCGCGGCGTTGATGGAGTTTATTTTCATTTTAGAAAGGCAAATGAATTTATGGGCTTAAAGTCGCTTCCGCACTTTATCTGCTGCGATGTTATCAAGATGCCAGACGTGCCAAGATACCTAAAAGAGTATAAGGCGCATCTTGAAAAAGTTTTCAAAGCGTAAAAACAAATTTCTGCCGCTCTCTAGTCATTTGCGCTAGAGGGCATTTAAATTTATATCTATCTTGTGTGGGGGAAAATGAGGACAAAATTTCTATTTTTAGCTGCTGTTATATTATTTGCAGGGTGTGCTGACAAGCAAATTTTAGGGCCAAGCGATGAGGCAAATTTACTCTATCTTGAAAATAACGAAACCTTGCATGAGATGAAATTTTATAAGCTGCAAAATAGCCTAGATGACTTTAATAAATTTGCAAACATTGTCGGCAAGGCTGAGATCAAAGTAGCTGGCGAAAATGGCAAATTTAGCGCTCTTGGCGAGCTAATGCAAAGTGGCGACGCAAATAAAACGATGATCGCTAAAAACCTAGACACTAGCAAGGACGCTGTGCTATCAAATTCTAACGATATAGATGAGCTAATAAAGGCTAAAAATATCAAATTTTATGAAATTTCAAATGGCGCTATAAAAAGCGTGGTTTATAGCACAAAGAGCATGCCAGTTTGCGAAGCTTTTGTAAGCGGCAAAGAGGCGATAAAAGTAAAAAGCGTGACAAATCACCCTTTGAAAAATGGCTTTTTTGCAGTGATCTTAAGCTCAGATATATCTAATGATCAAGGCTTTTTTCTAAGAGAGACGAGGTATTATTTCAACCTTTCAAGTGAAGATGAAGAGAAGATTAAGGCTGAGACGCTAACGCAAAATTTTTACAAAACATTTATCGAAAGTGACCTAGTGAGACAAGGTGAAATTCTCTCAAATGTGCTTTGTTTTAGTAAATTTCAAAAGGCTTTTTAGTAACTTTTTATAAGCGAGGTTGTAAAATAGCTTAAAATTCTTAAAAGGTTACACCAATGGATAAAGCTACCATACAAGCACATAAAATCAGCGATGAAGAGTATGAAGAGATCTTAAAAATTTTAGGCCGTGAGCCAAATTTACTAGAGCTTGGCATATTTTCGGCGATGTGGAGCGAGCACTGCAGCTACAAATCAAGCAAAAAATACCTAAATGGCTTTCCGACAAAGGCGCCTTGGGTCATTCAAGGACCTGGCGAAAATGCTGGTGTCATCGACGTTGGCGATGGAGTAGCAGCTGTGTTTAAGATGGAGAGTCACAACCACCCAAGCTTTATCGAGCCGTTTCAGGGCGCTGCAACTGGCGTTGGTGGAATTTTAAGAGATGTCTTTACGATGGGTGCAAGAGTCGTTGCGAACATGAACTCACTTCGTTTTGGCGAGATAAGAGGCGAGGACGAGCTAGCCAAAAAGCATAGATATCTGCTAAAAGGAAGTGTAGCTGGCATAGGACACTACGGCAACTGCATGGGCATCCCAACGATCGGCGGCGAAACTACCTTTGATCCTAGCTTTAATGGCAACATCCTAATCAACGCCTTCGCGCTTGGTCTTTGTAAAAGTGATGAAATTTTCTACGGCAAGGCTGAAGGCGTGGGCAACCCAGTCATTTACGTGGGCTCAAAGACCGGCAGAGACGGACTTGGCGGCGCTGTGATGGCGAGCGATAGCTTTAACGACGAAAATAAATCACTCCGTCCAACGGTGCAAGTGGGCGACCCATTTGCTGAGAAGCTGCTTATGGAAGCTTGCTTAGAGCTTTTCAAAAAAGACTATATCATCGGCATCCAAGATATGGGTGCAGCAGGACTAACGAGCTCTAGCTTTGAGATGGCTGGCAGAAGTGGCAGCGGCATGAAGATGTATCTAGACCGCGTGCCGATGCGCGAAGTTGGCATGACGCCTTATGAGCTAATGCTAAGCGAGTCTCAAGAGCGTATGCTAATATGCGCTAAAAAAGGTTTTGAGCAAAAGGTGCTTGAAATTTTTAGAAAGTGGGACCTTGACGCTGAGATCATCGGTGAGGTCACAAGTAGCGGCGTGATGCAGCTTTACTGGCACGACGAGCTTGCAGGCGAAATCCCTATCGGACCACTTAGCGAGGCAGCTCCGGTGCTTGACCGCCCAGTTGCACGTCCAAAATACCTTGATGAGATAGCAAATTTAAAAATTCCAAATAATGTTGATAACAAAACTGCATTTTTTAAGCTTTTAAAAGAGCCAGAAGTACTAAATAAAAGCTTTATCTACGACCAATACGACGCAAATATCCAGACAAATACGATAAAACAGCCAGGTTGCTTAGGCGCTGCAAGCATCAGAGTAAAAGGCACTAAAAAGGCCGTCTCTATGGCTGCGCAGTGCGATCCAAGAGCAAATTTTGTTGATCCAAAAGTTGGCGCTGCAAGAGCTGTCGCTGCAGCTGGTAGAAAGGTCGCGATGAGCGGCGCTGTGCCACTTGCGATAACTGACTGCCTAAACTACGGCAACCCGCAAAATCCAGAGGTTATGTGGCAGTTTAAAGAGGGATGTGAAGGCATAAAAGAGGCTTGCCGTGAGCTAAATACACCAGTTGTTAGTGGTAACGTGAGCCTTTATAACGACACTGACGGCGTTAGCGTCTATCCAACGCCAGCCATCGTCACGGTTGGTGTAAATGAAGATGCAAATTTAAACCTAAAAAGCACATTTTTAAGCGAGGGTAGGGCGATTTACCTACTTGGTGAGACAAGCGGTGAATTTGCAGCTTCGCTTTACGCAAAGGCGCTATTTAACGTGGTTGGTGGTAAGCTAAAAGAGGTTGATTATAAAGCCGAGAGAGCTCTTTGGGACCTAGTGATAGAGGCAAATAAAGAGCAAATTTTAGAGTTTGCAAATAGCGTGGGTGTAGGCGGTCTTGCTATCACACTGGCAAAAATGGCTAGCATCTCAAACATCGGCGTAAATTGTGAAGTTAAATTTAAAGAGCCAAATTTCATCTTTGACGAGAGCTTTTCAAGAGCGGTTGTGGGCGTGAAAGACGAGGCTAAATTTGAAGCGCTTGCGGCTAAATTTGGTGTGAAATTTGAAAAGATCGGCGTTAGCGGAGGCAAGAGATTTAAGCTAAATGAGATAGATGAGAGCTTAGAGGACGTAAGAGAAATTTATCTAAATGAGTTTGCAAAAATCGTAAAAAAGGAGGACTAAGAGATGTTTTCTAAAAAGGAAAAAGTAAGCGGGGAAAAGGAAGTAGAGCAAAACGAGAAAAAGGGCGTGGCAAAGCCGCCAGTGCTCTTTAGCGAGACTCAAAATTTGATAAGTACGATAGAAAAAAGGCTAAATGCCCCTTTGATAACCTACTACAACTCAAACGCTGGTAATGTCTGTGGCAACGACGCAAGCGCAATGTATGAAATTTTAAAGGGTAAAAAGATAGACACTGCCTATCTTTTCATAAAAAGTGATGGCGGAAGCGGTATAGCCGCACTTAGGATCATTAGCACCCTTAGAAACTACTGCAAAAATTTAATAGCACTGATCCCATCAAACTGCGCTTCAGCTGCTACAATGATGGCGCTTGGAGCAAACGAGATCGTGATGGGCCCACTTGCCTATCTAACGCCAGTTGATACCTCTTTAAAACACGAGCTAAGCCCTACAAACAAAGGTAACGAGCTTGTTAGCGTCTCAATGGACGAGCTTAGCCGTGTGGTGAAGCTTTGGAAAGAGCAGGATAAAGATAGACCAAACGATACAAACCCCTATAACTCGCTATATGAGTACATCCATCCGCTAGTTTTTGGTGCGGTTGATCGCGCTAGCTCGCTTTCGCTTAAAATTTGCTCTGAGCTACTTAGATATCACATAGATGATGACAAAAAGATCGTTGAAATTTCAGAGCGTCTAAACGCAGACTACCCAGCGCACGAGTATCCGATACTTTTTCGTGAGGCGCAGGAGATCGGTCTGCATGTCAAGAAAATGGACGATGATCTAAACGAGATGCTTCAGGAGCTAACGCTACTTTACTCGGAGATGGGGCAGCGAGCCTTTACCGACTACGATGAGAACAGCTATCACGATAACAACATCGCAAACATCATCGAAACAAACGGCAAGCAAATTTACTATCAGATCGATAAAGACTGGTTTTATCGTCCTGAGGAGCGCCGCTGGAACGTGATGAATGACGAGAGCTCATGGCGCAAAAATGAGCTGGTAAATGGCAAGATAAAAAATACAATCTATCACTTGTGGTAATATGTCTGGAGTTCTGTTTTTACTGATATTAGGCGGTGCGATATTTTTATTTATGAATGTCCAAATAGGTAGTAACCGCAAGAAACAAGCAAATGTAGATGAGGCTAAATTTCTAGTCTCACTGCTTGCAAAAGTCGCTAAAAGTGACGGCAGAGTTAGCGAGCTAGAGGCTAGGCTGATCACTCAAGTACTAGATGATCTAAGCCAGAAAGTTAGCGGTGTTAGCGGCGTGCGTGAGTATCTAAAAGAGGTTTATAATAGCCAAAAAGAAAATGTAGATAATGCCTATGAAACCGCCAGAAACTACAAGCGCGCGTTTAATCTAAACTACGATACCTGCGTGGCTAGGCTCACTTTTTTTCTAAATTTAGCCTATATAGACGGAGAATTTAACAAAAGCGAGCAAGATGTTATAAGAAACATCGCTTATGGATTTGGCATCGACAAAGAGACGCTTGATGAGATAATCTATAAATTTGATAGCTTCTATGGCTCAAGATTTGGGGCAGACCACGATGAGGTGAGCCGAGAAAACGATGCGTTTGAGGTTTTAGGACTTAGTAAAAATGCAAGCCTTGATGAGGTAAAGGCTCGCTACAAAGAGCTTGTGAGGCAGTATCATCCTGACATTTTGATGGGCAGGGGTGAGAGCAAAGAGGTGATAGAGCGCTCGACTAAGAAGCTTCAGGAGATAAATGAGGCTTATGGGCGATTAAAAGAGAAATTTGGAGTTTAGATGAAGAAATTTATTATTTTGCTGCTAGCGGTGGCTGGCTTTTGCAGAGAGCTAAACGTGAGCGATCTTAATGGAAATGAGATCAAATTTGAGCTAAAAGATAGCACGCTTTTTGAAAATGGTAAAAAGATCGGCGAATACAATAAGACAAGCGCTGCTAGCATCATCCTAGCTGGCAGTGATGGCGTTGAGGGTGATTTTAAGGCAGTTAGAGCTAAAAATTTAAATGAGTTTAAAGAGTATATATTTTCAGATGAGGGCGGCATAAAGGTAGTGAAATTTAGCGCTAAAAACCCAATCTGCGAGGCATTTAGTAAAAAAGAGGCTGTAAATTTAAGCGTGCTAAGTTCAAGTTATTTTAGTGGCAAGCAAATTTCAAACTACGCCTTTAGTGTGGATATCGCAGGTGGCGAGTTTCAAAATTTGATTAAAAAGAGCCACTTTGCAGTAAATGCTAGTGGCAAAAGTTTAGAAAAACTAGAAAATTTAACAGAAGAAAATATCAAAAAAGACACAGCCATGGGGCTACTTGTGCTTGAAAAAGCGATGTGTTTAGCGGAGAAATAAATTTAAAAAGGAAGACAAATGAAGGAAATTTTGTTAGCGGTTGTGATAGCGATAGGATTAAGCGGGTGTTTTGCTCCGCCAAAGCCTATGTATTTTAAGACGAAAGACAAGGTTGTCGAATATAGTTTTGACGACAAAGGTAAATTATATGAAGATGGAAAATTGCTCGGAGACTACACTAACATCTCACGGGCAACACAGGTGCTGCTTAGAGATGATAGTGGCAAATCCTATGTAAATTTCAATGTTTATAAAACAAAAGGTGTGAAGTCGGCAACTATATATCTGTTTGAGCGAGGATCGGAATTTTCTACTATCACAACAACGGGTAGTGGTGATAGTATTTGTTACTCTTATATGGCAGGAGAGAATTTAGATATTAGTGGATTTGCAAGTATTTATAACAAACAAGATATACTTTTTTCATACACTTTTGAGGGCACGTTAGACAAAAAAGAGTCCAAAATGCAAAAAATTAACGAACTGTATGTTAGTAGAAGTTTCTTAGATGCTAATGGTGGCGAGGAAAAATCAAAAGTGATTAGAGGAGAGATAATCAAGCTATATGGTTCTCATAAGCTAAAATTTATAAGAGATATTTTGAGTAAAGAGTGTAGATAATAAAAATTTAATAAAGGAGAAAAAATGAGAGCGTTGCTTAGCGTTAGCGATAAAGAGGGCATTGTAGAGTTTGCAAAGGGGCTAGAAGAGCTTGGCTGGCAGATACTTTCAACTGGTGGCACCTATAAACTTTTAAAGGGTGAGGGCGTCAAAGCCACTGAGGTTAGCGAATTTACGGCGTCGCCTGAGATGTTTGAGGGCAGGGTAAAGACCCTTCATCCAAAGATACATGGTGGCATCTTACACAAACGCGATGACGCTACGCACGTGGCTCAGGCAAAGGAGTATGGCATCGAGGGCATCGATCTAGTTTGCGTAAATTTATATCCATTCAAAGAGACTACGATTAGGACTGATGACTTTGGCGAGATCATCGAAAATATCGACATCGGCGGCCCAGCTATGGTAAGAAGCGCTGCTAAAAACTTTAAAGACGTGCTCATCGTCACAAGCGTGCTTGACTACGATGAAATTTTAAAGCGCCTAAAAGAGAAAAGCGATGATTACGAGTTTAGAAGATCGCTGATGATAAAGGCGTTCGAACATACAGCAGCCTATGACAGCATGATAGCAAACTATATGAATGATAGATTTAATGGCGGTTTTGGTGATGCTAGATTTATCGTGGGAAGCAAGGTTTTTGACACCAGATACGGCGAAAACCCACACCAAAAAGGCGCGCTTTATGAGTTTGATTATTTCTTTACGAACAACTTTAGAGCCCTAAAAGGCGAGGCAAGTTTTAATAATATGACCGATATAAATGGTGCCTTAATGCTTGCAACTAGCTTTGATGACGCTCCGGCAGTGGCTATCATCAAGCACGCTAACCCTTGCGGTTTTGCGGTAAAAGATACGTTGCTAGAGAGCTACGTGGCAGCGCTTAAGTGCGACCCGATCTCAGCATACGGCGGCGTGGTGGCGATAAATGGCACGCTTGATGAGGAGCTAGCTAAAAAGATAAATGAAATTTACGTTGAAGTAATCATCGCTGCAAATGTCGATGATGCCGCGCTTAAAGTGTTTGAGAGCAAAAAACGCATCAAAATTTTCACTCAGGATAATAAATTTTTAGTACGCTCAAATGATAAATTTGACTTTAAGCACATCGATGGTGGATTTGTATTTCAAGAAAGAGACTTCGTAAAAGACGAAGAGCTTGAAAATATGAAGCAAATGAGCAAGAAATTTGCAACTGGTAGCGAGCTAAAAGACGCTCAGATAGCGTGGAAAGTGGCTGCGCTAACGAAGAGCAACTGCGTAGTTTATGTAAAAGATGGCGCGATGGTGGCTATTGGCATGGGTATGACTAGCCGTGTGGACGCTGCTCGTGCGGCCGTGGCAAAGGCAAAAGAGCTAAAGATCGACCTAAATGGCTGCGTGCTAGCAAGCGAAGCGTTCTTTCCGTTTAGAGACAGCATCGATATCGCTAGCAAAGTGGGCGTAAAATGCGTCATCGAGCCAGGCGGTAGCATCAGAGATGATGAGGTGATAGAGGCTGCCGATGAGCACGGCATGTCGCTATACTTTACTGGCGTTAGACACTTCTTACACTAAAATTTAGGGGCACTTTGCCCCTTGCTTCACACTTTATAACTTTAAATTTTATATAATCCTTCAAAAAAAGGAGCTCACATGAAAAAGATATTAAATTTTCTCTTGGTTTTGGCGGTATTTTTGGGTGTAAATTTGACGGCAAAAGATGAGTTTTTAAAGGAGCAGACGATGGCAGGGCAAAATTTGAAAGAAATTTATTTAGCAGGTGGCTGCTTTTGGGGCATGCAGGGATATTTTAAAAAGATATTTGGCGTGGTAGATACAAAAGTGGGCTACGCAAATGGTAAGAGCGAGAACACGAGCTACCGTGAGCTTCACGAGAGCGATCATGCCGAGACACTTTATGTCAAATTTGATGAAAATAGGGTCGCTTTGGCTGAAATTTTGGCTCATTTTTTTAGGGTGATCGACCCGACCTCGCTAAATAAACAGGGCAATGACGTTGGCAGGCAGTATAGAAGCGGGATTTACTATGTTAGCAAGGATGATCTGGCTGTCATTGAGAGCTTTATGAAGATAGAGCAAAAGAAATTTAAAGATAAGATCGTGGTCGAGGTTGCGCCACTTAAGAATTTCGTCATTGCCGAGGAGTATCATCAAGACTATCTTGATAAAAACCCTTTTGGATACTGCCATATCGATCTAAATTTGGCAAATAAGCCGCTTTACGATGAGGCTAAATTTAAGCCGCTTAGCAAAGAGGAGCTAAAGAGAAATTTAAGTAGCGAGCAGTATGCCGTGACGCAGGAGGCGGCGACTGAGAGGCCATTTAGCAGCGAGTATGATAAATTTGACAAAAAGGGCATCTATGTCGATATCACCAGTGGCAAGCCACTCTTTTCAAGCGCTGATAAATTTGATGCGGGGTGTGGCTGGCCAAGCTTTACAAAGCCTATCACGACAACGGCGCTTGCGTATAGCGAGGACAACTCTTTTATGATGAAAAGGGTAGAAGTTAGGTCTCAAAACAGCGACGCGCACCTCGGGCATGTTTTTGATGACGGACCAAGCGACAAGGGCGGACTAAGGTATTGTATAAACGGCGCAAGCCTTAAATTTATACCGCTTGAGGATATGGCTAGGCTTGGATACGAGGAGTTTATCCCCTACGTCAAGTAGCTTTTGTTGAAGCAAATCAATGGTTTGAAAAGTTTAATCAGAGTATAATTCTCCAAAATCAAAAGGAGAAAAAATGAGTGAATTTTTCAAAAATGCAGAGCAGTTTAGCGTCGATGGTGCGACGGTGCCGTTTTATAAATTTAGTGAAAATGGTGTAGATTTTGTAGGCTTTGACTCACGTCCTTGCGTGCCGCCAGAGCCTATGGTAAATGCGCTTTTAGCTATAAAATTTGCTGATAAAAACACAAAGATCGTGATGGTAAATCACAAATTTCCAGCTGGGCTCATACCAAAGATAGAAAAAAGCTTTAATGTGGAGCGCGAGGATCTTGAGGGCGGGGCCGTGAAGATGACTTTTAGCCTAAAAGATGGCGCTAGCATAGAAAATATAGACACCAGCCTTTGCCACTAAAATGCTTTTAAACACTTATGCGCCGCCATTTAAACTAGTTGGCGGCTACTTTATCGCTGGCATTTTTTTCTTAGCACTTAGCGCCCCGGCATTTTTTTATGCTGACTTTGATGCGATTAGCTCGCTAAATACGGCTGGTTTTTTGCATATATTTTTCGTGGGCTTTGTGATAAGCATCATCATCGGAGCGCTCTATCAGCTAACCTCAGTCATCTTAGAAAAGCCATTTTTCACGGTCAAAGGGGCTATTTTAAATTTAGTCATCTTTTGCCTGTCGCTGCTTGCTATGAGCTATGCGATGATATTTGGCGAGGCCAAAATTTTACAAATCAGCGCAGTTTTTCTCTTTGGCACACTTCTCTTTTTTGGCTCGACCTATGCGCTAAGCTTTATGGATAATCAAAAAAGAAGCTTCGCTGCCTTTGCACTCTTTGTCTCGGCGATATTTTTGCTAGTTGGCATAACGCTTGGATTTTGCCTAGTGATGATACTTGGCGGCACGCTTATGCTTGATTTTATGATGACGCTAAAATTTCACGTATATTTCGTGCTGGGTTTTGTATTTTTCGTGGTACTTGGGGCTGCAAGCGTGCTTTTACCGATGTTTGCTCTGGCGCATGATCTTAAATTTACACTTAGCAAGGCTTCTCTTGCCTCTTATATTTTGGCTGGGGTTTTGCTGGCGGTTGATGAAAATTTAGCCATTTTTGCAGTGGCTGTAGCGGCTTTGCTTTTTATAGCACAGGCCTTTAATATCTTAAAAAAACGTGTGAGAAAGGCATATGACTACTGGAACGTAAATATCGCTCTTTCGCTGCTTGCCTTGTTTGTGGCTGCTACATTTATGGTTTTTGAAAAGCTAAATTTGGCTGCGTTTTTTATGATATATGGCTTTTTGTTTGCCTTTATCGTGGCTCATCTTTATAAGATTGCGCCATTTCTCATCTGGTATCACTATGTGGCGCCATTTGTTGGCAAGGCAAAAGTGCCGCTACTCGATGCAATGATACTAAAAAAGGCTGCATATCTTGCCATAGCATTTAATGCCATTTCTCTTGTGTGCTACCCTTTGGCGGTTAGCTTTGAGATGAGAAATTTGGTCTATGCAAGCATGATTTTTATGGCTTTAAGCATCATTTTGCTTGCTGTAAATATGATAAACGTTTTTAAATTTACTGGTTTTAAAGGATAAAAAATGAAAGAAAAAATTTATGATGCTCTATCAAATATCGTTGATCCAGAGGTTGGTTTTGACATCGTTTCGCTTGGACTGATATATGATGCGAGCTGCGATGAAAACGGCAAAGCAAAGGTGACGATGACGCTTTCAACTAAGTCTTGTCCGCTTCATGAGATGATACTTGGCTGGGTTGAAACGGCTGTGCTTGGAGTGGATGGCGTAAAAGAGTGTGAGATAGACCTAGTTTGGGAGCCTGAGTGGAATATCCAAATGGCAAGCGATTTTGTAAAAGCACAACTTGGAGTGAATTAATAAATTTGGCTAGAAATTTAGCTTAGCTAGCAAATTTCTAGCCTTTCTTCTTAAACTTCTACTTTAAATTTTAAAAATATTATAAAAAGCGTAGTTAAATTTGTTTGTTGCCGCTTAAGCTCTTTAATAAGTTTACAAATAAATTTATGCAAGTAAAAACTAAAAATGCGAGCTATAGAAGATAATTTTAGGCGTTTGCTAGGTAATAGTTAAAATTTGAATATATAAAAAGGTAAATTGCAAGATAAACTTGCAATTTAACAGGAGAATTTTTGGTTAGGACTTAGTCCATTTGGTGACGAAGATATGATGGGATATCTAGCTGAGAGATATACTCGTCGCTATTATATCCACCACTTACTCTTCTTTTTAAAACGATATTTTTATTTAGAAGATCGTTTTCAGGCTCTTGGGCTATTTTTTTTTCTTCGCTTTCTTTTTCAGCACCTTTAAAACCTGTTGCGATGATAGTAACTTCGACTTTATTGTCTTCTATGTTTTCATCGGTTGTTGTACCAAAGATCACATCAGCATCATCATCAGATGCCTCTTCGATCATTGACATAGCACTATGAAGATCATCAAGTGAGCAGTTTGGATGCATTTTAAAATGAACTAAAACGCCAAGCGCTCCATTTATATTCATATTATCAAGTAGTGGAGACTGGATAGCATTTTTGATAGCTTCTTGAGCTGCGCCCTCGCCATAAGCCTCACCAACGCCCATTAAAGCATGACCTCTATGGCTCATAACTGTTTTTACGTCAGCAAAGTCGAGGTTGATATCGCTAACACCAGAGTCAAGTACAATAGAGCACATACCATTTACCGCTCTTGCAAGCACTTCATCAACCATTTTAAAGCTCTCTTTGATGCCTGATTTTTTGTCTATCAAAGTTAAAAGTCTATCATTTGGTATGATAACTATCGAGTCGCTCTCTTTTCTAAGCTCGCTTAGACCGATATCAGCTAGCTTGCTGCGCTTTTTACCCTCAAATGAAAAAGGCATAGTCACAACAGCAACTGTTAGCGCACCTATCTCTTTTGCAGCTTGTGCAACAACTGGAGCAGCGCCTGTACCTGTACCACCACCAAGGCCTGAAGCGATAAACACAACATCAGAAGTCTCAAGAGCGCTTTTTATCTCTTCGTAGCTCTCTTGTGCAGCTTCTTTGCCAACTTCTGGTCTCATACCAGCGCCAAGACCTTTTGTCTTTTTCTCACCAAGCTGTATCTTTGTGTGTGCAGGAGAATTATCAAGTGCCTTAGCATCTGTATTTGCTATCATTAGATCGATGTCTAAATTTGGATTCTCTCTTATGATGTGGTTTATCATATTACCACCACCACCGCCTACGCCTACTACCTTTATCTTTGCGCTATATAGGCTCTTGTTCTCTTCGATTGTGAAACTGTTGCTCATTGTAAAAATTCTCCTCAAAATAGTTGTGTCATGCTGTGCCAAAATTTCTTTAAAGCACTTGGTTTTTTTTCTTGCTTGCTTATATCAGCGATATTTGCAAGCTCGTTTTTGTTGTTTGTTTGCTCTAAATTTATATCCATATTTACAAGCTCAATGCCTTCTTCAAAATCATCTTTTTCCTGTTTTTTTACTTCAAATTTCTCTTTTTTCTCTTCTTCAAAAATGTTGAAATTTGTTTTTGGCTTTGATCTTAATTCACCTTTATATCTCATCTTTTTTTCTGAGTCTATCTCATAAGGCGTAAATTCTCCAGCGCCATACATACAAAGTCCTATGGCACAAGAATTTGCTGGATCTCTTAAAATTTCATATAAGCCATCCATCTCTTTTGGTCTGGCTATTCTTACAGGCATGTTGTCAAATATCGCAGAAGCTAGGTCTTTTAACCCATCAAGCTTTGTCATGCCGCCAGTTAGTACTATGCCAGCGCCAACTAGATCTTTATATCCACTATCTTCAAGCATATTTGCAAGCACCATCACAGTCTCTTCTGCTCTAGCTGAGATGACATTTGATATAACATCAAGTGAAACTTCGTGAGTTTTTTGCTCATCGCCAAGTCTTGGAAGCTCGATAAGATCAACTGATTTATTTACTAGCTTGCCATATTCTAGTTTTATCTCTTCAGCTTTTGGCAAAGGAGTATGAAGCGCCATTGAAAGATCTATAGTTATATTTGCAGAGCCAACGTGTAGATATGAGTTGTATCTTAGTGAATTTCCAGCGTGCACTACCATATTACATGTCTCGCCGCCCATATCTATAAGAGCAACACCAAGTTCTTTTTCATCTTTTGTTAGTGTTGCTATGGCTGAAGCGTAACCAGAAAGAACTACATTATCAACCTGCACACCTGCTAAATTTACAGCCTTTCTTAGGTTGCTAAGTTGTGATTTTTGAATACTTATGATATGTGTTTGCACTTCAAGTCTAGTGCCATTCATACCAATAGGATCTTCTATAAATTCTTGCCCATCCACCTTGAAGTTGTAAGGCAAGACATGAAGTTTTTCATATTCTGGTGAAGTCTCGGCATTGTGATCTGCCATCTGCATAGCACGCTCTATCTCTTTTATGCCTATTTCATGATTTGGTATATTTACTACGCCACTGCTATTTACACTTTTAGTATATTTTCCAGATATCGAAACTACTACTCTTTCGTAGTGTGTACCCGCAACTTTTTGTGCTTCTATGAGTGCGTTTTTTATAGATTTTGCAGCTAGTTCAATGTTGTTTATAGCACCTTTTTTTATACCTTGTGCTTTTTCTGTGCCTATTCCTATTATTTTTATGCCATCATCATTTTGCTCTGCTATAACAGCACAAATTTGAAATGATCCGACATCTATGCCTAAAATTCTAGTACTCAAAATTTTTACCTTTTGACATATTCTTTAACTTCATAATATTTTAGAAGCTTGTTTGTTAAATCTTTTATCAACTCGTTGTTTTTAAGCATTGCAACATTTTGTTGTGTTATTTGCTTATAGTTGTTATTTATATTGTTAGTAAGCAATCTTTGTTCCAAAATATCGTACACTACGGCTTTGTCATCTAATATAACATAACCTTTTGTGTTGTTAGTGTCAAAAAGTTGAGATACAAAAGCTCTTGTATCACTCTCATTTAAGCCCGCAATAGAGCCATTTACCTCTCTGCTAACAAAGCCGACATCTGTGCCTTTGAAGTTTTGTAGAGTCTCTTTTGCTTTTGCTGTTAAAATTTCTTTTTCTTTTTTACTTTTATAAATTTCAAGCACATTAGCTCTTGCTTGTTCAAAGCTCATAGGTTGTGGAGGAGTTACGCTTTTTATTCTAGCTATCAAATAGCCATCTTTGTAGATAAATGGTTTTATCACTTCACCAACTTTTGCACCCTTTATCTCATCAAGTGAAAAAGTAGCATTGTCTTCATTTACACTTATAAAACCATTAGTTGCAAGCTCAGCTTTTTTAACAGCGACATACTTTTCTAAAGCATTAGTTTTGCTTTGCTCTATGTTGTAGTCTTTATTAACCTCAGCTTTTACCTCGCTAAAAGGTTTTATCTTGTCATCAGAACCCTTGTATTTATCTTGGTTTTCGTTATAGTAAGATTTTAAAACGCTTTCGTTTGCGTCACTTTTTTCTGACTCGACAAAGTATGTATCTATACCATAAAGTGTCTTTGTCATATAGTTATTTTTATTTATCTCCCAAAGATCTTTTAGCTCTTTCTCATCTACTTTGATCTCATTTTGATCAGCATTTACTACTTGCACAGCTAATTTATCTTGCATGAAAAAGCTAGCTTCCATCATGGCGATATCTTCTTTACTAGCAGGCAAATTTAAAATAGTTCTAAGTTTATCTAGTAAGATAGTTAGTTTTAGATTGTCTTCAAAATCAGTTGGGTTTATCCTAGCTCTTCTTAGCACATCGTAGTATAATTTTTTGTCAAAAACGCCGTCTTTTTGAAATGTTGGATCGACGATTATATATTTTAAAACATCGTCTTTATTAACGCTAAGACCGATGTCGTCTGCGAAATTTAATAGTAAATTTTCTTGAATAGCAGCTTGAAGTGCAGCATTTTCTAAGCCTAACTCTTCAGCTTTCTCTTGAGTTAATTTGCCTTCAAATACATTGTTGTAGTACTGATATAACCTATCATATTTTTGTTGCAACTCTTGAACGCTTATATTTCTATGTCCTACTTTGGCTACTGAAGTAGCTCTGTTGCTGTTTAGATCGTATGCGCCCCAGCCGACAAAACCAGCACCGACAAAAGCTATCGTGCTTACCCAAATTGTCACGACTAGGTATTTTTTATGTTTTTGCATCCAAGATAACATTAAGTTCTTCCTTTAAAATACTAACAAAGCTTGTGCGATATTTTATAGAAATTTGGCTTAAATAAGCTTAAAATGGGGCTTTATAAAAACGTTTCTTGCTAAATTTTTACTAACATTTTTTATCTTTGTTAGCAAAAATTTAAATGCTAAAATCGCTGTAATCACCAGTAAAATGAAGCAGTTTGCAGCTATTTTCTAACAAAGCTATATCTTTTGCAAGTAGCTGAGGGCTCCTGCTATACGCGTAAACGCCGTATCCTTTGATCACGACGACGTTAGTATTTTTCTCTATCATCGCTCTATAAATTTCTGTCTCAGCACGCTCATACCAGTCGTCAAACTGCTTTGGATCATAGACTAAAATTTCATTAAATCTCATGCATCCAAAATAGTCTTTTGGTGCGATTTTTTCATGTTTCATTGCATAAGCTGTCGCATATGGAGGCATGGCGTAGCAGACAAATTTTGCTTCATTTATGTTTTTGTAGATATTTAAGTGTATATCAGCATCCAAACTCGCATCATTCCAGCGGTAGTCTTTTTTTGATGAAAGAAGCGTTAGATCGCTATCTTGCAAGTCGTCAAAAATGGCACTTTGCTTGTTGATGATAAATTGATTTTTTTCTACTCTTGCTGAGATAGAACCATGAAAAACACCAAAAAAATTCTTTCTAAACATCGAAAGAGATATCTTTTTTATCTCATTTGTTGAGTGCATTAAGTCCATTTTTTCTCCTATGTTTGGGTGATTATATTTAAGCTATCTTAAAATTTGTGTAAAATTTTATGTAATGATAGCTTTTTAAGTAAAATTTCGATAAATTTTCACACTAATTTCATTAAAGAGGCAGTGTTGCAAAGTCCGCATATTAGCGTTTTACTTGACGAAGTTTTATCTTTTTTTAAAGGCCTACGTGGAAATTTTATAGATTGCACGCTTGGATATGCTGGACATTCTAGTGCTATTTTGTCTCAAAATGAAAATTTAAATTTGATCGCTTGCGACAAAGACATCGAAGCTATAAATTTCTCGCTCAAAAAACTTGAGCCATTTGGCAGTAGAGTGAAAATTTATAAAAGCAATTTCTCTGAGCTTATTAGCAAGCTTAGTAGCGATGAAATTTCAAATGTTAGAGGAATTTTAGCTGACATTGGCGTTAGCTCTTTGCAGATAGATAAAGATGATAGGGGCTTTAGTCTTGGCTCAAGCGCGCTTGATATGCGCATGGATAAAGAGCGAGGTTTTAGCGCTTATGAGGTGGTAAATGGCTACTCGTTTGATGAGTTAGTTAGGATTTTTAGGGATTACGGTGAGCTAAAAAATGCCTCTGGGATCGCAAATAAGATAATAAATGCTAGAAATTTAGGCAAGATAACAAGCGCAAAAGAGCTTGCAAACATAATAGGTACAGCCCAGATAAAAGGACGTGGTGTTAGCCCTGCCATCCTTGCTTTTCAGGCGATTAGGATAGAGGTAAATGGCGAGCTAGACGAGCTAACAAATTTGCTTGATAGTATAGAAAAAGGCAGTTTTAAAGATTGCTTGGTAGCGGTCATAACATTTCACTCGCTTGAAGATAGGATCGTAAAAGAGCGCTTCAAAAAGTGGGCAAACAGCTGTATCTGCCCGCCTGGCATCTACCGATGTGAGTGCGGAAACAACCACGAACTGGGCGAAATTTTAACCAAAAAACCACTAACAGCAAGCCAAAGTGAGCTGGCACAAAACTCACGAAGCAAGAGCGCAAAACTGCGTGTTTTTAAGATAAAAGGATAAAGATGCAAGAAAAAGAAGAGCTGCTAACACTTCACGACGAGGAGCAAAAACGTGAGGTAAATTTAAGCTTTAAGACGCTAGTGATGGTCTATCTGGCGGTTTTTATAGCGCTAGCTCTATTTTTGCCAAAAATTTATATAGCAAATCAAATTTATTATATAAGTAGAGATATCGCCGATATCAGCGGCAAACGAGATATGCTCCTTGAAGAAAACAGAGCTCTTAGCATAAAGCTTGAAAATTTGCGTTATAAAAATCAAATTTTAAACAATATGCAAGAGCGTCAATGGAAATAATCAAGAAATTTAAAAGCTTTATCCACTACTACGACCCTGCAAATTTCCAGCTCATCTACTCGCTAAAAGCTGCCACAACCATCGCTTTTAACTGCTTTTTGTGCTTTTACTTCTTTCATCTAAGTGGCGCTATCATGGCTGTAAATATCACGATGGGTATATTTTTTCTTGGCGAGCTTGAGTGCAAAGATAGGAGCAAATTTGCATTTTTGCTGCTTTACATCGCGCTTTCTTGCGCTTTTATGCCCTTTGTTGATCCATTTATCAGCCTTGGCGTTTGGCTCTCGTTTATCGTATTTGTCTGGATATTTGTGGTAGGCATTAGCCAAATTTATAGCTCAAATTTAAACAAAATTTTACTCGCTGTAAATGCAACCGGCCTAGTTGCTTTTGTGACAAAGGCCGCAGTTGGGCTAAATGTGGCTGATAGTATCGGCGCTTTAGTGCTTGCTGGCGTGCTAAGTATCATCATAAAATTTGAAAATTTTGGCAAATACGGCAAATTTACTAAAAAGAGCATCAGCTTTTTACTAGACAGCGCCATCTTGTCGAGCAAGGCGCTTGGCACGAGTCATTTTTACGCAAGCATTGCAGATTTGATGAGTTCGATTGATAAATCAAAAGAAATTTTTGCAAACAAAAGCCTAAAGATAAAAGATGTTAAGCTAGTTAGAAATCAAGCCAAAGCGCTATTTTATTTTTATAAAGTTGAAGAGATCGCTCTTTTGCTTCGAACATTAGGCGCTTCGTTTGAAAGGATCGAGGACAAAGCGCTTTTAAACGAGGTAAAAAATGAGATCGCTTACAACCTTTTTGAGCTTAAAAAAATTTTCAAAAATCAAACTCTAAAGCTAAAATTTGATGCGCTAAATTTAGCTAAAAACTCAAATTTTAAAATTTTTGCAAGCTCGCTTGGCGTGCTTTATGATAAATTTTTGCTTATAAAAGAGGGTGGCGAGGACAAACTCTCGTTTAATAACACAAAAAAGATCACGCTAAAAGAGGTGTTTAAAAAGCTAAATTTAAAAAATGAAATATTAAAAGAGTCTTTAAGGCTTGCCATTTGTATGTCGATAGCCATTTTTATAGCGCAGGCGATGCATATAAATCACGGAATTTGGATCGCCATAGCGGTGATGAGCCTAAACAAAAACGACGAAGATGCTTTGAAAAATGCTGGCAGAGATAGTCTTCTTGGCGGAGTTATCGGCTTTTTTATCGCGCTTGTTTTTGTTAAATTTATGGGCGAATCATACGCATTTTACGTGGTTGTCTTTATCGGTATGTTTTTGGTTTATTACCTTAAAGCCTATAAACAAATTGTCTTTGCAACGGCTTTTATGTTTGAATTTACATCCATTTTTTCGCTTATAAAAAGAGACTTTTTGGCTCTTATGGTCGATAGATTGCTCGACGTGGCAGCTGGCTTTGTGATAGTTTTTGCCGCATATTTGCTAACTAGAAAAAATGACTATACTAAGGTAAAAGATAGCTTAAGTGATGTCTTGATAGGTTTTAGAAATTTAGTGCAAATTTCTCTAAATGAGTCAAACAAAGATGCTTTTAGCACGGATGAAAAAGAGATTTTAGGCTCGCTAAATGAGCTAAACTACGCTATAAAAGTTAGTAAAAATTTAGACGATGATAATATAAAAAATGCAAAATTTATAGCTAGCAAGCTTGATGATATAAATAGCGATCTGATTAAGCTTAGAAATTATCTGAATTTAGACGAGCTACAAGAGAAAAACGCCTTGCAAAATGATGTAAAAATCATCTCAGATAGGTTTTTAATGCTAGATAAAAAGATGAGAAAGCTTCCATATTATTTCATAAGCGAGATAGAAACGAAGCTGCTTTGCAAAGACGAAAACGCTAAAAAGCTAATTTTACGAGTTGCTTTAGGGCAAAATGAAATTTACTCAGCGCTCTCTTTTTGAGAGATTAGCTTTTCATATATATATTGTTCTAAATCTTTTTTTGAAACGTCATTTTTAAGGGCGGTGTTGTAAATTTCTTCGACCTTGCTTGAATATTTTTCATATCCAAAATATGGGAAATGCACGCTCCAAGCCTTTTTTATGAGCTCCAAACTTATCTCTCTTCTAGCCCAAACCTTAAACATATCAAAGCCAATAAAAACAGCTGAAGTGACGATCGTGGTTGCAATTATCGAGATGTGAGCGTCAGTATTTGCTAAAAAGTGGTGCGTGATGATGAGAAGCGGAAATAAGACAACAAAGCAGATGAGTGCGTAAATTTGGTAGAGCTTCACGTGGTTAAATCTAAAATTTAGCTTTGCGCCATCAACTAGCATACCTTCGTTAAAAAGGGCATTTGCTTCAAGCAAATCTCTAAATAAAACTGGCTGTTTTGAGACGAAAAAAATATTTTTAATGATAGTGTTTCTTAGATTTTCTTTCATTTTTTATAGACTTTTTACCTTAAAAATTTCAGCTCATTGTATCTAAAAATCTATAAATTCAAACAAAATTAGATACAATTTGCACAAAATTTAAGGAGCTAAAAATGGCAGATAAAGCTTTAGAAACGGTCTTTTTAAATGGCGAGTTTTTGCCAAAAGATGAGGCAAAAGTTAGCGCATTTGATAGAGGATTTATATTTGGCGATGGAATTTATGAAGTGGTGCCTGTGATAAATTCAAAAATGGTCGATAAAGAGGGCTTTTGGGCGAGGTTTGAGAGAAGCTTAAACGAGATAGATATAAGCCTGCCTTACGAAAAAGATAAATTTGAAGCGATCTTAAATGAGATGATCACCAAAAACGCCTTAAAAGAGGGCGGAATTTACATGCAAGTAACAAGAGGCGTGGCGTTTAGAAATTTCTACTTTATGGAAAATTTAACCCCAAGCGTCTTTATCTTTTGCTATGAGAGTGAAATTTTAAACAACCCAGCTGCAAAAACTGGCATAAAGGTCGTGAGCGTCGAGGACATCAGGTGGAAAAGGCGCGATATAAAGTCGATCTCGCTTCTAGCTCAGTGCTACGCTAAAAACGAGGCTCACAAAAAGGGCGCGGACGAGGGCTTTATGGTCGAAAATGGCTTTGTCACAGAGGGCTGTAGCTCGAGCGCTTTTATCATCAAGGATAAAACCCTCATCACCAAGCCACTTTCAAATGAAATTTTGCCAGGGATCCGCCGTATGAGGCTTTTAAGGATCGCTAAAGATATCGGTTTAAAGATAGAGGAGCGTAAATTTAACATGGACGAGGTTTATAGCGCTGATGAAGTCTTTATCTCGGCTGCTACGCTCATACTTTTGCCAGTCATCTATGCTGATGGCAAGGCGATAAACGGCGCAAAAGTGGGCGAAATCTCAAGCAAACTTCGTGAAATTTATGCTAGTGAGCTTTTAAAAGAAGCTGGACTTTGAGAGAAAAGGTCTTAATAAGCGCTTGTCTGGCTGGCATAAACTGCAAATTTAACGGCGAAAATAACCTTTTAGATAGTGGCATTTTGGATGAAATTTCAAAGAGATATCATCTGCTTTTTGTCTGCCCAGAGGTTTTTGGCGGACTTAGCACGCCAAGAGAGCCAGCTGAGATGAAAAATGGGCTTGTTGTCACAAAAACCGCCAAAGATGTGAGCGAAAATTTCATCAATGGAGCTAAAATTTGCCTAAAGATAGCTAAGCTAAATGGCTGCAAAAAGGCTATTTTAAAAGCTAGAAGCCCAAGCTGTGGGAGCGGGCAAATTTATGATGGAAGCTTCACTAAAAAGCTCATTTTAGGTGACGGCGTAGCGGCAAAACTGCTAAAAGAAAATGAAATTTTAGTTTTTAGCGAAGATGAGATAGGGCGGCTTGATGTTTGAGAGGCTAAAAGATAACGTCTGGCTCGAAGTCGTCTTTAAATACATCATCTTGCTGCTACTTTTTGTCTGCGTGGTGGGGCTTTTTGTAAGCGGCGTGCTCTTTTTAAAGGGAGAGATGAGCGAAAATTCGCTAAATTTGCACATTTTCTTTGGTTTTAGCTTGGTTGTTTTAACTATCATTCACAGCTACGTCAAAAAGAAAAAGTTAAAAAAGCTAAGCCTTGAGTTTAAAAATATCTTAAAGCACAAGCCAGTGCAGATGGACTGCAACACGACAAGGTTTTTAAACGCGCTAAATGATGTCAAAGTTGGGGAAATTTCAAAGAAATTTGGCTCAGACATTGCAGAAATTTTAAGATCAAACGATATAAAGGTCAGGGACCAAAACGAGACGATGAGGCAAATTTGCAAAAATAACGATGAAAAGATGTTTTATATCTTTGTTTTGATCGTCGAAGCTATATTTAAGGATAAGGAAGAAATTTGAAAAAAGGTATATTTTTAGCACTGAGTGTTGCTTTGTTTTTGGGTTGTTCGCAGACAACAAAACCAGAGCCAAACAAGCAGCAAAATGCCCTGCCAGACGAAAATGTTTATAAGCCAAATGAGCGCATCAGCTTGCTTGAATTTGAAGTAAAACAAGACGCATCGTCGCTACCTCAAAATATGCAAAGTGCAAGCTTTGCTCAGGATGAAATTTTAAAAAGAAGGTTTAAAGTTTTTACTCTAAGAGGCGTGAAATTTAACCCAAATGACGCTTTTTGGGCGTTTAATGTATATAAACCAAGCGAAAAAAGAAAGTATTTTGGCTCAAATTTTAGGCAGATACCTCAAAGCTGGTTTGACGCACAAAAGGACAATGCAAATTTCGCTGGCTTTTTGCAAATTTCAGCTTACGCTCTAACTTCAGCAAACACAGCTGTAAGAAATTTCCCAACCGACGAGCCGATATTTTTAAACCCGCAAACCCCAGGCGAGGGCTATCCGTTTGATTATTTGCAAGAATCAACCCTAAGCATCGCTCATCCGCTCTTTGTCTCGCACCTCTCAAAGGATAGGGCATGGGCGTTTGTGAGCGATGATGCGGTTTGGGGCTGGGTGAAGGTTGAAGATATCAAATTTATAAGCGATGAAGAGGCGCTTGCCTATCAAAAATCAAGCTTTGTCACGATAAAAACCGACAAGATGCCAGTTTATGACAAGGGAGGGAACTTTTTATTTTACTCGCGTGTCGGCGCGATACTGCCAGTTTTAGCACAAGATGACAAAAACTACTACGGCAAAATTTATGTAAGAAATATGCTTAGGGAGTTTGTCCTCCCAAAGTCTTTTAGCGCCCTTTTTCCACTTAAATTTAATGACTCAAATTTAAAGACAATTCTTAGCTCGCTTCTTACTCAGCCTTATGGCTGGGGTGGCGTGGATAAGCTAAGAGACTGCTCGCTTTTTACAAAAGACTTGCTAGCAAGCTTTGGCGTGTGGTTACCTAGGAACTCGAGGGCGCAGGCAAATATGGGAGAGAAGATCAATCTAAAAGGTCTTAGTAACGCTGCAAAGAGCAAAGAGATAAAAGAAAAGGGCGTGCCATATCTCACTCTCGTGCATCTGCCAGGTCACATCATGCTCTATGCTGGATATAAGGGCGATGATATCTATGTGGTGCATGACGCTTGGGGGCTAAAGACTGCAAACAACGGCCGTGCGCTTATCGGAGCGACCGCGATAACTACGCTAAATATCGGTCAAAACAGAAGCGACATACAAAGTGCAAATTTGCTAATTTCTAAGGTTGATTCTATAAATGTGATGAGGCCTGAGCAAGGGATGCTAGATAAGGCTAGAAAGATGTCGGCTTTGCAAAGAGCTTATGGCGTAAAGATCGAAGAAAATTTGGTTAAATTTAGCGATGGCACGAGTTTAGTCTATGATGATTTTAAACAAAAAGATGAAGAGTGCAGCACTGGCGCTGATATAGAGGATATGAACGCACTTGACTACGCTGCATTTTCGCCACTTAGCACAGCTCTAAGTGATGCTGGTAGATGCAGAAACTACGAGCTTTTAGGCAAAATTTATGGCTCAAGCGAGAGTGCGGTAAAAGCAAATTTGGTTGATGTCATCTGGCTAAAGGATTTTTTAAATTTGCCTTTAAAATTTAACTCTAAAAATGGCGCTGCAGCTGCTTTGCAAGATGTGAGCAACGAGCTAAATGAGATGGTAAAGAGCGATCCAAATTTACTTGAATACCTAAAAGATCCAGGCGGGACATTTAAATGGCGCATCATCGCTGGCACAAACCGCCTAAGCGCGCACAGCTACGGCATCGCGATAGATATAAATGTAAAAAAGAGTCACTACTGGCAGTGGAGCAAGGGCTATGAGAATTTGATCCCTGAAAAGATCGTGCGAGTCTTTGAGAAGCATAAATTTATCTGGGGTGGACGCTGGAAGCACTTTGATACGATGCATTTTGAGTATCGCCCAGAGATGTTTGAGTAGATGAAAGATCAAATTTTAGAAATTTTATCTCGCTCAAATGTCTTTTTAACAGGCGGTGGCGGTGTTGGCAAGAGCTATCTAACCGCCTCCATCATCAGACACTACAAAGAAAATTTCAAAAATGTCGTCATCCTTGGCTCAACTGGCATAAGCGCTGTTAGCCTTGGGGGCGTGAGCTTGCATAGCTTTTTTAAATTTGGCTACTGCAAGGACTACGAGGAGCTAAGACGGCTTGACTACCGCCAAAAAGATAAGCTAAGCAAGCTAAGAAATATGCTAGATGCCTGCGATCTGCTAGTAATAGACGAAATTTCGATGGTTAGCTCAAATGTCATGGAGATGATAAGATACCGCTTGCTCACCTCTAAATTTAAGGGCAGGGTGCTTATAGTGGGCGACTTTTATCAGCTGCCACCAGTGCAAAAAGAGCAAAATGAGAGCAAACTTTTTAACTTTTTATACGCCTTTAACTCCAGTGCGTGGGAGGATATGAAATTTACAAATGTTGAGCTTTTGGTCTCAAAACGCACAAATGATCTTAAATTTTATGAAATTCTCTCTCGCCTTAGAGTTGGCGAGCTAGATGATGAGATGATGGCTTATATCGAGAGCTTGCGAGTGGACGCTATAGAGCCAGATAGCGAGACTAGCGTGCTTTTTGGCAGAAATGCTGAGGCTGAGATGCTAAATCAAAAGAGACTTCTTGCGCTTAATGCGCCACTTGAAATTTCAAGCTCAGACGTGATTGTTATGGATGAAAATTTAGATAAAAAAGAGTTTGAAAAGTGGGCAAATACGCTAAATATCTCAAGAAATTTAGAGATGAAAATAGGCGCAAAAATCATCTTTACTTCAAATAAATGGGGCGAGTACTACAACGGCGAGCAGGGTAAGATCATGCAAATTTTAAAAGAAAATGGCGCCATTTCAAGTGTGATCGTGCAAAAAGATAGCGGCGAGATTTGCGAGATAGAAAAGTGCGCTTATAACTTTTGCGCGCTAAATTTGAATGAAGACGAGATCGAGGAGAACGTGCAAGCTTCGCTTTATCAGTTTCCATTTAAGCTTGCCTATGCCCTAACTATCCACAAGTCTCAAGGCATGAGTATAAATTCGCTCATTTGCAACATCAACCACATCTTTGCCAAAGGGCAGCTCTACGTCGCACTTTCTCGCGCGGTAAATCCTAAAAATTTAAAACTTTTTTATGATAAGAAAAGTGATTTTAGGCAGCATTTAAGAAAAGTGGTTAAAATTGACGACGAAGTTAAGAAATTTTACCAAGAAAACGTATTTTTGCATATTAAGGAGAGTTTATGAAAAAGCTATTTCTAAGCCTTGTTTTTGGCGTTTTTGCATTTGCAGACGTGCTAAAAGTGAGTGACTTTCAGACAGATATCTACTCAAAAGCTGGACAAAATTTAACAAAAAAGATAAGTATGAACCTTGAAGTTGTCGGACGTGATGTGGAGGAGAACGAAGCATACGTGCTTGATGCGCTAAACGTCGTGGTTGGCAGCTTTTACGTGGAGGATATCCTAACCTCAATGGGAAAAGAGAAATTTAAAGAGCTCTTTATGAAATACGCAGCCAAAAAGCACTCGCTTGATATCGATGATGTGCTTATTTTAAATATCAAAGTGATAAATAATCTAGAGCTAAGCGAGATCATAAAAGCGATAAAAAGCCAAAATTTATGCTCTGATCCAAGCGTAAATGAAGATGTGATGACAAAGCCAGAAAAGAAGAAAAAAGGCAACGAGATCATCGTCGCACCTGATCCAAATGATGTGGTGCAAAAGCCGATCGATCTAAATAATGTGCAAGAATTTGGAAAAGACTTCGGAGAGAAGTGAGTAAATTTGGCTAAAAGCTAGCCAAATTTATTGATTTACGATGTCGTAACCTTGTGGGATAACCGGAGTTAGCGTCTCTTTTGGGATGAGCGCGTCTTTTACAGGGTTGCTTAGAGTGATTTTTATCTTATTTGAGAGCTTGTCTTTATAATCAATCGTCGTTGGAAGCGTGTTTTTTATCGTTATAAAGTACTCAACTCCGTCATATATCGCCTTATAAAGTGTCGGCTGAATTTGCTCTGCGTGAGCTAAGACCTGCGTCAAATTTGGCGTATCATCTAGCCTTGAAATGATGGCTTGCTCAAGCTCATCTTCGATCACGACCACTTTGTCTTTGTCAAAGTAAATTCTCTTTGGTGTTGGACTTTCATATATCCAAAGCGCGGTATTGTCGCTTTTAGCGTAAAATCTACCCTTGTAATTTACACTTTTGCCCTCGCTAAAGACAGTTTGCGTAAAGTCACTTTGCAGGCTTTTAAAATTTAAGCCAGCGCCAAATGAGCAAACTGCAACGAGAGAAGCTATCAAAAATTTTCTCATTTTTTATCCTTTTTTGGCGTATTCTAGCCCAGTTTAATTAAATAAATAGTTAAACTATGCTAAGATCCAAAGTTTAAAAATTTAGGAAGGTAAAGTAATGATTTCATCGGTATTTAGAAAGATTTTTGGCACGAAAAACGATAGAGAAGTCAAAAAATATATAAAACGTGTGGCGCAGATAAATGCGCTAGAGCCTACTTATGAGAAGATGAGCGACGATGAGCTTAAGATTAAATTTAACGAGCTAAAAGCCCAAGTCGTCGAAGAGAAAGTCACTTTAGATCAAATTTTAAATGATGTCTTTGCGTTAGTTAGAGAGGCTAGCAAAAGGGTGCTTAAGATGCGCCATTTTGACGTGCAGCTAATCGGCGGCATGGTGCTAAACGAGGGCAGGATCGCTGAGATGAAGACAGGCGAGGGTAAGACCTTGGTGGCGACTTTGCCAGTTATATTAAACGCGATGAGCGGCAAGGGTGTGCATGTAGTTACAGTAAATGACTACCTTGCAAAGCGTGACGCGACGCAAATGGGCGAGCTTTATAACTTTTTGGGCTTAAGTGTTGATGTGATACTAAGTGGCGGATACGACGATGAGGTAAGACAAGCTGCCTATAACGCCGACATAACATACGGTACAAACTCAGAATTTGGCTTTGACTATCTGCGTGATAATATGAAATTTGAAGCTAGCCAAAAGGTGCAAAGAGGCCATAACTTCGTCATCGTGGACGAGGTCGATAGTATCTTGATAGACGAGGCTAGAACTCCGCTTATAATCTCTGGTCCAACAAACCGCACGCTTGATGGTTACATAAGAGCCGATCAAGTCGCAAAACAACTTACCAGAGGCACTCCGGCCGATCCAAACGTGCCAGGCTCAAAGCCAACTGGGGATTTCATAGTAGATGAAAAAAATAGAACGATCATGATCACAGAAGCTGGCATAAGCAAAGCTGAAAAGCTCTTTGGCGTTGAAAATTTATACAACCTTGAAAATGCCGTGCTAAGCCACCACTTAGATCAAGCTCTAAAAGCTCACAATCTCTTTGAAAAAGACGTTCATTATGTTGTAAAAGATGGTGAGGTTGTTATTGTTGATGAATTTACAGGACGTCTAAGCGAGGGCAGGCGCTTTAGTGAGGGACTTCATCAAGCGCTTGAGGCAAAAGAGGGCGTGAAAATTCAAGAAGAGAGCCAAACGCTAGCTGATACAACATATCAAAACTACTTTAGGATGTATAAAAAGCTTGCAGGCATGACTGGTACGGCTCAGACGGAGGCCACTGAGTTTTCTCAAATTTACAACCTTGATGTTATCTCGATCCCAACAAACGTGCCAGTTAAGAGGATCGATCAAAACGACCTTATCTACAAAACTCAAAATGAGAAATTTAAAGCTGTCATCGACGAGATCAAAAAAGCTCACGAAAAAGGTCAGCCAGTGCTTGTGGGGACTGCAAGTATCGAGCGTAGTGAGGTGCTTCATGAGATGCTTAAAAAAGCTGGCATCCCACACTCTGTGCTAAATGCTAAAAACCACGAAAAAGAGGCTGAAATCATCGCACAAGCTGGTGTAAAAGGCGCTGTAACTATCGCTACAAACATGGCTGGACGTGGTGTTGATATCAGGATAAACGACGAGGTCAGAGACCTTGGCGGTCTGTATATCATAGGCACCGAAAGGCACGAGAGTAGAAGGATAGATAATCAGCTTCGTGGCCGTGCTGGACGTCAGGGCGACCCTGGTATGAGTAGATTTTACCTAAGCTTGGAGGACAATCTTTTAAGAATTTTTGGTAGCGACCGCATAAAGGCGATCATGGATAGGCTTGGCATCGACGAAGGCGAGAGCATCGAGAGCCGCATGGTGACAAGAGCTGTTGAAAATGCCCAAAAGAAGGTCGAGAGTTTGCATTTTGAGGCTAGAAAGCACTTGCTTGAGTATGACGACGTGGCAAATGAGCAAAGAAAGACTATCTACAAATACCGCGACGAGCTACTTGATAAAAACTACGATATGAGCGAAAAGATAGCTCAAAATAGAGTTGAATACGCTACAAATTTACTTGATACGGCTGAAATTTTCCATGGCGGCTTGAAAGATGACTATGACATTAAAAATTTATGCTCTATCATCCTTGCAGACTGCGGTGAAGAGATCGACGAGAACGAGCTAAAAGGGCTAGAGTATAATGAACTAGTAGAGAAAATAGCGCAAATTTTAGAGGTTAGATATAACGAAAAGATGAGCGTGCTAAATGAAGAGCAAAGAAAAGATATAGAGAAAATTTTATATCTTCAAGTGCTTGATAATGCGTGGAGAGAGCACCTTTATCAGATGGATATCCTAAAAACTGGTATCGGTCTAAGAGGATATAATCAAAAAGATCCATTAGTGGAGTATAAAAAAGAGAGCTACAACCTCTTTATGGAGCTAGTTGGCAGACTAAAAACTGAGAGCGTTAAAACGCTTCAAATCGTTAGATTTAAGAGCCGTGAGGAGCAAGAAGAGCAAGCCAGGATGATGTTAGAAGCTAGCCAAAATGCTGAAAATGAGCCCCTAAGCTATAATAATCAAGGCGAAGAAGAAAATTTCACGCCTGAAAAAAAGATACCAAGAAACGCTCCATGCCCTTGCGGAAGCGGTAAAAAATATAAAGATTGCCACGGCAAAAGTGGCCCTAAAAAAGGCATATTTGCTTAAAATTTCTACTTTTAAGGCGCCAAAGCGCCTTAATCTTTTAAAGGCTATTTGATGACAAGCTTACCAAAGTACCTACTTTTTAAATATTTAAGATTTGATAAAACTCAGCCATTTATCGCTCTAAGCGCCTTGCTCGCCTTTCTTGGAGTTAGTATAGGACTTATGGTTTTAATAGTTGCGATGGCGATCATGAACGGATTTGATAAAGAATTTGAGCGCAAACTTTTTACAATGAACTATCCTATAACCGTTCAAAGCGCTTTTAAAGGATCGATCGATGATGGCTTTGTAGATGAACTAAAGGCTAAATTTAGTGATCTTAAATTTAGTCCATATATCAGCACGCAGGTCATTTACCGCTCGGCAAATGCGCTTGAAGGTGGGCTAATTTATGGCGTAAATTTTAAAGATGAAAAGCAGATAAATTCAGTTGTGAATGAAGCTTTGAAAGAAAAAGAGCTAGAGGGCTTTGAGATACTTGTGGGAAGTGGCATAACGAGTGAGTTTAGGCTAAGAAACGATGAAAAACTAACGCTTATCTTTACAAAGGCTGATCCTGCTGGCTTTTCGCTAACGCCAAAGATGAAGCGCTTTGATATCGGCGGCTCATTTACATCCGGACTAATCGCCTATGACAAGGCATTTTCATATACTTCAGTTGATGCATTAAGGAAAATTTTGGACTATCCAAAAGGCGTTTATGATGGAATTCACATCTTTTCAAGTAAGCCATTTGATGATATAAAAAGGGTGCGCGAGGGGCTTCCAGCTGGCACGGTTGCTATTGGCTGGTGGGAGCAAAATGGCAACTTTTTCTCAGCGCTCGCACTTGAAAAAAGAGCACTTTTTATCGTTTTGATGCTTATAATCCTTGTGGCGTCGCTAAATATCATAAGCTCGCTACTAATGACCGTGATGAACCGCAGGCAGGAGATCGCCTTGCTTTTAGCGCTTGGAGCTAGTAAAAGCGAGATAAAAAGAAGCTTTTTTTATCAAGGGTTAGTAATAGGTGGAGGTGGCATCATATTTGGCTTAGTACTTGGCTTTTTGGGGTTATTTTTACTTGGAAATTTCAACATCATAGACCTACCAGCTGATGTTTATGGCTCAAGCAAACTACCACTTGAACTCTCAACTCTTGATCTTGTGCTTATCGTGGTTGGAGCTGTATTTATCGTGGCTATCTCGTCTTACTATCCAGCAAAAAAAGCCACAGAGGTAAATGTCCTTCAAACTTTAAGAAATGAGTAAAAGCCTAGAAAAGCTAGGCTTTAAATTTAGTTTTAAAAAGCATATTATTGGCTAATATGCTTTTATTTTAATTTGTAATAAATTCTATTTTTTTATCTTTTGATAGCTCATCAATTTTTAATTCTTTGTCGACGCTGTGACTAGACAAATTTTTAGCTTCTTATTGTCTCTATTATTTCTTATGCAATCAAAAAAGTTGCTAATAGTTTTATTAATTTATTTAAACGAACTTAACAAAAAAACGTGTTTTAAGAAGCTAAATTTACTACGCTCTTACATCGTGGTCGATCTTGCATTGAAGGGCTTCGTGAACAAGGGTTTTTGCCATGACGCGCTCCTCGCTTATAAGGTGGAAATTCTCTCCTAACTCGCCAAAGATATCTTTGTTGCCCTCGCCATTTGCTTTGATGATCGTTTGGATATTTGCTCCGTAGTCTTTGATCTTTTGCGCGATCAGCTCAACTCTTTGCTCGTTGCTAACTGTTATGATAACGGCTGCTGCGTCGTCTAAGCAAGCGTTTTCAAGAGTGTTACTTTGAAGCACATTTCCTAAAAATACATTTTCCCCGCGGCTCCTGCCAAGCTCGACTAGGCTGATATCATTATCAAGTACGATGTATAAAAGCTTTGTCTCTTTTAGTCTTAAAACCACCTCTTGACCGAGCCTATCATAGCCAAAGACTACGATGTGATTTTTTAGTTTTTGTGGCTTTAAGGTCTCGTTTGACTCGACCACCACCTCACGCTCTACAAGATCAGCTATCACGTCAAGCTTTTTAAGTATAAAAGGTGTTGCAAACATCGATATAACAGAGGCTGCGATGAAAATTTGAGCTGTTTGGACATCAAGTAAATTTCTAGTAGTCATCAGCCCAAAGACAGCCAGTGCAAATTCGCCGATCTGACAGACGCTAAGTGCGGTCTTAGCAGCGACCCTGCGTTTTAAGTAGATATTTAAAACGGCAAAAACGACGATGGCTTTTACGACCATTATGCTAAAGACTAGACCTAAAACTAGCCAGATATTTGAGAGCACGACTACAAAATTTATCTGCATGCCAACGGTTATGAAAAATAGCCCAAGAAGCAGATCTCTAAAAGGTATGAGATCGACCTCGATCTGGTGCTTATACTGCGTCTCTGCCATCATCATGCCAGCCAAGAATGCACCAAGAGAATATGAAAAGCCAAAGAAGTGAGCTAGCGTGCTAGCGCCAACGACTAAAAATAGGATCGTGGCTATAAAGACCTCTTGAGAGTTTGTCTGAACGACTTTGTAAAATATCCAGTTGATGACGTATTTGCCGAGCAAAAATAGCACAACGATAAGGATAACCGCACTCGTAAATGTCTTTAGCAAAAGCTCATTTATCGAGGCATCTTGCGAGCTAAACATATCTATCATAAGTAAGATCGGGATAACGGCGATATCTTGAAATAGCAAAATTCCAAGTGCCTTTCTACCATAAATTTTACTCACATCGCCGTTGTCATTTAGCGTTTTTAGCACGATCGCAGTTGATGATAGAGCAAAGGCAAGACCAGCAATAAGTGCTGTCTCGTCCTTTAGATGAAGCGCGTAGTAAAGCATCACGCCCATCACAAAGCCGCTTAAACAAACTTGCAGACCGCCATTTAGAAAGACCTCTTTTTTCATGCTCATCAGGTGCTTAAAGCTAAACTCAAGTCCGATCGTAAACATCAAAAATGCAATACCAAATTCCGCTATATGAGAAATTTCATCGTTGCTTTTTAGGTTGAAAAATTCTGATATAAGCGTGCCGGTTACGATGTAGCCGATGATGGTTGGTATCTGAAATTTCTTAAAAATGACATTTAACGCGACTGAGATAGCAGCGACAAGCAAGAAGCCTTCTAAAATTTGTTCCATATATTATTTTTTGCCTTCGTAAAATACAAGATCAAAGCTATTTTTTCTCTTTACTAGAGATCTTTTGGTGCTAGTTTGACTGGTAGCTTCGTGTAATTTTTTATTTAACTCATCAATAGTTGCTTCTAAATCGTCAATTTTCTCTTTTAGCTGAAGTATCACATCAACACCTGCTAAATTTACGCCAAGCTCACGGGTCAAATTTAGTATCGTTTTGACGCGATCAACGTCTTTTTGCGAGTAGAGCCTCATCTTGCCATCTGTTCTTGAGGGTTCAACTAGTCCCTCTCTTTCGTATTGTCTTAAAGTTTGTGGATGTATGCTTAAAACCTTTGCTACAACGCTTATTAAAAAAAGTGGTTCTTCGTAATTTTGCATTTTTTACTCCGGTAATTTTTCTTTTAACTCTTTTACTAAGCCCTCGTCAAGCTCACTAATGTTTGGAAGTTTTACCCTAGCTTTTAAGTAAAGATCGCCATAAATTCCACTCTTTCTGTTTTGCACACCGTATCCTTTCAAGCGGATCTTTGTGCCTGTTTTTGAGTTCTCAGCGATTTTGATAGTTACATCTTTTTTATATGTATGCACATTTATCTTGCCGCCAAAGAGCATAGTTTTTAGTGGAATTTCTACATCTTTATAAAGATCATCTCCGACTCTTTCATACTCGTCGCTTGGCTCAACGCTAATGGCAAGTATAAGATCGCCAGTTTGACCGCCAGCACTCTTGCCTTTGCCTTTTATGCGAAGTTTTTCGCCACCTTCTATGCCGCTTGGGATCTTTATCTTGATACTTTCGCCATTAAAATTTATCTTATGTTCGCCGCCAGTTACAGCTACGTCAAATGGTATAGAAATTTTGGCATTTACGTCTAGATCAGCTCCGCCAAAGCCAAATCCACCTCCGCCAAAGCCTTCAAATCCCTCAAAACCTCCGCCAAAGCCACCGCTAAATTTAGCGCCGCCTCCGCCAAATCCGCCTGCGAAGATATTTTTCAAGATATCGTTTAGATCGCCCATATCGGCTGAACCTCTGGCAAAGTCGTGGAAATTTTGACCGCCAAACATATTATCGCCGTATTGATCATACTGGGCACGTTTTTTCTCGTCACTTAAAATTTCATAAGCAGCGTTTATCTCTTTAAATTTATCCTCTGCTCCAGGGTCTTTGTTGATGTCTGGGTGGTACTTTCTAGCAAGTTTTCTATAAGCTTTTTTTATCTCGTCGCTTGATGCGCCTTTTGAAACTCCTAAAGTTTCATATAAGCTTTCGCTCATATATTCTCCTTATGTTTTTTGACACGGATTATATCACAAAACTTTAGTCTATGCAAGTCAAGTTTATTTTTATTTACAAAGGAGAAAAAAGCGTTAAGATTTTATTTTTAAGCTCTATTTATAATTTCAAGACATTTTCAATTTAAAGGAAAAAAATGAAAAAATTTATGCTAATTTCATTAGCGGCGGCTTCTTTGCTAATGGGAGCTGATATTAAATTTAACGAAGCAAACCAAGATGTAACTAGAGTTTCGCCGTTAAGTGATAAAAATAGTGTGCTCTCATACTATGACTCTATCGCTCAGGCAAAACTTTCAGTTGTAAATATCTCAACTACAAAAACAGTAAGCAACGCTGGCATCGAGCAGATGTTTAATGACCCGTTTTTTAATGAATTTTTTGGATTTAACTTTGCAAAACCAAAAGAGAAAGAAAAGACAACCTCTCTTGGCTCTGGCGTCATCATCTCAAATGACGGCTACATTGTTACAAACAACCATGTCATCGAAGATAGCGACCAGATCGTTGTGACCTTGGCAAAGGGTGGCAAGGAGTATAAAGCGAAGCTAATAGGCAGCGATCCAAAGACCGATCTAGCCGTTATAAAGATAGAGGCAAATGGGCTAAATGCGATCACATTTGCCGACTCATCAAAGCTGCTTGATGCGGACGTAGTCTTTGCCATAGGCAATCCTTTTGGCGTAGGCGAGAGCATCACTCAAGGCATCGTCTCAGGGCTCAATAAAGACAACATAGGCCTTAATCAATATGAAAATTTCATCCAAACAGACGCCTCTATAAACCCTGGCAACTCAGGTGGTGCTTTGGTTGATAGCAGGGGCTATTTAGTCGGTATAAACTCAGCCATACTTTCAAAAAGTGGTGGCAACAACGGCATAGGCTTTGCCATACCATCAAATATGGTAAAAGATATCGCTAAAAAGCTGATAACTGACGGTAAGATCGAGCGTGGATTTATCGGCGTAACTATCGCAAATTTAACTGATGAGCAAAAAGAGCTTTACACAAATAAAGAGGGCGCGCTAATAAGCGGCGTAGAGCAGGGCATGCCAGCAGATGAAGCAGGGCTAAAAAGAGGCGACTTGGTTATTTCAGCAAACGGCAAAGCCATCAAAAACGCAAATGATCTTAAAAATTTCATCGGCTCACTAACTCCAAATAGCAGCGTTGATATAACTTACGAGCGATCAAATAAAATCATGAATACAAAAATCAAGCTTGTAAATATGGATCACAACGCAAAAGATGCTACAAAAAGCGTCATCATCGAAGGTCTTAGCGTTAGTAATCTAAGCGATGAGATAAGATTTAAGTATAAGATCAGCCCAGATACTCAAGGCGTGCTTGTAACTGATGTAAAATCTGGCTCAAAAGCTGAAGACTTTGGCTTTGAAAGAGGTGATGTGATCGTTCAAGTTGGCGAAGAAAGCATAAAAGATCTTCAAACATTTGCAAGCACAGTTAAAAACGCAAAAGGCAAAAAGACGCTAGTGTGGATAAACCGCGGTGGCATCATGCAAGGCCTTGTTATAAAATAACCACTTAAGAGCTGAAATTTCAGCTCTTAACTCTTTTAAATTTTTAAAACCTTTATCTGCTATAATCCTTAAAAATAAATTTACATCAGGAAAGATCATGACTAGAATTTTAATGATAGAAGATGATATGGAGCTTGCTGAAATTTTAACTGAATACCTAGAAAACTACGACATAAAAGTAACGACGGCTGAGGAGCCATATATCGGACTATCTACTTTAAACACAAGCGAATTTGACCTAGTTATTCTTGATCTTACGCTCCCTGGCATGGACGGACTAGAGGTGTGCAAAGAGATAAGAAAAAAACACAACATCCCTATAATCATCTCAAGCGCAAGGCACGATATAACAGACAAAGTAAATGCCCTAGATAACGGCGCGGACGACTATCTGCCAAAGCCTTATGATCCACAAGAGCTTCTTGCTCGCATCAAAAGTCATCTAAGAAGGCAGAGCATCGCTCCTGCAAATGAGGCAAGAAATTTAAACAAAGACTTGGTTTTAAAAGAATTTGAGAGAGAAATTTTATTTAAAGGAAGTGTGCTAAATTTAACCGCAGCGGAGTATGACATCTTAAAATATCTGCTTCAAAAAGAGGGTGGGGCGGTCACTAGAGAGGAGCTCATCTACAACTGCGAGAGCATAAATGAAGATAGCTCAAACAAAAGTATCGACGTCATCATCGGCAGAATTCGCCAAAAACTAAATGAAAATCCAAAAGAGCCAAAATACATCCACGCGATCCGTGGCATCGGCTATAAGTTGGTCCTTTGATGCCAAGATCTTCTATATTTATCACGATAACGTTTATCTTTGGGCTCGCGCTTGTTTCGATATTTCTAGCATTTTTGTGGCTCATGGGTTTTGATAAGCAAAACTACACAAGGGAGCTAAATAACAAATACTCAAACGTCGCTAGGACAAATTTACTCTACATGGGTGGCATCATAAATAAAGCTCAGTACGACCGCCAGCTCTCAAACATCGATATGCCAGAGATCACCGCTAAAAATGAAAAAGAAGAAATTTTAAAAAATGCAGCCGTTTTAGAAGAAATTTCAAGTGATCTAGGATCAAGTGCGATCTTGCTTTATGATAAGCATCACTACCTAAAGATCGAGCATTTAGATGAGCTAAAGCTTTTAATGGATAAAGAATTTCAGCCTTATAGATACGAGGTGATAAAGGCTGTGTTTGCCGTAGTTGCGGTCATTTTGCTGGCTGCTTATATCTTTGTCATCTATAAGATAAAGCCGCTTAGAAAGCTAAAGCGTCAGATCGTGAAATTTGCAAATGGCGAGCTAAACGGCGTGCAAAATGTCGGCAACGGCAAGGATGAAATTTCAGAGGTTTCAGAGGCATTTTATGAGGCTGTTTGTCAGATCAAGGCGCTAAATGACTCAAGGCATCTTTTCTTAAGAAATATCATGCACGAGCTAAAAACGCCTATCACAAAGGGGCTGATCGCTGCTCAAATGATAGAAAAAAGTAAAAACCAAGAGAGGCTCATCTCCGTCTTTCACAAGCTTGAAAATTTGATAAACGAGCTTGCAGCAATCGAGCAGATCACTTCAAAGATAGGACTTACAAACAAAACGCCTTGCCTTATGAGGGATCTCATCGATGAGGCTATCGATATAGCGATGGTTGAAAAGGAGCATGTTGGCATCAGCGAGCTTGATGAGGTTAGGGTGATGGTTGATTTTAAACTATTTTCAGTAGCTATTAAAAATATGATAGATAATGGTATAAAGTATTCAACTGATAAGCACGTAAATATCATGGTTAGCAAGGATCATATGAAATTTATAACTCAAGGCGAGAAGCTAAAAAATGACCTTGACTTTTACATCCAGCCATTTATCAAAGGCGAGGATGCGCAAAAGAGCTTTGGTCTAGGTTTATATATAGTTAGCAACATCCTTGAGGCTCATGGACTAAAATTTGGCTATGAATACAAAAATGGAATGAATGTCTTTATTTTTGAAAATTTACAAGATATAATAGCGGCGTAAAAATCAAAACCGCAAAAAAAGGAGTGTAAAAATGGCGGCAAAAATCTTCTCGGCAGTTGATATTTTATCAATAATCGATCTTGAGATAGCTTTTATAAAGCGATACAAAAACGTAAAGGACTATGCGAAAAATTTATCTTTGATATATTTTTCTTTACCAAATAGTAAAGAATATGGCGAAATTTTTGAAAAAATCCTAAGACAAACTGACGTTGTCATAAGAGAAAACGAACACTACGTAGTCGTGCTTCACGGCACAAACGAAAGAGGCGCTAGCGAGCTACTAACTGGCATACAAGAGTTTTTAAACGCTGAGCCGATCGATCTAGTGGTTACCTATCCAAAAGATGGAAAAGACGCAAAAGAGCTTGCTATAAAACTTCAAGATGAGATAAAAGACAACTACGGCGTCTTACTTGAGATGCTTGTAAATCAAGATAAATTTGAAGTTTTTGAAAGTATAATTTAATATAATTTTGTGGAGTTTATTTAGAGAATTTACTACTATTTTTTGCAGTTTTGCTTATAACTAGCATTCTTTTAAGTAAGATCTCTGATAAATTTGGAATTCCATCTTTAATAATATTTTTAGGCGTTGGCATGCTAGCTGGCTCAGATGGCTTGCTGGGCGTAAATTTTGATGATCAAATGATCGCTCAAAATGTCGGTATGCTGGCACTTATTTTTATACTTTATGCTGGTGGGCTAGATACTGATTTTGCAGCGATTAAGCCTATTTTTGCTAGAGGTTTAGCACTTGCTACACTTGGTGTTTTTTAACCGCACTAGCTATTGCTCCAGTTGCAAAATATCTGCTTGATTTTACCTGGGCGGAGGCCTTTTTGCTAGGCTCCATTATCTCTTCAACAGACGCAGCAGCTGTTTTTGCTATACTAAGAGCTAAGAAAATTTCACTTAGAAATAGCATTGCACCATTGCTTGAGTTGGAATCTGGCTCAAACGATCCAATGGCGATATTTCTAACTATGACGATCTTTCAAATGATCTCACTAAATAGCACTCCAAGTGCGTCAGAGTGGGCGATCACACTTGTTAAGCAGTTTGGCATAGGTATCGCTATAGGCTATTTATTTGGCGTTGCTTTGCCAGCCATCTTTAATAGACTTCGCCTAAAAAGCTGGGGCCTTTATCCAGTTTTTTCTATCGCTTGGATATTGCTTTTATATACGCTTTGCTTTAAAATCGGTGGCAATGGCTATTTGGCTGTTTATATTGCTGGAATTTTTATAAATAAAAAAGAGTTTTCTCACAAGAAAAATTTAGTCGGTTTTCACGACGGTATCGCTTGGACGATGCAGATAGTGGTCTTTTTAACACTTGGCCTTTTGGTAAATCCATCACAACTTCCTGCAACTGCGCTGTTAGCGCTTGTTTTGGCCTTGTGGCTTATGTTTTTTGCAAGACCACTTGGTGTTTTTGCATCGCTTGCATTTTCAAAATTTAAGATAAATGAGCAAATTTTTATCTCTTGGGTTGGGCTAAGAGGCGTCGTGCCAGTTGTACTAGCTACCTATGTTTATGTCGATGGCGTACGTGATGCGGATATGATTTTTAACATTATATTTTTTATGGTTTTGATTTCTATTTTGATACAGGGCATGTCGCTTGGCTTTGCAGCTGATAAATTTAAGGTCAAAGAGAGCGAGCAAGAGGATGTTAAGGCAGTAGAAAACTCGCCGATCTTAAGCTACACGCTTCACCAGCATACCATCCACTATGGCTCAAAACTAATTGGCAAAGATTTGGCTCAGCTTGAGCTTCCAACTGAGTTTTTAATAATCCTAATAAAGCGTAAAAACGAGTATCAAAAGCCAACTGGCTCAACAATCTTTGAAGAAAATGACCTATTACTGATACAATGCGAAAATCAAGTGCTTTATCAAGATACGATTAAGTATTTGACTTATTAAAATTTTGATAAAACTTGCCACATTTCATTTCTCTTTGTAAATTTTAAAACTTTACTCGCTTGCCTTAGCAGGCTACTAAATTTAGGCTACACTTCGTTTAGCACTAAATTTAGAGCCGTGATATGCTCGCTCATAAATTTTAAAATTTACTAGAATTTCAATAAAACGCATGCAGTGCGAAGCACTGAGGCATGCACCTCTAACGTCGTCGGGGTTAGGGGATTGTTAAGGGGG
>NZ_PIRX01000008.1:0-142713 GCF_003048605.1 Campylobacter concisus | reverse complement strand
CTCCTTCAAGATATGCAAAAAATACTATAGTATGACCACCTTGCTTTAGCTTATCTAGATCATCTTTCTTTATAACATCTGAAATTTTAAATGCTATCTCTTTACCCTTTTGATCTTTTAAGGCTACTACATCTTTTGGGTTTGATTTAGATACTTCGTTATACTCTATGGTTTTTATCACCTTATATCCCCAAAGTACCTCTTTATACCTCTTGTCTCCTTTTTCTTGTTTATATATAGCCTTTAGGCTTATCTCTTCATTTGTCTTAAATGGATACTGGCTATCAGATACTACATTTACTATATGATCTGTTATATCTCTTAAAGATACCTTGTTTGTATAGCTAAAGCTACTACCACTTTTATCTTTATATCCTATAGATATGATAGCTGTACCAGTGTAGGCATGTATGCTTTTAGTATCATAAATTTTACTTAGATCAGATGAATAGACTATAAGCTTAGTATCTTTCTTATCATTTCTATCTATAGGTATATTAAATGTAGCCCTATATGAGTTTTTCATATCTGAGTCTTTATTTTTAACTAAAGAGCTGCTCTCATATATACTCTTATCACCGCAGTGGTGAAGATATACCTTATCTATATCACTAGCTTCACCTTTTTCGTTTTCAATGATGAGATTATCTAGTGTTAGAGCTAGGCTTGAGCTAGATGTTGATGTAGGTTCTGCATTATTACCAAGAGCTAGACGAAGCTTCATATCAAACATGGCTGAGTCTTTATCATCTCTAAGGGTAAAGTTATTCTCCTTAGCGAAATTTAGAAGGTTGAAATTTAGATATTCATCTTTAGATGAGGGGAGCTTAAAGTGGCTCATCTTTACAACACCATCTTCTAGCTTGTACTCTATCTCATCGCTACTTTGTCTTATGCTAGTAAAGCAAGCACCCTTTGTCTTGTTTTTATCATCTTTGCCATCATCGTTTTCTTTATAAAGTATCACACTATCTGACTTGGTCTTTGCATTTTTAAATTTGATATCTCTATCAGATGAAGTACCATTGTTCTCTTTCTCGTAAGTGTCAAATTTAAAGTCAGTCAGTATTAGTTCGCATAAATTTAGCTTGCCATAGTTTGGTCTGCTAGGGTTTAGCTCTTTTGGGTTTAGCTCGCTGCAGTCAAATTCGCTTTGGCTAGCTAACACTATGGTAAAGTTGCTCTTTTTAGGCTGAAATATCCTAATAGGAGTAGCCGTCTTGATAGGGCAGAGTATTAGCATATCCTCTTGCTTATAAAGCTCTTCTTCTCTTCTTTTTAAGAGCTTATTTATCCTTGAAGCGTTATATGTAGAAGAGGAGGTTAAATTTACGCAGTAGATATTTTCGGTCTCAAATTTCTTTGATGTCTCAGAGCTCAAAAGAGAATTTAGCTTACCAGCAAATGGCTTAAATAGCCCCTCACACTTTGAAGCGGTGCTGTTTGATCTCTCTTCATCTTTTTGCATAAATTCTAAGTGAGTGACGTCCTCTTTGTGCTCTTTACCGTTTTTGTCTTTTGTGACATACATAGCTTTTGAGATATTTAGGTGGGTAAAGATATCTATGCACTCGCCAAAGCTGACGCGCTCCATGCTAGCTGCGCTAGACGTGTCGTTTAGAGCTTTGTTGTTTTCGTCTGACTCGTAAAGGCCAAACTGAGCTGAGATCTTTTTTCTTAAAAGTTTAAGGTTGTGTGGATTGTCACCGCTAAAGCTCTCGTGAGCTAGCCAAAACCACGCTTTAAAGCGGCTTTTGCTCTTGATATAGCTTGCTAAGGCTGGGTCGATATTTTTCTTGCTACTTATGTGAAGCAAGGCTAGGAGTGCTACATGCTCTTTTGAGACATTAGATGTCCCAGATGAAGTGAGTTTGACCTCCTCTAAATTTGCAAGCGACGAGCCCCTTAGCTTCTCTTTTATATCAGCCACTAGTGGCTTTAGTTTTGACTCTAATATGGCATTTAACTGCTCGTCTTGGCTAAATTTAAACTCAGGCAACTCTGTGCCGTAAGCGACCTTTGCAGCATTATTTATATCGTTAAAAAGCTTTTCTGTATTTATTTTTGAAACCACGGTTTTAGTTGTAGTGTCGGTTATTGTTTTTCTAATAGCCTCTATCACTTTTGCTTTGTTGGCACCATAAATTTGAGTACATATCGCGTCTAGATCGTCTTTTAGACTAAAGCTATAGCCCATAAGTAGCTTGTCGTCAGAGATGAAAGGCTTATTGATGTCGGCACTATATGATAGTTTGATGATATCTATTAAGTTTTCTTTAAAAGTTGCATCATTTCTAGGGGTAATTGGCATAAAATTCTTCCTTAATTTTTTCGCCAAATATTAGCATAAACTTAAAAAGTATTCAATAAAAAACTCTTATAGAGAAAATTTTTGCTTTTTCTTTAAATTTTGGTAGCAAAATTTAGACAAAACGCCAAGATCTAAAAAATAGCTTAAAATCAAAGAGCCCTTATAAACTCTTTAAATTTATCTCCTCGCTCAGCGTAGCTCTTAAACTGATCAAGACTCGCAGCTGCTGGGCTTAGAAGCGCTATCTCGCCTTTTTTTAGCTCTTTACTTATCTCATTTACAGCGTTTTGTAAAAAGTCGCATTTTAGGGCAGGTACGCTAAATTTAGCAGCTAAATTCATAAGCTTGTCGCTGTTTGAGCCGATAGCGTAAATTTTGACCTTAAGACCCTTTAAATTCTCAAAGAGCTCATCCATGCTAACGCCCTTGTCGTCGCCGCCTAAGATCAGGTGCATAAAGTGATCTTTATAGCGTTTTACGGCTTGAATGCTGGCGTCTATGTTGGTCGCTTTTGTGTCGTTTACCCAGGTTCGCCCCATCTTGTCGGTGAGCTCTTCAAGCTTGTTTGCCTCGATGACAAATGTGTTTAAAAGCCCTACATCACAGCGGTCAAATAAAATTTTCTCAACCGCAAGTGCTAGTAGCGCATCAAGCAAAAACGGCGTTTTAAAGGCTATATCGTTCAAATTTACGCCGCAAAATTTAGCTAAATCGCTCTCATCTTTATATGCGATCACTTTGGCTTTGGTCGGCGTACCAGCGTAAATTTCAGGCACGATCGCTACGCTAGTTTCACTCATGCTAGCAAGTGGCTTTAACTTGGCCTTTTCGTACTCGCTCATGTTGCCATGCCAGCTTAGATGGTCTGGCGTGATCGGCAAAAGCACGTAAATTCCCGGTTTGGCGCGCTTTGTGTAGTGAAGCGTAAATGAGCTAGTCTCAAGTATCCAAATTTTAGCGTGAGGGTCTAAATTTGCCAGCGCGATGCCGACATTTCCGCCCATGACAGAGCCTTTGCTCTCTAGCAGGTGCTGCATCATCTTTGTAGTCGTCGTCTTGCCGTTTGTACCGCTTATCCAGATGTTAAATGGCAAATGCGCCTTGTAAATTTCATAAAAATAGTCATATTCGCTAACCAAATTCTTAGCTTTTTTTATAAGCTCGTGGTGAGGTGGGATGCCTGGGCTTGGTATCTCTAGGCCGCTTTTTGCGGGGTCAAATTCGCTAACTGGCAAAAGAGCGTTGCCAAACTCATCTTTTGAAATTTCGCTAAATTTATCATCATAGATATCCCAAAAGCCGTCGTTTACGAAGTTTTTAGCGATAGCTTTTGTCGTGCCACCATAGCCAAATAGTGATTTCCTCATGCTTTTATCCTCTTTTGCCCCATAAAATTTCTACTATCTCATTAGCACTTAGCTCACGCATCACGCCCTCTATCTCGCGGCGCTCAAAGAGCTCAAATCTAAACGTATCAGCAAAATTTAGCTTCAAAAACTCTGCAAAATAAGCGCCTTTGCAGGCAAATTTTACTCTTATATAAAATGCCTCTAAAAAATCATCATCAAATTTAGGCACAGGCGCCAACATACGCTCCACGATCTGCCTAAGCTCGTCTTTTGTTATATCAGCCACCACTTTTGGCTCTGGCAAAGCGATGTCAAAGGCGAGATTTTCAGCGCCCTCAGCCTCCCACCACTCGTGTAGGCTAAATTTACTCATATCTTTGCCGCTTATCTGTGCTAGACGCTCTTCTACTTTGTGGTACTCTTCGCCGTCCTCATCGCCAAATTCGTCGCAAAAGTCGGTGTAGGCTAAAATTTGCTCCAAAATTTCATCATATTTTTTTCTAACACTCTCAAAGTCAGGCTCTATCTGCGCTCGCATGATCTACCTGATCTTTAGCGCCGTTAGTGCGATCAAATTTGCTAAAAGCGCGATGATCCAAAAGCGCACGATGATCTTATTTTCCGCCCAGCCTTTTATCTCAAAATGGTGATGTATAGGCGCCATGAGGAAAATTCTGCGTTTGAAAATTTTAAAGCTACCCACCTGCAAGATGACGCTTAGCGTCTCAACGACAAAGATGAGGCCGATGATGATGAGCAAAATTTCGTTTTTGGTCGCAACGCCCATAAAACCGATATAAGCGCCAACGCTTAGGCTGCCGCTATCGCCCATAAAGACTTCAGCCGGATGGCAGTTAAACCACAAAAAGCCCATGAGCGAGCCAATGAGCGCAGAGGCTACGACGACGCTCTCGCCAACGCCTGCGATCTTTGGTAAAAGCAGGTACGAGCTAAAAACGGCGTGACCGCAGATGTAGGCAAAAACGCCAAGAGTTAGAAGTGAAAATATCGATGGCACCGCGGCAAGTCCGTCAAGTCCGTCTGTTAAATTTACCGCATTTGAGGCTGCGACGATGACCAGCGTCCAAAAGAAAATGGCAAAAATTTTCATATCAAAGATGGGCTGCTTGTAAAATGGCAGGTAAAACTCGGTGTTTAGCTCTTTGCTGATATATAAAAATGCTGCGAGTAAAAAGGCGATTAGAAACTGAAAAAAGAGCTTTGCCTTTGGGCTTAGGCCGGCGTGGTTTTTTGCACCTAAAATTTTGCTGTAATCATCCTTGTAGCCAAGCAAAGTGAAGCAAACTAGGCAAAAGAGCGATGCTAGCACGAAAGCGTTATCAAGCCTAGCGCAGATGATCGTGGCGATGACTGCAGTAAAAACAAAGACAAGTCCGCCCATGGTTGGCGTTTTGGCCTTTTTTTGGTGAGTTTGTGGCGCGAGCTCGTAGATAGGCTGGGCGGCGTTTTTTGCCTTTGCCCAGGCGATAAATTTAGGCATCAGATAAGCTGTCAAGATAAATGCTATGAAAAACGCGATGCCAGCGCGAACGGTGATATACTGAAAGATATTAAAATTTAAAATTTCGTAGATATAGTAAAACATAGGGGCCTTTATTTTAAAAAAAAGCAATTTTAGTATAATGGCCTTAAAAATTATCTAAATTTAAGGATAAAATTTAAAAATGGCTCAAAAAACTATACTTATAATAACTGACGGCATTGGTTCAAACAAAAATGGCAAATTTAACGCATTTGAGGCGGCAAAAAAGCCAAACTACGATAAATTTTTTAAAGAAATTCCAAACTCACTCATAAAAACCTCTGGAAATGCTGTGGGGCTACCTGAAGGGCAGATGGGAAACAGCGAAGTAGGGCACATGTGCATAGGAAGTGGGCGAGTTTTATATCAAAATTTGGTCAAAATTTCACGCGGCTTTGCTGACGGCTCAGTAGCAGAAAATGAAGCGCTAAAGGCTCTTTTTAAAAAGTGCAAAAAAATTCACGTCATAGGGCTTTATAGCGACGGTGGCGTGCACTCTCACTTGGAGCATTTTGATGGCATGTGCGAGCTTGCTAGCAAAAATGGCTGCGAAGTTTTTGCTCACGCTATCACCGACGGACGCGACGTTAGCCCAAATAGCGGCCTAAATTTCATAAAAAGCTTAGAGGCTAAATTTAAGGTAGCGACCGTTTGTGGCAGATTTTACGCAATGGATAGAGATAAACGCTGGGAGCGCGTAAAAGAGGCCTATGATAGCCTAGTAAATGGGGCAAATTTAAGCGATCTAGCACCAAGCGAGTATCTACAAAAAAGCTACGATGAGGGCGTGACAGATGAGTTTGTAAAGCCAGCAAGCTTTAATGGCTTTAGTGGCATGGGCGAAGATGACGGCGTGATCGTAATAAATTTTAGAAATGATAGGGCAAGAGAGATTTGTCAGGCTTTGGGTGAAGAGAAATTTAGCGAGTTTGAGCGCCCTTTTGCTATCAAAAATCTAATCACCATGACCGAATACGACGCAAATTTTAAATTTGAAGTACTCTTTAAAAATAAAAAGATAAAAAACACTCTAAGCGAGGTCATAGCAGCTGCTGGACTAAGGCAGCTTCACACGGCTGAGACTGAAAAATACGCGCATGTAACATTTTTCTTTAATGGTGGCGTCGAGGAGCTAGCCAGCAACGAAACGAGGGTGCTAATCCCTAGTCCAAAAGTAAAAACCTACGACGAAAAGCCAGAGATGAGTGCTGCTGAGGTTTGCAAAGCCGTGCTAAAGGGCATGGATGATGAGCAAGACTTTATAGTGGTAAATTTCGCAAATGGCGATATGGTAGGGCATACTGGCAACTACGAGGCCGCTATAAAGGCGGTTGAGGCAGTGGATAGGGCTCTTGGAGAAATTTACGCCAAGGCAAAAGAGAAAAACTACGCTATGATCATCACGAGCGATCACGGAAACTGCGAAGAGATGCGTGATAGCAGCGGCGAGCTATTGACAAACCACACGACCTATGACGTCTTTTGCTTTGTGATGGCTGATGGTGTAAAAGAGCTAAAAAATGGCGGCCTAAACAACATCGCGCCTAGCGTTTTAAAGCTCATGGGGCTTGAGATCCCGGCTGAAATGGACGAGGCGTTATTTTAAATTTGATAATATAAGTAAAATTTATAAGGAGAATCTATGAAATTTAGCGGAAAAAACGTGCTAATAACAGGTGCAAGCAGAGGTATCGGCGCACAGATCGCAAAGACGCTTGCAAATATGGGCTTAAAAGTGTGGATAAACTACCGCTCAAAGCCTGAGATAGCAGACGCTTTGCAAGCTGAGATCGAGCAAAATGGCGGCAAGGCTGCGGTGATAAAATTTGACGCAACAGACGAAGATGAGTTTATAAAAGGTATAAATTTGATAGTCGATAGCGACGGCGAGCTAAGCTACCTCGTAAATAACGCTGGTATCACAAATGACAAGCTAGCGCTTCGAATGAAAACTAGCGAATTTACAGATGTGATAAATGCAAATTTAACTTCAGCTTTCATAGGATGTAGAGAGGCTTTAAAAGTGATGAGTAAAAAGCGCTTTGGAGCAGTCGTAAACGTCGCATCTATCGTTGGTGAGATGGGAAATGCTGGACAGGTGAATTATTCAGCCAGCAAGGGCGGACTAATCGCCATGAGTAAGAGCTTTGCAAAAGAGGGCGCAAGCAGAAATATCCGCTTTAACAGCGTAACTCCGGGCTTTATCGAGACTGATATGACGCATGGACTAAGTGATGAGGTTAAAAAAACTTATAGCGATAATATCCCGCTAAAACGCTTTGGCAGTGCTAGCGAGGTGGCTGAGGCGGTTGCATTTTTACTAAGTGATCACGCAAGCTACGTGACTGGCGAGACGCTAAAAATAAACGGCGGACTTTACATGTAATGAAATTTCAACAAGTTTTGAAATTTAAAATAAATAAAAGCGTAAATATTATAAGATAACAGACATTTTTTATAAGGAGACCTTAAATGGCAGTATTTGAAGACGTAAGAGACGTAGTTGTAGAGCAACTAAGCGTAGATCCACAAGCGGTAAAACTAGAGTCTAAAATCATCGAAGATTTAGGCGCTGATTCACTTGACGTTGTAGAGCTAGTTATGGCTTTAGAAGAGAAATTTGAAGTAGAAATTCCTGATAGCGAAGCAGAGAAATTAGTAAGCATTCAAGACGTTGTAAATTATATAGAAAAACTAGGCAAATAATTTAAATTTGCATAGTTTGATTTAAGGAGATGTATTGAAACGAGTCGTTGTAACTGGTATTGGCATGATAAACGCACTTGGTCTTGATAAAGAGAGCTCTTTTAAGGCTATTTGCGAGGGTAAAACAGGTGTGAAAGAGATCACGAGCTTTGATGTAAGCGAATTCCCTGTTAAAATTGCTGCCGAGATAACTGATTTTGATCCAAATAGCATTTTAGACGGCAAAGAGGTGAAAAAAGTAGATCGTTTCATACAGCTTGGCATAAAAGCATCTAACGAAGCTATGGCTGATGCAAATTTTAAGGAGTTTGATGCTCATAAATTTGGTGTTAGCTCAGCTGCTGGTATAGGTGGTTTGCCAAATATTGAGAAAAACTCAATCACATATTTTGAAAAAGGTGTAAAGAGAATTTCGCCATTTTTTATCCCATCTGCACTTGTAAATATGCTAGGTGGCATAGTTTCAATAAATCACGGACTAAAAGGTCCAAATTTATCAAGTGTAACAGCTTGTGCGGCAAGCACTCATGCGATATCACAAGCTGCAAAATGCATAATGATCGGTCAAGCAACAAATATGCTAGTTATCGGTGCTGAGTCAACCATCTGCGGTGTTGGCATAGGTGGTTTTGCAGCGATGAAAGCGCTATCAACAAGAAACGATGAGCCAAGTAAGGCATCAAGGCCATTTGATGCGAACCGCGATGGCTTTGTAATGGGCGAGGGCGCTGGCGCACTTGTGCTTGAAGAGTATGAGTCAGCTATTGCAAGAGGCGCTAAAATTTACGCTGAAGTAGTTGGATTTGGAGAGAGCGGAGACGCACACCACATCACATCACCAACACTTGAAGGTCCATTAAGCGCGATGAAGCAAGCACTTGATATGGCAAAAGGCGTAAAGATAGACTATGTCAATGCGCATGGTACTTCAACACCAGTAAATGATAAAAATGAGACAGCTGCATTAAAGGCTGTTTTTGGTGATAAGTGCCCACCAGTTAGTTCAACCAAAGGTCAGACCGGACACTGCTTGGGCGGTGCTGGTGCGATCGAAGCTGTCATATCTATAATGGCAATGAGAGATGGCATCATCCCTCCAACGATAAACTACGAAACGCCAGATCCAGACTGTGATCTAGACTACGTTCCAAATAAAGCTAGAAAAGCTGATATAAAAGCTGTTATGAGTAACTCATTTGGCTTTGGCGGAACAAACGGCGTCGTGATATTTAAAAAGTTGGATTAAGATGTCAAATTATTTAGATTTTGAAAAGAGCATAAAGCAGATTGATGAAGATATAGCAAATGCTAAGATCAGAGGCGATGAACATGCTGTTGAAATTTTAAATAAGAACCTATCTAAAGAGATATCAAAAGTATATAAAAATTTAAACGAATACCAACGTTTACAACTTGCTCGTCACCCAGATAGGCCATACGCTATTGATTATATAAATTCATTTTTAGTTGATGGCTATGAGATCCATGGCGACAGGGCATTTCGCGACGACCCAGCAATAGTCTGCTACATCGGCTATATCGGAGGCAAAAAGGCTGTCGTTATAGGTGAGCAAAAAGGTCGTGGTACTAAAAATAAACTAAAAAGAAATTTTGGTATGCCTCATCCGGAGGGTTACCGAAAGGCTTTACGTGTAGCAAAATTGGCTGAGAAATTTAACCTACCTATCTTATTTTTGATAGACACTCCGGGCGCATATCCTGGTGTTGGCGCTGAAGAGCGAGGTCAAAGTGAGGCCATAGCTAGAAATTTATTTGAATTTGCAAATTTAAAAACTCCAATAATAGCTGTCGTTATCGGCGAAGGTGGAAGTGGCGGCGCCTTAGCTATTGGTGTGGCTGATAGACTTGCTATGATGAAAAACTCTGTCTTTTCAGTCATCTCGCCAGAGGGTTGTGCAGCGATACTTTGGAATGACCCAGCTAAACAAGAGCAAGCTACAAAATCTATGAAGATAACGGCTGATGACTTAAAAAATTTATCGCTTATAGATGACGTGATAAACGAGCCGATAAATGGAGCTCATAGAGATAAAGACGGTGCCGCAAAAGCACTTGCAAACTACTTCATCTCAGAGCTAGCCGAGCTTGAGAAGCTTGATATAAACGAGCTTGTCGCAAAAAGAATAGACAAAATCCTCTCTATCGGGGCTTACGAAGAGTAGAATTTATAGTCACAAGTGAGTTGAAATTTAAGTAAATTTGCTTGCGGCTCTCCTTGACACTAAATTTAATGTGCCTTTTTTTAAATTTTAAAAATTAAACGATTTTATGTTTTTATCCCACTCTTTTAAATTTTAATAACTCATCTATGCGACTTTTAAGTGTTTAAAGCTAAAATTCTTAGCAAATTTCATAAAGGCTATTTGTGGATAAATTTCAAGAAAAATATATAAATCTTTCAAAAGATTACTACAAAAATAACGGCAATGCGGCGAGCGTGGAGGCTTTGTATCAGTTCAAAGAAGAGCTTGAAGCAAGCGAGGATATGCAGGCAAAGAAAGTTCTGGTAGATCTTTATCAGCTTTTGTCTATGCAAAAGAGTGCTTACGAGCTACTTTTAAAGATACATGACAAAAACGACAAGAAGCAGCTAAAAACGCTTGGTTATCTTGCGCAGTTTTTGGATGAGGGCGACAAATGGGCGGTGCCAAGGCCAAAGAGCAAAGAGCAGATTTTAGCTCAAAAGGCAAAGGCTGCCACCTTGCCAAAATTTCGCTATCATCCAGAGCCATTAAAAACTGGTGCATTTAAAGATGATATGAGTGTCATTTGCGAGTGCTGCGGCAAAAACACAGAAATTTATTATAACAATGGCATCTACAGCGAGCAAGATGTCACCTATCTTTGCCCAGTCTGCATCGCAAATGGCGCAGCTGCCAAGAAATTTGATGCTACCTTTGTGCAGGGCGCCGACAAGCTTACCACAGATGACGCCAAAAAAGATGATGAGCTTTTTAATAGAACACCTGGCTATGAGAGCTGGCAGGGCGAGCACTGGGTGGCGTGCTGTGATGATTATTGCGCATTTTTGGGTGATGTTGGCACGAAGGAGCTTGAGGAGCTTGGCATCGCAGACGAGGTTTTTGCGGACTACGCAAAAAGGGACGATTACGACGTGAAAATGGCTCGCGAGCTACTCGTAGCGGGTGGCGATTTTGCTGGGTATTTGTTTCGCTGCTTGCACTGCAAAAAGTATCACATCTACATTGATGCTTGCTAAAAAGGAAAAATATGGATCTAAATGAAATTTATAAAGGCTGCAAAGAGCGCGGTTTGGATGAGCTTTTTGAGTTCTTAAAGCCAATGGCTAAAAATGCTATAAAGATAGATGCGCAGGCTAGAGATGACGGTGATATCGCTGTTGGAGCGTCTAAATTTGGCGGACAGCCGGATCTGCCAGCCAATGTGCCTTGGCCCTCAAATGAAAACGGCGCGCTTAGCTTTATAGCGCAGATAAATTTTGCTGAAGCTAGCAAATTTGACACCGACGGGTTACTACCAAAAAGTGGCATTCTATATCTTTTTTATGATATAAATTTACGCATTTGGGGTTACGACCCTGCTGATAAAAAGGGCTTTGCCGTGATGTTTAGTGAGGCAGCTCAAGACCAGCTTGCTCGCCAAAACATGGATAGCGGAAATTTCACATTTGGCGTACGCTCTCTTAGCTTTAAAAACGAGCAAAATTTGCCAAGTTTGCAAAGCTCACTCGTGCCATTTGGCAAATTCAGCGAGGAGCAGTGGGAGGCATATCACGAGATCATCGAGCCAAGCTGGCAGGCCAAAGAAAACAAGCTCCTTGGTCACTCTGACAACATTCAAGATGGCATGGAGCTAGAGTGCGAGCTCGTGACAAATGGCCTTGACTGCGGCGATGGTAGCGCTTATCACCACCCAAATATCTCTGAGTTTGAGAAAAATGCCGCCCAGTGGCAACTGCTTTTGCAGATAGATAGCGACTGGGATAGCGACATGGACTGGGACGGAGAGGGTAGAGTTTATCTGTGGATAAAGAGGAACGACCTGGCGGCGCGCGACTTTAGCAAGACGTGGCTAGTTTTGCAGACAAGTTAGGGGCGAAAATTAGCCAAAAGCTTTTGATATGCGTCTGGTAGTAAAATTATTATTGCTGTTTTTTTGGCGAGCCATATAAATTTCGCGTTTAGAATATGTAAATTTAAAGGCAAATGGTAGATGAAATTTATACTGGCTAGATCAAATTTAAATTTTTTATAATTTACCGCCAGCTAAATTTGCCTTGCAAGTGACTTTTGCTACCAAGCTAGCGGCTCATCACTAAAATTTCCAGTACCCTTATGTTCTTTAAATTTCTGCTCGCTAATCATCTCGCTCTTTGAGTGAATTTTTGCAATCTTTTAGCTATACTCGCAATTTTTTGGTGCAACCACTAAAAAGTTAGTCCTGTTGCACAAAGTGCCTCATTTTATTGCAAAAGCTCTTTTTATCGTCATTGGCAAATAAAATATACCAAAATCAAAGATAAATTTTTGATCAATTTCGCATTTTTCTTCATTTAATGCTTTATCCACGTTTTTTTGCTGTCCGCTGCGCCAGTGTAAATTTTGCCCTGCGTGATGTGTATGCCGCGCCGTGCGAACTCCGCGCGGAAAATGCACTAGCGCTGCTCCTGCGTTTGCATAAGGTGTCGCACCAAAAAGCAGCGTGATCTTAGGCAGACGTCTGCAAAAATTTTATCACTCATCTTGCGTGGGTAGCAGTTGCCTTTTTTAACTAAAATTTGAGCGTTTTAGTTTTATTGATCAAGATTTTCAAGCATCCTAAAATTTATATTATTTTACTAGCTCGATCTTGATCTGCCCGTCTTTTACGACCGAACTCATGTCGCCCTCGATCACCCCCAAGCGTACGATGCCTTCATAATATGGCTGGTAGCCGTAGTAGATGACAAAGTTGTTCCACGGAGCAAAGTAGGAGATCTCGCTTTTTTGCCGTCGCTGCCGCTCGGAGCGCCCCTTGTATCAAGCGGTTTTGGCAGCTTAGCGATCTTTTCGTGTCCGCCGTAGTCCTCTAAATTTAGTGTTAGCGGTAGCTGTGCGGCAAAGCTTCTTGCTGCTGCCGTATCGTCTAGGATAGCCGTCGCTTCGCCGTTAGAGCTCTTTAGGATTATCTTTAAATTTTGCATTTTCTCTCCTGCTGCCAAATTTAACCCCGCAAAAAGCATAAAGATGGCTAAAATTTTTCTCATTTTGACTCACTTTAAATTTATTTTGCAAGTTCAAGGATTTGGACGATATTTTTCTTTGGATAGAGCCCTTGCATCGCCCACGCCTTTGCGTTTTCATAGGCAACACCCGCGATCTCATTTATAAGCGCCTCGCTATCTATCTTTAGCTGCGATAGACTTGTTGGAGTGCCTATTTTGTCAAACCACGCTTTTAGCGCCTCTATGCCCTCATCTGCCGTTTTAAGCCCAAAAATTTCTCTCGCAAAACGCTCAAATACGCCTAAATTTCTATCCTTATACCACTTCATCCACGCAGGCATAACCACACTTAGTCCAGCTCCGTGCGCACAGTCTGTTACCGCACTCATCGCATGCTCGATCATGTGGTTTGGATACTCGATGCCTGAAGTACCGACCATAGTTATGCCATTTAGCGCCATCGTCGCAGCCCAGGCAAACTCAGCTCTAGCGTCGTAGTCATCAGGGTTTGCAAGTAAAATTTCGGTCGTTCGGATGATAGTTTTGATGTTTGCTTCTACCTGCATTCTGGCGATTAGCGGATAGTTTGTAGCTGTGAAATAGCCCTCGATGCTGTGTGCGATAACGTCGCTTGCGCTATAAACTAGATAGTCGCGGCTGACGGTGGCTTGTAGCTGTGGGTTTACGACAGATACTTTTGGGAAAAGGCACGGAGCGCCCAGATGAAGCTTTAGTTTAGCCGCCTCGTTGGTCACGACGCCGTTTTGATTCATCTCAGAGCCAGTTGCCGCTAGCGTGATGATGTCAAATACCATGAGCGACTCGGCCGGATTTTTACCTACGAAAAAGTCCCACACGTCGCCATCGTATTTAGCTCCGGCAGCGACTGCCTTTGCAGAGTCTAGCACCGAGCCGCCGCCAACAGCCAGCACGCTATCAGCACCAAATTCACGGGCTATTTTGATCGCTTCATTTACTTTGTTTAGCACCGGGTTTGATTTCACGCCGCCAAGCTCAGTAAATTCGATGCCATTTGCTTTTAGACTATCGGTAGCTACGCCAAGCAGTCCGCTCTTTTTCACGCGCTCGCTACCGTATAGCACAAGGGCTTTTTTAGCACCAAATTCTCTCATATACTCGCCGATATGAGCCTCTTTGCCTTTGCCAAATTCTATTCTTACTGGGTTATAAAATGTAAAATTTTCCATTTTTTTCCTTTTTAAATTCCCCCGCAAGGTGCAGGGGCAGCGGTTTATTTCAAATTTGCTTTGAAAAATTCCTCAAATTTATCGTATGGGATCTTATTGTTTTTATTATCATACAGATCTGTATGCACGGCGCCAGGGACGATAACTAGCTCTTTATTTTTGTTGCCAAGAGATTTAAAGGCGTCCTCGCTAAAGTATCTTGAGTGCGCTTTCTCGCCGGCTGCGATAAGAGTTGGAGTTCTCATCTCGCTTGCGTAGGCAAGGATTGGCATATTTATAAACGAGATAGGATTTGTCTTGGTCCAGCCGCTCTCACCGCTGTTTGAATTTACAGAGCGTTTGTGATAGCCGCGTGGTGTACGGTAATAGTCCGCATATTCAGCTATAAACTGCGGCGTGCTCGCGTCTATCTTTTTTGGATCAACATTACAGCACCTGTATATGCTGGTTTGCCATTTTGGAGATCGAGCCAGCGTTGCTCGGCTATCTTCTTTTTAGTTTCATATCTCTCATCGGCGCCCACGCTATCGTTGTAGCCTTTTGCCATCACTCGCGTCATATCATACATCGTGCTGGTTGCAACCGCCTTTATGCGAGGATCGGCAAGAGCTGCGTTTAGAGCAAAACCGCCCCAGCCGCATACGCCTAAAATGCCGATTTTATCTCGGTCTATATTGCTCTGGGTGCCTAGAAAATCCACCGCCGCACTAAAATCATCAGTGTTTATCTCTGGACTTGCTAAATTTCTTGGCTCGCCGCCGCTCTCTCCGGTGTAGCTTGGATCAAAAGCAAGCGTGATAAAGCCGCGCTCGGCTAAAGTTTGGGCGTAAAGGCCGCTTGATTGCTCTTTGACTGCGCCAAAAGGTCCGCTAACTGCGATCACAGCTGCTTTGCCATGCAAATTTTTAGGCGTATAAAGATCGCCTACTATCTCAACACCATAACGATTTTTAAATTTAACTTTCTTGTGATCTACCTTATCGCTTTTAGCGAAAACTTTGTCCCACTCGCTTACCATCGATACCGCCTCTAGCGGTGATTTTGCTACGTTTGTGCTAGCCACTAAATTGCCTCCTAAAATAAAACTTGACGCTACAAGCGCCGACATAAATTTTTGATATTTTGGCGAGCTTTGGTTTTTGCTTGTCTCAAATATTGTTTTATTGTGATGCATTATATCTGTATTGTAAATTTTACGTTAGAACGATCCTCTAAATTTCATGCCTAATCCTGCAAAATTTCTAAAAAGCTGTATAATCTTGCAAAATTTGACTTGGCGGAGAGCGAAAATGGCTGATGTAAATTTACTAAAAGAGCAGACAAAAGAGTTTTTATTAGATAGATACGGCATAGTGGGATCTACGCAAAGCAACATTGGCTCGCTTGACTTTTATATCAGTGATAAAACGCATGATTTTATCAGCACGGTTTATGAGCCGTCTTTGTGCATAATACTGCAAGGAGCAAAGGCAATCGGCTTTGGCGATGAGATGTATGGATATGACGAGCGAACCTACGCGCTAGCCTCTACTCATGTGCCCTTAAATGTAAGCCTAACAGACGCCTCAAAAGAGAAGCCCTACATCTCGCTTTGCATTAAATTTAGCCTAGATGAGGTCTATGAAGTGCTAAAAGGCGTGGATGTAAAAGAGCAGAGCCTACAAAAAAGCGAAAAAGGTATATTTTTTGGCGAGCTAACGGATGAGATTTTAGAGCCTGTTTTGAGGTTTGTTTGGTTACTAGAAAAGCCAAAAGATAAGGTCAAATTTCTCTCAGACCTTGCTAAAAAAGAGATACTTTACATGCTCGCAACAAACGACAAAAGCGGCTATTTTTTAAGTAAATTTGCGATGCAAGGTAGCGTTTCAAATAAAATTTCAAAAGCCGTAGCAAAGATAAAAAACGAGTTTTCGCAAAAGCTAAGCATGAAAGATGTCGCTAGAGAGTGCGATATGAGCGAGTCTTCGCTATATCATAACTTCAAAATCGTAACCTCGCTAAGCCCAGTAGCCTTTCAAAAAAAGATCCGCCTTGAAGAGGCTAAAAACCTGCTCGTAAATAAAAATATCGGCGTTGCGCAGGCTGCATTTGACGTGGGATATGAGAGCGTGTCGCAGTTTAGCCGCGAATACGCAAGGATGTTTGGCATGCCGCCCAAAGTTCATAGCGAAATTTTACGCTCTAGCGTGGCGTCATAAATTTATTTTAGTGTGGTTTAAATTTCACAAAACTAGCAAATCTATCCATGCGCCAAATTTAGGCAAAATTTAGTAAAATCCTTAAAAAATTTAAAGGCAAAATATGTTTAATGGCTTAATCAGGGAGCTTGCCGAGGTCATTAGCTACTCGCAAAATGTTTTACGGCTAAGGGCTAAATTTCGCCCAAATTTAGGCGATAGCATCGCAGTAAATGGCGCTTGCTTAAGTGTCATAAAACTATACGATGATGGCTTTAGCGTGGAGCTAAGCGCAGAGAGCAGGGCAAATGTCGCGGTTGAAAATTTAAGTGGCTTGGTGCATATCGAGCCAGCGATGAAGCTTGGAGAGCGTGTGGATGGGCATTTGATGCAAGGACATATCGACTTTATCGGCGTGATCTCGGCTATAAAAAAGCATGAAAACGGCGTTGATTTTTACATAGACTTGCCACGTGAGGCGATGGCTCTTATGGCAAACAAGGGCTCGGTGGGCGTTGAGGGCGTGAGCCTTACGATAAATGAAATTTTGCCAAAGGGCATCAGGCTAACTATCATTCCCATCACATTTAGAGATAGCCTTTTTGGCACTTTCAAGGTCGGCAGACGCGTAAATATCGAGAGCGACCTGCTGGCTCGCTATGTGGCTAGAATGCTTGAAGCTAAGCAAAATGGCGGCCTTAGCTGGGATGAGGTCGAGAGAATTTCGAGCCTTTACTAAGCGAGCGAATATGCGTGAAAATTTAGAGATCGTTTTTGATAAAAATGGCATCACTGCTGGCTTTACAAACAGGCTTGGCGGCGTGAGCGAGGGTAAATTTAGCTCGCTAAATTTAGGTGACCACGTGGGCGATGAGCCAAAAGATGTCATCAAAAATAGAGAAATTTTGGCTAAAAATTTGGGCGTTAGGCAGCTTAAATTTATGAAGCAGATACACTCGGACAAGGTTTTTGTCCTTGAAAACGAGGACGACGAGCTGCCAGAGTGCGACGCTGTGGTCACAAATTTAAGTGATGTGGGCGTCTGCGTTTTGGTGGCGGACTGCTCGCCTGTCGTGATGATAGATGAAAAGCGTGGCGTGATCTGCGTGGCTCATGCAGGAAGAGCCGGCGTGACGCTAAAAATTTGCACAAAAGCAGTTACGCTCATGAGCGAGAAATTTGGCTCAAAAGCAGATGAAATGAGCGTCTTTGTCGGAGCAAATATAAAAGGTGGCTGCTACGAGGTGGGTGAGCTTGATCTTGGGGAATTTAACGCATATAAGATAGGTAGAAATTTTGATATGAACGCAGCCTTGAGAGATGAATTTAACGCACTTGGGGTTAAAAATTTAAACTTTAGTGAGGTCTGCACGCACTGCGATGAGAGATATTTTTCGTACCGAAGAGACGGCGTGTGCGGTAGATTTTGCGGATTTGCAGTGAAATTTAAGGATAAAAATGGGATATGAGAGCTTTAAAAATCCGCTAGCGGCAAAAATAGCTCAAAACGCTAGAAATTTGGGCTTTGAGCAGCTTATGAACGAGGAGTTTGTGCAGATGCTTCTTAGCTCAAAAAAGATGGAGCTAAGTGCCGTGGATAGGGAAAATATCGAGCAAATTTTTATAAAATTGATGGAGATAGAAGAGAAAGTACAACTTAGCAAATAAAGGAGAAAATATGCTTTTGCTTAAAAATGCTAATCTATACACGCCAAAATTTCTTGGCAAGTGCGATGTTTTGGTAGGTGGCGGTAAAATTTTAGCTATCGGCGAGGGACTAAGCTTTAGCGTAGAAGGGCTAGAAATTTACGACCTAAAAGGCAAGGTTTTAGCTCCAGGTCTCATTGATCAGCACGTGCATATCACGGGTGGTGGCGGCGAGGCTGGATATCACTCAAGAACGCCTGAGATCACGCTTAGTCAGATCGTAAAGTACGGCACGACGACGCTTGTTGGCGTTTTGGGGACTGACGGGGTCACTAGAAGCTTGGAAAATCTCTACTCAAAAGCAAAAGCGCTCGAGTTTGAGGGCATCTCGACCTTCATCCACACCGGCTCGTATGCAAGCCCCTGTGTGACATTTACAGGCGACATCGCAAAGGACCTCATACTAATCGACAAGGTGATCGGCGTCAAGATCGCACTGACCGATAACCGCGGCAGCTACGTCTCAAAAGAGGAGCTGATAAAAATCCTAAGCAAAATTCGCATAGGCGGCATGGTATCTAAAAAAGGCGGCGTGCTTCACATGCACATGGGCGGACTGAGCGAGAAATTTGACAACGTCTTTAAGGTGATAAAAGAGTACGAATTCCCAGTTCATTACTTCTCGCCGACACACTGCGCTAGGACAAAAGACCTGTTTAACGAGGCTTTGAAATTTCAAAAAATGGGCGGAAACGTCGATATCACAAGCGGTGGAAGTAAATTTGCCCCGCTTCATGAGGTGGTGGCTTATGGCCTTGAAAATGGGCTAAATTTAGAGCGCCTAACGATGAGTTCAGACGGAAACGGAAGTGTGCCTAAATTTAACGAAAATGGCGAACTTATCGGATATGGCTGTGCGTCATGTGCGTCAAATTTAGAGGTATTGCAAGCTTTAGTGAGAAATAAAATTTTAAATATAAAAGATACTTTGGCCTTGATGAGTAAAAACGTGGCGAAATATCTAAATTTAAGCCAAAAAGGCGAGATAAAAGTGGGCAATGACGCTGATCTTTGTGTCTTTGACGAGGAGCTAAATTTATATGACGTGATCGCAAAAGGCGAGTTTTGTGTCAAGGACGAAAAGGTCGTTAAAAAAGGTTTTTTTGAGTAAATTTGGCAAAATTTTAGCTTTATTTGTAGCTAAAGAAATCTTTAAATTTAGCTTCAATAAAGCCAAGTTTCAATATAATCCAAGCTTTATTTCACACACGACAATCCTAAATTTGGTTGTGCGAGAGCATTTATGGTCGTGGAGGATAAAACTAAATTCAAGGCAAAATGCCTAAAACAAGGAGAAACTCATGGTAACTATGAGAGATTTATTAGAGTGTGGCGTACATTTTGGTCACCAAACACGCCGCTGGAACCCAAAAATGAAAAAATTTATCTTTGGCGAGAGAAAAGGTATCTATATTATAGATCTACAAAAGACTATCCGCTACTTCCGCTACACTTACAACATCGTTCGTGACGCAGCTGCTGAAGGCAAGTCAGTGCTATTTGTCGGTACTAAAAAACAAGCTATCGACGCTATAAAAGAGTACGCTGAAAAATGTGGAATGCCTTATGTAAATCACCGCTGGTTAGGTGGTATGATGACAAACTTCGGTACTATCCGCCAGTCTATCCGCAAACTAGAAGTTATCGAGGCTATGGAAGAAGATGGTTCGATAAATTTACTAACTAAAAAAGAGGCTTTGATGCTTCGCCGCAAAAAAGAGAAGCTTATCGCAACTCTAGGTGGTATCCGCAATATGAAAAGCCTACCTGATATGATATTTGTTGTTGATACAGTTAAAGAAAAGATCGCTGTTCAAGAGGCAAACCGCCTAAAAATCCCAGTTGTAGCACCAATAGATACAAACTGCGATCCTGACGTTGTTGATTATCCTATCCCAGGAAACGACGACGCGATCCGCTCTGTTCAGCTTTTCTGCCAAGAGATGGCTGAGGCGATCAACGAGGGCAAATCACTTCTAGAGCAAGATGGTGGCGAGCAAGCTGCTGGCGAAGAAGTAAGCCAAGATGAGAAGGACGCAGTTGTAGCTGAGGCTATGAGCGAAGAAGACTTTGGCGAGGACGAAGAGTAATGGAAATAACTGCACAAATGGTAAAAGAGCTCCGCGAATCAACCGGAGCTGGCATGATGGACTGCAAAAAGGCACTTGGCGAAGCAAATGGCGACATGGAAAAAGCTGTTGATATCCTTCGTGAAAAAGGCCTAGGTCAAGCTGCTAAAAAGGCTGACCGCCTTGCAAGCGAGGGCTTAGTAAGCGTTGAAGTTTGCTCAAAATGCAAAAAAGCAACTATTAGTGAGATCAACTCTGAGACTGACTTCGTTGCTAGAAACCCACAGTTTCAAGCACTTGCAAAAGACACAACAGCCCACATCCAAACAAGTGGCATAGCGACAGTTGAAGAGCTAAATGCAAGCACATTAAATGGCGTTAAATTTGAAGAGTACTTCAAAACTCAGATTGCAACTATCGGTGAAAACCTTGTAGTTCGCCGCTTTGAGACTATTAGCGCTGATGACAAGGGTGTGGTAAATGGCTATGTTCACTCAAATGGCCGTGTTGGCGTACTTATCGGTGCAGCTTGCGAAAGTGCTGAAGTTGCAAATAAAGCAGCTGAATTTATAAGAAATTTATGTATGCATGCAGCTGCTATGAAGCCAAGTGTTATAAGCTACAAAGACCTTGATAAAGATTTTGTTGAGAAAGAATTTATCGCACTTCGCGCTGAACTCGAAAAAGACAATGAAGAGCTAAAACGCCTAGGTAAGCCACTTCACCACATCCCTGAGTATGCTAGCCGCTGCCAGATAGGTGAGGCTGAGCTTGCAAAAGCTACAAAAGCGATCGAAGAAGAGCTAAAAGCTGAGGGCAAACCTGAGAAAATTTGGGATAAGATCATCCCTGGTAAGATCGAGAGATTTTACGCTGACAACACAGTGCTTGACCAACGCCTTACACTTTTAGGTCAGTTTTATGTAATGGACGATAAAAAGACTATAGAACAAGTTATCGAAGAGAAGAGCAAAGAGCTTGGCGGCAAGATCGAGATCGTAAAATACGTTCGTTTCGAGCTTGGCGAAGGCTTAGAGAAAAAAGTAGATGACTTTGCTGCAGAAGTTGCTGCTCAAATAGGCTAATGGAAATTTTAAGAGCGTCTAATCTAGGCTTTGCGTATGATTATACGCTCTTTAACAATATAAATTTAACTCTAAATCAAAAACAAAGCATTGCTATAACCGGCGTTAGCGGTTGTGGCAAATCAACGCTTTTACACATACTTTCAACACTCTTAAAACCAAATTTTGGCGAGGTCATCTACCAAGATAGATCGATCTATGAGCTTTCTCAAAACGAGCTTTTGGCCATTAGAAGGCTTCATTTTGGCATTATTTTCCAGTCGCACTATCTTTTTAAAGGTTTTAGCGCTTATGAAAATATCGAGCTTGCAAGCATCTTGTCTGGCGAAAATATAGAAAAAAATGATCTTGAAGCACTTAAAATTTCAAGTGTGATAAATCAAAAAGTTGGCGAGCTAAGTGGCGGTCAACAGCAGCGTGTGAGTATCGCTAGAGTGCTTACTAAAAAGCCAAAGATCATCTTTGCAGACGAGCCAACAGGCAACCTTGATAAGCAAACAGCAAATGAAGTGATGCAAGTTTTATTTGACTATATAAATGAAAACAATGCTGCCCTTGTTCTAGTCACTCACGACAACGACCTAGCCGCGAAATGCGACAACTCATACAAGCTTGAGAACAAAGAGCTTGTGCAAATTTCTTAAAATTTAGCTTCAAATTTTTAAAAACGACCGCTTAAATTTAAAAACAAAGTAAAATTTTGTAAAATTAGTAAAAAATTTAAAAGAGCAAAATGGAACTAGTAGAATTTTTTGGAGCCGATAAAGCAATAGTTTTTATGCTTTTGTTTGCACGCCTAAGCGGTCTCATCGTCTTTTTTCCATTTTATTCGCACAATCAAATTCCTCTTAGTGTAAAAACGCTTTTAGTCTTTGTTCTTTGCGTCGTGCTATTTCCCATCTCAAAAGCTCATGAAAACTCTATAAATTTCTTAATCGGCGAGATATTGGGCGAGGTTATGCTGGGTCTTAGTGCAGGACTTATGCTAACCATCATCTTTGCCACACTTCAAATGGCAGGCGAGCAAATATCGATGGTCATGGGCTTTTCGATGGCGTCGGTGCTTGATCCACAAACTGGCACAAACTCTCCAGTCATCGCAAACCTTATAAATTTCATCGCGCTACTAACATTTTTGGCATTTGATGGTCACCATTTGCTCCTTCAGTTTTACGCTAGCTCGCTTGCTGTTGTGCCTCTTGGCGATTTTTATCCGCGCCCTGGCATCATGAGCTATGCGATAAATTTATTTACAAATTTGTTTATGTTTGGCTTTATCATGTCATTTCCTATCATTGCCCTCTCTTTGCTCTCAGACTCCATTTTTGGCATGCTGATGAAGACGATGCCGCAGTTTAACCTACTAGTCATCGGCTATCCTATTAAAGTGACGATCGGATTTTCTGTTTTGATAGCCATTTTAGCAGGCATTATGAAGATCATGAGTGACCTACTTTTAAAAGTGATAAATGATCTGCCGGCTCTGTTTTTTTAAGAAAATAGCAATGAAATTTATCATAGAATAGGCTTTTACTATTACAAGGAGGGATGATGAAAGTTGCTCTAATAAATAAAAATCCAGCAGTTTCACGTCTGATAACTTTAAGTCTGAATAAAATCGGCACCGAATATAGCGAATTTGAGGATCTAAATGGATTTGACGATGCTCAGTTTGACTTTATCATAATTGACAGTGACGTGGATAGTAGCGAGCTAGCTACAGATAAAAAGGTGATGTATCTAGCAAGTCGTGGCGAGAGCAAGCCAGAATTTGCTACTTTGATGCTTGAAAAACCATTTTTACCGACTGAATTTATAAGTGTTTTTGAGCAAAATATCCCAAAAGATGAGCCAGTTGCCGAGCATGGTTCGAGCGAGCAAGGCGAAAGCGACTTTGGTGACTTTAGCGACGAGGCTATAAATTTTGACGAGATGTCAGGGTTTAAGCTGCCTGATATCGATACAAATTTAGAAAATTTTGCAGATCTTGATAAAGAGCTCTCAGAGGGCGTTAGCGATGATCTTGAGATGGATACTGACATCAGCATGCCTGAGATCGAAAGTGATGAGGGGCTACTTGACTCTTTGGAGGAGCTTGATGAGCTAAAAGAGCTTGTGAGCGAAGACCTGGCTGATGATAGTGAGATAGCAAGCGAGAGTGCCGAAGAAGAGATGGACCTTGGCGCTGCAGTAGGCAAAGAGAGCGATCTAGCCGAGCTTAGCTCACTTGTTGATGAGATAGAAAATATGCCTGAGACTTCTGAGATAGATGAGGCTCTTGGGGAAAATTTAGATGATATTATTAGCCAAAATGACGTTGCAGGCTTGGTTGATGAAGAGAACACTGGTAGCGAGCTTGACGAGATAGATCAGAGTAAATTTGAGCTTAGTGAGATCGATTCACTTGATGAAGAGCAAATTCAAGTAGATGATGAAAAAGTAGAAGAAGATATAGAAGAAGAGGCTTTGGATGAAATTTCAAGTGAGGAGCTAGAAAATTTAGAGCCTAGCGAGAGTGAAAACGCTTCTAGTGAGATGCCAGAAGAAGAGCTAGAAGATATGAGCGAGCCAGAAGCCAAAGAGGATCTAGGTCTAGTAGATGAAACTTTTGAAGAAGAAAATATCCAAGAAGAAAATGCGCAAAAAGAGAGCAAAGACGCGGCACCAAGCGAGTTAAACTTTGACGCGGCATCGATAGATGATATAGATGAAAGCACGATGTTAGCGGCATTTGGACTAAAAGATATGCCTCAAACAAGCTCAAAAAAAGAGACAAAAGAAGACTACAAAGAAGAGCTAACTAAAAAGATCACAAAACACGTCCACGAGTCGCTAAATGAGAGCTCGCTAAGAGATGTACTAAAAGATATGAACATCAAGATAAATATAAGTTTCGAGGAAAAGTAGTTGCAAGGACAAATTTTAGTAGTTTCGGGACCTAGTGGAAGCGGTAAAAGCACGCTTTTGGGCCGTCTTTTAAAGGAGGAGAAAGACCTATATTTTTCTATCTCAAGCACAACAAGAGCCAAAAGAGAAGGCGAAGTTGATGGGGTGGATTATTATTTTATAAAAGAAGACGAATTTAAAAGCGGCATCGAAAATGGCGAGTTTTTAGAGTGGGCGCAGGTGCATAAAAACTACTATGGCACGAGCTTAAAGCCAGTTTTAGCGGCACTTGAAGCTGGAAAGATAGTAATATTTGACATTGATGTGCAGGGCTTTCACATTGCACTTGAGAAATTTAAAAGCTATATCACTTCAGTTTTTATCACAACTGCGAATAAAAAAGAGCTAAAAAGGCGCTTGAAAAACCGCGGAACAGATAGTGACGAGACGATAGAAAATCGCTTAATGAACGCAGTTGGAGAGATGGAGCATATTTTAGAGTATGATTATTTTTTAGTAAATGATGATATAGAAAAGAGCTATAAAGGACTAAAATCGATCCTTCGAGCGATGAGGTTAAAAAGTGCTAAGATAAACTTAAGAAACGTCATCGACGAGTGGATAGATTGTTAGAAATTCAGGAATTTATGATAATATTTTGAGAAAATTTGATAAGGAGAAAAGATGGGTTCTTTTAGTATTGGCCACTGGTTGATCGTTTTGGCGATCATTGTATTACTTTTTGGAGCAAAGAAGATCCCAGAGCTTGCGAAAGGACTAGGCAAAGGTATAAAGACTTTTAAAGCTGAGATGGAGGACACAACCCCTGAAAAGAGCGAAAAAGTCGAGCATAAAGAAGAGAGTGCAACTAGTCAAAAGATAGAAGAAACAACTAAAAACGCGTAGGTTTTAGAGTTGAAAGATAAAGTAAAAGCTGAAATTTCAAAGGTTTTAGAGCGAGAATTTGTGCTTGAAAAGCCAAAGGATAAAAATTTAGCCCACTATGCGACGCCACTTTTTAGCCTCGCAAAAGAGCTAAGAAACTCGCCAGCTATGATAGCTAGCGAGTTTGCTGATAAATTTAGTGACAGTAAGATAGTGGAAGCTAGCGCGGTAAATGGATATTTAAATTTCAAGCTTAAGAGTGAATTTTTAGATGAAACTTCAAAGCAAATTTTGCTAGATAGCGAAAATTTTGCAAAAGAAGATGCGAAAAAAGACAGCTATTTAATAGAATACATCAGCGCAAATCCGACTGGACCGCTTCACATCGGACACGTTAGGGGCGCAGTTTATGGCGATACTTTGGCTAGGCTTGGCAAAAGGCTTGGCTACGATATCTCAACAGAATACTACATAAACGATGCGGGCAATCAAATAGATCTGCTTGGCACATCGATATCACTTGCGGCTAAAGAGCAGCTTTTTAACGAAAGTGTCGTCTATCCAGAGAAATATTATCGCGGGGATTATATTTTAGATATCGCTAAGCTTGCAAATGAGAAATTTGGCAAGGAAATTTTTTATGACGAGAGCAGAAACCTTGAGCTTGCCGAGTTTGGCAAGGATATCGTGCTTGAGATCATCAAAAAAGACTTAGCTGATGTTGGCATTTTTATAGAGAGCTGGGCTAGCGAAAAAGCACTTTACGACCGTCTGGAGCCAACTATAGAAAAGCTAAAACGCTCAAATCAAATGTATGAAAAAGAGGGCGCTATCTATATCGCTTCTACCACACTTGGTGATGACAACGATAGGGTTGTGGTTAGAAATGATGGCAGACCGACATATTTAGCTGGTGACATCATCTATCATAACGCTAAATTTGAGAAAAATTTTGACCACTATATAAACATTTGGGGTGCAGACCACCACGGATATATCGCAAGGCTAAAGGCTGCGATAAATTTCCTTGGGTACGACGAAAATAGGCTTGAAGTGATACTTATGCAGATGGTTAGCCTGCTAAAAGAGGGTAAGCCATACAAAATGAGCAAGCGCGCTGGCAATGCGGTGCTGATGAGCGATATCGCGAGTGAGATCGGTGCTGAGGCACTTAGGTTTATCTTTATAAGCAAAGCAAACACGAGCAGTTTGGAATTTGACGTGGATGAGCTTAAAAAAGAGGATAGCTCAAACCCTATTTTTTATATAAACTACGCTCACGCTAGGATAAATCAAATTTTTGCAAAGGCTGGAAAAATCGTTAGTGACGTGATAAATGCGGACTTTGAGTGCCTAGATGAAAATGCTAAAAATTTACTTTTTGAAGCGCTTATATTGCCTGAAATTTTAGAGGATGCTTTTGCTTCAAGGCAGCTTCAAAAAATACCAGACTATCTAAAGTCGCTGGCTGCTAGCTTTCATAAATTTTATAATGAAAACCGCGTAGTTGGCAACGAAAATGAAGATAGCTTACTAAAAGTCTTTGCAGTCGTTGCTGTTTCGATAAAAACAGCATTTAACATAATGGGAATCACAGCTAAAGATAGGATGTAGCTTTATATCCACCAGACAAATTTAGTCAAAAGCGGATATACGGTTTTGACTAAATACCCCTTTTTTCAAATATAATTGCAATAGTTTTTACTATTATCTTTATCTCCAGCCAAAGTGACCAGTGCTTGATGTAGTAAAGATCATACATTAGCTTTTGTTTGGCGTCGTGAGTGTTTGCGCCGTAAGGGTAGTTTACCTGTGCCCAGCCGGTAATCCCTGGGCGGACGATGTGGCGTTCATTGTAGTAAGGTATCTCTTTTTCAAAGAAATTTATCCAGTATCTTCGCTCTGGTCTTGGGCCTATTAGATGCATCTGCCCTCGTAGCACATTTATGCACTGTGGCACCTCGTCGATGCGAGTTTTACGCATAAATTCGCCAAATTCAAAGACTCTCTCATCGTTTTTGCTAGCAAATTTAGCTCCATCTTTTTCAGCATCAACCACCATCGAGCGAAATTTGATACATTCAAATTCCCTGTTGCCCAGCCCAACCCTGTTTTGCAAGAAGTAAAGGCTGCCAGGGGACTGCTCGTCTATCTTTTTCTTTACGTAAAATTTAAGCACAAAAAGTATCACAAGAAGCAGCGAGCAGCTTACATAGTCGATCGCGCGTTTTAGAGCGTATTCAATGGCATTATAAGGCTTGATATCGTTTAAAAAGTTTAAATTTTCGCCATTTTCTGGGATATAGCACTTTTGCAAGTAAATTTCTAAAAAGCTCTCCACATTTAGAAATTTGATCTTTTTATACTTCGTCTTAAACTGCAAAAGCGTGAGAAATCTCACTAGTTTGCTATCAACGGGCTTTTGGGTATTTAGCACTATTAGCCTCTGATCGCCTGATTTTATGAGATTTTCTAGCGCACTTCGCAAGGCTTTAGCATCACTATTTTCAGGGGATAAAAAATTCACCTGGCCAAATTTCTTCCTAAGCTTCTCTAACTCGAGTTTGGTGAAAGCATATTTTTCGCCAAGGATGATCATAGGCCTATCCCTTTATCTTTATTTTAAATTTGCATTATAAAATTCGTCTAATTATACCCAAACGTGCTAATTGCATTTTTAAAAAAAGAGTTAAGGTTAAAATATGTCTCATAAATTTCTTGCTATGCTTGTTTTAGCGCTGATTTGCGCCATTTCTTTTGCGACCTCAAACACGGTTTTGGCTAAATTTCACACCAGCCCACTCATCATCTCTATCATTTTAGGCGCCATTTTTGCAAATCTTTTCACCAAACAAACTCAAATTTTAAAAAGTAGTGGCGTCGTAGCGATCGCTGGGAAGCAAATTTTAAGACTAGGCATCATACTTTTTGGCTTTAACATAAGCCTTAGCGAGATCGCAAGTGTCGGCACCATTGGCGTAATATACGCAGCTTTTATGGTATTTGCGACTTTTTGCTTTGCGCTTTTTACCGCCAAAGCCTTGGGGCTTAGCAAGGATAGTGCCGTGCTCATTGGCTCAGGGGCAAGCATATGCGGTGCAGCTGCTGTTATGGCTACACAAAATGAGATAAAAGCAGACGCAAACAAGCTTGCTATCGCCATTTGCACGGTGGTGCTCTTTGGGACGATTGGTATGTTTATCTATCCATTTATCGCTAAATTTCTAGCTCTCACGCCACACCAAACTGGCTTTTTTATCGGCGGCTCACTTCACGAAGTAGCCCACGTAGTGGCAGCCTCGGCGGCATTTGACAGCGCAGCAAGTAGCACCGCCGTCATCATAAAAATGCTTCGCGTCATCATGCTTGTGCCATTTTTGTTTTTGCTAAATTTCTTAAATTTAAGCCAAAATAGCGGTGGCTCAAAGCTAAAGAGCATACCTTGGTTTGCGCTATTTTTCTTAGTGGCGATCTGCGTTAGATCTTTGCCATTTTTCCCTGAAAATTTGGTGCAAATTTTAAAGCTAGCAGCTAGCATCTGCCTTTGCGTTGCGATGTGTGCTTTGGGGTTTGGGATAGATAGGAGTATATTTAAAGCGACGGGCAAAAAGCCATTTTTGTTAGCATTTTTTATATTTTTATGGCTTATTTGTTCATCGCTTGTTTTTGTTAAGACTCTTTGCTAGTTTTTAGCTTTTGCAAAAACTCTTCGATGTTGTATTTTGCTCTGTAGGCTGGGCTTAAAAGGTGTATCAAGATGTCGCCAAGGTCCATCACGATCCAATCAGGCGAACTCTCCGTACCTATAAATTTCTCTCCGAGAGGCTTAAGCTCCTCTCTTAGATCCTCAGCCAGCGAGTAAGCATGCCTCTCGCCAAGCGTAGTAGCGATAACTACGGCCTTTACGAAATAATCATCCCCGCTCATATCAAACACTTGTATCTCTTCAGCCTTTTTTGCGTCTAAAACCTTAACTATACTTTCGGTGCGCTCTTGCATCGATCTCTCTTGCATCTTTAATCCTTGGTAAAAATTTATAATCTCATCTTTTATCTCGCTAGGCAGCTCATCAAGCCCCTTTTGGTGCCTGATCTGCGATGAGCTAACATCCACATGCACGTCCATTTTTTGTAAATTTTGCGGAATTTCTATGTGATTGCGCTTAGCGATCACAAACTGCACTAAATTTTTTAGCTCCTCGTAGCCATGCCACTTATCAAGCGTAGCTAGGTGGTCCGCGCCTATTATGAGATAAAATTTCTCTATTTTGAATTTCTCATACAAATACTTAACCGTCTCTATGGTAGGCACTGGGCGAGCTAAATTTATCTCATAGTCTGAGATCTCGACCTTCTCTAAGTCACCCCAAATTTCTCTTATCCACTTTAGGCGAAGCTCTGGCGGAGCTGAAAATTCGCTCTTAAAGGGACTTATAAAAGTTGGCATGATGATGAGTTTGTCGATGTCAAGGCCGCTTAGTGCCATTTTCACAATGCTATCGTGTCCTAAATGAACCGGATCAAAGCTCCCGCCAAAAAGTGCTAACTTCATCTATTAAAGTGCCTTGTTTATATTTGTTTTAAAATTCTTTTTTGTAGAATTAGGCGTAATTATATCAAAAGGAGCTAAGATGTCAGTTAAAGTAGCAATAAACGGCTTTGGGCGTATCGGTAGGTGTGCCGCTCGTATTATTTTAGAGCGAGACGATGTTGAGCTTGTCGCTATTAACGACACCGCAACAAGGGATATGACGAGGTATTTGCTCAAATACGACAGCGTACATGGCGAATTTAAGCAAGACGTTAAGGTGATAAGCGACGATTTTATAGAAGTAAATGGCAAAAAGATAAAAGTTTTTTCTACAAGAGATCTAAACGAGCTTAGCTACGCAGACTACGGCGTAGACGTGGTTTTAGAGTGCACTGGCAAGTTTTTAACCACTGAAAAATGTGAGCCATATCTAGCTCGCGGCGTCAAAAAAGTCGTCATGAGCGCTCCGGCAAAAGATGACACAGCGACCTTTGTAGTTGGCGTAAATGACGATAAATACGCAGGCGAGGCGATCGTCTCAAATGCAAGCTGCACTACAAACGGCCTAGCTCCAGTAGCAAAGGTGCTAAACGATAAATTTGGCATCGTAAAGGGGCTGATGACTACGATCCACGCATATACAAACGGCCAGAGCCTAGTTGATGTAAAAGCTAAAGACTTCCGCCGCTCACGCGCAGCAGCGCTAAATATCGGACCTACGACCACCGGAGCTGCAAAAGCGATCGCCAAAGTGCTTCCAGAGCTAAATGGCAAACTACACGGACAAGCAGTGCGCGTACCAGTGGCAAACGTCTCTATGGTCGATCTAACGGCGGTTTTAAAAAGACCAGCTAGCAAAGAGGAGATAAACGAGGCATTTAGAGCGGCTGCGGAGTCAAATTTAAAGGGAATTTTATTTGTTGATGACGACTACAGAGTTAGCAGCGACTTTTGCACAAGCACCTTTAGCAGCATCGTAGCGAGCGATACTACGCAGGTCATTGCTGATGATATGGTGAAGGTTTTTGCGTGGTACGACAACGAGTGGGGCTACTCAACAAGGCTTGTAGATCTTGCTAAGATCGTGGCTACAAAGTAAATTTAAAGGGTGAAAAATGAGTGAAATTTTATCGATCAACGACCTTGAGCTAAACGGCGCAAAAGTCTTTATAAGGTGCGATTTTAACGTGCCTATGGACGAGTTTTTAAACATCACTGATGACCGCAGGATCCGCTCAGCGATACCAACTATCCGCTATTGCCTAGATAACGGCTGCAGCGTGGTTTTGGCTAGTCACTTGGGTCGTCCAAAAAATGGTTACGAAGAGAAATTTTCACTTCGCGGCGTGGCAAAGAGGCTATCAAGACTGCTTGATAGAGAGGTGATATTTGCTGAAGATGTGATCGGAAATGACGCTAAGACAAAGGCTGCGGCTCTAAAAGCTGGCGAAATTTTGATGATAGAAAATTTACGCTTTGAAAAGGGCGAAACCAAAAACGATGAAGCTTTGGCAAAAGAGCTTTCAGAATTTGGCGAATTTTACATAAACGACGCATTTGGCGTTTGCCACAGAGCTCACGCATCGGTTGAGGCGATCACTAAATTTTATGATGAAAAGCACAAAGCAGCGGGATTTTTACTACAAAAAGAGATAAATTTCGCTCAAAATTTGATAAAACATCCGTCACGTCCATTTGTCGCAGTCGTGGGCGGCTCAAAGGTAAGTGGCAAGCTTCAAGCCTTACATAACCTTTTACCACGCGTCGATAAGCTTATAATTGGCGGCGGTATGGCATTTACATTTTTAAAATCACTTGGCGAAAACATCGGAAATTCGCTCCTTGAAGAAGAGCTCATCGAAGATGCAAGGCAAATTTTACAAAAAGGCAAAGAGCTAGGAGTGAAAATTTACTTGCCAGTAGATGTCGTCGCTGCTCAGACATTTTCAGCTGAAAGTGCCGTAAAATACGTCCCAGCTCAAGAGATCCCAAACGGTTGGATGGGGCTTGACATTGGACCAGCGTCGATTAGGCTATTTAAAGAGGTCATCGCAGATGCGCAAACCATCTGGTGGAACGGACCTATGGGTGTTTTTGAGATGGATAAATTTAGCAAAGGTAGCATCAAAATGAGCCACGCTATCATCGATACTCACGCGACAACCGTCGTTGGCGGTGGCGATACGGCTGACGTGGTCGAGCGCGCAGGCGACGCTGATGAGATGACATTTATCTCAACTGGCGGTGGTGCTAGCTTGGAGCTAATAGAAGGCAAAGAGTTGCCCGGCATAAAACCGCTTAGAAAAGAGGAGTAGGTCTTGAAATTTCTAGCGAATTTAAAGTGCAACCACACAAGAGCAAGCTTTAGAGAGTACGCGAAAATTTTAGACGAAAATTTAAGCGCAAACGACGATGTGAGCGTATTTGCTCCTGCTAGTGCCTTTGATGAAAAAAAGCATATTTTTAGGCTTGGGGCGCAGAATTTCTACCCATGCGAGAGTGGGGCATTTACTGGCGAGATCGGCAAGGCGATGCTTGATGAATTTGACATCAAAGACGTGCTGATCGGCCACTCTGAGAGGCGTGAAATTTTAAAAGAGAGCGAGGAGTTTTTGCGAGCGAAATTTGACTTTGCTGCAAAAAACGGCTGGAATGTCATCTACTGCATCGGCGAAAATTTAAGCACAAATGAAAGCGGATCGACCAAAGAATTTCTAAGCTGCCAGCTTGAAAATATCGATCTAGATTATAAAAATTTAGTCATCGCCTATGAGCCGATCTGGGCGATAGGAACTGGCAGAAGTGCAAGCATAGAGCAGATAGATGAGGTGCTAAGTTTTTTAAAAACAAAGGCAAATGTGCCGCTACTTTACGGCGGAAGCGTCAATGCAGCAAACATCGCTGATATCGCAGGTATAAAAAGCTGCGATGGGGTTTTGGTAGGCACGGCCAGCTGGGATGCGAATAATTTTCTAAATTTGATACGCGTTGTCTCGTGAGTGCTTTTTAATGAGTTCGAAATTTTAAGTCTGCGACAGGCTATTTGCCTAGTCTTGACCTAAAATTTCTACACAACATTAAAATTCATCTCACGATACTGCCGCTATTAAATTTGGTTTAAAATTTAAATATCGCTTAAAAGTCAAACAAAATAAAAGGAGAAATGATGATATTAAAAGGTAAAAAAGGTCTGATCGTCGGTGTCGCCAACGCCAAGTCAATAGCTTACGGCATCGCAAAAGCTTGTCACGATCAAGGTGCGCAGATGGCGTTTACATATCTAAATGACGCTCTTAAAAAGCGCGTTGAGCCGATCGCTGAGGAGTTTGGTAGCAAATTTGTCTACGAGCTTGATGTAAATAACCAAGCACACTTAGATGGGCTTGCGGGTCAAATCAAAAAAGACCTTGGCGAGATCGACTTTGTCGTGCACGCTGTGGCTTACGCACCAAAAGAGGCGCTTGAGGGCGAGTTTGTAAATACCACAAAAGAAGCATTTGACATAGCGATGGGCACTAGTGTTTATTCGCTGTTAAGCCTTACTCGCGCGGTCCTACCGGTGCTAAAAGAGGGCGGCTCGGTGCTAACTCTTACATATCTTGGCGGACCAAAATTTGTCCCACACTACAACGTAATGGGCGTTGCCAAAGCGGCACTTGAAAGCTCAGTTCGCTACCTAGCACACGACCTTGGCGCTAAAAACATCCGTGTAAATGCGATCAGTGCAGGTCCTATCAAAACGCTTGCCGCAAGCGGAATAGGCGATTTTAGGATGATTTTACGCTACAACGAAGTAAATAGCCCACTAAAACGCAACGTCACCACTGAAGACGTCGGCAACAGCGCTATGTACCTACTTAGCGACCTAGCTAGCGGCGTAACAGGCGAAGTCCACTACGTAGACTGCGGCTACAACATCATGGGCATGGGTGACGTGGCTACAGACGCCGAGGGCAACACGATCCTAGCTTGGGACGCAAAATAACCTGCTGATATAAATTTTGGCGGGGCGACTCGCCAAATTCTTCTTTTAAATTTCACCAAATTTATCGCAAGGACAGAAAATGAGAGCTTTAGACGAGCTTATAGACACAAATGAACCAGGCTGGGCGCTGATCGAAGAGTGGCTAAAAGAGGCCAAAAATGGCTATGAAATTTTACCTAGAGATGAGAGTAGGGCGCAAAGCGAGCTTTTAGGGCTTCAGGTCACCACTCGCTCGCCTATGGGAGCGCTTGTTTATGGGTGCGGCGGCATAGTGATAGATGGCGGTTGGTTGCGCCTGCTTGGCTCAGGATGCGAGCAGATGAAGCGCGGAATTTACAGCTTCAACCTTGGAAAAAGTTTTAGCGAAGCAGGGCAGATGCCTAGCTATTTGCTCGTGGCGGACGATGTTTTGGGCGGATTTTTTGCGGTAAATGGCGGCGCCTTTGGTGGTAAAGTTGGCAACGTCTTTTATTACGCACCAGATAGCGGCAAATGGGAAGATACACAGCTTGGCTACTCGCAGTTTTTATACTGGGCGTTATGCGGCGATATATCTAAATTTTACGAGCTTTACCGCTGGGATGGCTGGCGCGAGGATGTGAGAAATTTTAGCTTAGATAAGGTTATGTTCGCGCTACCACCACTTCTTTGGCAAGACACCGACGTAAAACTAAGGCTAAAAGATATGAAAAAAGATGGCGTTAATATCGATGAGTATTTTGCTTCTTTGTTTAAGGGGGAGAAGTAGGATTGATTTTGTAAATTTCGGCTTTTGCAAATTTTAAAATTTGCTATAAATTTTTAGAACTAAATGCATGCAGTGCTTTAGCGCTGAGACATGCCACTTCTAACGTTGTCGGGGTTAGGGATTGTTAAAAAAAAAAGGGGGGGGGAGGGAGCGACTTCATAATTTAAGCCTCTTCTCCCTTAACAAAGAAACAAATTTTTCAACTTTCATTCACTCGTCATAGCAATTTACCAAATTCAGGTCTTGTAGTTACTTGGCGCTAAATTTATAGTCGTGATATGCTCGCTCATAAATTTTAGAATTTGCTAGAATTTTATCTGATGATAAAACGCATGCGGCACGATAGTGCTATCGCATGCACTTCTAACGTGCGAGGGGGTTTTACATCGACTTCGTCTGGTAACTATGAGTAGACAGGAGATTTGCTAAGTGGCAAGGGAGCTCTTTTGCTTCGTGAGCTCGCAACTGCAAACAGACCGTAATTCAAGCCTCTTCCCCCTTAGCAAAGAAACAAATTTTAAATTTTCTAAAAAATATTTTTTGCAAATTTTAAAATTCCATTCACTCGCAAGAGTTGACTACTGATTTTAGGCCTCGCCAAGATTGCCACTAAAATCAGAGCCAAAATTACTCGCTTATAAAATTTTAAAATTTGCTATAAAGTATCTCATATAAGATGCATGCAGTATGAATGGATTTACTCGGGCTTCGCCTTGTAACTGCAGCAGACGAGGGATTAAAAAGGTAGATAAGGGCTTCGCGTATGACATGTATTTGCGAGCCTACGATGCAAAATTCAAGCCCCCCCTTTTTTTCTCCCTTTTTAGATAAAAAGAGATTTACAAATTCAATCAAACTATCTTTACAAATTTTAAACTTTCACTCACCCCTAAGAATTGGCTGCTAAAATTTGACCTCGCTTACAGCTTTAGCTCAAATTTTAGAGCCGAAATTACTCGTTCATGAAATTTTAAAATTTGCCTGATATTCACCTGATTCGACAAAGTAAATTTACAATTTCTAAAATTTAAATTTCACTGAGCGGTAGGTCTGATCAAACCTAAAAGTTAGCAGATTTTGCAGCATCCCAAAAAGTACCATGAAGGTGACAAAGCTGCTTCCGCCGTAGCTAAAAAACGGCAGCGGCACGCCCACAACTGGCGCAAAGCCGATCGTCATCGAGACATTTACCCCCACGTAGACAAAGATGAGTGCGGCTATGCCAGTGGCGGTCACCTGTGTGAAATAATCATTCTTAAGCCCGTAATTTAGGCTAAGTAAGTGCGTTATAAGCGCTCCATAAAGCCCCAGCAAAAGTAGCGCGCCGTAAAAGCCAAAACGCTCGATATTATAAGCAAAGATGAAGTCACTTGTGGCGATTGGCAAAAATTTAAAGTGCGTTTGCGTCGCCTCGTCCTTTGGTTTGCCTTTTAGCCCGCCGCTACCTATGGCGATGATGCTTTGCTTGACGTGGTAGCTTGGCTCTTCAGCGATGAAGTCGTGGATCCTCTTTTTTTGATAATCATGCAAATTTTCATACAAAACTGGCGCCGAAAATCCTATGGCAAGGATGATGCAGATCCAAATTTTTTTATTTACGCCGATTACAAAAAGGATGGTGTAGCCAACTATCAAAAGTATGAGCGCGGTTCCAAGATCAGGCTCTTTCATGATGAGCGCAAATGGCAAAAGTATGTAAAAACTAAGCCTTAAAAAGTCTTTTAGCCCGTAACCATCGACCTCTGGCGGGCGCTGCTTAACTAGATAGGCTAGCATCAGCAAAAAGGCTGGCTTCATGAGCTCTGAGGGCTGAAGTGTGAAGTGAACGAAGGGAATTTCCAGCCAGCGCCTAGCTCCAAGCTTGCTAACGCCAAAAATATCAACGCTTAAAAGCAGTACGATGCAGATCCAGTAAAACATCGGGATGATCCAGTCGATGCGTCTAATAGGCAGCAAAAATGCGATGCAAAATGAGACAAATCCTATGCCAAAATATACAAGCTGTTTGTTCGCTAAAATGTCGTTTGCTTCGGAGACTAGGATGTATGAGATGGCTATGATTGGGATGATTAAAAACGGCTGAATAAAATCAAAATGTGTTAAAATACGCCGATCTAGTTTTATCAAGAAGCAAACCTTAATTTTTGGGCTAGATTATATCACAAACAAGGCTTTGATTTTGGTTAAATTTAATGTTTTAAATAGCTCAAGACTCGACGTTGCAGTGGCCAAAGAGCTTCAAATTTCACGTAATCAAGCTTTAAATTTGATAAAAGACTCCCTTGTAAGCGTAAATTTAAAACCAGTCTCAAAACCAAGCTTTTTGTTAAATGAAAATGATGAAATTTGCGTAAATTTTGCCCCAAAAAAAGAGGTGCAAAACGAATACGAAGTAAATTTTGACATCCCGATCATCTATGAAGACGACGATCTCATAGTGCTAAACAAACCCCCTCAAATCGTCGTTCACCAAGCCCCAAGCGTCAAAGAGGCGACGTTAGTTGAGTGGCTAAACAAAAAGGGCTTTATGCTCTCAAATTTAAACGGCGACGTAAGAGCTGGCATCGTCCACCGCCTAGATAAGGGCACGAGCGGCGCTATCGTCGTTGCTAAAAACAACTTCGCCCACGCAAAACTAAGCGAGCAGCTAAGTGATAAGAGCATGGGACGAATTTATCTAGCGCTGACCGACCTACCGCTAAAAGAGGGCATCATCATCGACAAGCCAATCGGCAGAAATCCAAACAACCGCCTAAAAAAAGCGATCGTTGCAGACGCTAAATTTGCAAAAAGTGCCTTTGTAAATTTGCTAAGTGAAGGCGGTGTAAATTTGATAGCAGCAAAGCTTTTTACAGGCAGGACGCATCAGATCAGAGTGCATCTTGCTAGCATAAATCGCCACATTTTAGGCGATGATTTATACGGATTTAAGAGCCAAGGCGATAAAATAAGCAGGGTTATGCTTCACGCTTATATGCTCTATTTTATCCATCCGCGAACTGGCAAAAGGGTAGAATTTACCGCAAAAACGTATGATGACTTTAACCAAATAATTTACAAAAAAATTCCCAAGGAGATTTTTGATGAAAAAATTTGCCCTACGCATATTGACACCATTTTTAGTAGCTTTCTTAGCGGGATGCGGCTCTAGCGTACCGACTCAGCAAAGCACGTCACTGCCAACTATTACAAGCTTAAAAACTATTTCAGATATGACAGAAGTTGGCTTCGAGTGGAACCCAGTGAGCGACGAGAGCGTCGTTGGCTACTACCTTTACCGCTCAAATCCAAACGATGCAAACTCAAAAATGCAACTAGTTGCAAACATAAAAGACCGCTTTGCTACGCACTACGTGGATCGCGACCTAGCTCCAGAGACGACTTACTCATATCAGATGAGAACCTACTCAAGCAACGCCATCTCTCAACCAGGTGCAATCGCAACTGCGACAACTAAGCCACTACTTGACTCTGTGCCATTTGCGCAAGCTATCACAGGGCTTCCAGGCCGTGTAAAAGTGATCTGGAGACCACATCCTGATAGCACAGTAGCAAGCTACATCATCCAAAGAAGCGATGCAGGAGCTAATAAATTTAGCCAGATCGCAGAGGTAAATGGCAGACTAAATGCCGAGTATATCGATACTGAGGTAAAACCTGGTAGGTCTTATGAGTATAGGATCTTAGTTAAAACTTCTTCTGGCGTCATCTCAAAACCAAGCCAAAACATAAGCGCCACAACAAAGGAGTTACCCTAAATCAGTAACTAACGTCCAAGCGACCAAAAATGCACCAAAAAAGATCATCTTAACGTGGGATTACGCGCCGGCTGAGGATTTTTCATACTTTAAGGTTTATAGAACGACAAGTAAAATTTTACCTTATACATACCTAGCAAAAACGACTAGCAACACCTATGAGGATCTTATAAACACAAACGCAGCGACAAGGTATTATAGAGTCACAGCAGTCGATAAAGACGGTCTTGAGAGCTTAAAGCAAGATGAGCCTATCGTTGGTAGCACACTTGGCGCACCAAAAACTCCAAGCATAAGCGCTAGCTACGATGGCAGCGGTGTAAATGTAAGCTGGAGTGCAGTTGATAGAGCTAGCTCATATACAGTTTATAGAAGCGGTGCTAGCGAGAAAGTCTTTAGCGGCATAAGTGATACTGGGCTTAGAGATGACAGCGTCCAAAAAGGAGCTAGCTACTCTTACAGCGTCGTAGCAGTCGATGAGTATGGCATCGCCTCTGATAAGTCATCAAAAGCAGAAGTTAGCATAAAATAATGCCAAATTTCATCGCTTCGTCCTTAAAAGAGCTCTCATTTCCATTTGGTAACGACAAGATCAAATTTCTTTGGCAAGCAAGTGGCCGAAACGAGAGGCTCATCTACACAAAAAATGAAGATGAAGGCTTTTTCCTAGTCGTAAAGCCTGGTAAAACTGGCACCGTCGTAAAGGGAGAAAAACTTACAAAGCCTGCTAAAGTTGGCCTTTTGCAAGAGGCGTTGGAGCTTTTTAAAGAGCAAAGTTGTAACGGCATCATCAGCCAAGCATTTGCTGTAAAAAAGACAAATTTGACCAAAAAAGTGAGCGAAATTTTAAGCCTTGAAGAGTTTGCGCCAGCATTTTGCGAGCTAAAAGGTAAATTTAAAGAGATTTTTATAGAGATAGGCTTTGGCTCTGGCAGGCACTTGCTCTATCAGGCTAAAAACAATCCAAATGCCCTAGTTATCGGCATAGAGGTCTATAAACCAAGCATCGAGCAAGTAGCAAAGCTAGCTAGGGCAAATGCCCTAGAAAACGTGCGTCTCATAAATACCGACGCAAGGCTCTTACTCTCGCTTGTTGGATCAAATTTAGTTGATAGAGTCTTTTTGCACTTTCCAGTGCCGTGGGATAAGGCCGAGCATAGACGCGTGGTCTCATCGGCGTTTGCGCTTGAGTGCCAGAGGATACTAAAGGTTGGTGGTAAATTTGAGCTAAGGAGTGATAGCAAGGAGTATTGCGACTTTAGTTTGAGTAAATTTTTAGAGCCCACAAACTCAAAGATAGAGGCTTTTAAAAATAGAAATTTAGAAGTAACAAGCAAGTATGAAGACCGCTGGAGACGCCAAGATAAGGATATCTACGACGTTATTTATACTTGTGAGGCAAAAAGCGATGAGAGCGTTTTGGCTGGGGATTTTAACTTTAAAGAAAAGACAAGCGTAAAAAATATCATTAAAAATTTTAAAAATTTCATCATAAAAAAAGAGGATCACTTTTTACATTTTGAAGAAATTTACACCATAAAAGGGGGTGAAATTTTGCTAAAAGTCGCCTTTGGAGCGTTTAACAAACCAGAGCAGTGTTTCATCAAAATAAGCGATGAGAAAAGCGAATATTTTATAAAAAAACCGATCTTAATACGTGAAAATTTAGCAGCACACGAGCTTTTGAAGGAGTATTTGGCTGATGCAAGAGATAATTAGCGCAAGAAATTTAAGCCTAGCTTATGAGCGCAACGAGGTTGTGATCAATAGCGTAAATTTAGACATCTACGCAAATGACTTTGTCTTTATCACAGGCAAGAGTGGAAGCGGAAAGAGCACGCTTTTAAAGTCATTTTACGGAGAAATTTCGCCTCTAGCTGGCGAGCTAAATGTCTGCATGACGCAAATGGACGATATCGATGACAAAAGACTTTGCGAGCTTAGGCAGCGAGTTGGCATTATATTTCAAAACTATCGCTTGATAAATGAGTGGAATGTCGAAAAAAACGTCATGCTGCCACTCATCATCAAAGGCGTCAATCAAAATGTGAGCAAAAAGCAGGTGGCTAAACTTTTAAAGCACGTAAATATGCTTCACAAAGCCGATAAATACCCTCGCGAGCTAAGTGGCGGCGAGCAGCAAAGAGTTGCCATGGCAAGAGCACTCGCGCACAATCCAAATTTACTCTTATGCGACGAGCCAACGGGAAATTTAGACGAATACTCAAGCGACGTCATTTGGTCGCTTCTAAAATCAGCCAGAGAATTTCTAGGCACAAGCGTGGTTGTGGTGACGCACCACATCCCCTCAACACTTCGCATCCCGTACCGCCACTTCGTCATAGAAAATGGAGGCGTGCATGAGATCGCTTAAAAATCACCTTGGATTTATCCTGCCGTTAATCGCGCTTTTATTTTCAGTGCAGTTTAGCCTCACAGCGGACAAGATCGTAAGAGAGTATGAGAGGCTTATGGGAAATGACTACAACATCGTGGTGGTCTCAAACAAAGAGCTAAGCGAGCCAGTGCTAAAGCCAGTGGTTAGCACGCTAGCAAGTGTAGAGCCACTAAGCCCGCAAAAGATCATCGACCGCCTATCAAACGACATCTCAGCTAAAAATTTATCTATCCTACAAAATGCCTTGCCTAAATTTTACTCGCTAAGATTAAGCGAATTTCCATCGCCAGAATATATGGAGGAGATAAAGCAAAAGCTTTTGAAATTTGATGGCATAAGCAAGGTCGAGACATTTTCAAAGACCCATGACAAGGTCTTTAAGATGCTAAATTTAGCCAAAAGCATATCTTATGCATTTATGGCGATACTTTGTGTCGTTGGGCTTATGCTTATGCTAAAACAAGCTAAAATTTGGCTATTTGAGCATAGAGAACGCATCGAGATCATGACGCTTTTTGGCGCGCCATTTTGGCTAAAATCAGCCATGCTCTATAAATCAGCCATGGTTGATAGCATAGTTGCGACCATTGTTGTTGGTGCTTTTTTCTTTTTCTTGCCAAATTTTGAAATTTTTAGAGAAAATGCCGCAAGTATCGATGTAGTCTTGCCTAGCCTTGATCTTTCAAAAGATATCTTTATCCTATTTGGTGTGGCTGTGGTTTTAAGCATTTTTGCTGTTAGTTTAGTGATGAGTAAGGCTAGAAAAAGCACGATATGAAAAAAGGAATTTTTACACTTTTGCTAGCATTTAGTCTAGCTTTTGCATCAAATACTAAAGAGAAGATAAAAGACTCCAAAAACTCGCTAAGATCGACTCAGGTGATGAGTGAGCAGCTTAGTAAAAAGCTTGATGACTTGGCTGGCGATATCGTAACTGGCGAGAAAAAACTGCGCGGCATAAGCGGTGATATCACAAATTTAAAGGGTCAAATTTCAGTTCTTGAGACAAATGCCTCAAAAGCACTTCTTGAGCTTGATGATCTAACAAAGCAAAACAAAGAGCTAGAGCGCACCCAAAAAGAGCTAGAGCAAAATATGATAAGGATCATCGCAGAAGATCTCTCGTTTGATCTTATGATGTCAGCAAGTGAGGGCAAACAAAGCGAAGAGAGCATCATCTCGTCGCAAATTTTAACCAAGCTAAACGCCATAGCAAAAGAGGACTTTAAAAGGCTTAGCGAAAACTACGAAGATACGATAGAAAAGATAAAAAACAAATCAAGCAAGATAAATGAGATAAACTCAAGCATAAAAAACTATAGGCGCAAGCAAAATGATCTACAAAGCCTAGAGAGCACGCAGAAAAATACAATAAACGGGCTAAAACGTGATAAAGAAATTTACAGCAAAAAGCTAGCCAAGCTTCAAGCCCAGCAAGATGAGCTAAGAAAGACGCTTGAGCAGCTTGCTATCATGCAAAAGCAAGAGGATGAAGCGGCCAGAGCAGCTAGAGAAAAGCAAGAAAGAGTATCTAGTAAAGGTGATAAAAAAGGCGTAAAGAGTCAGCCAATGGGCGGAGGCTATCAGACAAGCTCTGTTAAGAGATACTCAGGCGCAAGGACGATCGCTCCACTTGATAGCTACTCTGTAAAGCAAAAATTTGGTAATTACGTAGATCCGATATATAACATCAAAATTTTTAACGAGTCGGTCATACTTCGCTCAAGCACCCCAGATGCGAAGGTTAAAAGCGTGCTAAATGGCAAGGTGGTCTTTGCTAAAGCTACTCCGATGCTTGAAAATGTTGTCATTATAGAAAACGAAAACGGCATCCACACGATCTACGCTCACCTAAGCCAGATCGCACCAACGGTTAAAGTAGGCTCGCTCGTCCAAAAGGGCTACGTCATAGGCCGAGTTAGAAACGATCTCACCTTTGAAGTGACACAAAGAAACTACCATATCGACCCGCTTGAAATGATCTCAAAATAGTCACTTTGTAGGCGTTATTAGCTAAATTTAAAGCCTTTTTGGCTAAAATGCGTGAATTTCAAGGAGCATGACAATGAGTAAGAGAAAACGCGTATTGGTCAAATTTTCAGGCGAGGCCTTGGCTGGAGAAAATGGTTTTGGCATAGACACAGCTGTGCTTAAATTTATAGCAAGCGAGATAAAAGAGCTTATAGAAAATGATATCGAAGTTGGCATCGTGATAGGCGGCGGCAACATAGTGCGCGGTGTGAGTGCCGCAAAAGATGGTATCATCAAGCGAACGAGCGGCGATCACATGGGCATGCTAGCAACTGTCATCAACTCGATCGCGATGCGTGAAGCGCTTGAGAGAAGCGGGCTTGAAGTAAGAGTACAAAGCGCAATCAAGATGGAGGCGATATGTGAAACTTTCATCGTGGGACGTGCACAGCGCCATTTAGAAAAGGGCAGAGTTGTCATCTTTGCAGCAGGCACGGGCAATCCATTCTTCACAACAGACACAGCAGCCACACTAAGAGCTATCGAGATCGGCTCAGATATGATCATAAAAGCGACAAAAGTTGATGGCGTTTATGATAAAGATCCTAAAAAATTCAAAGATGCGAAACTTCTAAAATCACTAAACTACGAAAAGGCGATGAGTGATGACATCAAGGTTATGGACGATACTGCCATAGCTTTGGCAAAGGACAACGCACTGCCTATTTTAGTTTGTAATATGTTTAAGGCTGGAAATTTATTAAAAATAATAAATGAAGAAGAAGCAGCCCTATACTCAGTTGTAAAATAAATTTCAAAAAGGATAAAAATGAGAACAGAACAAATCACAGCAAGAGCGCTAAAACAAGTAGGAGATGATAGATATAAGCTTTCACTTATCGTTGCAAAGCGTGCAGAAGCACTAGCAAATGGTGCTATAGTTTTAGTTAATGCTGATACTTCAAAGATGAAATTTGCTGACATCGCACTACTTGAAGTGGCTGAGGGCAAAATAGGCTTAGAGGCAATAGTTGAAGGAAAATAGTCTTTTTTTAGAGCAGTTAATTGAGCAAATTTTAGCTTGTAAAAACGTTTCAGAAGCGATAAAACTGCTCTTTTCTCTTTGTGAGAGAAGTGAAATTTTAGACAAAGCCGTAGATAGCTGCGTCACATCTCACGCTGGACAATACCGCAAAAGCGGCGAACCATACGCCATCCACCCCATCTTAGTAGCCTCTATCGTAGCAAATATGGGCGGCGATGAGAGCATGGTCATAGCTGCACTTCTTCATGACGTGGTCGAAGATACCGACGTAACGCTAGGTGAGCTTCAGGCCGAATTTGGCGATGAGGTTGCAAAGCTGGTTGAGGGACTTACAAAGATAGTTGCCATTAGAGAAAACAAGCTCGCAAGCTCAGATAGCAACGAAAAACTGGCAAGCTCGGCGCTAACTTTTAGAAAGATGCTCTTAATCTCCATAGAAGACGTGAGAGTCCTTGTCGTAAAGCTTTGCGACAGACTTCACAACATGCTAACTCTTGAAGCGCTAAGGCCTGAAAAGCAAAAACGCATAGCCGAAGAGACGCTTATGGTCTATGCTCCGATCGCTCATAGGCTGGGAATTTCATCGATCAAAAACATGCTCGAAGATCTAAGCTTTAAGTATGCGATGCCAGAAGAATACGCAAAGATCGATAGCTACCTAAACAAAAACAAGCAGCAGCTTAGCCTAAAACTAAATGCTTTTCACGAAAAGGTAAGTCAAATTTTGCTTGAAAATGGCTTTATCGAGGGCACTTTTGAGATACAAAAACGCATAAAACACTACTACTCGATCTATCTAAAGATGCAAAGAAAGGGCATTTCTATCGAAGAGGTGCTTGACTTGCTTGCCATTAGGATCATCGTGCAAAAACCGCTTGATTGCTACCTTGCGCTTGGAAATTTGCATATAAACTTTAACCCTCTCATCTCAAGATTTAAAGACTATATCGCGCTTCCAAAGCAAAATGGTTATCAAACGATACACACAACCATTTTTGATAACAAAAGCATATTTGAGGCGCAAGTTCGCACTTATGATATGCATAAAACCGCTGAATACGGCGTTGCCGCTCACTGGAAATATAAAAACGGCGAGGGCAGCCTCTTAAATCCAAAGCTTGACTGGCTAAATGACATCAGCATGCAAAATAGCGAGAACGAGAGCAACGTTGAAGAGCTATATGAATACGCAAAAGATAGCCTTTATATCGAAGATATCGCAGTTTATTCTCCAAAGGGCGAGGTCTTTACGTTGCCACGAGGTGCTACGGCGCTTGATTATGCTTATGAGATTCACTCAGAGATTGGACTTTACGCAAAAGAAGCTTATATAAACCGCGTTAGGATGCCACTTCTAACAGAGCTAAAAAATGGCGACATCGTTAGGATAGTAACTGGCGAAGAGGCTAAATTTCGCTGTTCATGGATAAATAGCGTGCGAACAGGCAAGGCAAAGGCGACGATAAGGTCATTTTGTAAGCAAAAGATAAGAGATATAAACTACAAAATGGCGATAGATATCTTAAAATCAGTATTTAATGTCTCAAAAGATAGAATTTTAGAGTGGGTAGAGAGCGAAAATTTAGGCAAAAAGGTCTTTCGTGCAGCAACTGATAGTGAGTATCTGCAAGAAGTGGCAAATATGCTTAAAAAATACATCAGAAAAGAGCGTCCATTTATGATCTCTTTGGGCGACAAATACCAGATCAAAAAGCAAAAATTTGAAAACATAGTGATCTACTCAAACCACAAAATTTCAAATGTCGAGTTTGATTATTGCTGCAATCCAAAAAGGGGCGATAGCATAGTTGGCTTTAAAAATGGTCACACCGTGACAGTGCATCACAAGCTTTGCGAGCGCGCTGGCAAGCTCATGGATAAAGGTGATGAGATCATCTTTGTCAAATGGACGAGAAATGCCCCGCATAGGTATAAAATTTTATTAAATTTAGAAAACAGAAAAGGTGCGTTGGCTGAATTTTTAACATATCTTGCTAGACTTGATATAAATTTAGCTACAATCTCGCTAAACGAAGCAAATGATCTTAGCGGAGATACGTTTGAAATAAGCGTCGAAATAGCAGAAAACATTGATGCAAACGAGATCAAAGAGAAGATCAAAGATAGATATAAGATTATTGATTTTGTTTCGCAAAGCGACCCATATCATAATTAGGAGAGAAAAATGGTTCAAGATATAGACGATATTTTACAAGAGATAAACCGCGGCGTTGCCGAGATGATCGATGCTGAGAGAGTTGAAAATTTGGTTAAAAATTATTATGAAAAAGGCGAAAATTTCTACGTAAAAGCAGGTTTTGACCCAACAGCTCCAGACCTTCACCTAGGTCACACAGTCGTTTTAAACAAGATGGCTTTGCTTCAAAAACACGGCGCGATCGTGCAGTTTTTGATAGGCGATTTTACCGCTCAAATAGGCGATCCAACAGGCAAGTCAGCCACTAGAAAAAAACTAGATCAAGAGACCGTTTTAAAAAATGCCAAAACCTATGAAGAGCAAGTTTTTAAAATTTTAGATCCAAAAAAAACTGTGATAATGTTTAACTCAAAATGGTCAAATGAGCTAGGAGCTGCTGGCATAATTGAGCTAACTAGCACATTTTCAGTAGCTAGAATGCTAGAGCGAGATGACTTTGAAAAGAGGATAAAAGCGGGCAATCCTATATCAATCTCTGAGTTTATGTATCCGCTTCTTCAAGGATATGATAGCGTTGCTATGAAGTGCGACATCGAGATGGGTGGCACAGATCAGAAATTTAACCTTCTAATGGGCAGAACTTTACAGCGAACATATAATATCGGTAAAGAGCAAGCTGTCATCATGATGCCACTTCTTGAGGGGCTTGATGGCGTAAATAAGATGAGTAAGAGCCTTGGCAACTATATCGGCGTAACTGAAAGTGCAAATGATATGTTTGCAAAAACACTTAGCATAAGTGACGAGCTTATGTGGCGCTGGTACGAGCTACTAAGCACAAAAACTCTTGGCGAGATAGAAGAGCTGATGAACGACGTAAATAGTGGCAAATATCATCCAAAAAAGGCAAAAGAGGATCTTGCTTATGAGATAACAGCGAGGTATCACGGCGAGGAGGCGGCAAAGGCTGCTATGGCTGAATTTAACAGCGTGCACTCTCAAAATCAGCTCCCAACTGATATGAAAGAATTTAGCTTAAAAGCGCCGATTTGGATAGTTGAAGCCTTATCTCAGTGTGGGTTAAGCGAGTCAAACTCTCAAGCAAGGCGAGATATAAAAGCAAACGCAGTTAGCATCAATCAAGAAAAAATTAGTGATGAGCAGTTAAAATTAGGAGCAGGCGAGTATATCTTGCAGGTTGGAAAGCGTAAATTTGCGAAGATAAAGGTTGAATAAATGGAGTTAAAGCCATTAAAAATAGGTAAATACGAGATAAAATACCCGATATTTCAAGGCGGTATGGGGCTTGGCATCAGCTGGGACAAACTAGCTGGCAATGTGAGCTTAGAAGGCGGTCTTGGTATAATTAGCTCAGTTGGCACAGGCTACTATGAAAACCGCAAATTTATAGATAAAGAGCTAAATGCAAAGCCTTTTGGAAGCGAAAATTTCTACTCCACAAGAGGGCTTCGAGCAGTCATAGAAAATGCACGTAAAATTTGTGGCGACTTGCCGCTTGGCGTAAATATAATGTATGCTGCAAACGACTACGCAAGGGTGGTTAAAGATGCCTGCGAGGCTGGTATAAATATCATCGTCTCAGGTGCAGGCTTGCCTACAAATTTACCTGAATTTACACAAAATTTTAAAGAGATAGCACTTGTGCCTATCGTCTCAAGCGCAAAAGCACTAAAGATCATCTGTAAGCGCTGGCTTCAAAGATACGAGCGCTTGCCAGATGCTGTCGTGCTTGAAGGACCGCTAAGTGGTGGCCATCAGGGCTTTACATACGAGCAGTGCCTTGATCCTGAGTTTTCGCTATTTAACCTTATCCCACAAGTAAAAGCTGAGATCAAAGAGTGGGGCGACTTCCCTCTCATCGCGGCTGGCGGAATTTGGGATAAAAACGACATCGAAAAGGCGATATCACTTGGAGCAAATGGCGTCCAAATGGGCACACGCTTCATCGGCACTCACGAGTGCGACGCAGACATCGGCTTTAAAGAGGTCTTGCTAGCAGCTGAAGAGAAAGACATCGAGCTTATAAAGAGCCCAGTTGGCTACCCAGCTCGCGGGATAAGAACAAATTTGATAAATTTAGTCGATAAAAGAATGGGTCCAAAGATCCAGTGCATAAGCAACTGCGTGAGCCCTTGCCAAAGAGGCAAAGAGGCAAAGCAGGTGGGATACTGCATCGCGGATAGGCTATTTGACGCATATAGTGGCAAAAAAGAGAGCGGGCTATTTTTCACGGGAGCAAACGGCTACAAACTAAAAGAGCTAATAAGCGTAAAAGAGCTAATGCATAAGCTGGTACATGGTGAATGAAACGGGTTTTAATATCTCTTTTTCTAGCATTTAGCTTTCTTTTTGCGGCGACAAATTCGGAGACTTTTGCCAAATTTGATAGAAATTTTATGGCTCTAAACAGAAGTGCTAAGATCAAGCTTCACAACGATATAAAAAATATCTACGTCGATGCGATCATTAAAAATGATAAAAACACGAAAAAGCAGGCACTTACTAGGCTAATAACCAGCTCAAAGGCGCTTGGCTTTGACTCAAGCGCATATATAAGAGACCTAAATGCGATAAACGGCGTAAAAGGTGCCAGCGCACCAGCGGTTTTGCCAGCTTTAACGTTACTAAGTGCCACAAAGGTAAATGACACCTTGGTGCTTAAATTTAACACAAAGCTAGATACCGAAAGGCTAAAAACATCGTTTGCCAAACAGCAAAATGCCTACAAAAATATCATGGACATTGATGGCAGGCTAAATGGCAACCCACTAACATATAAAAATTTCATCTCAGACTACATCCACATCTCTCAGTATGATAAAAACACCGTCAGGATCATCTTTTCTGACAAGGTGCAAAAGACGATAAAAGCAAATGCGACAGGGGATTTGCTAATAATCAGCGCTCAAAATTTCATCTCAAATGAAAATGTAAGAGCGCCACTTCATAAGCTTAAAAATAAAAATGAAAAGCCAGCGCAAAGTGCAGTAGAGCCAAATTTAAAGTCTGAGCCAGCACAAAGTGAGCCAGTAGAAGAGCCTTTGCCTCCAGTTGCGGCGGGTAAGTTTTCACGCAACAAAACGATCGTCATCGACCCAGGGCATGGCGGCACAGACCCTGGCGCAGTAAATGGCAGTTTAAAAGAAAAAACAGCCGTTTTAGGTGTAGCCAAAAAGCTTGGTGAAATACTAAAATCTCGTGGCTACAAGGTCTATTTCACCAGATCAACTGATGTTTTTATAAATTTAAGATCAAGAACAAAATTTGCAAACGACAAGATGGCAGACCTCTTTGTATCCATCCACGCAAACGCCGCTCCAAACGCTGCTAAAGCAAAGAGCATGCACGGCATCGAGACATTTTTCTTATCGCCTGCAAGGAGCGAGCGCAGCAAAAACGCAGCCGCACTTGAAAATAAATCAGACATTGAAGAGATGAACTACTTTTCGCAGCAGACATTTTTAAACGTGCTAAACCGCGAGAAGATCATCGCCTCAAACAAGCTTGGTATCGACATCCAAAAAGAAATTTTAGCAAGCGCTAGAAAGGTCTATGCAGCCAGCGACGGCAGCGTGAGAGAAGCGCCATTTTGGGTGCTCGTGGGCGCTCTTATGCCGGCAGTTCTTGTCGAGATCGGCTATATCACGCATCCAGTCGAGGGTGAAAAACTCTTTAACGAGGCCTATCAAAAAGCCCTTGCAAATGGCATCGCAAATGGCATAGATGGATATTTCGCAAAAAATAGATGAAAAATGCAAATTTAAGCTTCAAAGGGCAAATTCCATTTAACGAAGAGTTTGGCGATATCTACTTTAATACCGAGAAGCCTTGGCTTGAGAGCGAATTCGTCTTTGCGAGCGCACTTGATGAAATTTGGCAGAGCAAAGATAGCTTTATAGTCGCTGAGACTGGCTTTGGCGCTGGGCTAAATTTCTTCACACTTTGTAAGAAATTTAAAAATAGTCCCAAAAAACTTCACTTCGTTAGCATCGAAAAAAGCCCCATTAAAAAAGAAGATATTTTAAAAATTTATGAAAATTTAGGCATTTTTAAAGCTTATGCTAAAAAGCTAGTTTCGCTCTATCCGCCACTAATTTCTGGCATACACCGCATAAATTTCGCGCCAAATATCACCCTTGATCTTTGCTACGGCGAGGCAGATCAAATTTTGTCTGAGCTTGATTTTAGTGCTGATATCTGGTTTTTAGACGGCTTTGCCCCAAGTAAAAATGGCTCGATCTGGAGCGAGGAGGTCTTTAAGCAGATCGCAAGGCTAAGCAGGATTGGCACCATAGTTAGAACCTACTCGTGCGCAAAAATGGTAAAAGTTGGGCTAAAAAATGCTGGCTTTTTACTGAGCCTAAAAGAGGGCTACGCTAGAAAACGCCAGATGAGCAGCGCCGTGCTAGAGAAAAAGGATGAAAATTTAAAGGACGCTTGGTTTGCTAGGTGCGAGCCAGTTGCCAGCGTAAAAGGCAAAACAGCGCTTATTATAGGAGCAGGAGTGGCTGGGCTTGCCACTGCTGGCGAGCTAGCCAAAAATGGCTTTAAAGTAGTGATAGCCGAGGCAAAGAGTGAGGTCGCGACAAATGGCTCAGGTAATCACTGCGGCGCCTTGATGCCATTAGTTACGAAGCCTGGGGTAAATTTAGGCCGCATGCACATAAATGCGTTTTTGCAAGCAGTGAGATTTTACAAGGCAAATTTGCCAAAAAGTCTCATCAAATTTAATGGCTGCATCGACTATGCGTTTGATGATGAGCTAGTTAAGCGATATGCCTCATGGCAGGATCAAAGCGCGGAGGATGTTTTTAAATTTGATGAGAGCTTAAAGCCATATCCTGGGATATTTATAAAAAATGCGGCTTATGCTAGACCAAGAGAAATTTGTAAATTTCTATCAGGCGGTTTTGAAATTTTATTTAACCACGAGTATGAGAGCAGGACACATCTGAAAAATGGCAAGATAAGCGTTAAATTTAAAAATAAAAAAAGCTTGGAGGCTGATATCTTAGTCTTTTGCACAGGCAGCAAAAGTAGTGAAATTTTTAAAGACTATGACATGCAAATAAGCAGCGTCAGAGGTCAAGTCACGCACCTAAAACCAGTGCTAAAAAACACCCTGCCACTAAGTGCAAAAGGCTACATCTGCCCAGCCGTAAAAGGGGTGCAAGTCATCGGCGCAACCTACGCTAGAAATGAAATTTGTGACATGCCAAAAGATGAGGATAATGCTAAAAATTTAAGCGACGTGAGCGAGTTTTTTGACACCAGAGAAGCCACCATCATCGGCTCACGTGTGGGATATAGAAGTTATAGCGGAGATAGATTTCCGATAATCGGCGCTTTGCACGATGAGGAGTTTTACAAGCAAAACTACAAAGGGCTATTTTGGAGCAAAAATAAAGACAATAACCAAAAAGCAAGCTACGAAAAAAATCTCTTTGTAAATTTTGCTCACGGCTCGCGTGGTCTTGGTACGGCGATACTTGGAGCAAATTTGATAACCGATCTTGTGCTTGCACGCCCCCTTTGCATAGAAAGGTCGCTATTTTTTGAGCTTCATCCTGCTAGATTTTTGATAAGAAAGCTAAAAAAGGGACTAAAATAGTCAAATTCCTTAACATATGTTAAGAACTGTTATCAAAACTTGCATTATAATCCTTCGCAAAAAAAGGATACAACTTGAGCAAAATTTATAATCTCGACAAAGACACAAAGATAGTTGAAAAAAGCGTCGTTAGCAAAAGGCTCTTTCAAAACAAAAACGTAAGTGTCGATATATACGCATTTGACGAGGGCGAGGAGCTTGATCACGAGATGCTTTTTATAGACAGCCTTGCCTTCGTCATTGATGGCGAAGCGCAGCTTGAATACGGCGAAAAGCAGATGAAGCTTGGACGCGACGAAGCCTGCCTTATCGAGGCAAAAACCTGGCGAAAGCTCAAATTTACAAAGAAAACAAAATATTTACTAATAGATTTTAAGGAGAATGTTATGATAGATCATTTAGACAAAGCGAGTATTTTTAGCCTCGCAGATGCCGTTAGCTACGAGAGTGGCAAGATAGTTAGCAAGACGCTTGTCAAAAACGAAAATGGCTCGATGTCGCTGCTTAGTTTTGACAAAGACCAAGAGCTCTCAACTCACGCAGCACCAGGCGATGCGCTACTTATCGCGCTTGATGGCGAGCTTGATTTAAAGATAGCTGATGAGAGCTTTCATCTAGTAAAAGGCGATAGCATTGTGCTCCCTGGCAAGGTCCCGCATGGCCTAAAAGTGAAAGACAAATTCAAAATGCTTCTAATCGTCACAAAAGACAAAATGTAAAATAAGCCCTATTTTAGGGCTTTTATCTTTTATAAATCACATTAAATTTACCCTTAATAACCCAAAAAGCAAAGTCATAATATAATCCCTTTAAAATTTAAAGAAGAGCTATGAAAAAAGAAAATTCCAAACTATTTTTACTGCTATTTTTGGGCGCGCTTTCAGCTTTTGGTCCATTTGTCACAGACCTTTACCTGCCAGCACTTCCAGCCATAACTGAGTGGTTTGGCACAAGCGTTCCAGCAACCCAGCTAACTCTTACGACCTCGATGGCAGGCCTTGCGATCGGCCAGCTAATAGTTGGTCCAATCAGCGATAAATTTGGCCGAAAAACACCACTTACCATCTCGCTCATCATCTACACGATTAGCACTATTTTTATATTTTTTGCGCAAAATATCCAGTTTTTTATCTTCATGCGCATCATCCAAGGCCTTGCAAGTGCGGGCAGTCTCGTCATCTCAAGAGCCGTTGTGAGCGACCTTTACAAGGGTCACGAGATGACAAAATTCTTTAGCCTTATGATGGTTGTAAACGGCCTTGCTCCGATACTTTCGCCAATAGGCGGCAGCTTGCTACTTAAATTTACCGACTGGCGCGGCATCTTTATGGCATTAACTATCATTGGCATTGTGCTATTTGTCGCAAATTTTTACTTCAAAGAGAGTCTAAGCCAGCGAGACCGCCTAAAAGTGCCTTTGCTTCAGACTTACGGCGTCTTTGGCAAAATTTTAAGAAAAAAGAAATTTATGCTATTTATTGCGATCCAGACATTTACGATGGCTGCGATGTTTGCCTATATCGCGGCATCGTCTTTTATCTTACAAGAGTTTTACTTGCTAAGCCCAGTAAGTTATAGCTTTTGCTTTGCGGCAAATGGCCTAGCCATCGTCATAGGCGCTAGGCTTGCAAGCTTGCTAAACGAGCGAAAAGCGCTAAAAACTGGGCTTTTTGGCACCTTGTTCGCTAGTATTTTTATAGCGTTTATGCTTTGCTTTAAATTTGAAGTGATCGGCGTTATCATCGCATTTTTCTTGCTTTTGCTCTTTACTGGCTTTATCTTACCAACTGCCTCATCACTCGCGATGAGTGAGGGCAGAGAGTACGCGGGCTCAGCCTCAGCGGTGCTTGGATTTTGCCCATTTTTCTTAGGCGGCATCATCTCGCCACTGGTTGGCCTTGGTGACATTTTTTACTCGACTTCAATAGCTATTTTAGCTTGCAGCGTGCTTGCCTTTATCTCATTTTTAAGGCTAAAAAGAGTTGCGTAAAATTTATCTTGTCTCAAACACAAAAACAGCCGATGAGAGCATTGTAAATTTAAGCGTTAGTAAGATAGAGTTTTTGAAATTTGAGATAAATTTAAGCGAATATGACGCGCTTGTGGCAACTTCAAAAAATGCCTTTAAGGCTTTAAAATTTAATGGCATTTCGCCTATAAATTTGCCAGTTTTTGCTATCGCAAATAGTTGCGCAGTGGCTGCAAGAGAGTTTGGTTTTAGTGAAATTTACACTGGGCAAAATGCTCATGGAGATGACTTTGCAAGAGAAATTTTGCCACTTTTAAAAGGCAAAAAGGTGTTTTATCTAAAGGGCAAAGATAGCGCTTCAAATTTCTTAGAAATTTTGCAAGATGGCGGCGTAAATATAAAAGCGGTCATTGCCTATGAAAATGTTTTAAACCCTTGCAAAATGGAGCTAAAACCGCCAAAAGATAGCATTTTGATATTCGCATCTCCGATAAATGTGAGAAATTTTCTTAGTATTTTTGGCTGGGACGAGAGCTATCAGACGATAAGCATCGGAAAGGTCACTGCAAAAGAGCTAAAATTTACCACGCCAATAGTGAGCCAAAATCAAGATATAAACGCTTGTATCGCACTTGCCAAAACGTTACTTTAAGCAAAGAATTTATATAATTTTATTGCCTGAGTGAAGCGAGTCAGCATTTTACGGGGTCCAACACTTTTTTGTTAGCGAAAAGGTATGGGTGCCTTGCGATGTGGCTTCGTTTGAGCCTTAAACAGCGAGAAGTTGCAACCTTTTGGTATCCATCTATTTGCAAGATTGGCTTTGTTTATGGGCCACTCTTTTATGCGACGCCCACTTGGGTTTTTAAATTTACGGAGATAATATGAACATTCTCATAATAGGAAGTGGCGGCCGCGAATACGCCATCGCTCTTAAGCTAAAAAGTGAAAAAAACGATATAAATTTATACTTTGCGCCTGGAAATGGTGCGACCTCACGCCTTGGCGAGAATTTAAACATAAAAGACTTTCATGAACTAGCAAATTTTGCCAAAAAAAATAGTATCGAACTAACTATCGTGGGACCTGAAGCGCCTCTTAGCGAAGGCGTGGTGGATATCTTTAAAGAAGAGGGCTTGCTCATCTTTGGACCAAGCAAGGCAGCAGCCAGACTTGAAGCTAGCAAGGCCTATATGAAGGACTTTTTAGCTAGAAATAACATAAAAACTGCAAAATATTTAAACACAGACGACAAAGAAAAAGCATTTAAATTTATTGATACATTAAGCGTTCCGATGGTCGTAAAGGCTGACGGGCTTTGCGCTGGAAAAGGCGTGATCATCGCAAATTCTAAAGAAGAGGCCAAAGAGGCAGTTAGCGATATGCTAAGTGGGGCTAGCTTTGGTGATGCTGGTAAATTTGTGGTGGTTGAAGAGTTTTTAGACGGCTTTGAGCTAAGCTTTTTTGCTATTTGTGACGGCGAAAATTTCGTAAGCTTGCCAGTGGCGCAAGACCACAAGCGCTTGCTTGATAACGACGAGGGTCCAAATACTGGTGGTATGGGTGCGTATGCTCCAAGCCCGCTTGCTTCAAAAGAGCTAGTAAAAAGAGTAGAAGAAGAGGTGGTAAAACCTACGTTAAAAGGGATGAAAAACGAGGGCAGTCCGTTTTGCGGAGTGCTTTTTGTGGGGCTGATGATCGTAAAAAATGAGCCTTATGTGCTTGAGTTTAACGTGAGATTTGGCGATCCTGAGTGCGAGGTATTGATGCCTTTGATAGATGGAAATTTGAGTGAAATTTTACTAAATGCTGCAAAAGGCGAGCTAAAGCCTATTAGCTTAAAAGATGAATTTGCTGTTGGCGTCGTAATGTCTAGCAAAAACTATCCTTATAAAAGCAGCCCAAAGGCTAAAATTTCAGTATTAAATGATGTAAAAGACGCCCATATAGCTTACGCAGGTGTGAGCAAAGAGGGTGATGAAATTTACGCAGATGGTGGTAGAGTGCTAGTCTGCGTGGCGACTGCAAAGAGCATAAAAGAGGCACGTGATAAGGCCTATGAGCTTTGCGAAAATGTCAAATTTGACGGAGCGCACTTTAGAAAAGATATCGCGTGGCAGGCTCTAAAATGAGTATGCAGATAGAAGAGAAGCTTCAAAACGAAGAAATTTCACTTGCTCCTTTTGCTAAGAGGATCATGGCGTTTTCTATCGATGAGATCATAGTTTCGTTTCTTTTTATGATCATCTATTGGGAGCCTCTTTCTACTAGCACCAACTATGATGACGCTAGAAATTTGGTATTAAATTTATTTTGGCAAGTGGTTGCTTTAAAAGTCATCTATCACACATTTTTTGTTTGGTATTATGGCGCAAGCCTCGGGCAGATGATAACAAAGACGATGTGCATAAATGTAGAAATTTTAGATAAGCCAAATTTAACTCAAAGTCTTGTTAGGGCGATATTTAGGATAGTTAGTGAAGCTTGTTTTTATCTTGGCTTTGCGTGGGCACTTTCAAACCCTGCAAGGCAGACGTGGCAAGACAAAATAGCAAAAACAGTGGTGATAAATGCGTAAAATTTTATTTTTAATTCCGGTTTGTGTTTTTAGTTTAAGTGCAGCAGTGCAAGATGTGCAGCTGTTAGCTGATGATGTAAAGCAAGATAAGGGCATCGTAACGGCAAACAAAAACGTCGTAGTATATTCGCAAGAGTATCTTGTGACGGCTGATTGTGCTGTTTATGATCAAAATAACTCAGTCATTGAGCTATTTGGCAATGTCAATATGATGAAAGGCAAAGATGAGGTTTCTCGCTCAAACTACGCTAAGTTAAATTTAAAAAACAACAACGCTGCTTTTGAGTCACTCTTTATGATGAATAAAGACATGGAAGTGTGGATGAGAAGCGATGAGAGCAGCTCTGATAGTGAGTACTACAGAGTAAGAAAGGCGATGGTTTCAAGCTGCAACGTCCAAGATCCTGACTGGAGCATCACCTCAAGCTCAGCCATGCTAAACAAACAGAGTAAATTTCTGCACCTTTTTAACCCGGTCTTTCGCATAGCAAATGTGCCAGTCTTTTACCTGCCATACTTTGGCTTCTCAACTGATACCACAAGAAGGACAGGCCTTTTGCCGCCAGAGCTTGGATATGGCAAGTCAGAGGGCTTTTACTACAAACAACCAGTCTATTTTGCACCTTATAATGAGTGGGATCTGGAGTTTGATCCGCAGATAAGGACAAACAGGGGCGCTGGAATTTACGGTGCTTTTAGATTTACTGATTCGCCTGATTCAAGAGGTGAGATCAGCTTTGGTTCATTTACTGATAAAAACAGCTACCGAGCCAAGCAAAAAAGCGAGACTTCAAACAGAGCTGAGCTAAAAAACAAAACTCACAAAGGTGTCGGGCTAAAATATGAAAGAGATAAACTCATAAAATACCTTAGCGAGGCAGATCTGCAAGAGGGCATGTGGATAGATGCAACCAAACTAAATGATATAGACTATCTAAATTTAAAGGGCAGGGACGATGACTATGACTCGCTTGTGACCTCTAAATTTAACTACTTCATAGCAAATGACGATCACTACTTTGGTGCCTATGCGAAATACTACATAGATACTGAAAAGATCGGCTCAAAGAACGAAAACAAAGATACGCTTCAAGAGCTTCCATCGCTTCAGTATCATAAATTTACAGACGATATAGTCTTGCCAAATATCTTATATTCAATCGATCTTCAATCGCATAGATATGATAGAAAGATAGGCGTTAGAGCAACTCAGTATGAATTTACGCTGCCAGCTTCAGTGCATGTGCCACTGTTTGATGATAGCCTAACATTCTCGTTTTACGAGTACCTTTACGCTTCAAGGATAAACTACGAAAATAAGATAAATTCATTTGATGACAAAAGAGAAGATAAGCACGCAAATTTTGTAAATAACTACCATAAATTTGCCCTTCACACAGACCTTGCAAAGGCGTATGAGAGCTTTTATCACACTTTAAATTTTGGTGCTGAGTATTTGCTACCAGGCTATAGAAAAGGAAATTTAGACGACGAGTTTATCTATGACAAAGATCTAAATGAGTATGAAAATTTCTTAGCTCAAGATCAGAGCAAAGAGGAAGTTTCTGGCTATTTGACGCAGTATTTCTTTAACGGCAGCGGCAGAAAGGTCGTCAAACACAGTATCTCACAAGGCTACTACACAAAAGATGATGAGTATTCAAATTTAAAAAATGCCATCTACCTATATCCGTTTGAGAATTTTAGCGTTTATAACAAGCTTGAGTACTCGCACAAAGATAGAGAGCTTAAAAAGGTGCAAAACGGACTTTACTATACGCACGATCTATTTTGGATAAATATGCTCCACACGATGAAAAAGAGCGACAGCAAGGCTAAAAATAGTGCAACAAAAGATAGCTACTTTACCAGCAGCGCTGGCGTGAAGCTCCCTCATCAATATAGCCTAATTGGCGGCTGGCAATACGACCTTGAGAGAAGCTACACAAAGAGCTGGAGAGTTGGCGTGCTTCATCAAAGAAAGTGCTGGAACTACGGGCTAATTTATCAACACGATGTCGAGCCAACAACAACGACAAATGGCTCAGCCTCAACTAAGAAAAGCGGCATCTACTTTACTATAAATTTCTACCCGATGGGCGGCTTGCACTATGATTTTTCACAAAGTAGCACCGCTTCATCAAGTAGCAAATAAGATGGCTAGATAATGGCAAGCGTTAAATTTAAAGATCAACTAGATGCAGCCAATAAGCTCATCGAGATCTTGCCAAAAAAAGAGCTAAATGACGCTAAGACGATAGTTCTTTGCATGTCGCTTGAGTCAGTTATCCTGACTGATGTGGTTTGCAGGGGGCTAAATTTAAGCTATGAGATGCTCTTTAGCGAGCCAATCCCTGCGCCAAACAACAGTGAATGTGACGTAGCGATAGTTAGCGAAACAGAAGATATCGTACTAAACGATCCTCTCATAAAAGCTTTTAACATAAGCTATGACTACATCTACGGCGAGGCGCATAGAAAATATGAAGAGAAAATTTTAAAAAATGTCTATAAATACAGAAAAGGAAATTTGATAGGAGAGCTAAAGGGGAAGAATATTTTACTAATCGATGAGGGGTGTGAGACTGGCATGACGGCACTCATCTGCATAAAGACGCTGCTTGATGTGAAGGTAAAATCCATCTCATACGCAACGCCGATGATAGCCACTGATGTCTTTGCAAATTTAAATGATATGGTCGATGAAATTTACACGATAAACAAGATCGTTGATTTTATCGATGTGGATTCGTATTACGAGAAAAAGATCGAGGCTACGAGCGAGCGCATCATGTCGATATTAGAAGAGAGCCCTCACTATTTACCGTTACAAAAACAACAAGGAGATAAAAATAATGCAATATAGTATAGAAGTCAATAATCAGGTCGAAATTTTTGACCTTAATAAAGTAGCTAAACAAGCTAGTGGGGCAGTGCTTTTAAGGGTGAAAAACACCGTAGTTTTAGCAACTGTGGCAAGAGAAGATGTGCAAGTTGAAGAGGACTTTTTGCCTCTAACGGTGCAATACATCGAAAAAGCTTACGCTGCTGGTAAAATCCCAGGTGGTTACGTCAAGCGTGAGACCAAGCCAGGCGACTTTGAGACACTAACGGCTCGCATCATAGATAGATCACTTCGCCCACTTTTCCCAAAAGGCTACGCATACCCAACACAGATCGTTGTCATGGTGCTTTCAGCTGATCCTGAGGTTGATTTACAAGTTGTGAGCCTAAATGCGGCTTCAGTTGCACTTTACCTTAGTGACATCCCTGTAAATCGCCCAGTTTGTGGTGTAAGGGTTGGCTATATAGATGATAAATTTGTTATCAATCCAAGCAACTCTGAGCTAAAACAAAGCGCGATCGATCTTTATGTTGCTGGCACAAAAGATGAGCTTTTGATGATCGAGATGAGAAGCTTGCCTCAGCAAACTACGCAGCTCATACCGATGGTAGCGATCGAGCCGATGATAGATCCTAGCCTAAGCGATAGCATGGCGCAAAAGCAAGTGATGAATGAATTTAGCGAAGATAAGATGGTTGAGGCGATCGACTTTGCTGGCAAAGCGATACTAAGAGCTAGCAGCGCTTACGAAGAGGCGTTTAAAGAGCATAAAAAAGAGGATGCCGCACTTGAGCTAAAACCAGAGATAGAAAATGAAAATATCGCTATTTACATCGATAAATTTTATAAAGCAGATGTTAAAAACGCGATCAATCAAATGGCAAAGAGCGAGCGTGCAAGCGAGCTTGGCAAGATAGCTAAACAAATTTCAAGCGATGAGGTAGCTCAAAAAGAGGGCTGGGACGAGGCTGTCATCTCAAATGTCCTTGGTAAATATAAAAAGAAAATAGTAAGAGAGCAGATCATAAACGAGGGCGTTAGAGCCGACGGACGTGGGCTTGAAGAGGTTAGGCCTATTAGCATCGAGACAAATGTCCTTCCAAACGCTCACGGCTCATGCCTCTTTACAAGAGGTCAAACTCAGGCGCTAGTTGTCGCCACTCTTGGCACAGATAGCGATGCTCAGATGTATGACATCCTAACTGAAAAAGCTCCTTTGGTTGAGAAATTTATGTTTAACTACAACTTCCCAGGCTTTAGCGTCGGCGAAGCAAGCCCACTTAAAGCTCCTGGCAGACGTGAGCTTGGACATGGCAATTTAGCCAAACGTGCCCTTGCACCAAGCATCGATCTAGCTTCTCCGTATACGATAAGAGTCGTTTCAGAAATTTTAGAGAGCAACGGCTCAAGCTCAATGGCTAGCGTTTGCGGTGGTTCGCTCGCACTTAGAGCGGCTGGGGTCAATACCCAAAAACTAGTCGCTGGTGTTGCGATGGGTCTTATATTTGAAGGCGATAAGCACGCTGTTTTAACCGACATCATGGGTCTTGAGGATCACGACGGAGATATGGACTTTAAAGTTGCTGGCACAAGTGATGGCATCACAGCGCTTCAGATGGACATCAAGCTTGGAGGCATCAGCCTAGAAGTGCTAAAAGAGGCGCTTTATCAAGCAAAACGCGGCAGAGAGCACATCCTTGCTCTAATGACACAGGCTGATAAAAATATAGAGATAAACGAAGATGTACTTCCAAAACTTGAGCTATTTAACGTTGATCCAAGCAAGATCGTAGATATCATCGGTCAAGCTGGCAAGACTATAAAAGAGATCATCGAGAAATTTGAAGTTTCGATCGACCTTGATAGAGAAAAAGGCGAGGTCAAAATCGCAGGCGGCGCTAAGAAAAACGTCGATGCAGCAAAAGACTACATCATCTCTATCACTTCAAAAGAGAACTCTCGCTCATTTGGCAAAAAGCCGTTTAAACACGACAAAGACCGCGTAAAACCGACATTTAACATAGGCGATGAATTTACAGGAAGCGTAAAAAGCGTGGTTGATTTTGGAGTATTTATCGAGCTAAAAGACGGTGTTGATGGTCTGCTTCATATCTCAAAGATAAAGAGCCCATTAAACGTAGGCGATCAGGTAAAAGTGTGTGTGAGCGAGCAAAAAGGAAATAAAATTTCGCTCTCTTTGGTTGAATAAATTTTTAAAGGATAGATGATGAAATACAAAAAGTTGCTTTTTCCAATAGGAGCAGGGGACGATATCGAGCCAAGAATTTACGGTGCTTTAAAGGTTGCACAATGGTTTAAAGCTCACATGGAGATCCTCACTTGCCAACTAGATCCAAGCGTGGTTTATAATATGAAAATGACGCTTCGTGGTGGAGTGCTTTTTGAGGAATTTTTAAAATCAGCCAAGTCTGAGCTTGCGGTTGAGCACGAAGAGAACGAAAAGCTTTTTAATAAAATTTGCGCAGAGCTAGGCATAAAGGTGAGCGACGAGGTCATCGAAGATGTCTGCACTGCAAATTTCACGATCCATAATGGAAAAAGAAGCGCCATAGTCGAGCAAGAGAGTAAATTTTGCGATCTAGTCGTAGCTGCAGTGCCACTTGACGGCAAGATCACTGGTACATTTGAGTCAGCTGTTTTAAAAAGTGGCAAAAATGCGATCGTTATCCCAAGAAAGATGCGTGATTTTAAGGCTGATAATATCCTTGTAAGCTGGACAGGAACAACTCAAAGCTCAAGAGCCCTAACTGGCGCGATCGATCTTTTAAAGAGCGCTAAAAAGGTTCAATGTATCACTTCAAAAGCAAGCCTTGGCGATAACGCCGAGCTAAATCTTAAAAAACTTGAAGAGTACTTTAAGGTTCATAATATCAGTGCTAGTTTTGAAGTTATAGCAACTACAACGATACCTGGCGAGGCACTTTTAAAAGCTGCAAATGATAGAAACGCAGACCTTATCGTAGCTAGCAGATACGGCGAAAACGGACTAATGGAGATGGTCCTTGGCGGAACATCAAGATTTTTCTTAGAACATACAAATATCCCAGTTTATCTATAATGGATTGCGGCTTAGTCCGCGATCTAATTTTTTTGCTTTGCAAATTTTAAAACTTTACTCACTCGCCTTAGCAACTTACTAAATTTAGGTCTCGTAAAACTCACCACTAAATTTAGAAGCGTGATATACTCGCTCATAAATTTTAAAATTTGATGGAGGCTTTTTTTGAATAGAACGCATGCAGTGCGAAGCGCTGGAGCATGCACTTTGAACGTGCGAGGGGGATTGGTGGATTTAAAAAGGTGGATAAGGGGACGGCTTTGCTTCGTAAGCTCGCAACTGCAAGCAGACCGTAATTTAAGTCCCCTTGTCTCCCTTTTGAATAAAAGTATCGCAAATGAATTTTTATATTTTTTTCAAATTTTAAACTTTCATTCGCTCGCAAGAATTGACTACTAAAATTTGGCTTCGCTTACAGCTTAGCTCAAATTTTAGAGCCGAAATTACTCGTTCATGAAATTTTAAAATTCGCATGACACGTACCTGACTTAACAAAGCAAATTTTAAAATCTTACTCACTCGCATTAGCAACTTACTAAATTTAGGGCTCATAGTCATTCGCCACTAAATTTAGAAGCGTGATATGCTCGTTCATAAATTTTAAAATTTGAGAAAACTTTTTTAGACAAATAAATTTGAAAATTTGATCAAGCTGTTTTTGCAAATTTTAAAGCTCCCATTAAGCTTTCATCAAGCGCCTTATTAGCCAAAATTTTGTAAAATCCGCTCATTAAAAAGGATAAAAAATGAGTGAAAATTCTGGCTTTACACACCTACATTTACACACCGAATACTCCCTACTAGACGGAGCAAACAAGATAGAAGAGCTAGCTCATACGCTCCATGACAGAGGTGACACGGCAGCAGCGATCACGGATCACGGCAACATGTTTGGCGCGATTGATTTTTACAAAAAGATGAAAAAAAATGGGATAAAACCGCTAATTGGCATCGAAGCTTATGTGCATAACGGTGAGCAGCTTGACGACAAGAGCACCAAACAGCGCTTTCACCTCATCCTAATCGCCAAGAACGAGACTGGCTATAAAAATTTGATGTATCTTAGCTCCATGAGCTATATCGAGGGCTTTTACTACTATCCTCGTATCAATAAAAAAATCCTAAAAGAGCATAGCGAGGGCCTAGTTTGCAGCTCTGCTTGCTTGCAGGGCGAGGTGAGCTGGCATCTAAATTTAAGCGAGCGTAACGTTAAATTTGGCGCTAAAGGCTACGAGCGGGCAAAAGAGGTCGCGCTTGAGTATAAAGAAATTTTTGGAGATGACTTTTACCTTGAGATCATGCGCCACGGCATCGGCGATCAAAGGCGCATAGACGATGACATTTTGCGTATCGCAAAAGAGACTGGCATCAAGGTCATCGCCACAAACGACACCCACTACACTTTTAAAGAAAGAGCCGCTGCGCACGAGGTTTTCATGTGCATCGCGATGAACAAAACCTTAGATGATCCAAACCGCCTTCGCCACAGCGTCCATGAGTTTTTTGTTAAAAGCAAAGAGCAGATGAACGAGCTATTTTTAGACATCCCTGAAGTGATAGAAAATACCCAAGAGATCGTGGATAAGTGCAACCTTGAGATCAAGCTTGGCAACCCAACTCCGCCAAATTTTAAATTTACTCTTGAGTGCGCTAAGGAGAGAAATTTGACACTCCCAGAGCCAGAAAACAGATATAGCTTCAAAAATGATGCTGTATTTTTCGAGCATGAGTGTAGAAAGGGTCTTGAAGAGAGGCTGAAATTTGTCCCAGAAAATTTACACGAAGAGTATAGAAAGCGCCTTGAGATAGAGATCGGCATCATCAATAAGATGAATTTCCCAGGATATATGATGATCGTTTGGGACTTCATTAATGAAGCCAAGCGCAGAGGCGTGCCAGTTGGTCCAGGCCGTGGCTCCGCAGCTGGTAGCTTGGTCGCTTACTCGCTAAAGATCACCGACCTTGATCCTATCCCATACAACCTGCTTTTTGAGAGATTTCTAAACCCAGAGCGCGTTAGTATGCCAGATATCGACGTGGATTTTTGCCAAAGCAGACGTGGCGAGATCATCGACTACGTCACGCAAAAATACGGTAAATTTAACGTTGCTGGCGTTATTACATTTGGTAAATTGCTCGCAAAAGGTGTCATTAGAGATGTCGCTAGAGTCTGCGATATGCCTTATGCGGAGGCTGATGCGATGGCAAAACTTATCCCTGATGAGCTTAACATCACGCTAAAAGATGCTTATGATAAAGAGCCAAAGATAGCTGAGCTAATAAGCCAAAACCCAAAGGCGGCTAAAATTTGGAAATTTGCCCTTGACCTTGAGGGGCTAAATAGAAACGCCGGCCAGCACGCAGCGGGTGTTGTCATCTCAAACGAAGAGCTTTGGAACAAAACCCCGCTATTTCGCCAACCAAACAGCCCAGAAGATCGCTTTGTGACGCAGTATAGCCTCAAATACCTAGAAGACGTTGATTTAATAAAATTTGACTTTCTTGGCCTTAAGACGCTAACGGTTATCGATAATGCGATAAAGCTCGTTAAACTGCGCACTGGCAAGGACATCATCTGGGAGCAGGTCGATAAAAACGACTCTGGCGTTTATAAAATGATACAAAGTGGCCAAGCCATCGGCATCTTTCAGATAGAGGGCGAGGGCATGAGAAAGCTAGGAACTAGCCTGCGCCCAGACTGCTTTGAGGATATCGTCGCGATGCTAGCACTCTACCGCCCAGGACCGATGGAGAGTGGCATGCTTGATGACTTCGTCAAAAGAAAACATGGCGAGGCGGATATAACATACGCATTTAAGGAGCTTGAGCCGATCCTTGCGCCAACATACGGTGTCATCGTCTATCAAGAGCAAGTCATGCAGATCGTGCAGGCCATAGGCGGCTTTAGCTTAGGCGGTGCGGACCTTGTGCGCCGTGCGATGGGTAAAAAGATCAAAGAGGAGATGGATAAGCTAAAGGGCGAGTTTGTAAAAGGCGCTGAGGCCAAGGGGCTAGACGGCCAAAAGGCGGACGATCTTTTCGAGTTGATCGTTAAATTTGCAGGGTACGGCTTTAACAAGTCTCACTCGGCAGCCTACGCTTATGTTACATTTCAGACTGCTTATTTGAAGGCTTACTATCCGGCTGAATTTATGGCGGCACTTCTAACAAGCGAGGAGAGCAACGTCGATAAGATCGTTCGCTACATCGATGAGATAAAACGCATAAACATCGATACTTTGCCGCCATCTATCAACAAATCAACCAAAGAATTTAGCGTCGTTAAAAATGGCGAGCACGATGGCATTATCTTTGGGCTTGGAGCGATTAAAGGCGTTGGTGGAGCGGCAATTGAGAACATCATCGCTGAGCGCGACGCAAAGGGCGAGTTTAAGAGCATGGATGACTTTGTCTCAAGGATCGATCCATTTAAGGTCAATAAAAAGGTCTTTGAAAGCCTAATAAAAGCTGGCTGCTTCGATGAGTTTGGCTTTAGCCGCAAGATGCTTTTGCAAAATGTAGAAAATATCGTAGAAGCTTGCAAAAATGCATCCCAGATACGTAAAAATGCGGCTGAGAGCCTCTTTGGCGAAGATGATAGCATGAATGATGTGAAGATAAATTTCGTCACTATAAATGATGAATTTGACATCAAGCAGATCTTGAAATTTGAGCAAGAGAGCGTTGGTATCTACCTCTCAGGTCACCCGCTTGATGACTATAAAGATGAGATAAATAAGATCAAATACACGCTAAGCTCGGAGTTTGAGACCTTGCCACAAAGCGCTGAAATTTTGGTGGTCGGCAAGATCGAGGACTTTAGCACGAGGATCACAAAAAGCGGCAAAAAAATGGGCACTATAAATGTGCTTGATTTTCACGGTAACATCGAGATCGCAGTCTTTGAAAGGGAGCTTGGCAACATCGAAGATATCGTAAAAGACGAGGCAAAGCGCGATCTGCCTTATGCATTTAGGATAAATATCTCGCGCGACGATCAGTTTGTAAGGACAAATTTAAACGAGGTCTATAGCCTAGAAGATGCGCAAAATTTAGACTTTAAGACTAGAAAACTAAAGCAAAACTCTAAATTTAGCAAAAATGAAGAAGCGAGCGCCCCTCAAAAAGCAAGAGAGTATGCCGAACTAGAGGTGCTTTTGATGCTGAGCGAGCTTAGCAGGCAAAAGCTGGAGCAAATTTACTCGCTAGTTTTTAGCAAAAATGCTCCAAATAATCAAAAACGGCTAATTTTGAAGATAAAAAATGAAGCAACTGGCGAAATTTTCATCTATAAGACTGAGTTTATCGTAAGTGATGATGTGGGCGAAGAGATAGAAAAGCTTGCGGCTTCGGCGTAAATTTAAGGACAAGAGATGTTTGATATTTTTAGAAAAAAGGGCCATTTTTTAGATGAGCTTGGTGTGGATAAGTCTAGCTGGAATGAGCTTTTTAGCGCTTGCCTTGGTAGAGCGATGCTGCTTCAAAAGAGATTATTTAAGCAAGTGGTTGAGGCTAGCAAGTGGCAGGCTGACTTTGAAAGTGGCAAAATTTACTTTGACAAGCAGGAGTTTGATATGCAGTTTATCGGCTCTGAGAGCTTTTCGTCAAACACTTGGCTTTGGGGATATGAAAATGTAAATGGCTTTGATGAGCGCTTGCTTGCTCTTGCAAATAGGGCGCGTGAGTTTGGGGAGAAATTTGGGCTTGAAGCGTTTAGCACGGCGCAGTTTGAGCTAGATGAAAATGTAAATGGTCACACAATTAGCATGGTTGCTTGCGTGGCACTTGGCGAGGAGCTAAGCTACTATAAGATCGATTACGACGGAGGTGCTGCATACGTGGCATTTATGGCGGAGGCCATTTTTAAAGAGCCAGTTTTAGCAAACGAAGTAGTGAGCGTAGTAAATGAGTGTATAAGTGCCTATGAGCTAGACCACAAGCTTTTTATAAAAGGACTTTTGCTGGGCAGCGAGATAAAATTTAGCGAAAACAAAGATGAGATCGTAGCTAAGTTTAAAGATGAACTTAGCTTTAAATTTGATGATCTTAATAGGCTCGTAAATATTTCAGGTGCGATTTAGCAATAATTCAGCCATATTTTTAAGCCTAAATTCATAAAGCAAGTTTGAAATTTTATCTGCTGAGCTTAAATTTAGTCCTAGATCACTTGCTAACATTTTGTAATAAATTTGAGGATTTTGGCTTAGATCAATAGGCGGCGACTTGGAGCTTTTAGAAAGCTTTTTGGCTCCGTCTAAAAGTAGCTTGTGGTGGATAAATTTAGCATTTAAAAAGCCAAAATTTAGCCTTTTTGCAAGGTATCTCTGAGCTAGCGTGCAAGGCAGCAAGTCCTCGCCTCTAACGACCAAATTTACCCCCATATCCTCATCGTCTATGACGCTTGCGAAGTTGTAAGCTGGGGTAAAATCCTTTTTATAAATGACAAAATCACCCATCTGCGCTGCCACTTGCCTACCAAGCTCGTCGTTTTCATCCACACTTAGTCTGATAGCGGTTTTATCTTTTATAAAATTTAGCTTTTTATCTTTGCAAATTTTAGTGTAAATGCCGTTTTCATAGGCATCTTTGGTAGCTCTTGTGCACTCACAAATGTAAATTTCATCTAGCTTTTCAAGTGCATTTTTATATCTTTTGGCTCTTGTTTTGAAGCTAAAATTTTGCTCAAAGTCGTCTACACTTTTAGCACCTTTGTCATAGCAAAGTCCCAGAAATTCTAAGACATCAAAGATATTTTGAACAAATTCGCGCCGGTATCTGCCAAGGTCATAATCATCAATCCTTAAGTGCAAAACGCCGCCCAGTGAGCGCGTCAGAAGATAAGTCAAGATGAAATTGTAGGCGTTGCCAGCGTGTAGGTAGCCACTTGGCGTCGGAGCTATGCGAGAGACTATGCCACCAGATGGTGGCAAATAGTCATTAATCCCTTGGTCTAGCCTCATTTACTCTTAAAGTGCGTCCGCCAAGTTCTTTTTCATTTAGTGCGTCGATCGCCTTTTGGCCCTCGTTCGCGTCGTCCATTTCAACAAAGCCAAAGCCCTTTGAGCGGTCTGTCTCTCTATCTTTTACGATTTTTGCGCGCCTTACTTCACCAAATTGTGCAAAAGCTTCCTTCAACTCTGCCTCTGTCGTTCTATACGACAAATTTCCTACATAAATGTTCACAGGATTATTCCTTAAAAAAATTATCGATCTGATCGATTAGAGAAATAATAGCTTATTTCCGTCAAAAAGATGTAAAAACCAAGAAAAATATTACAAATTTTTAAAAAATATCCTTAAATGCAACAAATCGCAACAATACGGCATTATAATATCTATCACTAAACAAAATTTATCCTTAAGTTTAAGTAGAATAATTAAATAAAAAATTACAATTTTTTTATAAACTATTTATAAAGTAAATCATTTTTTACTTTAAGATAGACCTCTTCGCCAAGCAAATTTTTCACTATAAAAAGCGCAAATTCCATAGAAAAAGCTGGTCCCTTGCCAGTGATGATGTTTTGATCTTTTAGCACGTTTTTATCGCTCACGTAGCCTCTTTTGTCGCTTCTTACATTTTCTTCAAAGCCAGGATAGCAAACAAAATGCTCTTTAAGCACACGAGCTCGCTCAAGCACCATAGGAGCGGCACAAATGGCACAAATTAGCTTACCCTCTTTATCAAATTTTTGCAAAATTTCTCTTAGTTTGGCGTCATTTGCGAGATTTTCTGCGCCAGGCAGACCTCCTGGAAGCACAATCGCGTCATAACCTAGCTCCTCCACCTCACGAAGTGTAACATCAGCTTTTACATTTATATTGTGAGCACCCCTGATCTGCGCGTCTTTTAAGCTAGCGATAGATGCTATCGCGCCTGCTCTGCGTAAAACATCGACGGAGGTTAGCGCCTCGATCTCCTCAAAACCATCAGCTAGGATTACGGCTACCTTTTTCATAAAATCGTCCTTTCTCATGTTATCTGTTCGTTAGGATAAATTTTATATAATCAAAGCTTATTTCACAAGAAAGGACAGAGCATGCAAGTAAAAATTATTTACTGCAACTCTTGAAACTATCGTCCGGTAGCTTCTCGTGTAGAAGATGAAATAAAAGCGAACTTTAGTGATGCAAGAGTCGAGTTGGTTGTAGGAGATGGTGGAAATTTCATCGTCGAGGTTGATGGAAACGTTATCTTTTCTAAAAAGGATCGCATCGGAAACGATGAGTCAAGGTTTCCACACGGCGAAGAGATCACAACTCTTATAAACAAGTATCTCAAAGAAAAGTCGGCTTAATGCTAACTAGCGGGGCAGGTGACTGCCTCGTTTTATTTTTTGCCTAAATTCCACTCTCTTTTCTTAGTAAATTTATCTCATCTATCACCATTTGTGGCTTTAGATCTTTCATGCAAGCATGCGTTTTCAGCGGGCAAACTCGCTTCATACAGGGCATGCAAGCTAAATTTAGATGCACTATCTTTGCAAATTCGTTTCCCCAGGGCGAGGTCTCGCTAAATTTTGTCGGTCCAAAAAGAGCGATCGTTGGCACATGAAAGGCGGCAGCTACGTGCATAGGACCGCTATCATTTGTGACGAAAATGCCATTTTTACTAAGCCCAGCTATGTGCGCACAAAGCTCTTTGATGCTGGTTTTGCCAGTTAAATTTTGGCAAGCTACGCCATTTTCTTTTAAAATTTGCTCTATTTTTTCACAAATTTCTTGCTCGCCTTTGCCACCAAAGATAACGATATCAAACTCATCTTTGAAATTTAGTGCCACCTGCGCAAAGTACTCTGGGTACCATCTTTTCGCACTTCCGTAGCTAGCACCTGGATTTAGAGCTAGTGTTTTTTTGCTTGAAATTTGAGGTGTAAAATGTAGCTTTAACTGAGTAGAAATTTCGCCCAAGCCAAGGGCATTTTTTACAAAATTTGCATATTTTAGCACCTGATGAAGGACGGTCTTACTCTTTTTAAATATGGCTTTTTGTTTAGCGTCTATAAAAAATAGCAAAAATTTGCTAGCAAACGAGCTTCTAAAACTAAGCGCTAGATCAAATTTACCAAGACTTTTTGCGCTTTTAGCAAGTGATAAAAGTCTAAATTTAGCTTTTTTGCTCTCATCAACGACCACTTTTTCGCAGTTTGGATGACTTTTGTAAAGCTCACAGGCTACAAATGAGCCAAAAAATACGATTTGTAAATTCTTCTCATTTTGCACTAAATTCTCAATCGCAGCGCTTGCCATCACGCTATCACCAAGCCAGGTTGGAAGCTCGATAAAAACTCTCATTTTAAGGAGTCTTTTATCACTTCAAGCGTAAGAGCGGCGTTTTTTTCGATGCTAAAATTTAGTGAAAGCTCGTAGGCCTTCTCTTGCAGGCTCGCTAAAAGCTCGTGGTTTGTGAGAATTTCATCTATAAACTCCAGCGCGCTCTCATCATTTGGGCTTTGAAGTACAAATTTATCTTCTAAAATCTCGCTAGCGCCATTTTGAGCTGTCGTAAAGACCACGTTTTTAAAGCTAAGTGCCTCTAGCACGACATTTGAAAATGGTTCATAGTGCGTTGGAAAGATAAAAATATCACTCGCCTCGTAAAATTTCGCTGTGCTCTTTTGCTCGCCGACAAAGTAGGCGTTTAGCCCAAGTTTTTTAGCTAGGCGTTTGTAGCTTGAGATGTTTTTGTCTTTGCCGACAATGAGCGTATTTACTGGCGTTTTTAGCTTTGAAGCAAGGAGCAAAAACTCTTTTAGTCCCTTTCTTTTAAAGCCATTTCCCACAAAAAGCAGGGTTGCAAGCTCAAATTTAAGTCCGAATTCCTCACAAAGTGCGAGCTTTGCCTCAGCTTTTTGCACCCTTTGGGGCAAATTTACGCCGTTATAAATGGTCGTGATCTTTTCAGGCTCTATGCCGTAAGTCGCGATGATCTGCTCTTTTATGAAATTTGAGTTAGTGATGATCTTTTGGGAGTTTTTAAAGCATCTTTTCTCTAAGTATGGATAGACGAAATTTAGAGGGTTTAGCCACCAAAAGCTTTTTGTCGCCCTATAAACCTTGTGCACGCCGTCTCCTGCCCTGTAGATATCGGCGCAGCTTACTCGCTCTAGGCTAAAATAAAACTCGTCCTCTCTTTTTTGGCGTTTTACTTGACGGTTAAAATTTAGAGCTTTTTTCCAAGAAGAGATGCCGGTATCTCCAAGATATGAGCGAATTTCTGTTTGGATACCAAGCTCATTTAGGGCCTTAACAAGCCTTCTTAAGTATCTTTCAGCACCTCCAACTGCGTTTGGATTAGTTCTTAAAAATACTATTTTTTTCATCGATAACTCCGCCAAAGACATTTTTAAATAATATTAAATTGTTTAATAATACAAAAAAATGCCTTAACCTAAAAATTGGCTTGTTTTAAAATAATCTTAGATATAATTTGCCATTTTAATGAAGGAACATTTTGAAAATTTTACTTATAAGAAATGACAACATAGGTGATTTAATTTGCACTACGCCAGCCATTGAAGCGTTGCGCAAAGCCTACGCTCAGGCTCAGATAGATATCGTAGTAAATAGTCTAAATGCTTGTGTTGTTAAAAACAACCCTTTTTTAAACAAAATATACACATATACAAAGCCAAAGCATGTGAGATCCATTTCCGCGAAAGTTAAAGCTTTTTTTGGAAAGTGTAAAATTTTATTTCAAATTTGGCGTGAGAATTATGATGTAGTTGTTATTTTTAGAAGCTCTTATTCGCCATCTGCCGCTATTTTTGCAAGAGTGGCTCGTGCTAAAAAGATAATAGGAGCAGTCAAGCAAAACGAAGATAGATATCTCATAACAGATAGGTTAAATTTTGATCAGTCCTTACATGAAGCCATGCTATGTTGTCAATGCTTGACACCACTTGGGGTAAATTTTAAAGATGAAAAAACACTTTACGTGCCAAGTGAAAAAAATGAAAAATTTAAAGACTTTGTATTTTTTCATATCTCATCACGAGTAGAACAAAATCGCTTAAGCGAAGGTAAAATCTTAGAAATTTTAGAATTTCTAAAGCAACGATTTAAAAATATTGCCATTAGTGCAGAAGAGACTAACTTTGGTAATGACATAGCACATAAGGTAGATGTTGTTTTTGCTAGAACAAAAAGTTTAGATGAGCTAGCAAGTTATATCTGGGCAGCCAAATTTGTTCTTACTCTTGACGGAGGTGTAGCACATTTAGCCCCAGCGCTTGGTGTAAAGACGATCGTTTTATTTGGAAAAACAAATCCTTTAAGATGGGCGCCAATCTACGGCAGTGGTGAGTGCATAGTCTTGCAAAGCCCAAACAAAATAGCAGAGGAAATCAAAAATGATGAAATTTTTAACAAAATATTACAGTTTGCTTGAAAATTTAAAATATATATTTTTTACCATTTATCTCTTTTCTTTGCCAGTGGCAAAAGTAGCTTCTATACAGTCTATATCTATGTCATTGTTTACTCTCTTAGTTGTTGCAACAGATTATAAAAAATGGAGCTTGAAAGATTTACTAAAAATAAAAGCTCCACTAGCTCTACTTTTTATCATAGCTTTATTAGCGTATATATCACTTTTTTTTACCATAGATATAAATGAAACACTAAAAGAGGTTAATAAGGGTGTTATAAAAAATGTCGCATTTATGATCGTTTTGTTCTATTATTTTATGAATTTAGGATATGACAAAATTAAAATTTATATTTATATATTTTTCTCTTCACTTTTACTGCATTCTGTCATAAATATAATAACATGGGCTAATGTTGGCTTTGATTTTCGTTATAGAACTGGCGGGTTATTAGATGGATATATCTATAATGGTGGTGGTGAGAGGTTTGGAATTTGGGCAGTGTATGCTTTTGGATGTGCCATTTCTCTTTTAACATTTAAAAAAAATAAAGCGTTCGCGGTTCTTTTTTTAGTAATATCACTAGTTAGCATCATTTCAAACAATACAAGAGCTACTTATATAGGTGTTATATTTGTGTTAGTAGCTGTTTTTTTTGTTTTTATACGATCAAATAAAATTAGAATATTATCTTGCGCGTTAGTTGCTATATTTATCTTTGGCTTTTATGAGATTTCTCATCACATATCTCCAGATAGATATAATTTGACACTAATACCAAAATATATTGAGCTTATGAAAAAATCTCCAAAAGAGATGGTAGCATACTCCGAAATGGGGCTAACTGAGTCAGTTCCGTCTAGAATAGCCTCGTGGAAATCAGTCCTTATTTATAGGCTGCATGAGCCATTTGTGCCGACTGGATATGGTAGATTTTTATATGGAAAAACTATTAGAAAATTAAATAGCGAGCAAGATGTGCCTTTTTCTGATTATTCTCAAGTCCATAATGAATTTTTAGGGATGTTTTTTTCGCTTGGTATATTTGGACTTCTTGCATTTATTGGAATTTGGATAAGTTATTTAAAAACTAGCATTCAGGTAAGTAAAAATAATGATACGCTTTTAAGGGTATTTGGATACACGATTTTCTTTGGTGGGCTTGGTTTTATTGCAAGCTTGCTATTTGGTAGTTTTTTTGGAAGTAGCGAAGCAAAACTTTTCTACCTTACGCTAGGTATGGCACTTGGCATATACTATAAAGAAGGCTCTAAAAACGATGATAAATATACTAGAGCTTGAAAGCTCTCTGGGATTTGGTGGGCAGGAGCACCGCACACAGCGTGTTATAAATGGACTAGACAAGAGCAAATTTAAAGTTTTTTATGGGCTAAACCCTGGCTCAAAAAGCCTTGAAAAGCAGATAGAGTGTGAATTTGTCGAGTTTAACCTTAAAAGGTCATTTAATATCCTTGAAATTTTAAAAATTTGCAAATTTGTAAAGCAAAATGATATAAAAATCATCTCAACTCACTCTGGTAAAGATGGAATTATAGGTGCTATAGTTAGTAAAATAACTGGTGCAAAGGTAGTTCGCACTAGGCATTTGCAAACTCCAATTAGATCGCCATTTAGTTACAACATAAACGATAAGATCGTTGCTGTTTCAAACGCCGTTAAGACTCAGCTTATAGCCCAAGGAGTGCGAGAACGCTTAATAGAAACCATCTACACTGGAGTTGATACTGATAAATTTACTCCACATTTTAAAAAAGATATAAGAGATCAACTAGGCTTGTCAGCAAATTCCATTATAGTGGGCATTGTGGCAGTGCTAAGAGCTGCTAAAAATCATAAAATTTTATTTGAAGCCTTTAGTGAGCTAAATTTACAAAATACTTTTTTAGTTGTAGTTGGCGATGGCCCACAATATGAAAATTTACAAAATATAAAAACTCCAAATATTTTAATGCTTGGCAATAGAGCAGATGTGAGCGATTTTTTAGGCAGCTTTGATCTATTCGTTTTGCCATCAAAAATGGAAGCCCTTGGCACAGCATTGCTTGAGGCTCAGTCTTGCGCAGTGCCTTGCATAGGTAGTGATGTAGGTGGTATTGGCGAAGCAATAAAAGAAAATAAAACAGGGCTTTTGTTTGAAAGTGATAATAAGAACTCGCTAAAAAATGCCTTAAAAGCATTGATAGAAGATGCCAATCTTCGTTTCAAATTTAGCACAAATGCTAGAGATTTTATAGTAGAGAATTTCTCAATCCAAACAATGGTTAGACAAACGGAAAAAATGTATGAAACTCTTTGAAAACTTTATGCGTCTAATTTTAAATTTTAAAAAAATACAAAAGACGCAATTAGTAACTGAGCCTTTTCAAAGCGTTTGTTTTTTTAGTAACACAGCACTGGGCGATACTATTTTTAATACGCCAGTTTTTCGTGTGTTTAAGCAAAATTTTCCGCATGTAAAAGTAGTTGCACTGCTAAATCCATCTACTGCGTTACTTTTTAAAACCGATCCAAACATTGATGAAATTTTATTATATGATGGTAAAAAAAGGGGGTTTTTGGATATTTTAAAAAAATTAAAAAAACTATCACTAGATATAGTTTTTATTTTGCACTCAAATGAACCGCAAGCTACTCCACTAGCTGTTCTTAGTGGGGCAAAATATCTATTTAAACTGCCAAATTTAAATAATAAATTTAGCCCATTTCACTCAAATGCTCCAGAGCCATACGGAGATGATAGATATGTGGTATTAAACCGTCTAGAGCAGCTTAAATTTATAGGTATTCAAAGTCGTGATACGCGTCTAAATTTATACCTTGAGGCAAGTGATTTCACTAATGTTGATGAGGTGCTAAAAGGCTATGAGAGCCGTAAAATTATCGGTTTTCAAATGGGTGCTAGCACTATTTCTAGGCAGTGGTTTATAGATAAATGGGAAAAACTTGCAAAGCTTGTTTTACAAGATAGAAATGCTATCATAGTCTTAACAGGAAGTCCTGCTGAGCGTGCCATGACTAAGCAGCTAGAAGAAAGGATAAATGATCCTCGTCTTTTAAACTTTGCTGGTAAATTTAATATCAGAGAAGCAGCCGCACTAATTTCAAGGCTAAATATACTAATTACGCCAGATACTGGTCCTTTGCATGTCGCAGCAGCCCTAAAAACTCCAACTATTGGTCTTTTTGCGGTGGCATCACCTATAAATTCAAATCCAGATTTTGATATAGATATTCATAAATTTATTAAAAAACCACGCACTTGCTCTCCATGCGTAGGCAAAAAGTGTAAATTTCAAAAATGTATGTTGCAAATTGATGAAAAAGAGGTTTATGATATGCTCAAGGAAATGATTTGAAAAAAATTTTGTTTGTGGATACTGGACATGAATATGGTGGCGGAACAAAGAGCTTTATATATCTCTTAGAAGGTCTAGAAAAATACAAGAAATATCAATTTAGCGTTTTTTTTGAAAATGACTATAAAGTTGGTGAGCAAAATATATCTGAAATAATCAATAATCTTGGCGTGAACTTTATAAAATTTACGCCAAAGAGGCAGCCAGCAAAAATAATAAAAGAGCTGTTGCGTATATTTAGCAAAGAAATTTTAGCTAAATATCTTTACCAAAAGGATTACAAATATGCCATCGCTATGCTTTCAAATGAAAAACCAGACATAATTCATCTAAATAATCACTTTTCAACAAATCTTGCCTATATCGAAGCTGCAAATGTTTTAGGTATTAAAGTTATACAGCATTTACGAAAAAATTCTCTCATAGAGCCGTTTAAGCTTAAAATTTTAAATAAACAAAAATTTATACCTATTTGCGTTTCAAACTCAACTTATGAATTTTATGCCAAGCAGATAGACATACAAAAAAACATCATATATAATCCAGTGATAGTTAATAAGGAGACAACAGTTATAGACAATATAAAATTTGATAAAAATAAGATCAATATAATAATGCCTGCAAATTTTCTAACACTCAAAGGACATGAGCTGGTCTTTGATGCGCTAACTCTTTTAAAAAGAGATGATGTTGATGTTTATTTTGCAGGCAGTGGAGAGCTGACACCTGGTGCAAAAGAGAAATTTGATATGCTAATAAAATCTGGTAAAGCACAATATTTGGGATTTGTGCAACAAATGGGAGAAATTTATAAAAATTGTGACTACGTACTAGGCTTTTCAAGCGATGAAGGATTGCCAAGGGTTATCATAGAAGGACTTAGTTGTGGCCTTGGCATTATTTACTCAAATATACCAGTTATAAGAGAAATTTATAATATATCATCAAAAAAAGAAGATTTTTTCATAGTCCAAAGAGACCCAATGTCGCTTTTAAAATGTCTTGAAAATTTAGCTAAACCAAGCTCAAAAGCGCCAGATAGTGCAGTCATTGATACTTTTAGTTTGGATAATTATATTCGCAGTGTTGATGCGATATATAGTGATCTTTGACAAATCGTTCAATCTTTTCTAGATCATCTTTGCTGAGCTCAAAAAAGGAACTCGCATCTATATTCCTGATCGTCTTAAATACTGAACTAATCGGGGCTAAAGCGGAATTTATAATAAGCGAATCAAATACTCCCCTCTGCTCACTTGCAAAGCATGGCCCCATTAAACATATCGTTGGAGTGCGCACACTATCAGCCACATAGTAGTTTCCAGTATCAGAGCTTATGTATAACTGCATCTGTGATAGGTAAAACGGAAGTTCTTCAAGTTTGATCTTATCTATCATTGATATAAATTTTAATCCCTCAAAACTATTTCTTTCACTACTTTCTAAAATTAGTTTTTCCAGCAGTTTAGCCTCATCTCCAACACCAAAAACATAAATTTCACAGTCAAATTTAGAGAAAATTTTTAAGATCTTCTTCCAAGTTTGATTAGGTGGCGTTTTCATTTTATTGCCAGCACTAAGACTTATACCTACCTTAAATTTATCGCTTTTGATAATATTTTCTGATGGCACAAACAGTGGTTTTTGCAGTTGTTTTTCAAATTTTAACTCATTGACGTTTATCATCTTTAGATATGTTGATAGTGTTAAGTCATTTAATGTATGTGAAATTTTTTTCATACCAAAAGCTAATAGTTTAAAGCTACTAGAAGTAGCGTAATGTTTGATAGTTACTATGTTTTTGGATAAAGTGCAACGTGCCAAGAAAAGATTTAGACTATTTGGCATAAGGACATAAACATCTTTATAGTTTTGTTTAAAAAGTGCAAATGCCAGTCTTAGCTTGGAAGTTTTTTTCTTTTTTATATCATTTATTATAAAAATTTTATCAATCCTATTGTCATGTTTGGCAAAAGCAACATTTATCTCATCAAGCAATATATCAAATTTAGCCAAAGGCTCAAAAATAACAGTCGAATTTGCATAGTCGCCGATCTTGGCAGTTTGTATGATTAAAATTTTATCAGATGGTTTTCTAAAAAAACTTATAAATTTAAATATGGGATAAAAAAGTATGTATTGTAAAAGGTAAAACAAAACAAATTCCTTTAGTTTGATTTAAGGCATATTTTACATAGTTTTTAATAAATAGGTTGTTAGAATACAAAATTAAAAAAATAAAACTTTATAAAAAGGTAAAAATGAGCGTATCAGTTTTGATGTATCACCACGTGCTTGAAAAGAGCGGTTTTATCGCTAGTAGCGTGGATGAGTTTAGATCGCATATGAAATTTCTAGCCGAAAATGGCTATAAAACTTTAAGTATAAATGAATTTATCGCATATAAAAAAGGCGAGCTTGAGGTGCCTAAAAAGAGCGTTTGTATAACATTTGATGATGGCTGGATGGACAACTACATCTATGCCTATCCTATCGTGAAAGAATTTGGACTAAAAGCAAATATGTTTATAGTTACTGGCTGGATAGAAGCAGCGCAAAAGGCCCATGAGATAAGTCGTGGAACTTTCCTAAATGGCAATCATAGTGAGTGTAAAAACGTAGCTCCAAGTAGGCCGCAAGATGTGATCTTAAATTTAGAACAGATCGAGAAGATGAAGGACTGCTTTTATTTTAATTCGCATACGCACGGACATTTTGATGGATATTTTGGACAGCTTAGCTTGGATGAGGAATTTGGTCTTTGCCGTGAGTTTATGAAGAAAAACTTTGGTTTTGAGGACGACGCACTTTGCTGGCCAAGAGGCAAATATAATGACGAGTATCTAAATGCTGCTAAAAAGCATGGCTACAAGGCATTTTTCACTACAAAACGTGGCATAAATAAGGCCGATGGTAATTTAGAGGATATAAAACGCATAGTGACAAAGCGCGATGAAAAATGGCTTAAAAAGACTATGTTCATCTACCAAAATGACTTTTTGGGCTCGATATATGCTTTTCTTAGGAGTTAAAACTAATAAAACATTATTAAATTTTTCAATTAATTAGTGAGATCAAAAAAGATAAAGAACTTTTTTGATCTCAAAATATAGCAATTCTTTTTTATTATTTAAAATATCAGTGAATCTTATCGTAAATTTATCATCTCCAATTCAAAAGCCAAAATTTCTTTTTTATAGTGTTTTCTGGGATATTTTTTCTAAACTGTTCGCTTAAAACATGCCAAGTAAAATTTAGAAACATTCTTGAATGTGCTACCATTGCACCATACTTCTTCATTTTTTCTTTTTTCTTTTCATAAATTATTTTATTTTGTGAATCATCTCTGTTTAATGAGTGATATGAGCTTTTATGGTTAACATCGTTATCGTCTCTTTCCCTGTAAAAATATTTTCTCTTTGTAATATATTTTCTCTTAAAACCAAGCGCATCAAAATATTGAGCACAAAAGTTATCTTCATAGCCGTAGTTTCCAGCAAATTCTTCATCATAGCCAAAATATTTTAAAAAATTACCTCGGCTCATTGCAAAGACGTTTCCATGAGATGGATAGTTACCTGATATAAAGCCATTTCTATGAATATGGGTGCGTCTAGATTTGTAGATTTCTTTTTCTTTAAAATTATAGGTTGCCATAAATTTTAATGTGTCTTCATAAAAGATATGATCTAAGTCTGTGATTATTAATTTATCACTTTTTGCGCTTAGAACTCCTAAATTTCTTGCTCCACTTTGGTTCCATTTTATGTCTTCATTGATTTTTATCCAGCGTAAATTTAGATTGAAATCTGGTATTTCATATTTTAATGGCGAACCGTCATCTATTATGACAAATTCCATAATATCCAGCAATTCCGGATCATATTTAGCATAAGCATTTAATAAGTTTAGGACAGAGTTTATATCATTTTGATCGCAATAAAAATGCGTAACATAGCTAACTTTATATAAAAGCGATTTTTAGTTGCAAATTACGAGAGGGCTTAATAGGAAGCTTTATTTTTCTCCTTTTAAAATTTGTTTTATCTTTTCTTTTATCTCTGACATCTCATCGCTAAAGTCCATTAAAGTATTCTCGACGCCATGCTCTTTTATGCCCTCTTTGTCGCAAGGCACAAAGTCCCAATCTTTTTGATATACGATATGCTTGCCCATGCTTTGGATGCCATTTTGCGCCGTGTAGCCATTTTGCATCAAGCTATTATCCCAAGGTCCCCATTCAAAAGCTCCACTAGGACCAAAAAAGGCGATCACTGGCACGTCATTTGCTGCGGCTATATGCATGATAGCAGTATCGACGCCGATAAATAGACTTGAGCGCTTTGAGAGGGTTATCGTTTGTTTTAGGCTTAGCTTGCCACCTAAATTTATAGGCTCGCTTTTGCAAATTTTTAGCACATTTGCAAGCTTATTTAGCTCATTTTCTTTGTTATCGCTTGTTAGCACGACCTTTACATTTAGCTCATTTTCGCAGTAGTCTATGAGCTCTGCCATGCTCTCATCATTTGCGCATTTAAACATCCAGCGGCTTGTTAGATGCACGTGCACAAAGCGTTTTGGTAAATTTAGATGCTCCACGCTCTCATCTGAAAAGACGCTCACTTTTTTACTTACAGGCTCAAAACCTAAAGCCCTTAGTGCGTTTAAATTTAGATCAACTGTGTGAGAAAAATTTTCGTAGTATTTTGCCTTTACGCTTAAAAGCTTGTTTATCGCCTTGTGCTTACCTAAAAAGCCAACTATCTTTTTGATCTTAGCGTATTTTGAGATAATGACGCCGCGGTCTCCAGTGGTCGTTTGCACCGCCATATCGTACTTCTCTTTTTTGATCGCTCTTATAAATTTTAGTTCGGTCATTAGCTTTTTAAAAAAGCCAGAATTTGCACTTTGCCTATCATAAATGTGGATTTTGTTTATGTAAGGATTGCCTTCTACCATCGCTTCTGTGCCTTTGTTTAGGGCAAAGTCGATGGTCGCATCTGGATAGTAGTGGTGCAAATTTTCAATGAGCGGCGTTGTCAAAAGCACGTCGCCGATGTTTCTAAATTTAATCACAAGTATTTTCATTTTATATATTTCCAAAATGTGTACTGGGCGTAAAGTCTAGCGATAACGTAGCCCGTAAAGCCCTCTTTAAAGCCGCCTTTTAGCACGTAAAGCTTAAAAAATGTCCAAGCTGGGCTTGTAAGTGCCTTTAGTAAATTTCTTTTTGCGCCCATGCTCGAGTAGCGATTTTGCTTGGTGATAAACTGCTCGATGCTCTCATACGCGTAGTGCAAGAAGTGATTTTTAAGCGCTCCAAGCCTTTGTGAGCCGTCATTTAAAACAACCTTTTCATGCACAGCTCTGCCATCAAATTTGGCAAAATTTTTATTAAAAAGCCTCACCGTGTAGTCTGGATATAGCCCCATGTTTTTTATCGCTTTGCCAAAGAAAAAATTTAGCCTAGCAACGTTATAAGCCATAAATTTAGGCTCTTTTAGCGTGCTAATGATCTCGTTTTTAAGCTCACTTGTGATCACCTCGTCGCTATCAAGCACAAAGACCCACTCGTTTTTAGCTAGATCCACGCCCTTTTGCTTTTGCGCGCCAAATCCAAGCCAAGCTTGCTCGTGAAATTTCACATTGCCAAAGCCATCACAAATTTGCCTTGTGTTATCTTTTGAACCGCTATCAACCACGATGATCTCATCAGCAAATTTAGCGCTCTCTAGCACCTCTTTTAGGTATTTTTCGCTGTTAAAAGTCAAAATGACAACGCTTAGCATTTGTACTCATTTTCGTAAAATCTCTTAAACCTTTGGTGAAACCAAAAGTACTCTTCTGGCCTTGCTTTAACCATCTCTTCGCACGCACTGCACTGCATCTGCGTCACTTTTTGCACAGCATCTTCTTTGTCAAACGTGCTTATATCTATTGGCTGCTCAAAGCAAATTTCATTTAGATTTTCACCTTTTTGGTAGATAAATGCGTTTATGATAAGGGCATTTGTCTTTTGCGCTAGCACGCTTGCCGCTGGCGTATGAAGCACATCTTTGCCAAAAAATTTCACCTTTATGCCATCTTTTGGTGCGGTATTTTGATCGACTAAAATTCCTACTATTCGCCTAGCTTTCAGTGCTTTTAAGATATCTTTTGCGCCGCCATCTTTGTCGATTAGCTCCACGTCAAACTGCGCTCTGTTTGCCCTTAAAATTTTATCCATGACGCTGCTATCAAGCTTTCTGCCAAGCACTGAAGATGGCCCAAAATGCGCTGCAACAGCTAGAGGAAATATCTCCCACTGCCCAAAGTGCGCCGTTGTGACGATGATAGGCCTGCCAGATTTCATCGCATCAAGCAAAAAGTGCTCATTTTTAAAAACAACTTGCTCAAGTATCTTTTGCTTTGTCGTGTTTTGATTGAGGATGAAATTTATACCAAGATATTTTGCAAAGTTGTAGTAGCATTTTTTGGCGATTTCTAGCTTCTCTTCTTTGCTTTTTGTCTCGCCAAATGCAAGGTTTAAATTTGTCATAACGACATGAAAGCGCTTTTTTTTAAGCTTCATAAAGGCAAATGCCAAAAATTTAGCAAGCATCTTTTGAAGCGAGCTTGGCAATATAAATATAAGAAATTTCAAGGTATAAAAGCCAGCTAGATAGAGCCTATCCATTTAGCAGCCTTTTTGCGAAATTTGCAACCGTTTCAGGGTAAATTTCTCTTATGCAAAAGTCGTTTTTATCGATACTTCTAGCATCTATTTGCTTACCCATATCAACAACTAAGTTTTTGTCCGTGACGTAGGCATTGCGGTGGCTTGGTCGGTTACCAAAAAGCGTGATAGAAGGCCTATTTACAGCCCATGCAAGGTGCGTTAGACCGCTATCGTTGCCGATTACTAGATCGCAGCTTGCGATAAAATCTATCATATCTTTTATGCTTAGCTTTTCAAGCAGTTTTGCCTTGGTGCCTGAAATGATCGCCTCAGCCCTTGCTTTTTCGCTCTCACTCCCGTAGCAAAGGTAAATTTCGCAACCTTCAAGCAGTCTGATCACATCTTTAAATTTGTCATAAATTTTACTCTCTTCGCTTGCAAATGCAGCGATTAATATGCGTTTTTTGCCACTTTCATTTTTAAATTTTTTGCAAATTTCAAAGCAGGGCGATTTTTTTAAAATTTCATCTCTGTCAAAGGTAAAATTTAGAGCGTATCCAACAAGGCTTAGGTTTCTAACTATGATATTTTCGTTGTAGTCGATCTTAAATTTATGCCTATAAAGCCTGGCTGCGATCTTTTCTTTGACGCTCTCTCTGCTAAAGCCATAAATTTCTTTGCCAAGTAGTTTTGCGACGACGGCTGATTTGAAAAGTCCTTGCAGGTCGATGATCTTGTCAAATTTACCAAGCGTTTTTATGATCTTGTAACTCTTTTTAAAGCTCTCTTTAAGCGGTAAAATGACTAGTTCGTCGATTAGGGGATGGTCTTTTAAAAGGCTTGCAAAACGGGCATCAACTAGCCACGTGATATGGGCATTTGGGCAGTGCTTTTTGATAAACTGAAGCACAATGGCTGCGTGCACGATGTCCCCAAGTGCCGAAAGCTTTACTATGGCTATTTTTAGTTGATTTTTATCTTGCATTGGCTACTTTAAATATAAATTTTTGGTATGATTTTAAAAAAAAATGCTTAAAAAAGGGCTAAAATGGCGAAAAGTTACATCTGCGTCTTTGACTGCGAGACGATACCTGATGCAAATTTGATAAGAAAAATTTACGGCATTGATGGGAGCGACGAAGATGTGAGCGTGCAGGCGATGGCCTTGCAAAAAGAGGCCAGCGGGAGTGAGTTTTTGCCTGTGATGTTTCATAGAGTGGTCGCGATCTCTGCGGTGATGGCCGATGAGTACGGCAAATTTTTAAAAGTCAGCACGATGGAGGGCAAGGACGAGCGCGAGATCATCGCTAAATTTTTAAAATTTATAAATGATTATAACCCAAGGCTCGTTAGCTTTAACGGCCGTGGTTTTGACCTGCCAATGCTTATGGTGCGTGCGATGCGCTACAACCTAAATGCAGCGGCATATTATGAGAGCGAGAACAAAGAGCTAAACAAAAACAAATGGGAAAATTATAGGGCAAGGTATTCGCCTAAATTTCACCTTGATCTGCTTGATTTTATAAGCGATTTTGGAAGCGTAAGAGGGCTAAAGCTCGATACGCTTTGCGCTAGCTTAAATTTACCTGGCAAATACGACGTGCACGGCGATCAGGTGCTTGAGCTATACTACGCAGGCGAGCTTGATAAGATAAATGAATACTGCGAAAGCGATGTGCTCAACACCTACTGGCTATTTTTGAAATTTGAGCTTTTGCAGGCAAATATCTTGCAAGATGACTACATAAATCACCTAAACGTGATGAGCGAATTTCTAGCCAAAAACTGCGCTCACAGGGGATATAGCGGGGTCTTTTGCTCTGCGATAAGCGACGAGCTAGAAAGAATTTCTGGCAAGCTAGACTACGAGATAAAGGTAGATAAAGAGGCTTTGGAATTTAGCGAATTTGATGATGTAAGGCCGATTAGCAAAGAGGAGCTAAACCGCGATATGCTGGGCGGTCTGCTAAAAAAAGCAAGCGATCTAAAGCCAAAAGAGCCAAAGAGCAAGACACTTTTTGAAGAGAAAGTGCCTGAGATAAATTTAGACGACGAATAAGCCAAAATGAAAGGAAAAATATGAAAATTTTAGTAACTGGAACAGCTGGATTTATAGGATTTCACCTTGCAAATGCCCTTGTGGGACGTGGAGATGAGGTTGTTGGATATGACGTGATAAATGACTATTACGACGTAAATTTAAAGCTTGCACGCCTAAAAACGGCTGGTTTTGACGTGAGCGAGATAGACTACGGCAAGCTTATCGTCTCAAAAACGCATGCAAATTTAAAATTTATAAAAGCAGACCTCGCTGATGAAAAGACGATGAAAGAGCTTTTTGCTAAAGAGAAATTTGACGTTGTGGTAAATTTAGCCGCACAAGCTGGCGTTCGCTACTCGCTCATAAATCCAAAAGCCTACATCGATAGCAACATCACAGGCTTTATGAACATCCTCGAGTGCTGCCGCCACAATGAGATCAAAAATTTAGTCTATGCAAGCTCTAGCTCGGTTTACGGCTTAAATGAAAACATGCCATTTTCTACACACGAGGGAGTCAATCACCCAATAAGCCTCTACGCAGCGACTAAAAAGAGCAATGAGATGATGGCGCACACTTACAGCCATCTATTTAACGTGCCAACGACTGGACTTCGCTTTTTTACGGTTTATGGACCATGGGGACGCCCTGATATGGCGCTATTTTTGTTCGTTGATGCCGCACTTAAAGATAAGAGCATCGACGTCTTTAACTATGGCAAGATGAAGCGCGATTTTACCTACGTGGACGACATCGTAAAGGGTATCATCAAGTGCATCGACAACCCAGCTAAGCCAAATCCAGCTTGGGACGCAAAGCACCCAGACCCTGCCACTTCAAAAGCGCCGTTTAAGGTCTATAATATCGGCAACAACAGCCCAGTCGAGCTCATGGACTACATTAAGGCAGTTGAGATAAAGATCGGCCGTGAGATCAAGAAAAATTTTCTCCCGCTTCAAGCAGGCGATGTGCCAGCGACATTTGCAGACGTGAGCGACTTAGTGGCTGACTTTGACTACAAACCAAATACAAAAGTAAATGACGGTGTGGCTAAATTTGTTGAGTGGTATAGCGAGTTTTACGGCATAAAAATTTGAAATTTATAGCCCTTTTCTTAGCATTTTGCCTTAGCTTTGCCTTTGGAGCAGGGCAGGGCAAGTTTGAACTGCTGCGTCTTAGTGAATTTAAAGATCAAAACGTCTCAGGCTGGCTAGCTAGCGAGAAGCTTGATGGTGTGCGTGCCTACTGGGACGGAGAGAATTTACTCTCAAGGCAGGGTAAAAGGCTAAATGCACCGCAAAGTTTTACTAAAAATTTCCCAAAATTTGCACTTGATGGCGAGCTTTATGCAAAAGAGCTTAAATTTGAAGAAATTCAAGCGACCGTGATGGATAAGCTGCCAGATGAAAAGGCGTGGGGCAGGCTTAAATTTCACATTTTTGACGTGCCGGAGGCAAGTGGTGGCTTGCTTGATAGGCTTGAAGTTTTGGCCAAATTTCTAAAAAATGAGCCAAATGACAATTTAACCATCATAAAACAGATAAAAATGCGCGATAACGCCCAGTTTTTAAAATTTACAAAGGACATTATCGCAAGAGGCGGCGAGGGAGCAGTCGTGCGTGAGCCAAATGCGCCCTACGAGCGAAAACGAAGCAAAAATGCACTTAAATTTAAGAAATTTAAAGACGCTGAGTGCGAGGTTGTTTCTATAAATAAAGGCAGCGGCAAATACGCAAATCTTGCTGGTTCGCTCACCTGCAAGGCGCTTGGCGGCAAAGATGATAAAGAAAAAGCTGGCGAGCCAAAAGAGGGTACTATCTTTAAAATAGGCTCAGGACTAAGCGACGAGCAACGCACAAATCCCCCAAAGATAGGCTCTATCATCACATATAAATTTCAAAATTTAACCTCTAATGGCAAGCCAAGATTTCCTATATTTTTAAGGGTTAGAGAGGATTAAATTTCGTCTATGGTCTCTTTTAACGCCCTAAAAGAGCTAAACTGTGCCTCCTTATCAAAAATGAAACTTTGAGCCATGATCTCATCGACTTCAAGTCTATTTTGAAACTCTAAAATTTGCTCTTTAACGCTTTGTTTTGAGCCTATAAAAGAGCATGCCATCATCTCTTCTGTGACGATTCTCTCTCTATTTTTTAGCTCTATTTGCCTAAAGTCGATCGGACCAAAATGTGGAGCTTTGGCGCCTGTTTTGCCACTTATAGCAAAGACCTCGTCGTTATCCTTTTTTGGTGGTTGCAAATACTCTTTTTCGCCAGTGACCACGTTTAAGAAAAACTGCGTTTGTGTAGTTGCCAAACTCTTTGCTAGCTCGTCACTTTGGGCTATTATCACATTTGCTCCTGCGATAACATAAGGAGTGGCAAGAAACGCAGAAGCCTTAAAATTCTGACGATAAATTTCTACTGCTTTTTCTAGCGCACGTGGTGCAAAGTGCGACGCAAAGGCGTAAGGCAGGCCAAACTCAGCTGCCACGTATGCGCTATATATGCTTGAGCCAAGTATGTAGATGGGCGGAAATTTTTCAATTTTTGGATAGGCTTTCACGGCTCTTTTGGCGTTAAAATAGTCCATTAGCTCGTTTATCTGCAGGTCAAACTCTATCTCTCTTGCGCCTCGTCTAAGCACTGCGGCTGTATCTTGGTCAGTCCCTGGAGCTCTGCCTAGCCCAAGATCGACGCGGTTAGGAAATATCGTCTCAAGGGTGGCGTACTGCTCTGCGATAGAGTAGGGGCTGTGGTTTGGTAGCATCACGCCACCAGAGCCCACACGCAGGCTTTTTGTGTGCTCTAAAATGTGCGCGATGATGAGCTGCGTGGCTGAGCTTGCTAAGTTTCTCATATTGTGATGCTCAGCGATCCAGTAGCGCTTTATGCCGATATCTTCGGCAAATTTAGCCAATCTAACGGCCGCGTCTATGGCAGCTTTTGCGTCACCGCCTTGCTTTATTGGTAGTAAATTTAATATCGAGACTTCCATTCTTATCCTTTTTTTTAGATGAAGGATTATAAAGATTAAATTTAAAATAGATTGTAAGTCTATTTTAAATTTATAAAGGCAAATATCTATTTTGCAGCTTTTAGGTAAATTTTAAAAACTAACCTTGCTTTACTTTTGCTTTACTCTATTTTTGATAAAATTACACACTTTTAATGAAAGGCTTAAACTTGAAAATTTTAGTAACAGGTGGAGCTGGATACATCGGCAGCCACGTAGTAAAAGCACTTTTAAAGCAAGGCAAAGATGAGATAACCATCATCGACAATCTCTGCAAGGGCTCACAAAAAGCACTTGAGGCACTCCAAAAGATAGGAAATTTCAAATTTATAAATGCAAATTTAGAGGATGATCTAAGCGAAATTTTTGCAAATGGCAAATTTGACGCGATTATCCATTTTGCAGCGTTTATCGAGGTCTTTGAGAGTATGAGCGAGCCGCTAAAATACTATCTAAACAACACCGCAAACGTCGCAAGGGTGCTAAGATACGCAAAAACTTACAATGTAAATAAATTTATATTTAGCTCAACTGCCGCAGTTTATGGCGAGCCAGACGTGGCGGAGGTGAGCGAGACAACACCTACAAATCCGATAAATCCATACGGCAGAAGCAAGCTCATGAGCGAGCAGATCATAAAAGATTACGCTGCGTCAAATGAAAATTTCAAATTTGCGATTTTGCGCTATTTTAACGTAGCAGGTGCAGACGAAGAGGGACTTATCGGTCAAAACTATCCAAACGCCACGCACCTTATCAAAGTAGCCGTCCAAACAGCACTTGGCAAGCGTGAGAGCATGGGTATCTTTGGCGATGACTATGCGACGAAAGATGGCACTTGTGTTAGAGACTACATCCACGTTAGCGACCTAGCAGATGCTCATATAAGCGCGCTGGAGTATATCGGAGAAAACGGCAGCGAAACCTTTAACGTGGGATACGGCAGGGGATTTAGCGTAAAAGAGGTGATCGAGAGCGCAAAAAAGGTAAGCGGAGTAAATTTCAAGGTGCAAAATGCGCCAAGAAGGGACGGCGACCCAGCTATCCTCATCTCAAACGCAAGCAAACTGCGCTCGCTAACAAGCTGGAAGCCAAAAAGAGACGATCTAGCGCTCATCATAAAAACTGCCCTTGAGTGGGAAAAGAGAATTTAGGGGAAAACATGAAAATAGCAGTAATTGGAACCGGATATGTTGGACTAGTAAGTGGTGCGTGTTTTGCCAAAATGGGCAATAGCGTCATCTGCGTCGATGTCGATAGCAAAAAGATCGAGGCACTAAAAAACGGCGTCGTGCCTATATATGAGCCTGGGCTTGCTGATATCGTGAGTGAGTGCTACAAAAATGGCTCGCTTAAATTTAGCACGCAGATAACCGAGGCGCTAGAGCATGCAGATGTGCTATTTATCGCAGTTGGCACGCCTATGGGCGCTGACGGGCAGGCGGATTTAAAATATGTGCTTTCAGTTGCCAAATCGATCGGAGAAAATTTAAGCAAACCGCTAATCGTAGTCGATAAATCAACCGTTCCAGTGGGCACTGGAGCTAAGGTGCATGAGGTGATCGAAGCTGAGCTTAAAAAGAGAAATTTAGATGTTAAATTTGAAGTCGTCTCAAACCCAGAGTTTTTAAAAGAGGGCGCGGCGGTTGAGGACTTTTTAAAGCCAGACCGCGTTGTTATCGGAGCTAGCAGCGAGTGGGGCTTTAGCGTGATGAGGGAGCTTTATGAGCCATTTATGAAAAATCACGACAGGCTCATTTGCATGGACGTAAAGTCAGCCGAGATGACAAAATACGCTGCAAATTCGATGTTAGCAACCAAAATAAGCTTTATAAACGAGATAGCAAATATCTGCGAACGCGTGGGCGCTGATGTAAATTTGGTAAGAAAGGGCATCGGCAGCGACTCAAGGATCGGATATAGCTTCATCTATCCAGGCTGCGGATATGGCGGTAGTTGCTTTCCAAAAGACGTCGAGGCGCTCATCTATACAGCTAGACAAAATGGCTTTGAGCCAGAGCTTTTAAACGCGGTCGAGTCAAGAAATAAGGCTCAAAAAAGAGTGCTATTTGATAAAATTTATAACTTTTTTGGCGGCGATCTAAAGGGCAAGACGATCGCACTTTGGGGGCTTGCGTTTAAGCCAAATACCGATGATATGAGAGAGGCTAGCTCGCTAACTTTGATAAAGCTTTTAGACGAGGCTGGTGCAAAAGTGGTCGCTTACGATCCAAAAGCGAGCGAAGAAGCTAAAAAATATATGCCAAATTTAGATGTGAAATATGCTAAAAATAAATATGACGCTCTTAATAACGCCGATGCAATGGTGCTTGTGACAGAGTGGAGTGAGTTTAGATCGCCTGATTTTATGGAGATCAAAGAGAGGTTAAAAAATGCTGTCATATTTGATGGACGCAACCAGTATAACGCTAAAGCTTTAGCTGAGCATGGCTTTAAGTATTTTCAGATAGGCGTCAAAGCATGAGGCAAATTTTACTTTTTCTCATAGCTTGTTTATTGCCTTTTTCGCTTTTAGCTAGCGATGCGGCAGGCAAAAGTGAAGCCAAGACGCAAGAGCAGGTTTTTGAGCTGCCTATCTCAAAGATGCCGGTTGATTATTTTAAATATGAAGTTGCATTTTTTAAAGAGATGCAAACGGATTGCGAATTTGCTATGCTAGGGGGCGGACATTTAGATAAAAAAGAGGATAAAAGCGGGGTTTATTATGAATTTAGCGCAGATGATGAACCGCTTAAACCTTGCAATGGCAAAAATAAAAAGAGGCAAATTTATTATGAATTTACCCAAATTTTGCCTGGCATTAGCCCCATTAAGATCGTAACTCCGCAAGGCGTGGGCGCAGAGATAAGAATTTATGAACGTATAAAAACAATAAAACCAAAAATTTTAAAAAGGAAAGAGAAATGAAAATAGCAGTAGTAGGACTTGGATATGTGGGACTTCCACTAGCAGCAGCTTTTAGTGAAAAGTACGAAGTAGTCGGCTTTGACGTAAATGCAAAACGTATAGAAGAGCTTAAAAGTGGCTATGATAGAACGCTTGAACTTAGCAACGAGCAGATGAAAAAAGCGATCGATAATGGCATGAAATTTAGCCTAAATTTAGATGACATCAGAAGTTGCAACTTCTTTATCGTAACCGTCCCAACTCCGATAGATAAGAACAAACGCCCTGATCTAACCCCAGTGGTAAAAGCGACTGAGAGCGTGGCAAAAGTGCTTAAAAAAGGCGACATCGTTGTCTATGAGAGCACCGTTTATCCAGGCGTTACAGAAGAAATTTGCGTGCCACTTCTTGAAAAGAGTGGGCTTAAATTTAACAAAGACTTCTTCTGCGGCTACTCTCCAGAGCGCATAAACCCAGGCGATAAAGAGCACACTGTTACAAAGATCAAAAAGATCACAAGTGGCTCAACTCCAGAGATCGCTGACAAGGTCGATGAAATTTATCGCTCTATCATCACAGCTGGCACTCACAAAGCTTCAAGTATCAAAGTAGCAGAGGCCGCAAAGGTCATCGAAAACACTCAGCGCGACATCAACATCGCCTTTATAAACGAGCTTGCGATGCTCTTTGAAAAGCTTCACATAAACACCATAGACGTGCTTGAGGCTGCGGGCACTAAGTGGAATTTCTTAAATTTCCGCCCAGGTCTAGTCGGCGGTCACTGCATCGGCGTAGATCCATACTATCTAACTCACAAAGCTCAAGAGGTAGGCTACAACCCTGAAATGATCCTAGCAGGTCGCCGCATCAACGATGATATGGGTAGATACGCAGCCGATCAAGTGATAAAACTAATGATAAGAAAAGGCGTGCTTATCAACAAAGCGCGCGTGCTTGTTCTTGGTATGACATTTAAAGAAAACTGCCCAGATATAAGAAACTCTCGCGTTATAGACGTGGTTGATGAGCTAAAAGACTTTGGCTGCAAGGTTGATGTGACTGATCCTTGGGCTGATAGCGCTGAGGTAAAACACGAGTACGGCTTTGATCTAGTAAAAGAGTATAACCTAGACGACTACGACTGCATCGTGATCGCCGTAGCTCATAATGAATTTAAAAAGCTCAACCTAAAAGGCCACTTGGTTTATGATATAAAAAATATCTACCCAGAGGCTGACGCTAGGCTGTAAGGAATTTAGTGCACAAAGTAAGCGTAAATTGTAAAATTTTACTTATCTTTCTAGCTGCTTATCTGTTTGGATTTGCAGCTAGGATGCTTTGGGTATTGTGGGCAAAGGATATGCCAGAGTTTTACTTTAATGGCGAATTCATGCTTACGACAAATGACGCATATTATTACGCAGAGGGCGCTAGAGATATGCTTGCTGACTTTCATCAGCAAAATGACTTTAGCCCCTTTAATCACCCAATCTCAACCATAGTTTTTTATATTTGCAAAATTTTACCTTTCAAGATCGAAAGCGTGATGTTTTATATGAGCGCGCTTTTAGCACCCCTTATCGCGCTTCCAGTTATCTTGATATCAAGTGAGTTTAAAGCCTTAAAAGCTGGGGCTGTGGCTGCATTTATGAGCGTTATCTTGCCAGGCTATCTTGTAAGAACGTCGCTTGGTTACTTTGATAGCGATATGCTAAATGTCACATTTGCGCTTTTTATCATCTATCTTTTGATCAGACTTTTAAATGCAAATGAACAAAAATTTATCGTTTTACCCAGCCTTTTTGTATCGCTTTATCTTTGGTGGTATCAAAGCTCTTATGCCCTTATTTTAAGCATCATTTTTATCTTTTTTATCTACACGCTTGCTTTTATGCGAAGCAGGATAGAAAACTACCAAGCGATATTTTTTATGTTTATAAGCATTGTTAGCTTCAATATTTTTTCAAAAGATCCACTCATCGCAAATAAAATTTTGATTTTAAATTTAGCGGTTATTGCTTCATTTTACGCCATTTTTTGCAAATATAAAAAACTACTTTCACCTAGAAATTTAAGCATTTTTCTAGCTATTATGCTAGCTATTTTTATCTATTTTGGTGGTTTTGATTTTGTCATTTCAAAGATTGGCAGTTACGTTTTAAAAAGCAGCTCAGAGGTTGCAAGTAAATTTCACTTTATAAGCGAATACACACTAATTGACGAGGTAAAAAGCGCTAGCCCTTTATATTTTGTCTATTTCATGGCTGGAAATATCCTTATTTTGCTAGCTGCAGTGATTGGCTATTTACTGCTTTGCTTTAAATTTCGCCCATTTTTACTTAGCTTGCCACTGCTTGGACTTGGCGCTTTATCGCTATTTGGCGGAGTTAGATTTGCTATGTATATAACGCCGCTTGTTGCACTTGGTTTTGGGTATTTCTTACACTTTTTTTTAAATTTATTTGACCTTAGAAAATCTCTTAAAAATTTATCCTTTTTTATCTTTTCGGCTGCTGCGCTTGCCCCAAATTTAGAGATCGCCTACTCTTATAGACCGCATACTTTGATCACGCACGATGAGGCAATGGCACTTGATCAGTTAAAAAAGGCTGCAAAGCGCGATGACTACGTGCTTTCGTGGTGGGATTATGGATATGCAGTAAGATACTTTGCTGATGTTAAGACGCTAAATGATCCTGGCAGGCAAGGCGGCGAGAACGGCTATTTTGTTAGCCTTGCTTTAAGAAAAGATGAGGCAACCTCAGCCAAACTAGCTAGAGTAGTGAGCGAGTATAGCGACATCTCGCTTGATAAAAATACTAGACTTGCTGAAGAGATTTTAAAAGAACACAACACAAGCGACCTAAACCTCTTTTTAAGCCAGCTTGAAAGCGCAAATTTTACTCTGCCAGCGGCAAAAAAAGAGGTTTTTTACTATCTTGTGCCAGATATGATAGATATCGCTCCAAACATCTTTAGATATAGCTACATCGATGTTATGAGTGGCGAGCGGCCAAAAGAGGAGTTTTTTTACTACATTAGCCCTATAAATAGCGTTAGCGAGGCTGGCATAGACCTTGGAAATGGCTATATCTTACCACTAAAAGAGCCAAAATTTATCACACAAAACGGCGAAAAAGTGGCGGTAAAGTCCTTTTATAAGATAAAAGGCTCTGGTAAAGAGCTACAAATAGACGAGAAAACTATCGACGAAAAGGCGAAAATTTCTGTTTTATTTTTAGAGGACTATGCGCGCGTGGTTTTAGTTGATGAAAATGCCTTAAATTCAGCCCTTGTGCAGCTTTTTATATTTGAGCGAGCAGATGAGCGATACTTTGAGCCATTTATCATCTCAAGTGGCGTAAAAATTTACAGGTTAAAAGTCTAATGCTGATCAATCTAATAAGCTCAATCGTCGTTTTTATCGTATCAATGGGCATAAATTTCTTTCTTACGCCATTTATCTTAAAAAGCCTTGGCAACGAGGCATTTGGCTTTGTAGGCCTTAGCAACGCCATCGTTAGCTACGCAGCGGTCGTAAGTGTAGCCATAAACTCGGTAAGCGGGCGCTTTGTCGCTCATGCGTGGCACAAAAAAGATCTAAGCCTTGCAAACACCTACTACTCATCAGTGCTTGTTGTAAATATCTTCTTTTGCGCCGTTGTCGTGGCAATTAGCTCCATTTTTATACTAAATTTGCAAAGCTTTTTAAACGTCCCTGAAAATTTACTCTTTGACGTGAGAATGACCCTTGTTTTTTACTTTATAAATTTCTGCGTTGGGCTATTTAACGGCGTTTTGACGGTTTGTGCTTTTGTGACAAACAAGCTCTACCTACTCTCCATCAGAAACGCCATCTCAAGCATGGTCCTAGCAGCCCTCATCGTGGCGCTCTTTTTCTTTTTTAAGCCATTTATCTCATATATCGCCATTTCAGCGCTAGTTGCTAACCTTTTTGTCTTTTTTAGCACCATTTTTATGTCAGCTCGCATCACGCCAGAGCTAAAATTTAGCCTTAGTAAATTTGACTTTTCTAAGATAAAAGAGCTTTTAAGCTCTGGCATTTGGAACAGCTTTAATGCGCTAAACCGCATACTTTTAACAGGCATGGATCTTTTTATCTGCAACATTTTTGTCAATGCAAACGCCACTGGTCTTCTTTCAGTCGCCAAGGCCGCTCCTATCATACTGGAGAGCTTTGTGGCGCAGCTTAGCGGTATCTTTGCGCCAAAATTTGTCGAGCTTTACTCTAAAAATTTGATCACGGACCTCATAAAAGAGGCTAAATTTTCGATGAAGGTGATCGCCTTTGTGATGAGCGCTCCGGCCGCATTTTTCGTCGTTTTTGGGCTTGATTTTTACACGCTTTGGCTACCTTTTAAGAGCGCAGATGAGGTCAAATTTATCTACAACGTCTCGATGATCACGCTAGTGCCGATCGTATTTATAAGCTTTGTTTTTTCTCTTTTTAACCTTGATAGCGCGACAAACAAGCTTCGCCGCCCAGCCATTGCCAACACTATCCTTGGCGTTAGCACGATCATAGCGCAGATCGCACTGCTTAAATTTAGTGACTACGGCGTTTATGGTATCGTCATCGTCGCAGCCATTTTTTATAGCATAAGAATTCTTGGCTTTGACCTCATAAATGCCGCCTTAAATTTAGAGGTGAGGCTCACCACGTTTTACGGGGTTTATTTTAAAAATTTAGCCGTTTTTGCGCTATGCGTGCTTGTGATGTTTGCCTGCAAGGACTTTGTAAGCCTAAATAACTGGCTAAAATTTGCTATCTTTGCTGCGATATACGCCAGCGCAGCTTATATTTTGGGATATTTTTTGTTTTTTAATGCCTTCGAGCGAGGCATAGTCTGGCGTAAAATTTTAAAAAAAATTAAAAGGTCTTAAATGAATGAAATTTACCTGATCTCTTTGGCAAAAGATACCAAAAGGCGCGAGCTTTTGCAGCAGAAATTTAGCTCTTATGATAGCTTTAATCTAATAGACGCAGTTGATGGCAGGGAGCTAAACGCAAGGGAGTACTACAAGATCATTTCGCCGTCATTTAAAGCTTATGGCAAGGTTTTAAGCCCAGCAGAAGTTGGCTGTTCGCTCTCGCACGTGAAAGCCTACGAAGCGTTTTTGGCAAGCGAGGCTAAATTTGCCCTCATCTTTGAAGACGACGTGATAGGAGATGATCAGGCTATAAAAGAGGCCTTTTTGGCAGCTAGCAAGATGCCAGAAGAGAGCGTGCTGATATGTGGCATGCAAGATGGGCTGGAGGGCAGGTTTAGCGCCTTTGGCAAAAAGGTGGATACTAGCCTAAGTAAGCCGCTTTGGCAGGTCTCAAAGCACTCATTTTCGAGCATTTATAGAGCAGGGGCTTATGTGCTAACTAAAAAAAGCGCTAAGAATTTGCTTGAAATTCATAAACGTGCGCTTTGCACGACCGATGTTTGGGACTATTTGCTTGGCGTTAATGATATGCAGATGTATTTTTGCGATCTTTTTGCGCACCCAACTGATCTTAGTGGCTCAAACATCGAGGGCGAGCGCCTTGAGAGAGGATATAGCGCAAATTTAAAGGCCTACATCAAGACAATTAAATTTATACTTTTCTCAAGGCTTGAAAAGTTTCAAGGCTATGAGAGAATTTTTAAAAGGGGCTAAATGAGCGAGCCATTAATCAGCATCGTAACCGCGACTTACAAGCGTCCAGAGCTTTTAAAAAAGGCGATAAAAAGCGCTCTAGCTCAAAGCTATAAAAACCTAGAGATCATAATCACTGATGACGGCGATGACGAGAGTGCGAGTGAAATTTGCAAGAGTTTTAATGACGCAAGGATCAAATTTGTAAAAAACAGCACTCACAAAAAGAGCCCAAATGGCAATAAAAATAACGGCTTTGACAACGCAACAGGCGAGTTTGTCTGCTTGCTTGACGATGACGATGAGCTTTTGCCAGAGGCGATTGCCCAGTGCTATGAAATTTTAAAAGGTGGCGAGTATTCGTGCGTTTTTGCAGACGCGATCTGCGAGAAAGATGGCGTGATGACAGAGATCGTGGCTGGTAGAAGCCCATATAGCAAGAGTGGGGCGATGAGCAAGGTTGATTATCATTGTGGACGGATAAATGGCGAGTATTTTAAGCTTTTTTCGCGTGAATTTATAGACGGCTTTAGGTTTGATGAGAGTAGTTTTGGAGGCGAAAATGAGCTTTATATCCGCTTTTTTGAAAAAAATGTCTTTTATCTTAAAAAGCCACTTTACATCTATCGTATCGCAAGAAGTGATAGTGCGACGCTAAATGCTGGCAAACACGCGTTAAACGTGGCAAACGCCTACATAAAAACAGCAAATTTGCACTACGACATCGCTATAAAAAATGAGCCAAAATTTCTAGCTATGCAGTATAAAAACGCCGCTTACTACGCCAAAATAGCAGGTGAATATGGGCTGATGCTAAGGTGTATCTTTAAAAGTCTTAGCATTAAATTTAGTAAAGAAGCGTTTGTTTTCTTACTACTTAGCCCGCTTCCAAGTGGCATTTTACCGGCACTTTCAAGACTTAGAGTGAAGATCAAGCAAAGGTTTGGCGTATGAAGATATTATTTGTCACATCAACGCTTAGAAGTGGCGGTGCGGAGCGAGTTTGCGCGGTGATCGCATCAAGATTTAGCGTGGATCATGATGTAAGCCTTGTTAAATTTGACAAAGACGAGCCATTTTACGAGCTAGCAAGCGGCGTGAAGCTCATAAATTTAGGCGTTGGGGCTGATGAGCTTGGCTTGGTTGGAAATTTAAAAAAGAGAGTTTCAAAGGTGCTTGCCTTAAGAGCGCTCATAAGAGAGGGCAAATTTGACGCTGTGATATCCTTTTTAGACGCCGTAAATACCTTGGTGCTCTTTAGCTCGGCTGGGCTAAAAACGCCTATAATCATAAGCGAGCACACAAACTATCTTGCGCCAAAAAGAGCCATTTTTAAGGTGCTAAGACGCATAAGTTATCCATTTGCAAACGCACTTAGCGTCCTAAGCGACGAGGATCTAGGACATTACTCAAAATTTTGCAAAAATGTGATGAAAATTTACAACCCACTCTTTGAAAAGGTGCGCAGTGAGAGCTTTGCTAAAGAAAATTTGATCATTTTTGTTGGCAGGCTAAATAAGATAAAAAACTGCGAAATGTTTGTAAGAGTGGCTGCAAATTTAAAGCAAAGCGGCTATAAATTTGCTGTCGCTGGAGACGGCGGAGAGAGGGCAAATTTAGAAAATTTAGCTAAAAGCTTGGGCGCTGATGTCCAGTTTTTAGGCAATGTTAGCGACATCGCCTCGCTTTATAAAAGGGCAAAGGTGCTGCTCTCTTGCTCAAATTTCGAGGGTCTTGGAAACACCTTGATAGAGGCGATAAACTACGACTGTGTGCGGGTTGCGACAAGAACTAGCGGGGCAAAAGAGCTTATAAAAGATGGTTTTGATGGTTTGCTTTGTGAGATAAATGACGCTGATCAGATGAGCGAAAAGCTTGCAAATTTGCTGCAAGATGAGGCAAAAATGGGCGAATTTGCTAAAAATGCAAGAGCTAGACTTGATGAGTTTAGTGTGGAGCAAATTTATAAAAAATGGCTGGAGCTTTTAAAGCTTGGAGGTGTAAAGTGAAAATTCTTTTTGTCATAGCCGCACTTAGAAATGGCGGAGCTGAACGTGTGCTAAACGTGCTTGCAAACGAGCTTTGCAAAGACAATGAGATCACTATCGCTCTTCTTGAAGAGGACCTTGGGCTTTATAAATTTAGTGAAAAGATAAATATCATAAACCTTAATGTGACTGGCTCAGGGCTTGCTTTAAAATTTAAAAAAATCCTCGCTCTTAGAGCGCTTTTTAAAGAGCAAAGGGCTGATCTGATAATGAGCTTTATCGACTGGACAAACGTCGCTTGTGTGCTGGCAAATGCTGGACTAAAGAGCAAACTAATAGCAACCGAGCATCACGAGCACAGCTACCTAAAAAGCAAAATCGCAAGCGCTATGCGTGATATTAGCTACCGCTTTGTAGATGGCTTAAGCGTGCTAAGTAAAAGCGACTACGACTACTATAAATTTGCCAAAAACCGCGAGGTTATCCACAACCCACTCTTTATCGACGTGTCTGAAATTTGTGAGAAGCAAAATGTCATCTTAAGCGTGGCGAGGCTGGAGGCGGTCAAGGGCTATGATATCTATTTTGAAGCGCTTAGCAAGGTGGATAAGAGCTTGCTTGATGGCTGGGAGATAAAGATCGCGGGTAGTGGCAGGCAGGAGACTGAACTGAAGCAAATGGCGTCAAATTTAGGGCTTAATATCAAATTTCTAGGCCATATGAGCGACGTCACAAAGCTTTATAGCGAGGCAAAAATTTTTACTCTTAGCTCAAGAAGCGAGGGGCTTTCAAATGTGCTAATAGAATCAGGCGCTTTTGGTTGCACTAGGCTAAGTAGCGACACTGTGGGCGCAAGAGAGCTTATAAGTGACGGCACAGACGGGCTTATCTTTAAAAATGGAGATGCAAATGATCTAAAAGAGAAGCTTGAGATGCTTTTAAAAGATGAAAATTTAAGGCAAAAACTAGCAAAAAACGCCAGCGAAAGTGCAAATTTATTTAGCAAAGAAAATATCATCAAGCAGTGGCGAGAATTTATAAAAAAGGTTGTTAGCAAGTGAAAAAATTAGCCGTTTTTTTATACTCGATGGGGCCTGGCGGGGCTGAGCGAAATGTGGCAAATTTACTGCCATTTTTGGTAAAACGTTATGAAGTTCATCTCATCTTAATGAGCAAGGTCATCGCTTACGAGATCCCAAGCGAGGTGCAGATCCACTTTATAGAAAATAGCGATCCTTACGAGAGTGGGCTAAAGAAGCTTGCAAGGCTCTTTTTAGCGATGCCAATGCTTGCCTTTAAATATAAAAATCTTTGTCAAAGCTTAAACATCGACACGCAGTTTGTGCTGATGAACCGCCCTTGTTATATCGCTGGGGTTGCTAGGATTTTAGGGCTAAAGGCTAGGCTAGTTATCAGCGAGCGAAGCTGTCCGTCGATCCTATATAAAGACGATCTAAGCGGGCGAGTTAATAAATTTTTACTCACTCATCTTTATAAAAAAGCTGATCTAATCCTTGCAAATGCAGCTGGCAACAAAGAGGATCTGGTGCGAAATTTTGGCATGAGCGAAGCAAAAACAAAGGTGTTTTATAACGCCCTTGATCTAAAAACTATAAATTTGCTAAAAGATGAGCCGCTTGAGGATGGCTTTAAGCCATTTTTCATAAACATAGGCCGCCTTGATAGCGGTAAAAATCAAGCCATGCTAATAAAAATAATTGCCTCCATTAGCGACCCTCGTGCCACGCTTGGCATCCTTGGCAAAGGGCCTTTAAAAGATGAGTTACAAAATTTGATAGACAAATTTGGTGTGAGTGATCGAGTAAAGCTTCTTGGCACTGATAAAAACCCTTTTAGGCACATAAAAAATGCCTCTTGCTTGCTTTGTGCTTCGCGTTTTGAGGGCTTTTCAAATGTGCTTTTGGAGGCACTTGCATGCGAAAAAACTATCATCTCAACCGAGCACAAGAGCGGCGCAAAGGAGCTTTTGGGCGATAGCGAGTTTGGCATCTTAGTGCCAGTTGATGACGAAAATGCGATGAAAGAGGCGATGATAAAGGTGCTTAACGAGCCAGAAATAAGGCAAAATTTTGAAAATGTTGCGTATAATCGGGCTAAATTTTTTGATAGTGAAAATATAGCGAGCAAGCTTATAAATTTTTTGGAAAATCCTAATGAATAGAAATTTATTTTTTAAAAATTACTCTTTATACCTTATGATATTTGCAGCGGTCATCTTTGGCATGGTTTGCAGGCTTTACTGGGTCTTTTGGGCGAGCGAGTATCCAGTCTTTTTTTGGAACAACGAGCTGATGATCAGCACAAACGACGGCTACGCATTTGCCGAGGGAGCAAGGGATATGCTGGCTGGCTTTCACCAAGAAAACGACCTTAGCTACTATGGCTATCCGCTCTCGACGCTTACTTACTGGATCGTGAAATTTCTAGGCGTCAAGCTTGAGACGGCGATGATTTATATGAGTGTATTTTTCTCGTCGCTTGTGGCTGTGCCTGTTATCTTGATCGCAAATGAATACAAAGCAAAAATGGCTGGCTTCATCGCTGCACTTCTTGCAGTGATCGCAAATAGCTACTACAACCGCACGATGGCTGGTTACTACGACACCGACATGCTCATCATCCCGCTTAGCGTCTTTGTCGTTTGGGGACTTATTAGAGTGCTTGAGAAAAAGGACGCAAAGAGCCTGATAATAGCACCTTTAAGCGTGCTTATTTATATGTGGTGGTATATGAGTGCGTTTTCGCTTATTAGCATTTTAACTGGACTATTTTTACTTTACACGCTCATTTTTGATAGGAAAAATCCACTTTTTTACCTTGAAATTTCTCTGCTTTTACTTGCTATCTCAAACCTTGATCTAACTCTTAAATTTATCGTTGTTATCGTTATTTACGCACTTTGCCTATTTAAAAAAGATGTGATAAATTTAAAAATTGCTCTTGGCATTTTGGCGATTATCTTTGTCGTTTTTGTCATCCGTGGTGGGCTAAATCCGATAATCTTTCAGCTTAAATTTTACGTCTTTAGAGATGCGCCTGAAGTTGGCGGTATGAGCTTTCACTTTTTTAATGTCAATCAAACTATCCAAGAGTCAAGCGTCGTTGATTTTACGCTATTTTGCGAGAGGATAAGCGCAAATGTCATCACATTTTTGATCTCACTTGCTGGCGTCGCTCTGTTTTGCTACAAGCACCGCTCATTTGCCGTCTCGCTTGGCATGCTTGCACTTGGCTTTTTGGCCTTTAAAAGCGGCCTTAGATTTACCATTTATGCTGTGCCTATCATGGCGCTTGGCTTTGGCTACTTAGTAGAGTTCGTGCTTGCAAATTTAAAGCTAAAAGAGGCAGTTTTAAATCTCATAAGAGCCTTCATAGCAGCTCTAGTGCTTGCTCCAGCGCTCATTCACATCTATGGCTACAAGGCTGAGCCAGTCTTTGTAAATAAAGAGGTTGAAATTTTAAATAAGCTAAAAGGTATTGCAGGACGCGAGGACTACGTGGTTGCGTGGTGGGACTATGGATATCCGATTAGATATTATAGCGATGTTAAGACGCTAATTGACGGCGGAAAGCACCTTGGACGTGAAAATTTTGCCGTGAGCTTTGCGCTTGGAAGCGACGAGATGAGCTCGGCAAATATGGCAAGGCTCGATGTAGAATACACTGAGCGAAATTTCAAAGAACACTTTAATGGCAACTTGGCTCAAATTTTAAAAGATAGAAATTTAAGCGTTGATCAGTTTTTTAGCGAGATAAAAGAGGCAAATTTTAGCCTACCAGCAAAGAGCAGAGAGATATATTATTACCTGCCAGATAGGATGCTTAGCATCTTCCCGACCATTTTGCAGTTTAGCAAGATCGATCTAAAAAGTGGTAAAAACCTAAACAACGGACTTTTCATCACCACTAGAGCGATCTCGCAAAGCGAAAAGGGCATTAGGCTAAGTGGTGGATTTACTCTATCAAGCGATGTCACAAATTTGATCTATGATGGCAATGTCTTGCCACTAAGATCTTTCATAGAGACCGACTACAACGAGGCTGGCAAGCTAAACGTAAAAGAGTATAAAAATAATGAAAGTTCAAACATTTCTGTCATTTTTATGAGGGATTATGGTAGATTTATCATCCTTGATGAGAGCATTTTAAATAGCGCCTACATACAGCTTTTCGTGCTTGAAAGATACGATCCTAAGGTCTTTGAGCCAGTCATACTTGATGGGGCGGCAAAAGTTTATAGGCTAAAGAGGTAGAGATGGCAAGGATAGGATTTTTAAGCCACGCTGATATGAGCATACACTTTTTTAGACGCCCTATCATGCAGGCTTTAAAAGATATGGGGCATGAGGTTTTTGCTATCGCTCCAAAAGGAAATTTCACTAATGAGCTTGCTAAAAGCTTTCACACCGTCACCTATGAGCTTGATAAGGCGAGCCTAAATCCGCTAACCGTGATAAATAACTCAAAAAAACTATCTCAAATTTTAGGCGAGCTAAATTTAGACCTGCTTCAAACTGGCGCTCACAAGTCAAATGTCTTTGGCACGTTTGCTGCTAAAAATGCTGGCATAAAGCACGTGATAAATTTGGTCGAAGGCCTTGGTAGCTTTTATATCGATGATGATATTAAGACAAAGGCCGTGCGTTTTGTCATGGAGAGCCTTTATAAGCTATCTTTTGCAAAGGCTGATGCTTGCATCTTCGTAAATGACGCAGATCCAGACTATCTGATCTCAAGAAATTTGATAGATAAAAGCAAGGTGTACCGCATAAAAAGTGTCGGCGTCGATACTGCTAAATTTGACCCAGCTATCACGCAGGCGGCTGACTTGGGTGAAAAAAGGGTGGTTCTCATGATCGCCAGAGCCATGTGGCACAAGGGCGTTCGTGAATTTTACGAGGCAGCAGAAATTTTAAATGGCTATAAAAACTGCGAATTTGTCTTTGTGGGCGAGGGCTTTGCTGGTAATAAATCAACCGCAGACGAGAGCTTTTTAAAAGGTGGCAAAGTGCGATATCTTGGCGCTAGAAACGACATACCACAGCTTTTAAAGGCTTCTTACTTGCTAGCTTTGCCAAGCTACAAAGAGGGCTTTCCAAGAACGGTTTTAGAGGCGATGAGCATGGCAAAAGCAGTCGTTGCAAGTGACGTAACAGGCTGCAATGAAGCTGTAAAAGATGGCTACAACGGACTTTTATGCAAGGTAAAAGACGCAAGTGATCTTGCTAGTAAGATAAAAATTTTGCTTGATGACGAAGCGCTTTGCGCTAAGCTTGGGCAAAATGGCAGGGACTGGGCGGTAAGCGAGTTTGACGAGAAGCAAATCGCAAAAAGATATATAGAAATTTATAGGAAATTTATAGATGTATAGAAATTTTTTAAAGAGGGTGATTGATATTTTTGGGGCTTTGTTTTTGCTCATTTTAACATCGCCCATCATCATAGCAACGGCTATTTTTATCTATTTTAAGGTAAGCCGTGACGTCATTTTTACGCAAGCAAGACCAGGGCTAAATGAGAAAATTTTTAAAATTTATAAATTTAAGACGATGAGCGACGAGCGTGACGCAAATGGCGAGCTCTTGCCAGATGATCAGCGTCTTGGTAAATTTGGCAAGCTGATACGCTCACTTAGCCTTGATGAGCTGCCACAGCTCTTTAACGTGCTAAAAGGCGATATGAGCTTCATCGGACCAAGGCCGCTTTTGGTTGAGTATCTACCCATCTATAACGAAACACAAAAGCATCGCCACGATGTGCGCCCAGGCATTACCGGGCTAGCGCAGGTAAATGGCAGAAACGCCATAAGCTGGGAGAAAAAATTTGAATACGATGTCTATTATGCTAAAAATTTAAGCTTTATGCTTGATGTAAAGATCGCTTTGCAGACCATCGAAAAGGTGCTAAAACGAAGTGGTGTAAGCAAAGAGGGGCAGGCGACGACGGAGAAATTTAATGGCAAAAACTAAGAAAATTTACATCTACGGAGCGAGTGGGCATGGGCTTGTGATAGCTGACATCGCTAGAGATAATGGCTATGATGAGATAGTTTTTTTAGATGATGCTAGTGAGTTTAAATTTAGCCCAAAGCTTGAAAAAGCTGACATCATAATAGCCATAGGTGATAATAAAACAAGGCAAAAGATCAGCCAAAAGGTGGAGGATGTTGGCTTTGAGATAGTAAATTTGATCCATAAAAGTGCGGTTGTGAGCGAGAGTGCTGTGATAGAAAAAGGCGTAGTTGTCATGCCAAATGCCGTGATAAACGCAAAGGCTCGTATAAAAGAGGGCGCTATCATAAACTCTGGCGCAGTGATAGAGCATGAGTGCGCGATAGGCAAATTTGCTCACATCAGCCCAAATGTAGCCCTTGCTGGAAATGTGAGCGTGGGTGAATTTACGCACGTTGGCATTGGCTCAAGCGTCATTCAAGGCATAAGCATCGGCAAAAACTGCATCATAGGCGCTGGAAGCGTGGTCGTTAGAGATATAAAGGACGGCATAAAGGCGTATGGCGTGCCTGCATGTGAGCGCGCTAAGATATAAATTTAAAAATAAGTGCTAAAATCGCCAAAAAATCACGAAAGGTATGAAAATGGATAGGGTTTTTTTATCTCCACCAAATATGAGTGGAAAAGAGCAAGAATATATAAAAAAAGTTTTTGAAAGCAACTACATAGCGCCACTTGGCGAATATGTCAATAAATTTGAAGATAGCATAAAAAGCTACACTGGCGCTAAAGATGCGCTTGCGCTATGCGCTGGAACTGCGGCACTTCACCTAGCACTGCGCGTCCTTGGCGTAAAAGAGGGCGATCTTGTGCTAGCTTCTAGCTTTACTTTTATGGCTTCGGTCTCGCCGATACTTTATGAAAAGGCAACTCCAGTCTTTATAGATAGCGACGAGAGCTGGAATTTAAGCCCAGAACTACTTAAAAAAGCGATCTCAAATTTACCTAAAAAGCCAAAAGCGCTAGTCGTCACTCATCTTTATGGACAAGCTTCAAAGATGAAAGAAATTTGCGAAATTTGCCAAAACGAGGGCATCGCTTTGGTCGAGGACGCAGCTGAAGCACTTGGTGGATTTTACGGTGGCAAGGCACTTGGCACATTTGGCGTGATGGGCGGATATAGCTTTAATGGCAACAAGATCATCACCACTTCAGGTGGCGGCATGCTAGTTGGAGATAACGAATTTGTAGAAAAAGCTAGATTTTACAGCACACAAGCAAGAGAGCCGCTGCTTCACTACGAGCACAAAGACTATGGCTACAACTACCGATTAAGCAACGTCTTAGGCGCTATTGGCGTGGCTCAGATGGAGGTTTTAGAAAAGAGAGTCGAGCAAAAGAGAAAAGTATTTGAAATTTATGAAAAAGAGCTTGGTGATATTTTAGAATTTATGCCAGAGCTACCAAATTCTCGTGGTAACAGATGGCTCACAACTGGCGTTTTTGCTAAAAAAGATGCACATTTAAAGGTTATAAAAGCACTAGCTGATGCAAACATCGAGAGCCGCCCACTTTGGAAGCCTATGCACTTGCAGCCTGTCTTTAAAGGTGCGTTAAGCTTTGTTGATGGATATAGTGAAGATCTATTTTCAAGAGGAATTTGCTTGCCAAGTGGCAGCGATATGAGCGAGCAGACACAAGAAAGAGTGATAAAAATAGTCAAGGAAAATGCGTAAATGTTTCATGCAACGAAGTTAAAAAGGCTCGTATTTTTCCTTCTTGGCGATGTTTTTATATTTGTTTTTTCGATATATGCGGCATATCTTTTAAGATTTAACGCCGACATCCCAGATATCTACGTGCAAGGGCTTTTTGTAACGGCTGGATTTTTGATCGTATTTAAGCTCTTTTTTATGTGGATGTTTAAAATTTACAAGGTGCCGTGGAGATTTTTTGGCTTAAATGAAGCTCGTAAAATTTTCCTAGCTCACGTTTGCGCGGCGATCTTATTTACGATCGTATTTTTCATCATACAAGATTTTTTAAATCCTTACCCAAGAAGCGTCATCTTTATCGACCTTCTCATCTCATGCCTACTTATCGGGCTTTTGAGAATTTCAAAGCGTATGGTGCTTGACTTTTCAAACAGACCTCACAAAGGCGAGCCTTGTATCGTTATAGGCGCGACTTCAAAGGCGCTTCACGTCTTGCGCGGCTTAAAACAGGGCTATCTTGACTACTATGCAGTTGGTGTGGTAGATGGCAGAAGCGATCTTGTTGGCACATATTGTGATGGATTTTTAGTTCAAGATAAAAAAGATATACCAAGCCTTATAAAAGACTACGACGCAAAGACTGCTATCATCGCACTAGCACTTGATCAAGACGAGCTTCAAGCTTTAGTTGATGAGCTAACTGGATATGGCATAAGAGATATGAAGCTCTTTTCGCTTATCGAAAATGAGCCGATCAAAGATATCTCGATCGAAGATTTGCTCGCTAGAAAGCCAAAAGACCTTAATCCAGAAGCCATTTCAAATTTCTTAAAAGATAAAAAAGTGCTTGTCACTGGAGCTGGTGGCAGCATAGGAAGCGAAATTTGTAAGCAGTGCTTGAAATATGGCGTGAGTGAGCTTATAATGGTCGAGCACAGCGAATTTAACCTTTATAAAATAGGCGAAGATACAAGAGATAAAAGAACTGTTAGCAAGCTTGTAAATATCACAAATTTAAAAGACTTTGAAGAGGTTTTTGAAGAATTTAGACCAGAGATCGTCATCCACGCTGCAGCCTACAAACACGTGCCACTTTGCGAGCTAAATCCTCGCTCAGCAGTTGAAAACAACATCCTTGGCACAAAAAATGCAGTCGATCTTTCTAAAAAATATGGTGCTAAGAAATTTGTCATGATCTCTTCAGACAAGGCTGTGCGCCCAACAAACATAATGGGTACAACTAAGCGTGTTTGCGAGCTTTATGCGCTAAATTCAAACGAAGCAGGTGTCTGCGAGATAGTTTGTGTGCGCTTTGGTAACGTCCTTGGCTCAAGTGGCTCAGTCATACCTAAATTTAAAGCGCAGATCGCTGCAAACAAGCCTTTAAGCGTCACGCACCCAGAGATCACAAGATACTTTATGCTTACGTCTGAAGCGTGTCAACTAGTCCTTCAAGCAGCCTCTATCGCAAAAGGTGGAGAGCTTTTCGTGCTTGATATGGGTGAGCCAGTTAAGATCGTCGATCTTGCTAAAAAGATGCTTCTGCTTTCAAATAAAGAGCATCTGGGTATCGAATTTGTAGGGCTTAGACCTGGCGAGAAGCTTTATGAGGAGCTGCTTATCAACAAAGATGACGTCCAAACTAAGTATGAGTCAATCTTTGTGACACACTCACAGCCTTATGATCTGACCCTTTTAAATTCCCAGATAGATGGGCTTTTACAGCTTGAAGATGACGAGGTGGCACCTGCTCTTAAGGTGATCGTGCCAGAGTTTAACCATGCATTAAATTTAAAAGGCTAGTTTTGGTTATAAAAGATATTAAGAGATTTAGTGACACGAGATACAAGGCAAGGGCGTATATCTGCTATTTATTTAGTAGAAATTTGCCAAACAGACTGCCTGGAGTGTGCTTAGAAAACATAAAAGCTGGCTTTGATAAGATCAGCCACGAGATAGAAAATTTTGATGCACTATACATCTTAGATGAAAATGGCATACAGATCGAAGACTCGATCAGTCTAAATGAAAAGTATAAAATCCCAAAAGGCGAAAACCGCGCAAATAAAGCCTACTACTACACCGCCGTACGCGAGAAAAGGTGCGTTTTAAGCGATCCATATCCATCAAGTCTAAATGGAGGTTTGTGCGTCACAGCAAGCGTGCCTATCTATAATGAAAAAAATGAGCTTAAATTTATCGCTTGCATCGACATAAGCCTAGAAAATATCCTAAATATGGTCGATAGCGGCTTTGTCGAGGAGCATTTTGGTAGATTTTTAAAGACAGTCTATGCGCTCTTTTGTGCATCGCTTTTTATGATCTGCGCATTTTTATTTTGGCATGGCGTAAAGAGCTTTATCTCAAAGAGCATCGAACATATAAATGTCGAAGAAATTTTTGAATCAACCATCATTTTAACGCTTGCCTTAGCCATTTTTGACCTTGTAAAGACGATATTTGAAGAAGAGGTTTTAGGCAAAAATCACGAGGAAAATAGCGTTATTTATAAGACGATGGTGAGATTTATTGGCTCTATCATCATCGCACTTGCTATCGAGGCGCTTATGCTAGTCTTTAAATTTGCTATCACTGCACCTGAAAATATCATAAACGCTATCTATCTAATAGGCGGCGTAGCTATGCTAATGACGGCACTTAGCTTTTATCTCTTTAGTGTAAAAAGACAAGAAAATAGATGATTGCTATTATTGATTATGGCGCGGGCAACATCAAAAGCGTGATAAATGCTTTTAAATTTCTTGGACATGAGTGCGTTTTGCTAAGTGAGCCTGGGAGTTTAAAAGAGCACTCCCATATCGTTTTGCCAGGTGTTGGGGCATTTGGTGAGGCGATGAAAAAGCTCAAATTTAACGGCATGGATGAAGCGATAAAAGAGGCTGTAAAAAGCGGAAAAGCCTTTATAGGAATTTGCCTTGGTATGCAGCTTTTGTTTGAAAAGAGCTTTGAATTTGGCGAGCATGAAGGGCTTTCTCTTTTGCCAGGCGAGGTCGTTAAATTTGATGAAACTAAATTTGATAAACCACTAAAGATCCCACACGTTGGCTGGAACACACTCGAGTTTAAACAAAATAGCCCTTTAAGATTAGGATTAAAAGAGCTTGAGTATTTATACTTTGTGCATAGCTATCACGTGGTTTGTGATGATAAATTTGCACTTGCAAAGACAACTTATGGATATGAATTTACAAGTGCGGTGCAGCATGAAAATCTCTTTGGTTTTCAGCCTCATCCAGAAAAAAGTCACGAGGTTGGGCTTAAAATTTTAGAAAATTTTGCGAGGTTGTGATGGAAATTTTCCCAGCGATAGATCTAAAAGAGGGGCAGGCGGTTAGGCTTAGTAAAGGGCTCATGCAAAGCGCTAAAATTTATAGCAGTGAGCCAAGTGAGCTTGCAAAGAGGTTTGAAGGCTACGGCGCAAAATGGCTACATGTGGTCGATCTTGACGGCGCATTTGCAGGAGAAGCTATAAATTTTAACACGATCGAAAAGATAGTAAAAGCTACAAATTTAAAGGTGCAAGTTGGTGGCGGCATAAGGGATGAAGAGCGCATAAAGCGCTATTTAGACCTTGGAGTTAGCAGGGTAATCCTTGGCTCAGTTGCCCTAAATGATCCAGAATTTACAGCAAAAATGGCTGGAATTTATAGGGTCGTGGTTGGCATTGATGCCAAAGATGGCTATGTGGCAGTGCAAGGCTGGGGCGAGGTTTCAAACATAAAAGCGGTCGATCTTGCAAAAAAATTTGCAGATGTGGGTGTAGAAGCTGTGATTTGCACCGATATTAACAAAGATGGAATGCTTGGCGGAGTTAATGTTGATTTTAGCTTGCAAATAGCTAGAAGCAGCAAGCTTGAGACCATAGCAAGTGGCGGTGTGAGCGATATAAACGACATTTTAGCACTTAAAGAGACAAATGAGATAGCTGGTGTGATCGTTGGTAAAGCTTACTATGAGGGACGACTTGATTTAAAAGATGCTTTCAAACAAGTTGGCTAGCGTTAAAGCTTTTATAAATTTTAATTAGCTAGAATAGGGCAATTTTTACTAAAAGGATATTATGTGAAGATTTTGGTTGTAGATGACAGCTCAACAATGAGAAGGATCATAAAAAATACTTTGCAAAGGTTAGGACATCAAGAAATTCTCGAGGCTGAGCACGGGCTTGAAGCTTGGAATATCTTGACGCAAAACGAGGGTATTGAGGTTCTTATTACTGACTGGAACATGCCTGAGATGAATGGTCTTGAGCTTGTTAAAAAAGTAAGAGCTGAGCAAAAATATGTTGATATGCCTATCATAATGGTAACAACAGAGGGCGGAAAAGCCGAGGTTATAACAGCTTTAAAAGCAGGTGTTAATAACTACATCGTTAAACCTTTTACGCCACAAGTTTTAAAAGAGAAGCTTGAAGACGTTCTTGGTTAATGAAAGATAAATTTTACGAATTAAGCATCAAAACATCAAATTTTTATGATGAAATTTTAGAGTTAGTTTTTTCTTTTGGGGTTACCTGTGTAGAAGAGCTAGATCATGAGATCATCATCAGGGAAGAGTATGATCTAAAAGATATAGCTTGGGGTGTCGAAGAGTATGCAAAAGGGCTCTCTAGCGTTCGTAAAATTTCAAATGATTTAAAAATTTCTATTAATTTAAAAGAAAATAAAGACTGGCTAGGTGAATATAAAAAGGCAGTTAAGCCTATTTTGGTTGATAAAATTTATATTAGACCTAGCTGGGAAGAGCCACTTAGAGGCGTAACAAATATCATAATCGACCCAGCTCTAGCCTTTGGCTCAGGGCACCATGAAAGCACAAATTCTTGCTTGCAACTTTTACAAAAATATGCAAAAAGTGGCGATGGCGCTTTAGATGTGGGATGCGGAAGTGGGATATTAAGCATTGCTTTAGCAAAGCTTGGTTGTAAGGTCGATGCCTGCGATACGGACGAGCAAGCCACGCAAAGCTCGCTAAGTAACGCCCAGCTAAATGAGGTTAAATTTAATAAAATTTGGACAGGATCTATTGCAAATTTAGAGCAAAAATATGATATCGTCGTAGCAAACATCATCGCCGATGTCATTTTTATGCTCTCAAATGACTTAAAAAAATCGCTTAAAAAAGGCGGCTATTTAGTATTGTCAGGAATTTTGAACAAATACGAAGATAGGATTAAAGATACGTTTAAGGATTTGGAGCTAGTTGAGATAAAACAGGCTAATGATTGGGTTAGCTTTGTTTATAAGGAAATGGATGAATAATCAAAATAATAACCAAAATAATGGCGATAATAACGGTTTTTTTAACAAAAATCCCATCTTTATCTTTGCTATTTTTGCGATAGTTATAGTTCTAGCTTTTAGAAGCTTTAGTGGCGACGGATTAGGCGGTACTTTTGGGCTTGGCAGCAACGCTCAAAGCAAGATGATAGCTTATTCTGAATTTAAAGATATGCTAAAAAATAAGCAACTAAATGAAGTTGCGATATCTGAAACCACGATAAAAGGCGTTGGTAATGACAAAACCATCTACCTCGCAAAGCGAATAAATGATCCAACGCTCATTGGTATACTTGAGCAAAACGGCATAACTTACAGCGTTTATAGTGAAAATAACTGGTTTGGAGATCTTATATTTTCATGGATCATACCGGTGTTTATATTTTTTGCTATTTGGATGTTTATCGCTAGTCGTATGCAAAAGAATATCGGCGGTGGCATACTAGGCATAGGAAGTGCGAAAAAGCTTATAAATTCTGAAAAACCAAAAGTTAAATTTGACGATGTTGCAGGCGTTGAAGAGGCAAAAGAAGAGGTTCAAGAGATAGTTGATTATCTAAAAAGCCCAGATAAATATCTAAGACTTGGAGCTAAAATTCCAAAAGGTATTTTGCTAGTTGGCCCTCCAGGCACTGGTAAAACACTTCTTGCAAGAGCAGTTGCGGGTGAGGCTAGCGTGCCATTTTTCTCTATGTCGGCATCAAGCTTTATAGAGATGTTTGTTGGCGTTGGCGCAAGTAGGGTTAGAGACCTTTTTGAAAATGCAAAAAAAGAGGCTCCAGCGATTGTATTTATAGATGAGATCGATGCGATCGGTAAGAGCAGAAATTCTGGTCCGATGGGTGGCAATGACGAGAGAGAGCAGACGCTAAATCAGCTTCTTTCTGAGATGGACGGCTTTGATGCGGACAAGTCGCCAGTCATCGTTATAGCAGCTACAAATAGACCTGAGGTTTTGGATGCTGCGCTTTTAAGACCGGGTAGATTTGACAGGCAAGTGCTTGTTGATAAGCCTGATTTTAAAGGACGTTGTGATATCTTAAAAGTCCATATGAAAGACGTGAAAATCGGCAAAGATGTAAATATCGAGGATATCGCAAGGCTTACTACTGGTTTAGCAGGTGCTGATCTTGAAAATATCATAAATGAGGCGGCACTTCTTGCAGGACGTAAGTCAAAGACTTTTGTCGAGCAGGCTGATCTAGTGGAGGCTGTCGAGAGATCTATAGCTGGCCTTGAGAAAAAATCACGCCGCGTAAATCCAAAAGAGAAAAAGATAGTTACTTACCATGAAAGCGGCCATGCCTTGATAGCTGAGCTAACAAAAGGTGCAAAAAGAGTAACAAAGGTTTCAGTCGTGCCACGCGGTCTTGCAGCGCTTGGCTATACACTAAATACACCTGAAGAGAATAAATTTATGATGCAAAAGCATGAACTACTTGCAGAAGTCGATGTGCTTTTGGCTGGTAGGGCTGCTGAAGAGGTATTTATAAAAGAGATTTCAACTGGAGCTAGCAATGATCTAGAGCGTGCAACTGATATCATAAAAGCTATGGTTAGCATGTATGGTATGAGCGATGTCGCCGGTCTTATGGTACTTGAGAAGCAACGCGCGACATTTTTAAATGGTGGACAAAGCGTAAAAGACTATAGCGACAAGATGGCTGAAAAGGTTGATGAGTTTGTAAAAGCACTTCTTCATGAGAGATATACAGCTGTGCTTGGTCTTCTTGAAATTTATAAAGGCGCCATTGAAAACATGGTTTCAGCACTTTATGAAGAGGAGACTATCGAGGGAAAAAGAGTTAGAGAGATCATCAAAAATTACGAAGAAGAAAATGGTCTTGAAAGCAGGCTTGTAGAGCTTGAAGAAGAGGAAAAAGGCAAAAAAGAGGAATAAAAATGAGTGGCTACATCGCAAAAGCAGGGTATAAATTTATATTATTCTTTTTGATTTTATTTGCTATATCTGCATTGTTTGGTATTGCGCCACTATTTTTTCTAGCACTACTTCTTTTAACTCTTTATTTTTTTAGAGACCCTGAAAGAGAGCCTTTTACTGATGATAAACTAGCCTTACTTTCGCCCATAGATGGTAAGATAAAAGAGATCAGCGTTTCAAATTTTGATGATAAAGAGGCAGCTAAGATAGTTATCTCAAAGCCATTTTTTGGCGTAGGTACGCTAAGGGCTATAAGCGATGCTAACGTCACTGAAGTTAAAAGAAGGCATGGGCTCTTTTTGTGTCAGGCGATGAAAATTTCAGAGATGTTAAATGAAAGAGCGATAATTCGTTTTGAAAAAGGAAATATTAAATTTGCTATGAAGATCATAGCTGGAGTTTTTAGTAGAAGTTTAGAAATTTATAACATTACCAGTCTAAAAGCCTCTAGAAAATTTGGCTTTTTAGGAAGCGGCGAAGTGATTTTATACTTGCCAAGAGATACTAAAATTTGCGTAAGCGTTGGCGAGAGCGTTAAAGCTGCTTCACTTCTTGGATACTTTGAAGAGGAAAAATAAAATGAATAGCATACAAAAAATGCAGTTAATGTATATCTTGCCAAATTTATTTACCGCTGCAAGCGCTTTTTTGGGCGTTATAAGTATTATTTCATCTATTCAGGGAAACTATTTTAAAGCTATTATTTACATCATTCTTTCACTGATTTTAGACGGACTTGATGGACGCGTGGCAAGACTTACAAAGACTACAAGTAAATTTGGCGTGGAGTTTGATAGCCTTGCAGACCTTGTAGCATTTGGCGTGGCTCCAGCGATTTTATTTTATCTAACAGTTGGTGCAAAATTTGGCAGATTTGGTGCGCTAATAGCAGCTATGTTTGTTGTCTTTGGTGCTATTAGGCTAGCTCGTTTTAACGTTACTACTGGCACATACGAACCAAATGTTTTCATCGGACTTCCTATACCATCAGCAGCCATCATCGGAGTGCTTTGGGTTGGTGTTTATCTAAAGCATGAATTTTTATATGGTTTTGAGTGGTGCTTGATATTGCTTGAAGCAGTTTTAGCTATCTTGATGGTTAGCAACATCCGCTACCCAAGCTTTAAAAAGATGAATTTAAAACAAACTCATGTTATGCGAATTTTAGTAGCACTTGTAGTTGTATTTTCTATGCTTTATCTATATCCTTACGAGAGTGCGACCTTTTTTATGAGCGTTTATATGCTTTATGGTATTATTAGAGCGGCGATAATGTTTAGCAAAAATCACAAAAAAAAGGAGAGCGAATGAGCGAAAATGGCATAATAAAATCGCGTAAATTTTTACCAAAAATTGAAATCAAAAACTCTCTACTGCTGCTACTTAGGTAGCAAATTCTTCTTTACTTAACTCATTAAATTTAAATATAAAAAATCATAAAAGGACAAAAAATGGATAAAAATAAAATTATAATCTTTGATACGACTTTAAGAGATGGCGAGCAAAGCCCAGGAGCTTCTATGAACACAGCTGAAAAGCTTCAGATCGCACTTCAGCTTGAAAGGCTTGGTGTGGATGTGATGGAGGCTGGATTTGCAGCTGCAAGCCCAGGGGACTTTGACGCAGTAAATCAGATTGCAAAGCAAGCTTCAAACATCACTGTCTGCTCGCTTGCACGTGCGGTTGAGCGTGATATCAAGGTAGCTGGAGAGGCATTAGCTCCAGCAAAAAATAAAAGAATTCACACCTTCATAGCAACAAGTCCGATCCACATGCAGTACAAGCTAAAAATGAGCCCAGATGAGGTGATCAGACGTGCAGTCGAGGCGGTGCAATACTCAAAAACGTTTTGCGATGATGTGGAGTTTAGTTGCGAGGATGCTTGCAGAAGTGAGATGAGCTTTTTAAAAGAAATTTGTGACGCAGCGATAAACGCAGGGGCAAAAACCATAAACATCCCAGATACGGTTGGCTACTTGTATCCAGAGGAGATCACAGCTCGCATTAGCGAAATAGTAAAATTTATAGGCGATAGAGCGGTAGTTTCGGTGCATAACCACAACGATCTAGGCATGGCTACAGCAAATTCACTAGCTGCTATAAAAGCTGGTGCAAGGCAGGTTGAAGGCACGATAAATGGCATCGGCGAGCGCGCTGGAAACGCCGCACTTGAAGAGATCGTGATGGCTATAAAAACTCGTCAGGACGTCTTTGCGCCGCTTTACACAGGCATCATCTCAAAAGAAATTTATCCGACTTCTAGACTGATCGCTAGCATCACAGGCATCGAGCCACAGCCAAATAAAGCAATCGTTGGCAAAAACGCCTTTGCACACGAAAGTGGCATCCACCAAGACGGCGTGCTAAAACACAAAGAGACCTATGAGATCATCAGTGCTGAGAGTATCGGCTTAGAGAAAAACTCGCTCGTTCTTGGCAAGCACAGTGGTCGCCATGCGTTTAAAGATAAGCTTGCAAGCCTTGGATTTGACCTTGATAGCGATGCGCTTAATAAGGCGTTTGAGAAATTTAAAGACTTGGCGGATAAGAAAAAAGAGATATTTGACGATGATATCAGGGCGCTTGTAGCAGAGGAGATCACCAAGATCCCGCAAGCTTACGAGATCACAGACTTACTCCAAAGTAGCGGTGGCAGCTTAGCAAGTGCCTCTATGAGCATCAGGCACAACGACGAGATCGTTAGCGACTCAGCCCTTGGCAATGGCACTGCTGATGCGATATTTAAGGTAGTTGATCGCATCAGCGGCATTAATGGCACGCTAAAAGACTACAAGGTCACAGCTGTTTCTCAAGGCAAAGATGCACTTGCAAAGGTCGATGTAAAAGTCGAGTTTGAGGGCAAGACAGCTGTAATGGGTCACGGACTTGATATCGATACGATGATGGCAAGCGCTAAGGCCTATGTCGGCGCACTAAATAGCTACCTTCGCATCCATAAAAACTAAAATTTTAGCTGGCTGCTGAATTTGCAGCTGGCTAATTTAAATTTAGCTACTCTTTAAATTTACTGCGTTTTTCAAATTTTAAAATTTCATTCACTCACAAGAATTGACTACTAAAATTTGGCTTTGCCTATTCATGAAATTTTAAAATTTGATAGAGTTTTTTGTAGCAAAACCGCATGCGGTGCGAAGTGTCGAAGCATGCCACCTCTAACGTGCGAGGGGTTTTTACTCGGACTTTGCCTCGCAACTGCAAGCAGACCGTAATTCAAGTCCCCCTTGTCTCCCTTTAGGATAAAACAAATTTAGTTATGCTATTTTGCAAATTTTAAAACTTTACTCACTCGCCTTAGCAACTTGCCAAATTCAGGTCTCGTTATCACTTGCCACTGAATTTGGAAGCGTGATATGCTCACTCATATAACGTCGTTGGGGTTAGGGGATTGTTAAGGGGGAAGGGAGCTTTTTGCTTCGCTAGCTCGCAACTGAAGCAGAACGTAATTCAAGCCTCTTTCCCCTTAACAAAGAAACAAAAACTTTAAATTTTTAAAAAACTATTTTGCAAATTTTAAAATTCCATTCACTCGCAAGAATTGGCTACTAAAATTTGGCTTCGCTTACCGCTTAGCTCAAATTTTAGAGCCGAAATTACTCGTTCATGAAATTTTAAAATTTACTTGACACTTACCTAATTTGACAAAGTAAATTCGTAAATTTAAAACCTTGCTTGCTCATTTGAGCAGGTTTTTAAATTTAAAATTTACTAAGCACTTTTGTAGTCACAAGAAGTAAATTCCTACATATCCAAGAATTTAAACAAATATCCTAAAATAATCAAAAAATTTAAAGGAAATTTCATGCAAAACAAGCTTTTTACGCCGCTTAAGATAGGCGGCATCGAGATCAAAAACCGCATCATCATGGCTCCGATGTGTATGTATGAGGTCAAAAAAGAGGACGGCCGTCCAAGGTGCTTTCACAAGCTCCACTACGCTACAAGGGCGATCGGCGGTGTTGGCATGATCATCGTTGAGGCGACGGCTGTGGAGGCGCGTGGCAGGATCACCAAAAAAGACCTTGGGCTTTGGAGTGACGAGCAGATCGAGGCTCACGCGGAACTGGTAAAAGGCTGCAGTAAATACGGCTCAAAAATGGCCATCCAGCTTGCTCACGCTGGTAGAAAGGGCACTTGTGAGGGCATCATCGCACCAAGTGCTATCAAATTTAGCGATGAATACGCCACGCCAAAAGAGATGAGCGCTGGGGATATCGCAAGCGTTAAGCAAAGCTTTGTGGAGGCGGCCATTAGGGCAAAGAGCGCAGGATACGAGGCTGTTGAGATACACGCGGCGCATGGATATTTGATAAATCAATTTTTATGCGCTGGTACAAACAAGCGAAGTGACGAATACGGCGGCACATTTGAAAACCGCATAAGGCTGCTGCTTGAAATTTTAAGAGAGATCAAGGCTGGCGCTAATATCGCAGTTGGCGTGAGGATAAGTGCAAGTAGCTGGCTTAAGGGCGACTGGGACGTAGAGGAGAGCGTAAAGCTAGCGCGTGAGCTAGAGAAAAATGGAGCTGACTTCATCCACGTCTCAGCTGGCGGAGTCTATGCAAAAGTTGATAATGCGCCTAAATTTACGCCTCTTTATCAGGCTGGCTACGCAAAAGCGGTTAAAAGTGCAGTTAATATCCCAGTCTTTGCAGTCGGTCTTATCACAAAGGCAAGTGAGTGCGAGGCACTGCTACTTGGCGATGTTTGCGACGGCGTGGCGCTTGGCAGAGAGCTACTACGCAACCCATATTTTGCTTTTAGCGCCATGAAAGAATTTGGCGAAAATGACAAAATAGAAAACGCCTATAAAAGGGCTTACTAAATTTTCTTGGCAAGGCGAGAGCTTTGCCAAATTTCACTTTTCTTAAATAAAAATCACTAGAATTTGCTTGCTATTTTTTCTATACAACAAATACAAATTTATATTTTTATAGCTACAAAATCGCACTTATTTTAAATTTTTACCTGAAATTTATATTTAAAATTATAATATTCAATCTCAAAATAAGATTACAAACTAAAATAGTAATTTTAATAATCAAACTAGGAGGAGAGATGAGATTTAAGGGCTTATTTAAGCTCTCTCTTGCAGCAAGCGTGGCAGTTTGTGCAAACGCAGCAGACGAGAGCGTGCTAAGTGGCGTTGAAGTGACAAGTAGCAGCGGTGGATACGGCGTTGATGACATCAAAATTTCAACTAGAAACGCTGGCCTAGCAAAAGACGTGATGAGGGACATCCCTGGCGTCTATGTGGGCGGCACAAACGGTATGAATCAAAAAATTTACATGAGAGGCGTAAGTGACCGCGGTCTAAATATCACGATAGATGGCGCGAAACAAAATGGAAACACGTTTCACCACAACGCCGACTTGCTGATCGACCCTGATCTCATAAAGGCAATAGACGTCGAGGTTGGCTCAAGGTCAGTCGTAAATGGCTCAGGCGCGCTTGGTGGCTCAGTCGCCTTTAAAACGGTCGATGCAAAAGACTTGCTAGAAAGCGGCGAGATCATTGGTGCAAAGATAAAGACAGGATACGCCTCAAATAACAGCGAATTTTCTCAAGGCCTTATGCTCTTTACTGCCCCAGTTGAAGGGCTTGACTTTATAGCAGCTATTAATCACAAAGGCTACGACTATGGCAAAAGCGGCAATAAAAGAAAGATAGGTGGCGACGGAAACGACCTTAGCTATCTTCTAAAACTTGGTTATAGCTTCCTTGATGCACATAGAATTTCTATCTCAAGAGAGCATAATGAATTTAAGGGTCTTTATCCTTTAAGAGCAGAATTTGGCAGCTGGTATAGTGGCTCAAATAGTGTCGATAACCGCAAGTATGAGCGCGACACAACAACGCTAAAATATGAGTATAAGCCTAGCGATCTTTTAAATTTAGATGTGACAGCTTACAACACAAGACACCAAAGGGTTGATGATTCAAAATGGGGCGTAGAGACGAACGGCATAAATGCAAAGTAGTCGAGAGCGGCGCTTTGACGCAGACGCTTAGATACGGCGCTGAGTTTTACCAAAGTAAAAATTTCAACAAACCAGACAATCACTACCCAGAAAAGGTAAATAACTACTCTATCTACGCAGAAGATGCGCTAAATTTTAGCTCACTAACCGTTACTCCTGGCGTCAGATATACGCACCATGAGCTAAAAAGCTATGATGGCTTAGCTGGAAATGTAAAGAGCTACACCTATAAATTTAACGAATTTACCCCAGCGCTTGCGCTTGACTATGAGATACTTAAAGGGTTACACGCGTTTGCAAGCTATGCGAGGGTCTTTAGAGGGCCTGACGTTATGGAGTCGATGTATGCAAGTAGAGCAGAAAATTTTGAAGCAAATAAAGATCTAAAAGCGACAACTGGCAATAGCTACGAAACCGGTCTTAAATACTATGGCGATATAAACGAAGCTAGCTCATATAGCCTCTCTGCAAAATACTTCATGACAAAATATAAAAACTTAATCGTAGATAATGGCTCTTATGTGATTGGAACGCCGCCAAATGAAATAACTATATCCAGACGTATAAACGCTGGTGGAGCTGATATAAGTGGCGTTGAGCTACTTGCAAGGCTAAATTTAGACGCACTAAGCCTGGCTGCTAGCTACACTCACCAAAAGGTAAAATATAAAGATAGGGTCGCTAAACCAAATGGCAGTTACTACACCTCAAACATCATCGGCTACCGAGATCAGGGCGATAAATACACATTTAACGCCGAGTACGCATTTTCAAGGATCGATACGCTAATAGGTTACAACCTAATCTACTTTGCATCAAAAAACACCATCTCAGCTGGCGATAATGAAAATGTCAAGATACCAAGCTACGCAGTTAGCGACATCTACGCTACCTATGCGCCAAGTAGCGGTAAATTTAAAGGGTTAGAGATAAATGCTGGAATTTACAACCTCTTTAACAAAGCATACGCTTCGCAGTCACAACGAACGGCTGATTATACAGGCGATCCAAACTACGTAGACTGGGAGCCAGGTAGAAATTTCAAGGTAAATGTCTCTTATAAATTTTAGCTTTATGGCAAGGTGAGAGCCTTGCCAAATTTCACTTTTACACAGCCTATTTTTCACACCTCGCTTTTTGCTGTTTGATTTAAATTTAATATAGTATCATTTGTGCAACTAAACTTTCAGGGGAGAAAATGAGGCAAAAGCACTTTGAAGTGGCAATTATTGGAGCGGGCATTAGCGGGACGGCACTCTTTTACGAGTTGGCTGCATTTAGCGATATAAAAAAGGTCGCGCTTTTAGAAAAATATGACGGCGTAGCGACGCTAAATTCAAGCGGCAAGGGCAACTCGCAGACCATCCACTGCGGCGATATCGAGACAAACTACACGCTAGAAAAGGCAAAAAAGGTCTCACAAGTGGCAAATATGCCAGTAAAATACGCCCTAAAATACAACCTAGAGGGCAAATATATGTTTGCTCATCAAAAGATGACGCTAGCCATCGGAGATGCCGAAGTAGAGCGCATCAAGGAGCGATATGAGAGCTTTAAAGAGTTATTTCCTTATCTTGAAATTTATGACAAAGAGAAGTTAAAGCAGATCGAGCCAAATGTCGTTTTTGACGCAAATGGCAATGATCGCCCAGAAAATATCATCGCAATAGGCGCGCAAAATGGCCAGTACACTACGATGGACTTTGGCGGCGTGGCAAATTCGCTCGTTCAAAATGCGCTAAATTTGGGCGGAGATGGCTATGAGATCAGCCTAAGCTCAGAAGTGACCGATATGAAAAAGGTGGGCGATACCTTTCACATCAAGATAAATGATGGCGAGGTGATCACAGCAAACTACGTCGTAGTCGATGCTGGAGCGCACTCGCTGTTTCTAGCTCACAAGATGGGTTATGGGCTGCATCTTAGCACGCTGCCAGTTGCTGGAAGCTTTTACTTTGCTAACAAGCGCCTGCTAAACGGCAAAGTCTATATGGTGCAAAACGACAAGCTACCATTTGCCGCACTTCACGGCGACCCAGACATCCTAGCTAATGGCAACACTCGCTTTGGGCCAACTGCCCTTGTCATACCAAAGCTTGAGAGATTTCACGGAAGTTCTAGCTTTTTTGACTTTTTAAAGTGCTTAAAATTTGACAAAAACGTCCTTGAAGTCTTTACAAATTTACTAAAAGATGGGGACATAAGGTCATATATTTTGCGAAATTTCTTATTTGAAGTGCCATTTATCAACAAAAAAGAATTTGTTAAAGACGCTAGAAAGATCGTGCCAAGTCTAAGCGAAAATGACCTAAGCTACGCTGTAAATTTTGGTGGCGTAAGGCCGCAGGTGATCGACCGCAACAAAAAAAGGCTAGAGCTTGGTGAGGGCAAGATCAGCACAGGCGAGGGCATAAGCTTTAACATGACGCCAAGCCCGGGGGCTACTAGCTGTTTTGAAACGGCGAGGGCTGATATGGAGGAAATTTGTAAATTTTTGGGTAAAAATTTCGACGAAGAGAAATTTAACGCCGAGTTTTTTGGGTAGGAAATGGGAGTATTTGGTATTTTTAAAAGAGGTGTGGATATGCCAAAAACAGCACAACAAAGAAAAGATGAGAGCATAAAAATTTTAAAGCAAGAGGGCGTGGCGGTGCTTGAGAGCTTGCCGCTTCGCTATGAAAATAGTGAGGTTACGCCAAGAGATATTGACGAGATAATAAAGCGCGCAGTTTGCTCATTTACAGCGATCATGTGCGCTTGCACGATCCGTGATGAAGGCTCTTTGGGCGAAGAAAATATGGCGTGGGCAAAGAGCTTTTTAGGTGAAGCTTACGACGGACTAAGTGTAAAAGAAAAAGAGGTCGTTGAGGATAGATCTGATATGGACACGGCTGTGAATATGGGCTGGAAATATGAGTCGCTTTGGATCTTGCTTTGGGCACTTGGCATAGCTGAAGATATCGGTCAGATGGATAAAATTTGCGACTGCGAGTTTGTGATGAATGTCTTTAAAGAGGGCGGGCTAAAAAGCCGCTCAAAGCTTCGTAGCATGGATGAAATTTTAAGCAAGCTCGATCTAGTTTATCGCTACCACTGGGCGTGCGTAAATGCAAGAGTAAATGGCACAAAGGTGGCTGGACTTGACGAAGAGGTCGTTATGGAGAGACGAGCGGGGCTTGAATGGCTATGCTGCAAAGGGCAAGAAAATGACGATTTGAGTGCTGAGTTTAACTGCTGGGACTATCCTGATCTAAACACTTGATCTAAGAAATTTTAAGCTCAAATGAGCTTAAAATTTATCTTAATGTAAATGCTATAGGAAAGCGAAGATAGCGAGCTTCTTTTGGCTTTGGAAACTCAGAGCTTGCTTTTTACTCGCCTTTAATAAGTGGCTAAAATGCTCGTATATGTCGCAATAAGCATTAAGCAAATTTAACTAACTTAGCGCGGTTTAAACGGTAAAAAACTAACTCTCAAGTCCTAAATTTGCTCTATACTCTTCGTATGTGCCTTTAAAATCAACGACCTCGCCACTACCTTTTAGGTGTAAAATTCTATTTGCAAAGGCGTCTATCAGCTCCCTGTCGTGGCTCACGCAGATGACTGAGCCATTAAAGTTATAAAACGCCTCGCCAAGCGCGATGATAGCCTCAAGATCAAGGTGGTTATTTGGCTCGTCCATGACAAGTAAATTTGGCCTGTGAAGCATGAGTTGAGCTAGTCTCACTCGGTGTTTTTCACCACCGCTTAGCGCGCCAACTGCTTTTTCTTGCTCGGCACCGCTAAAAAGCATCCTGCCAAGGCACTTTCTGATCTCGTCGATGTCCTTGTTTTTGGCATCTTGCAAGTATTCATAAAGCTTTAGCTCGCCATCTATCTTATTTACAGTATCTTGCGCAAAATATCCAAGCTCGATGGTCGCGCCTATATGCACCTCGCCCGCGTCAGGCTTTATCTCGCCCATTATGATCTTACAAAGTGTGCTTTTACCAACGCCGTTATGACCGATGATAGCTAGCTTGTCGCCTTTTTCGAGCTTAAAGTTAAAATTTTCGAATATCACTTTATCATCAAATTTCTTACTATTGTTCTTTAGCTCAATTAGCTCATTGCCTATCTCGCGGTTTGCACGAAACAGAATGCTTGGATCACGTCTGCTTGAGACTGCGATCTCTGCTATGTCAAGCTTTTCAAGCTGTTTTGCACGAGAGGTCGCCTGCTTTGCTTTGCTCGCATTTGCTGAAAATCTCGCGATAAATTTCTCCAGCTCCTCTTTCTCTTTTAGCTTCTTATCGCGCTCCATCTCATGCTGCTTTGCGATCAAATTTGCAGCCATATACCAGTCGTCGTAGTTGCCTGAAAACTCGCGAATTTTCTTAAAATCCACATCCAAAATGTTTGTGCAAACTCTATTTAAAAAGTGTCTGTCGTGGCTGATGACTACAAGTGTGCCCTCGTGGCGGTTTAGCTCGTTTTCTAGCCATGCGATCGCGTCTATGTCAAGGTTGTTTGTCGGCTCATCTAAGAACAAGATGTCTGGCTTTGGAAAGAGCACTTGAGCTAGCAAAACCTTAACTTTATCTGAGTTTTCGACCTCGCTCATGAGCTTATCAAATTCATTTAGTCCAAGCGAGCTTAGGATTTTTTCTATCCTAGTCTCGTACTCGTAGCTTGGATCCTCCTCAGCGCTTATCATCTCAAGCTCGCTTAAGCGCTCGTTTATCTCATCTGTAAATTCCTCGCTCATATAGAGCTTTTCTTTCTCTTTGACAGCGTCATATAGGCGTTTGTTGCCATAAAGCACCGCATCTTTTAGTGTGAAATTTTCAAACGCAAACTGATCTTGCCCAAGCACGCCAACCTTTAGTCCATTTTCTATGATGATCTCACCGCTAGTTGGCTCGATAGCTCCGCTTAAAATTTTTAAAAATGTCGATTTGCCAGCGCCATTTGCGCCGATTAGTCCGTATCTGTTGTGGCGATTTAGCTTTAAATTTACATCCTCAAATAGCAAGCTGCTTGCAAATCTTTGAGTAAGTCCCCTAACTTCTAACATTATTTTTCCTTGAATTTATTTTTTGCGATTTTGCCTAAAATTTGATTAAAAAGCCATTTGCTACTTTAGCCTAAAATGCCCTGTGATCTTGTAGCTATAAAGTATGTTTTCTTCTTGCACGCCAGAGCCGATATTGTGGATGACAAGCGGTGTTTGGCCTTCAAATTTATCTGAGATCACACCGATGTGAGGTAGATTTCTTGGCAGCATCCATGTGACGATATCCCCTGGCTGAAATTTATCATCGCTCACCTCAAAACCTTTTCTTTTTAGATAGGTAGCGATGTTTAAAACACGCCTGTGATCGATGTTTTTATCAGCCTTTTTAAGTCCCCATTTTTTAGGATAGCTTGCGAAATTTCTACTCATATCTTCAAAAATGAGCCTTTGCAGATCCATCTCTTGATGACGTAGCGCCCTTACCACAACGTCGGTGCAAACACCCTTTTTGATATCCACGTCGCCCATAGGATAGGCGAGCCTTTCGTAGCTAGGGTCGTAACTTAGCGTCACGCCGATCTGCGACCTAGCGTCATTTACAAATTTACTCGCCGAAAAGGCAAAAATTTGCGTGGCAAAAAGAGCTAAAAGTAGAAATTTCTTCATTTTCTACTTTAAAAGCATGGTTTTTAAGATACGTTTTCCTATCTCAACACCTGGCTGATCGTAGGTGTTGATGCCTAGCATGATACCAGTGGCCGAGGTTAGTAGCTCGTAGTAAAAAATGAGCCAGCCAGCATGAAACTCATCAAGCCTCTCAAGCGTGATAGTATCGACACTTATGCCCTCTTGCACCAGCGCCATAGCCGTCGCGTCGCACTGCAAATTTATAAGTTCATTTAGGCTTAGACCCGCCACAAAATCACACTCTTCAAGCCCTTTTAGGCTTAAATTTGGGATAGTCTTGTCGCTCGCGTGATCTTTTATCTTTATAAATGTCACACTCTTATCTTTTACGCCGTCCATGATAAGCTGCAAAAAGCTGTGTTGATCACGACTGCCGACAAGTCCAACTGGCGTAAGGCCGACCCTTTTATAGCCTCTTTTTTTACCAAGGCTCTCCGCCCAAAGCTGCACGTACCAGTCGTTAAATTCAAAAAATCTATCGCAATAGCTAAAAATGACGTTTATGCTGGCATTTCTGCTAGTGGCGTAGTGGTAGGCTTTAGCGACTATTGAGCTATCTTTTTGCTCGATGTATTGCTTCTTGCAAGCAAGCGCGCCCTCCAAAAGTGCCTTTATATCGTAGCCACAAATTCCAAGAGGCACAAGACCGATAGCACTTAGCACGCTAAATCTCCCGCCAACATTTTTTGGGATATTGAAAAATTTGATCCCATTTTCTTTGGCAAAATTTTCTAAATTTGTGCCTGGATCAGTTATGATGAGGAAATTTTTGCCTAAATTTTGAGGCTTAAAGTCATCAAGCAAGCACTTAAAAATGGTGATCGTCTCGATCGTGTTGCCTGATTTTGAGCTTATTATAAAAAGTGTCTCGTCAAAATTTAGCCCATTAAGCGTGCTTTTGTAGCTGCAAGGATCGACGTTGTCTAAAAATAAAAGCTCTCTTTTTATCCCCTTTGTGCCATCAAGCATTGATTTTAGCGCCTTTACGCCAAGACTGCTGCCGCCAATGCCAACTAGCACGACGTTTTTGATGTTAGCTAGCCCCTTTTTATACTCCTCGATCTCACCAAGCAAATTTTGCCCAAGAGCTGGTAGGTGGTAGTAGCCTATCTCGCCACTTTCGTACTCGTCGTTTATGCGTTTGGCATAAGAGTCGATGACCTCGCTACTTGCAAAGTTAAATTTAAATGAAGTCTCTATCATTTACTGCGCTCGTAAAAGAAATTTGTAGCCTCGACAAAGCCGTCGATACTGCCGCAGTCAAATCTCTTGCCCTTAAATTTATAAGCTAGCACCATGCCATCTTTTGCCTGCGTTTTTAGCGCGTCAGTGATCTGAATTTCGCCGTTTTTGCCTGGTTTTGTTCGCTCTAAGATGTTAAAAATATCTGGCGTTAGGATGTAGCGGCCAATTATCGCTAAATTTGTCGGAGCCTCGGCAGGATCAGGCTTTTCAACCATATCATCAACCATTATGAGATCATCTTCTATAAACCTACCGCTTACGACGCCATAAGACTTGGTCTGCTCTTTTGGCACCTCCATCACTGCAACAACGCTGCAGCGATACTTTTCATAAATTTTAACCATTTGCGAAAGCACGCCCTCTCCATTTTCATTTATGCATAGATCATCTGCCAAAATGACCCCAAAAGCTTCATCTCGAACTAGTGTTTTGCCTGTATAAATGGCGTGTCCAAGCCCTTTCATGGCATTTTGCCTAGTAAATGAAAATGTGCATGAGCTCATTAAATTTCTAACTTCGCTAAGCAGTGACTCTTTTTGGCTGCCTGCGATCTCTTTTTCTAGCTCGTAGCTGATATCAAAATAGTCCTCAAGCGCCCTTTTTCCGCGTCCTGTGACAAAGGCCATATTATCCATGCCAGCCTCAAGCGCCTCATCAACGCCGTAGTGAATGAGCGGTTTTGTAAGGATCGGCAACATCTCTTTTGGGAGCGATTTTGTAGCTGGTAAAAACCTCGTTCCATATCCAGCCGCTGGAAATAGGCAAGTTTGTATCATTTTAGTCCTTCGTAAAAAATTGCAAAATTCTACTATCTTTTCCTTAATAATATAAATTTGTTTGAATTTACAAGGCTTTAATTAGCAAATTGATAAGATTTTTAAAATTTTTAAAAAAGAGCAAATTTGCAGACGATTGATAGGATTTTCAAAGCCCAGCTTGATATAAAAAAGTCAAATTTCTTAGCATTTTTGTGCCCTATAAGCTCGTTTAAAAGCTTGCACGAACACCTAAAAGAGGAGCATTTTAAGGCCGTTCACGTAGTTTGGGCGACAAGAGAGCTAAACAAATATGGACAAATCGTTGAAAATCAAAGCGATGATGGCGAGCCAAAGGGCACTAGCGGCCAGCCAAGCCTAAACGCGCTAAGAGGGGCGGGGCTTATAAACGTTGGGGTCTTGATAGTTCGCTACTTTGGCGGGATAAAGCTTGGCACTGGAGGGCTTGTTAGAGCCTACTCAGGGGCTGTGAATGAAGCGATAAACGAGGCTATAAAAGATGGTGGCGTGATGAAATTTGAGTTAAAAGATGAGGTTAAATTTTTTACGCCATTTTCGCTGATGAGCCGCTTTGAGCACTACTTCGCCACTAAAAATTTAAGCGAGTTTGAAAGGGAATTTAATGATGTTGGAGCGATCTGGAGCGTAAATTTAAACGAAGCCGAGTTTGCCGAGCTATTTAAATTTTGCAAAGAATTTGAAGCAAGCGAGTTTAAATTTATAGCCTTGCCACTTGGTAGCAAAGCGCTGTTTATTTATTAATTGTAAAATCACATAAATTTAAAAAGAAAGTAAAAAATGGAAATTTGGAACGACATTTATAACCACTTTAACCCAGTCGCTTTTAGCCTCTTTGGCTTTAGCGTGCACTGGTATGGGCTTATGTATATTTTAGCCCTTGTTTTGGCGCTTGCCATGGCAAAGTATCTCGTTAAAAAAGATGATATCCCTATCTCAAATCAACTTTTGGATAATTACTTTTTTTGGGTAGAGATAGGCGTCATTTTAGGCGCTAGACTTGGCTGGGTTTTAGTTTATTCTGGCGAAGCGGGATATTATCTAACGCAGCCTTGGCAAATTTTTAATCCAATCCACAACGGCGAGTTTATAGGAATTCGCGGCATGAGCTATCACGGCGCTGTGGTTGGCTTTTTGCTAGCGACAGTTTTATTTTGCAAAAGATATAAGCAAAACGCATGGCAGCTACTTGATCTTTGCGCCATTTGCATACCTTTTGGCTACACCTTTGGCAGGATAGGAAATTTCTTAAATCAAGAGCTTTTTGGCAGGGTTACAGACGTGCCTTGGGCGATAAATGTCTTTGGTCAGCCAAGACATCCAAGCCAGCTTTACGAGGCATTCTTAGAAGGCTTAGTTATTTTTGTCATTTTATTTTTATATAGAAAATATAAGAAATTTAATGGAGAGCTCATAGCACTTTACGCCATTTTATACACATTTGCAAGATTTATTTGTGAATTTTACAGAGAGCCTGATTCTGGACTTGGATTTATTATTTTTGGTCTATCAATGGGGCAAATTTTATCACTTATTATGTGCGTGTTTGGAATTTTTGTCTATATTAAACTCTATAAGAGATTTACGAAAATTTAATGTCAATATTTAAAATTTATTAAAGTAAAGTTCTGATAACATTAGCTTTATCAATTAATGCTAATGTTTAAATTAGTATTAAGAAATGATAACTTATTTCAAATTTCTTAGGAGGGCTCATGACCGGGCTTATAGAAGGTTTTTTGGGGAAACGGTCGGACGGCAAAAAAAGCCGCACTCCAGCCGCTTGGGATAGATGGCAAAGTATTACAGGATTTATTCTAGCCTGTTTCATATTGTGCCATATGGTTTTTACTTCTACTATACTACTTGGCAAAGACGCATTTAACGCTGTCGTAGGATTTGCAGAGGCTAAATTTTTATTTGGCGAGGCTACTTGGTGGATCACAAATGTTATAGCTGCTGTTATCTTTGTAGTTTTTGTAACTCACGCCTTCTTGGCAATGAGAAAATTTCCTGCGAATTACAGACAATACTTAATGTTTAGAGGCCACAAAGACCGCATGAAGCACCTTGATACCACACTTTGGTGGTTCCAGTTTTTAACAGGCTTTGCTCTATTTTTTGCAGCAAGCGCCCACCTCATCGACATCATCTTTGGCGGACACATCACTGCTGATAAATCAGCCGCTGCTTTTCACAAACTAGAAATTTTCTACTTCGCACTACTTGTTTTCATGGTCGTTCACGCTAGCGTTGGCATGTACCGCTTATATGTCAAATGGGTAAGCATTGATGGCGTAAATAAACACGAAATGTTTGCTAAAAGAAATAAGGCAAAGACAGTTGTATTTGTCATTTATGGCATACTTGCTGTGATCGCGCTAATCGCCGATTTCGTGTGGATCAGCCATTAAAAAGGAGCTAGAAGATGAATGTAAAATATTATGACGCATTGGTAATTGGTGGCGGTCTAGCTGGTCTTAGAGCTGCTGTGGCTGCTGGAGAAAAGGGCTTAAGTACCGTAGTTTTGAGCCTCATCCCTGTAAAACGCTCTCACTCTGCTGCTGCGCAAGGCGGCATGCAAGCAAGCCTTGGTAACTCTAAAATGAGTGAAGGCGATAACGAAGATGTCCACTTTGCTGACACAGTAAAAGGTAGCGACTGGGGTTGCGATCAACAAGTTGCACGTATGTTTTGTCAAACTGCTCCAAAAGCTATCCGTGAGCTTGCAGCTTGGGGCGTGCCTTGGACTAGGATCACAAAAGGCGAAAGAAGCGCTATCATCAACGCTCAAAAGACAACTATCGTTGAAAAAGAAGAGGTTCATGGCCTTATCCACTCACGTGACTTTGGTGGTACAAAAAAGTGGAGAACTTGCTACACAGCTGACGCAACTGGTCACACCATGCTTTTTGCTGTTGCAAACGAAGCGCTTAAGCACAATGTAGAAATTCACGACCGCAAAGAGGCGATCGCTTTGATACACCAAAATAACCGCTGTTACGGCGCGATCGTTCGTGACCTAGTAAATGGCGAGATCACAGCTTATGTTTCAAAAGGCACACTTATAGCGACTGGCGGTTATGGTAGAGTTTATAAACACACTACAAACGCTGTTGTTTGCGAAGGTATCGGCGCTGCGATCGCACTTGAGACTGGCGTAGCTCAGCTTGGTAACATGGAAGCTGTTCAGTTTCACCCAACTCCGATCGTCCCATCTGGCATTCTTTTAACAGAAGGTTGCCGTGGTGATGGCGGAATTTTACGTGACGTTGATGGATACCGCTTTATGCCTGATTATGAACCAGAGAAAAAAGAGCTAGCTAGCCGTGACGTCGTTAGCCGCCGTATCATGGAGCACATCCGTGCAGGCAAAGGTGTGCCTAGCCCTTATGGCTATCACGTTTGGCTTGATATCTCTATCCTTGGACGTGAGCACATCGAGAAAAATTTACGTGACGTTCAAGAAATTTGCGAAATTTTTAACGGCATCGATCCTGCTGACACTGAAGTATATACCGACGAGACAGGACATCAGCGTGGCAAAGGCTGGGCACCGATCCTACCTATGCAGCACTACTCAATGGGCGGCATCAAGACAAAACCAACTGGCGAGAGCCCAACACTAGCTGGTCTATTTAGTGCTGGCGAGGCTGCTTGCTGGGATATGCATGGCTTTAACCGCCTTGGTGGTAACTCAGTTTCTGAGACAGTTGTCGCTGGTATGATCGTTGGTGATTATTTTGCAGATTATTGCGCTAGCCACGAGATCGAGATAAATACAGCTGATATCGAGAGATTTGTTAAAAAACAAGAAGATTATCTACTAAGTCTTGTCAATAAAGAGGGTAAATTTAACGTCTTTGATATCAAAAACAAGATGAAAGAGGTAATGTGGGAGCACGTTGCGATATTTAGAACAGGTAAAGGTCTAGAGCTTGCTGTTAAAGAGCTTGAAGCACTATATAAAGAGTCACTTGATGTAAAAGTAAGCAACAAAGCACTATTTGGCAACCCAGAGCTTGAAGAGGCTTACCGTGTGCCAAAGATGCTAAAACTAGCGCTTTGTATCGCAAAAGGTGCGCTTGATAGAACAGAGAGCCGTGGTGCTCACTGCCGTGAAGACTATCCAAAGAGAGATGACCTTAACTGGCTAAACAGAACGCTTACAAGCTGGAAAGAAGGCGACACTATGCCAACTATCACTTATGAGCCACTTGATATCATGAAGATGGAGATGCCGCCAGCATTTAGAGGTTATGGTGCAAAAGGAAATATCATCGAGCATCCAAACAGCGCTATCCGCCAAAAAGAGGTCGATGAAATTCGCGAGAAAATGCAAGCAGAAGGCAAGAGCAGACAAGAAATTCAAGAGGCTTTGATGCACTATGACCTTCAACCAAAATATAAAGCACCAAATGAAAGAGCAGGTATAGGAAATGAGTAGAAAAATAACCATAAAAGCTTTTAAATACAATCCTTTAAGCAAAGTTTCAAAGCCTCATTTTGCGACTTATGAGCTTGAAGAGACTGATGGTATGACGCTATTTATCGCGTTAAATCAAATTCGTGAGAAATTTGATCCAGATCTTAGCTTTGACTTTGTTTGTCGTGCGGGAATTTGCGGAAGTTGTGGCATGCTAGTAAATGGCAAACCAAGCCTAGCTTGCAGAACTCTAACAAAAGATTTTGAAAGCGGTGTCATCGAGCTTATGCCTTTGCCAGTCTTTAAACTACTAAAAGATCTAAGCGTAGATACTGGCAACTGGATGAACGCTATGAGTAAGCGTGTCGAGAGCTGGATACACACAGATCATGAGACAGATATCTCTAAGCTTGAAGAGAAAGTTGAGCCAGAAGTCGCCCAAGAAGTTTTCGAGCTTGATCGCTGTATAGAGTGCGGAATTTGCGTCGCATCTTGCGGAACAGCTATCATGAGACCTGATTTCATCGGCGCTGTTGGTCTAAACAGGGTTGCTAGATTTAAGATAGACGCGCTTGATAAGAGAACTGACGAGGACTTTTACGAGCTAATCGGCGATGATGATGGCGTATTTGGTTGTATGACTTTGCTTGGCTGCGAAGATAACTGCCCAAAACATCTACCACTTCAAAGCCGCATAGCTTATATGCGCAGGAAAATGGCTGCTATAAAGTAGCAAAGGGGCTGTAAAAAGCCCCAAATTTATTTAAAAACTCTACAAACTGACGCCAAGATACAGATACAAATATCTAGCGCTGCAAATAAGAAAAATACAAATATTAAAAGCGGAAACGACAAGACTAAGCCCATTATATAGCCAAGCGGCAAGGTAATAAAAAATAAAAGATCAAAACCAACACTAAAACAAAAAAATAGCGCAAATAATGAAGCGATTACGTTCATAAATAAATTGATATTATCAGAGAAAAACTCTGTTAAGCTTATATATTTCATGCGGTGATTATAGCTTTTAAGATTACAAAAATTGATGAAAATTTATCTATTATTTTAGAAAAAAAATGGACTATGGAACTAGATGTCTTACAAATAAAGGATTAGATGGCGACAGACTAGCCGAGCTAATGATAAAGTATAAAGTAGGCGTTCAAACAAGCCAAATTTATGAAATTTGCAAGATCGACACCGACTTTTTTGAGGAAAATAATTTCTAGATACGAAAATAAGCAATCTTTTTGCTTTTATCACATAAATTTTTTGCGCTGCCACCCAAATAAACCTAAAATTTACCAACTCAAAACACATTTTAAACCAAATTTCACTCTTATAAACGCCGTCTAAATTTTAAGTGTTATAATTACGGCAAAATAACGATTTTAAGGAGAGTGTATGTCTTCACGCATTATCACTGGCGTTTTGATGTTTGTTGCTATTTTGGTAGTTTTTTTTATAGATAATTATATTTTAAATTTTATTTTGCTTGGCGCTGTGCTTTACTTTGCCTTTAATGAGTCGCTCAAGCTTTATGGCATCGATCACAAACAGCTAGTTTATGCAGCACTCGCATTTTACGTGCTTACATATTTTACAAATCCGATCTTCATCGCGATCCTTGCGATCATGCTGGTAGCATCTATCCTTGCACACATAAAAAGCGAAAATTTAAAGCTAGTCGCCCCTTTTGTCTATCCGACAACTCCTATCTTTATGATGTGGATGCTCTACTCAGAGTATGGCATGGGCTATCTTGCGTGGCTTATCTTAAGCGTCGTGGCAAGCGATAGTGGGGCATTTTTTGTCGGCAAAGCCTTTGGCAAGCACCCATTTAGCCCAAGCTCACCAAACAAGACCATCGAAGGCGCAGCAGGCGGCGTCTTGCTAGGCACGGTAGTTGGCTGCGTCGTTGGAAATTTCGTAACAGAAGGCTTTTTCCAAATTCTATTTTCAAGCTTTTTAGTCTGCGTTTTTGCAGTCTGGGGAGATCTCTTTGAAAGCTACCTAAAAAGACTTTGTGGCGTCAAAGACAGCGGCGCGCTTTTCCCGGGACACGGCGGTATGCTTGATAGGATAGATGGCTATTTATTTGGCGTTGTTGCGCTACTTTGGTCGCTATCGTGGTAATACTTGGCTCAACTGGCTCGATCGGCAAAAATACTCTAGCGCTTTGCGTGAAATTTAATGTAGAGGTTGAGGCGCTAAGCTGCGCTAAAAACGTAGCTTTGTTAAACGAGCAAATTTTAAAATTTAAGCCAAAATTTGTCTGTGTGGGCGACGAAAAGCTAGCTAAAAATGTAAAAAACATTGAGGCTAAAAACATCTTTTTTGGTGAGGCTGGACTGCTAGAAATGCTTGAAATTTCAAGCTCAAAAAAGGTGATAAACGCCCTTGTTGGCTTTGCTGGGCTTGCTCCTAGTCTAAAGACGCAAGCACTTGGTAAAAGGCTGGCACTTGCAAACAAAGAGAGCCTTGTCGTTGGCGGTAAATTTTTAAAAACAAGAGAAATTTTGCCCATTGATAGTGAGCATTTTGGGCTTAAATTTCTACTAGAAAATAAAACTACCCCAAGCAAGCTCATCATCACAGCAAGTGGCGGGGCATTTTATAAAAAACCGATCAAATTTCTAAAAGGTGCCACGCCAAGCGACGCTTTGAAACATCCAAACTGGGACATGGGCGCAAAGATAACGATTGACAGTGCGACGATGACAAACAAGCTTTTTGAGGTGATGGAGGCCTACTGGCTTTACGGCATCAAAGATATCGAGGCCGTGATAGAGCCAACCTCAGCCATCCATGCCGTAGTCGAGTTTGTCGACGGCTCAAGCACGATGCATCTCTCACGCACAGATATGAAGCTAGCTATCGCGCATGCTATCTTTGAAAAAGTTGAGCAAAATATCGTCTCGCACGCAAATTTACTTGATCTAAAAAATATCAAATTTCACAAGATCAGCCTTAAAAAATATCCAGTCTTTTCGCTAAAAGATGAAGTCTTAGCTAGTCCTGATCTAGGTGTTGTAATAAACGCTGCAAACGAGATTGGAGTATTTAGCTTTTTAGAGAAAAAGTGCTCATTTTTGGATATCTCAAGGCTTATTTTAGGCTCAGCAAAAAAATTTAAGAGTCTTAAAATTTCAAGCGTAGATGAAATTTATGAAGTTGATAAAGAGGTTAGAGAATACGCAAAAAGGATGCTAAATGCAAAGGTATGAGGGGTATAAATTTGATATTAAGCAAAGCTTGATCGGTGTGCAGTTTTTATTTGTCGCCTTTGGTGCGCTCGTGCTCGTGCCTATCCTTACGGGTCTTGATGCAAATGTCGCGCTCTTTACAGCTGGCCTTGGCACGTTGCTTTTTCAGCTAATAACTAGAAAAAACGTCCCACCTATCTTTCTAGCAAGCTCGTTTGCCTTCATCGCTCCACTTCAGTACGGCATCGAAAAATGGGGCATACCAGTGACCATGGGCGGCGTTATATTTGCTGGATTTTTCTACGTCGCGCTAAGTCTTGTGGTTCGCTTTGGCGGTGAGAAAATTTTGCATAAAATTTTGCCTCCAGTTGTCGTTGGCCCTGTCATCATGACCATAGGTCTGATACTAGCTCCTAATGCCGTTAAGATGGCTACTTCAGCTACCCAGACCTACACTCAAAACGTAGCGATGATAGTTGCAGCCACCTCGCTTATCGCTACTATCGTTGTCATGATGCTAGGACGCGGGATGTTTAGGCTCATACCGATCTTGCTTGGCATCATCGCTGGCTACATCGTGGCTTACTGCTTTGGCATGGTTGATTTTAGCGCCATCGCAAGCGCTCCTTGGTTTAGAGTGCCAAGCTTTAGCGCACCAAAATTTGAACTCGAAGCGATCATCTATATGATACCTATCGCCATCGCCCCAGCGATCGAGCACATCGGCGATATGCTCGCCATTTCAAACGTCACAAAAGAGGACTTTTTGAAAAATCCAGGGCTTAAAAATACCCTTTTAGGCGACGGACTAGCCACCTCACTAGCTGCTGCCTTTGGTGGTCCGCCAAACACTACCTACTCAGAGGTCACAGGCGCAGTTAGCCTTACAAAAGCGTATAATCCAGCGATCATGACCTTTGCAGCGATCACTGCTATCGTGCTAGCCTTCGTTGGCAAGCTTGGCGCGGTGCTCTCGACCATCCCAGCTCCAGTCATCGGCGGCATCATGCTGCTACTTTTTGGCATCATCGCAAGCGTTGGCATGGAGACACTTATAAAAAACAGAGTCGATCTTGCCGATCCTAGAAATATGATAATCGTAGCCCTCATCTTCATCTTTGCCATCGGCGGCATGGTGCTTGACCTTGGTGCGGTTAAATTTTCAGGTATCGGACTTGGCGCGGTTACTGGTATAGTTTTAAATTTGCTTTTGCCAAAGACAAAGCATTACGAAGGATATTAATGCGTAAATTTAGACTTTTTCTAGCAGCTCTAGCGGCTGCAAGCCTTGCAAATGCAGGCGCACTAGACTATGCACTTATCAAAAAAGGTGAGCCAAGTAGCAATACTATGCTCTTAATCGGTGGCATACAAGGCGACGAGCCAGGCGGCTTTTTGGCGGCCTCTATCGTGGCGACTGACTATAACATCACAAAAGGCTCACTTTGGGTCGTGCCAAATTTGAATTTCCCAAGTATCATCGAGCGAAGTCGCGGCACAAAGGGCGATATGAATAGAAAATTTGCCCACGTCGAAAAGGACGATCCAGACTATAATTCAGTGATGAAGATAAAAGACGTCATCACCGACAAAAACGTCACTCTCATATTAAATTTACACGATGGTAGCGGATATTATAGAGATAAATTTATAAGCAAGGACGAAAATCCAGACAAATGGGGCAACACCTGCATCATCGACCAAAGCACACTGCCAGGCTCAAAGTATCCAGAGCTTGAAAGCATCGCATCAAGTGTAAAAGACGTGCTAAATAAGCACCTTATAGATCCAAAACATCAGTATCACGTAAAAAATACGCACACAGCGATGGGCGACAAAGAGATGCTAAAAAGCCTCACCTACTACGCGATCACGCAAAACAAGTCCGCCTTTGCAAACGAAGCTAGCAAAAATTTAAACGCCGAGCAAAGGACATATTATCACCTTATAGCGATCGAGGAGTATATGAAAAAGGCTGGCATTAGCTTTACTAGGCCATTTGAGCTCGATGTCAAAAGCGTGAAAAAGGCGATCGAAAAAGAGATCAGGCTTGAGCTATTTGACAGCTACGCTCTTAGTCTTAAAAATTTAAAACCAGTGATAAGCTTCGTGCCATTTAAAAAGGGCGAGCTAAGCTACCACTCGCCAAATCCGCTAATCGCCGTCATAAAAGATAACGACACCTACAAAGTGCAGTATGGCAACCGCTATGTCACAAGGCTAAAGCCGCAATACTTCGAGTTTGCAAAGCCACTTGATAAAATTTCTCTCTTGAGCGATGGCAATGAGCAGGAGCTAAAAAGTGGCGATAAATTTAGCGTTAAAAAGAGTTTTAAGATAAAAGCTATCAAAAACGTGCGCGTAAATGTCATAGGATACGGCACTAAAAGCGTTGATGAGAGCGAGCAAGAGATCGATAAAAACAGCCTAAACAAAAGCTATAGCATAGATAAAGATGGCAAAATTTACCGAGTTGAGTTTTACAAAAGCGAAAGTGGCAAAGAGAAATTTGCTGGCATGATACTAGCGGAGTTTAGATGATACTTGGCATAGAAAGTAGCTGCGATGACAGCTCTGTTGCACTTATAGATGAAGGCACGTTAGAGCAAATTTATTATAAAAAGATCTCGCAAGAAGAGGAGCACGCTATTTTTGGTGGTGTGGTCCCAGAGCTTGCAGCAAGGCTTCATACAAAGGCGCTGCCAGCGCTTTTAAATGATATCTTGCCAAATTTAAAAGATATAAACGCGATCGCTGTGACAAACGAGCCAGGGCTAAGCGTGAGCCTAATAGGTGGTGTGAGTATGGCAAAAGCGCTAAGCATCGCCCTAAATATACCGCTAATTGCTGTAAATCACCTAGTTGGCCACATCTACTCGCTATTTTTAGACCACGAAGCAACCTTCCCACTTGGAGTTTTGCTAGTAAGTGGCGGACATACGATGATTCTTGAGATTGACGAAAATGGTGAGATTTTAGAGCTTGCAAGCACTGGCGATGATAGCTTTGGCGAGAGCTTTGACAAGGTGGCAAAGATGCTTGATCTTGGCTATCCAGGGGGTGCTGTTGTGCAGCAAAACGCACTTTTATGCGAGGATAAAGATAGGTTTAAATTTACCGTCCCGCTTCTTCACGACAAACGCCTTGAGTACAGCTTTTCAGGGCTTAAAAACCAAGTCAGAGTTGAAATTTCAAAGCTTGAAACCATCACACTAAAAGATATCTCAGATATTTGCTACGCCTTTGAAAATACCGCCTGCGAACACATTTTAAATAAGCTTGAAAAGGTTTTTAAGCTAAGAAACTTTAAGCGTTTTGGCGTGGTTGGCGGAGCAAGTGCAAATTTAAATTTACGCAAAAGGCTTAAAGCGCTTTGTCAAAAAAATGGGTGCGAGCTTTTGCTAGCCCCACTTTCTTTTTGCTCTGATAATGCGCTGATGATAGCAAGAGCTGGTCGCGAAAAATACCTAAAAAAAGAGTTTATCTCACATGATAAGCTAACTATAAATCCAAGGGTTAGCTTTAAGAAGTTTGAAATTTAAAATTAGAGTAAATTTGATGGTGGCTAAAGCTAGCCACCTTGCTTAAATTTAAAGCCTTGTTTTCATCTTTTCAAATTCATCTTTTATCACTTGCTCGTGTGGCTCGCTAGTCATTTTATTTATCGCGTCGCCCCAGATACTGACCATGATGATGGCTAGGCTTGAGGTTAAAATGCCAGGTAAAATTTCATAAACATAGGCATTTAGCCCTGATGTTATCCAAAATATCACGGTCGCACCGCCAGCTATCATACCAGCAAGCGCTCCAAGTGCGCTCATACGTTTCCAGTAAAGGCTAAAAAGAAGCACCGGACCAAAGCTCGCGCCAAATCCAGCCCAAGCGTTACCAACGACGTTTAGAACGTTATCTGTAGAGATAAAGGCAAGCACTGTGGCAATTATCGCCACGACCACGACTGCATAGCGGCTGATCGCTGTTTGCGTGCTTTGACTCACCTCTTTTTTATAAAAGGCAAAGATGAAGTCCTTTGTGACCGAGCTTGAAGTGACTAAGAGCTGGCTTGAGATGGTACTCATGATCGCTGAAAGCACGGCTGAGATGATAATGCCTATAAAAAATGGTGGGAAAAGTAGCTCACCAAGCTTTAAAAACACGGTCTCAGGGTCGCTTAGTCCGCCTCTTTGGCTAAAGTAGACAAAGCCGATAAGTCCGCTCATGATAGCACCTAGTAGGCCGATCGTCATCCAGCCAATGCCGATCCTTCTTGCCTTTGCAAGCTCTTTTGAGTCGCGTATCGCCATAAATCTAACGATGATATGTGGCTGTCCAAAGTAGCCAAAGCCCCAAGCCAGAAGGCCCAAAATGCCCCAGAAAGTCTGGTCTCTAAATGGATTTAGGTGATTTGCATCAAGTCTGCTTATCTCTTTTATCAAATTTGTATCGCTTGGCAAGTCTAAATTTAGATATGCCACGACTGGGATTGAAACTAGGACGCAAAACATCAAAAGCCCCTGAAATGCGTCAGTTATGCTAACAGCCTTAAACCCGCCAAAAAATGTGTAAAAGACTACGATTATGAGCGTAAAGACCGCTCCGTATGCAAATTTTAAGCCAAAAAAGCTCTCGAAAGTCTTGCCGCCAGCGATGATGCCGCTACTTACGTAAAGTGTGAAAAATATCAAGATGATAAGACCTGAGATAATCCTTAAAATTTTCGTCCTATCTTTAAAGCGGTTTTCTAAAAAATCAGGTATCGTGATGCTATCGCTCGCAACCTCAGTATAGACCCTAAGCCTTTTTGCTAGAAATAAGTAGTTGCAGTAAGCTCCCACGATAAGGCCAGCTATCATCCAGACATTTGCAACGCCAGTTGCGTATAAGGCCCCGGGCACGCCAAGTAGCATCCAACCACTCATATCAGAAGCGCCAGCGCTAAGTGCGGTGACGACTGGACCCATTTGGCGGTTATCCAGTAGATACTCGTTCATACTTGCATTTTTATCGTAGAAATATCGTCCGATGAAGAGCAAGAAACCAAAATAGATGGCGATGGCTAAATAAGACCCAAAGCTCATAAATTTCCTTTCAAATAAAATAAAACGCTTATGTTATTACAAATTTATTTAAATTTCAATGCTAAGACAATCCTTAAATTCATTTAAGCAAAATGATATATTTTTTTTCGTATCATTTAAGGCTACATTTTAAAGAAAGGATGAAGTTGAACGCTCAAAATTTAGCCAAATTTCTATTTTTTATAATAATTGTCTCACTTGGAACATACTTTTTCTATCCAAGAGATCTTAGTGAGGCGCAAGAGATCGCATATATCAAAAGTTATGGAGTAACACTTGGCCTTACGATAGGTGGCATCGTCATAGGTATAACGCTTGGATTTGTTTTAGCTTTTATTAAATTTTTAGATATCAAGGTTTTAAATTTCGTCATAGACGAGTATATCGACATCTTGCGTGGAACGCCTGTAATACTTCAACTTCTAATATTTTCAGTGGTGATTTTCGCCACTTGGAGCGATAACTTCTACGTCGCTGTGATCGCACTTGGACTAAATAGCTCAGCATACGTCGCTGAGATCGTAAGAAGCGGCATAAATAGCGTTGATAAAGGGCAAATGGAGGCAGCTAGGGCGATGGGGCTAAACTACTACGTTTCGATGCGTGAGATAGTCTTCCCACAAGCTACTAAAAATATCTTGCCAGCACTTGCAAACGAGTTTATATCGCTTTTTAAAGAGACTTCAGTCGTTGGCTACATAAGTGTCGTTGATATTACGATGCAAAGCAAGAGCCTTCAAGCGGTCTTTTACAGCCCAGAGCCAGTCATTTTTACGGGCATTGTATATTATGTGAGCGTTAAATTTTTCACCCTTTTGGTGAAACTACTTGAGAGGAGACTAAATCGCCATGATTGAGATTAAAAATTTAAACAAAAGCTATGGCGATTTACGTGTTTTAAATGACATTAGCGTAAATATCAAAAAAGGCGAAGTCATAGCGATAATTGGTCCAAGTGGCGGCGGCAAAAGTACATTTTTGCGTTGCATAAACCGCCTTGAAGAGCCAGATAGCGGGCATATCAAGATAAATGGCGAAGATATCTTGGATAAAAAATCAGACATAAATAAAATTCGTCAAAAAGTAAGTATGGTCTTTCAGCACTTTAACCTTTTTGCAAACAAAAATGTCTTGCAAAATTTGACTCTAGCTCCGATAAAAGCTGGTATCTTAGACAAAGAGAGTGCTGAGAGGAGGGCGGAGGAGCTGCTAAAGAGCGTTGGGCTAAGCGATAAGAAATTTGCCTATCCGCACAAGCTCTCAGGCGGTCAAAAGCAGCGTATTGCGATCGCTAGAAGCCTAGCTATGGAGCCTGAGGTGATACTGTTTGACGAGCCGACAAGCGCGCTGGACCCTGAGATGATCGGCGAGGTGCTTGATATCATGAAAGATGTCGCAGCAAGGGGTATAACGATGCTTGTGGTGACCCATGAGATGGGCTTTGCAAGAAACGTTGCAAATAGAATTTTCTTTATGGACAAAGGCAAGATAGCCGTTGATGACACGCCAAAAAATGTCTTTACAAATCCTCAGCATGAGCGTCTACAAGAGTTTTTAGGCAAAATTTTAAACCACTAATAAAGGATAAAAATGAAAAATTTTTTAAAATTTTTAACATTAGGGTTAGTAGTATTTTTTATAGGTTGTGGCGATGATAGCAGTAAAAAAAGTGCGGCAAATGCGCCAGAAGCTAGCAAAGAGGTAGTTTATAAGGTCGGATCAAGCGCTGATTATCCTCCGTTTGAGTACCTTGATGAGAAAAATCAGATCGTTGGCTTTGAGATCGATCTTCTAAATGAGATCACTAAAAAAACTGGGATCAAATTTGACGTTGCAAATATGAATTTTGACGGCCTCATCTCAGCACTAAAAACTGGCAAGATAGATATCGCGATAAGCGGTATGAGCGCTACTGATGAGAGAAGAAAGTCGGTTGATTTTACTAAACCATATTATTTTTCAGAGAATTTATTTATCCGCAAAAAAGGCTCAGATGTAAATAAAGAGAACCTTAAAGATAAGAAAATTTCAGCTCAAGTTGGCACACTTCAAGAAGAGGCAGCTAAAAATATCACAACTCAGTCAATCCCAGCTGAAAATGTAGCCTCTGCCATAATGTCACTAAATGCCGGTAAGATCGATGTTGTACTAACAGATAGCCCAATAGGTGTTGAGTTTTTGAAACAAAATCCAGACTTAGAGGAGTTTTTAAGACTTCCTGACGGCACAGAGGGCTTTGCGATGGCATTTGATAAGGGCAAACATACTGATCTTATCAAAAAGATAGATGCTGCGATCGAAGAGCTACAAAAATCTGGCGAATTTGACAAAATGCTAGCTAAATACGACCTTAAAAAATAAATCCTAATATAAATTTGCAAGAGGCAAGATGCTTCTTGCAAAAAATCTCACAAATTTCTAATTTATAAAATTAAATGTTATTTAAATATATTGTAATAAAATTGTCAATTTGATTTAAGGAGAATATAATGAAGTCACTCAGGATGAGAACGGCACTTGTGCTAAGTGTCATGATCTTGGTTTGTGTCAGTGTAGTCGGCCTTATTACCTATAATATGGCTAAAAATTTATATACCGACAGGGTCGAAAGTAAAGAATTTCCACTTGCTATCAATGAAGTTGGCTATAAAATAGAATCTTACATCGATAAGATAATCGACGCTTCTTATCAAATAACTCAAAATAGCTTTTTAATAGACTGGGTTAAAAACGGCGAGGATGAGCACGGCAGAAAGGTCTTGTTTGACTATTTTCAAACTCTTGCTAAAAATTTAAAGCTAGATACGATAATGTTTGGCTCAGATAGAACCCTAAACTACTACGTCGAAGACAAAATTTTAAAGGTCATTAACCCAGAAAATGACAAGTGGTACTACGCCTTAAAAGATGGCAGCAGCCTAAGCTTAATCGACATCAACAAGGCTGAAGACGGCAGCGGCAAGATAATGATGTATATAAACTACAAAGTTCAAAAAGATGATAAATTTTATGGTATCGCAGCGACTGGCGTAAATTTAAGCGAGATAGTAAATTTTGTCCAGTCACAAAAGATAGGTCGTGGCGGTAAATTTCTACTAGTCGATGAAAAAGGAGACATCAAAATCGGCAAAGATGAAAGCGGCAATCTAAAAGATATAGTAGGCGAAGCAAATCTTAAAAAGCTAATCAACGAAAACGGCAGCTACATATCGCTAGATAAAGATGGAAGAAATTTATTGATCGGCTCGAAATATATCAAAAGTATGGGCTGGTATCTGATCGGCGAGCTTGACAAAGATGAGCTTTTAGAGGATCTAAACTCACTTGCTTATGCGTCTGTCGGAGTGCTTGTGGTGGTGCTTATTTTAGGACTATTGCTCTCACTTTACCTATCTTCTTACCTCCTAAAAATTATCCTCAAACTAAAAACAGGCCTACTATCTTTCTTTGATCTACTAAATCATAAGACAAACAAAGCCCAGCCTATAGAGATAACATCTAAAGATGAATTTGGTCAAATGG
>NZ_PIRX01000007.1:0-162951 GCF_003048605.1 Campylobacter concisus | reverse complement strand
GATATAAACAAGGATCAGAAATTTCTCTTTGCAAGAGAGCTTTTAAAATTTAAAGAAAAAAGAGGCATAGACGTCTTAGAGTTTATGCAAAAGATAGATAAGAAGCAAATTTTAAATAAGATGGTTTGATAAATAAAGCAGAACGAGGATCATCCTCTTTCTTGTTATGGGATAACATAGCAGCAGCTTGCGCTAGATATAAAGATAATTTAAACCTTTTTATCGACAACTTTTTTACCATTTTCTTCAAGTTTTTGCATAATACGAAGCACATCGATACCTCGTTCTCTCTCAAGTTCTTGAAGCTTAAGTAAATATGAAAATTTCTCATCCTTAGTAATGTCATAAGTTTCAGTGTTTTTGCTTTCAGCTTGGATAGGAGTAAATTTTTTCTCTTTGGTGTCGTCTTCTTCTTCAACGCTCTCTATATCTTGAATGCCCTTTTCATTCATCTCTTTTAGTATATTGACAGCATTTTTAGCATCTTCGCCAGATAGAGTTATATTAAACCGCTCTTTTAGTGCATATTTAGCCCACTCCTCTTTAAACTCATCAACGCTCATATCACTATCAAGCAGATCAACAGTCCTTGAGTTTTGCATAAATAGTAGCTGACGATTGCCACGATATTCATTTAAAAATTCATTTACAGTGTATGGGGTATCTCTTAAAATTTTTGGCTTATCATTGTCTGGTTTTGCTTGCTGACCTTGTATGTATTCTACAAATAAACCTTTGCTTTCATTTATGAAATTTTTAAGATCTGATAACTGCTCGCTTGTAAAATCAGGATCATAGCCTCTAAGCTTTCCTATGATAGTGACTTTTGCTTCATCACCTTTTGTAAAGCCAGATAGCGGATATATGTGCCTATTATAAGCCGCAGCTTGAGCTTTTCTATCAAGCCTTGCATATTTAGGAAAGCTCATACCATATCCCATATTGTTATCAAGGATCTCGTTTATATCGTTAAATTTAAACCCCATCTCACTAGCTATATGCTCTCTAGACAGATAAGGATAAGGCGAGCTAGAAATTTGCATTTTACTATCCTTAGTAAGTTTTAAACTACTCAACTATTTTTCAAAATTTGTTTGAGTGAAAATTTCTTAGTTTGTAAATCGACCTTTCAACAATTTAGTTTATATATGACTTCTCTCTACACAAAATGCTCCCCTGTTGATAAAAATTTACGGCACAACTTTTGCTTACTCTTTGAAGCTAAATTTCAAGGAGTAAGCTATGAAAGTCTCTTATAACTCCATCTTAACAAAACAGCACTACCAAAAACAGACAAAAAGCGAAGGCTTTGCAAACTTCTTGCCTAGCACTCCAAATATAAATTTGATCAGCCAAACCACTATTCCTAAGAATGACTTTGTCTCATCTAGTAGTATTGACTCTCTTTATCAGGCTAAATTTACTTCACAAGAGGGCTATGGATATAGTGTAGATGCTAAAGGATTTATGGGAGCTGATTTTAACAAGGCTGCAGGCTTGCCGCAAGACTTTAAAATCCACAAAAGCACACTTGATGCGATAGTGCTACACAATCAAAAACATCCAAACTATACAAATTCTTTAATGGAAACAAAAAAAGATAACCAACTCTTTGGAGAGGATAGTTTTGCAAATATCGATCTAGCAGACACAATAAAGCAATACTATAAAATTTTTGATCAAATTTCAGCTGGAGTTATTAGTAAGGGTAAAGAATTTTACTCAAATGAAGATCTAGCAAAGATGCCAAAGGGCTACTTTTCAAAAGATAAAAAAATGGATCATTTCGAATATCTAATGGGTAGGATGACTAGCGATGAGATAGATGGGCTAACTGATAGGAGCAATGAAAAGATAACTCATGTCTTCAGGACAGCACAAGATGCAGACGATGCACGTAAGTTAATGAATGATCTAAAAGATATAAATATAAGGGTCAATGGAAATTTTCTTGACTTCTCTCCAGAAGTGATGACAACTGAGCATACTATCCCTTATATGTGGGTTAGTAGTGCTGGATATGACTTTAAGCCTGATATGTCCGTATATGATAACGAACAAGGCTATACAAAGGAGCAAATCTTTGTCGCATTTTTAAAAAATGAGCAAGGTCTTGTGTTGCAAGGTGGCACAACAAGGATAACTGACGAGGCTCTTAGTGTGTATAAAAGTTCATTAATACTTACAAAACAAGATAGAAGCGAGATAGGCATACCAAAGGCTTATTATGATGAGATACTATCTGGCAAGAAAGATCTAAAAGATATACTAGCTAGGATTTTAAAGCTTAGAAATTTAGAGCTTAAAAAAGATCAAACGCTCGAGGGGCTAGCAAATAAAATAATGGACGTTTTAAAAGAATTTGATGAGAGGACGAAGGTAAAAGCCTAAAGCCCATCAAGTAAAATTTTATAAAGGCGGTTTATCTCATCGTCGTTTAGCTCGATCGTGCTTTTTGTATCAAAGAAATTTTTGATCTTGTTAGCGTCAAATTCGCTCCTATCAAGGCAGTGCTTGTGAGAGGGCAAAAAGCCACGAGTTAGGCAAAGCTCGCTTTCTATCTCCTCGTCGCAGATAAAGCACTCAAGCTCGCTGTGAAGTCTGCCTTCATACTCTAAAATTTTGACGTAGCTTTCGATGATGAGGCGTTTTGGATTTTGCAGCTGCATCTGTTTGGCACAGCGATCAAGCTCGTTAAAGTAAATTTCATCGAGTTGCTCGACCTCTTTTAGATGATCATAAAGTAGGCGCATGAACTGCTGCCAAATGATGAGTTTGTCGCGCTCTAGCAGCCATTTAAAGCCAAGATGAAGTATGCTTCTAAGCTTTGGTAGAAATTTCGCCTCTTGCTCGAGCTCAAAGTCGATCTTGTAGCCAGTCATGATGTTTGAGTGGCGTGCGCCAAAAAATCTATATGACTTTACGAGCAAATTTGGCGTTAGCACAAAGACTAAAAGGTCCTCGTCTCTGACCTTTTGCACGCGCAGGATGTAGCCTTGCATCTAGGCAAAAAACTCCCTTATGCGCTCTCTCATTACGCGGGCATCTTTGATAAAATTTACATCATTTCTAAAGGTTGTTGCACCGTCTATGCCCTTACTGTATTGGTGCAGATGCTTTCTAAATATGCAAAGTCCGTGCTCGCCGTAGTGCTCGATCATCGCATCAAAATGAGCTAGTATGATCTTTTGTTTTAGCGTCTTATCCACGCTAGTTTTGGTCTTTATCTCGTGAAATATCCAAGGGTTGCCGATGCTTGCTCTGCCGATCATTAGGGCGTCACATTTTGTGAAATTTAAAATTTCATCTGCATTTTGCGCGTTTATATCACCATTTGCAACGACTGGGATTTTCACGCTCGCTTTTACTCTAGCGATCGCTTCGTAATCAACCTTTGCGCTGTATCCGCCAGCTCTGGTGCGCCCATGCACTGCGATGTAGTTTGCGCCGGCTTCTTCGCAGGCTTTTGCTATCCTTTCTTCGTTTTTGTCGTTAAAGCCAAGTCTAAATTTAACGCTTAGGCTCTTCTTGTTTGAGACGCTTTTTATGGCTTCGATTATGCTTTGAAGTTTGTCAAGATCATTTAGTAAAGCTGATCCCGCGCCTTGTCTAACGACCTTTGGCACGGGGCAGCCGCAGTTTAGATCGAGCCCGTAAATTCCATCAAATTTATTGATTATCTGCACGGCTTTTTTTAAATTTTCTATATCACTGCCAGCTATCTGGACGACGTAGGGCTCTTCGTTTGGGGATTTTTTAAGCATTTCAAGAGTTTTGTCGCTGCTCTCATAAACCAGGGCATTTGCACTGATCATCTCGCTAACAGTGACATCGCAGCCAAATTTCTTGACGACGCTCCTTAGTGGCAGGTCAGAAAAGCCAGCAAGTGGCGCTAAGAAAAGTGGCTTTTTACTAAAGTCTATCATTTAAAAAATAGCGAGCTAGGCACCATTTTGCCGTTATCTCGTAAAAATAGTAAAACCTTTATCTCTTTAAACTCATCAGGGTCGCTACCCTCGATAGCCTCTCTTACTTTATCAAGCATCTGAAGCTCAAATAGCGCATATACGTAGGCCTCGTCAGCGTCAGCATGGATGCTTTTTAGCTTTTCAAAGATACCGATAAACGCATCTGGTTTTAGTTTATTTTTAAGCATTATGGCGGCTTTGTCGTATTGTGCTTTTGTCACTTTTGCGTTGTTTAAAAGATCAAAAATTTCATCGCTACTTAGGTCGATCTCATCATTTACAAAACGCGTGATAATGGTCATTATATCTTCGCTTGCTAGCTCTGGATCGATTTTTTTGATCTCACTAAAAGAGGCTGTTTTTATGAGCTTATCGAAGGCTGCCTTTTTAAGGCTCTCGTTTTGTTCTTGGTTTTTAAGCACGTCAAGATAGTAAGTAGGCAGCTGCTCGATCTTGTTTAGCTCGTTTAGGATGTTTAGCTTGCTATCTTTTGCTAGCCTAAATTTCTTTAGATCGACGATCTCTTTGTTTTTTATGCTTTTTATGGTTTGTAAGATGTTGTTTATCTCGCCGTCATCAACGCCAACATCTTTAAGCTCGCCTACTGGTGAGATAGAGCGAGTGAGCTGTGAAGCGATCTTGTAAGTGTCTGTTTTAAAGTCTTTGTTGCTTTCAAAGCCAAGAAGCGTCTCTTTTGCAAGGTCTTTGTAGAGCTGGCTATCTTTTTTTATCCATTTTTTATATCTATAAAAGGCGTATCCATGATATGCGATGTGAAGTAGGGCAAGGAGCGCCAAAAGAGCTACTGGAAGTGCCACCCAGACAGCTACTGGCAAAGTTATGGCTTGACCTAAGAGCTCAAAGGTGAAGTCTGAACTATTAAGAGAATAGGTAAGTCCTGCAACAACTGCTGTGTAGATGATGCAGTAGACGAGAAATTTTCTGGTTTTCATATTTTCTCCTTAGTTTTTTGCTGTTTTTTCTATTATCTCACGACAAGCTATGCAGTATTTTGCATGCGGTTTTACTTTTAGGCGAGGGATGCCGATCTCCTCCTCGCACATATCGCAAATTCCATAAGTCTTGTTTGCTATCTTTTCAAGCGCCTCGTCGATCTCGTGAAGTTCGGCTCTTTGCTGGGTTGAGATAGACTGCTCTATAAGCTGGTCGGTATTTACTGAGGCGATGTCAAATTCATCGCTTACGCCACTATCTCTTAAACCGCTTACTTCAACTGATGAGTCATAAATATTTTTTTTGATTTGTAATTTTCGCTCCTCAAGTAGCTTTTTGAAAAAATTTAGCTCGTTTTGAGTCATTTTATATTCCTTTATTTGTGATATGGGTGGTTTGCATTTATGCAAAGCCCTCTAAAAATTTGCTCAAAAAGTACGAGCTTGGCGACTTTGTGCGCCATAGTCATCTTGCTTAAGCTTACGACTTTTTGTGCCTTGTTTTTTAGATTTTGGCTAAGCCCATAAGCTCCACCTATAAAAAAATTGATTTGTGAATTTGAGTTTAAAATTTGAGCAAATTCTTGGCTGTCAAGCTGTGAGCCATTTTCATCAAGCATCACGCAAAAGCCTTTTAAATTTGGCTCGTAAATTTCATCATAAGCTCTTAGCGCATCGCTTCTGCCACTGCTTTGAGCCTTTGCTATCTTTTCATTAAATATTATTTTGTCGTTTATCTTGGCAAATTTTGCACTCATTTTTATATATTCTTGTATCTCGTTTTCAAAGTTGTCACGCGATGATTTTTGAATGCTAAAAACCGAAATTTCCAAACTTACCCTTTGGTTTTTAGCTTTAGCTCAAAGCCAGCTTCGCTAGGAGTAGTCACTTCGCTTTTAGAGATCATAGCTTTGTTATTTATAAGAAATTTAACCATATCGCTTATATATTTTTTATGCTCGCTTCTTGGCACGATGTCATCTATGAGACCATGTTCAAGCAAAAATTCAGCCCTTTGAAAGCCCTCTGGAAGATCAGCGCCTATGGTTTGTTTAATAACCCTTTGTCCTGCAAAGCCTATTAGCGCGCCAGGTTCAGCGATTATTAGATCTCCAAGCCATGCAAATGATGCACTAACGCCACCCATCGTAGGATCAGTAAGGATAGAAATGTATGGTAGCCTTGCTTCATCAAGAAGTTTTAGGGCTGCTGAAGTCTTTGACATCTGCATCAAAGAAAATGTGCTCTCTTGCATTCTAGCGCCGCCAGATGCGCTTACGATGATTAAGGCTTGGCGTTTTTCGATCGCGCGTTTTATCGCTCTTACGATCTTTTCGCCCTCAACTGAAGCTAGTGAGCCGCCCATGAAGCCAAAGTCAAAAACAACCAGCTGGATCTCTTGTCCGTTGCATTTGCCTTCGCCACATATCACTGAGCTTGTGCGTCCTGTTTTTTCTTTATTTTCTGTGATTCTTTTTTTGTATGATTTTTTATCGACAAAATTTAAAGGATCTACTGGTTTTAAATTTGCGTCAAATTCTACAAAGCTACCTTCATCGCAGATCAAATTTATGCGATCATCAGCTTTTAATCTCATGTGGTAGCCGCATTTTGGGCATACATTAAAACAAGCTTCAACTTCTTTGTAATACATCAGTGAGTGACAGTTGTCGCATTTTACCCAGTGTGTAGGTGCTTCTTCTGGACGAGGTTGAGCTTTTCTTATCTTTGAAAAAATGTCTGAGAAATTCATCTTTTTACCCACTTATATTAAAAATTGTGGGATTATATCTAATGTTAGCCTTGCTTTTTCTTATATGACTTAAAGTTTGTTTGTTTGTGGGGGATTTAAGGGGCAAACTAGCCCCTTAAAAGTATCTTATTAGAAGCGTCTTCCGATAGTAAATTCAAATGTATTTGTATCATCGCCCTCTTTAGGTTTAAGAGCTTTTGCGAAGATTAGTTGAAGTGGTCCGATAGGTGTTATCCACTCGATACCTGTACCAACTGATGATCTTTTTATCTCATTTAGGCTATTTTCGCCGATCATACCATAGTCGTAAAATACAACGCCACGCATTTTGACACGCTCTATTATAGGGAAGCTCATCTCAACTGAGTTGTTAAATGATGTTTCGCCGCCGTATTCATAGTAGTCGCCATTGTATTTTACCTTTGGAGATACTGTTCTGCTCTCATAGCCACGCAAGCTTCTTATACCACCAAGGTAAAGCCTTTCGTTGATCGGAGTATAGCCTCTCTCCCAAATTTTGCCAAAGCTTGCTTTATATCTTAGGATAAGATCGTAGTCGATGTACTCTCTAAGGCCTAGATAGTAGTTGAAATTTGTGCGGTTTTTAACAAAATCCATATCACCACCAAGTCCTGCTATCTCAAATGATGTACTAGCTATGATACCGCGTCTTGGCAAGTAGTAGTCATCAGTGCTGTTATATGTTAAAGCTGGAGTTATAGCGCTTTTTATAGCCTTACCTTCTCTATAAATTTCTTTACCTGTGTATCTATTTATATCTCTTAGTTCATCATCTTTTAAAGTAACTTTACTTTGCTCGATATTATAAGTAAGTGATGCACTTAAATTTCTAGTTAATTTTCTACCAAGTGTTGTGCTAAAGCCGTAACTTCTCTCTTTATATGTTCTCCAGTCATAGTCGTTTGCATAGAGCGTTCCGCCAAGGCTATACTCTGAGTCAAAAATTCTTGGATTTGTAAGACTTATCTGACCAGAAAGCTCTCTATCGCTCTTATCAACGCTTACTTGTCCTTGAAGGCCAGAGCCAAAGATGTTTGTGTCAGAAAGAGCAGCGTTTAGTAGCAAGCCATCGCTACTTCCGTATCCGATACCACCGCTTATTGAGCCAGTTGATGCCTCTTTTACTTTTACTTTTAGATCGACTGTGTTTTTATCAACTGGATCTTCTTCTATCTCGACATCGTCAAAGTAGCTTGTTCTTTTTAGAGCATCTTTTGAGTCTTGAAGGTCGGTTCTACTATATAAATTTCCCTCAGTTAGATATAGCTCACGTCTTACGACGCGATCAACTGTTCTGTCGTTTCCTGAAATTTGAACATTTCTTATATATACTTTTTCGCCAGGATCTACTTCGTAGTCGATATCAACTGTTTTATTTTCATCAAATTTATCAGTCTTTGGATAGACCTTAACAAATGCATAGCCCTTGTCAGCGACCATATCGTCAAGCTTTTTCATATCTTGGCGAAGTCTTGCCGAGTTCATCGTATCGCCAGCCTCAAGTCTAAAGTCATCTATGATCTTTTTAGTATCAAGTCCTAGCTCTTCAGGTGCTGTGATGCTTACATTTGAAACCTTATAAGGCTCGCCCTCGTGGATGTAGTAGGTAAGATCAGCTGTGTAGTTATCAAATGACGCATTTAGGTAAGGTGACGAAACTGTCGCGTCTAGATAACCTTTTTGAAAATATTTATCTTGAATCCTTGCTGGGTCGTTTTCAAGCTCGAAAAGTTTAACTTTACCGTCGTTTCTGCCCCAAAGCCAGCCCATAAATTCTCTACTTTTGTTTGCAACTACTGGCTCGATATCATCATAGTCAAATTCTTTTGCCCCGACTAAATTTACCTTTTTGATTATCATATTTTCGCCGCGGTTGATGTTTAGAGTGATGAAAAGCGAGCTGTCGTTGTCTGCAACTGGCTGTTTTTCTACATCAACAACTGTGTCAAAATAGCCTTTTGACTCGTAGTACTGGCGAATTCTCTCTTTTGTTTTTTCGATAGTTAGCTCATCATACATATTGCCAGGTTTGATGTTGATTAGCGATTCGATCGCAGTTTTGTCATTTGTCACAACACCCTTTAGATCGACTCTAGCCACACTTGGCTTCTCTTTTACTTTTACTAAAAGATTGCCACTACCTGTATCCTCTATGTAGATATCATCAAAATAATTTTGCTTGTATAAATTTGTGATGGCCTTATCGCTAAGCTTTGGAGTTAGCTCTTGACCGACTTTTAGCCCCATTATCTGAGTGGCTACATCAGGTGAAAGGTGGATTAGACCTTTGAAATTTATTGACTGAATCGTTTGCGCATTTAGACCGCTTAAAGCTAGTGCTAGTAAAAATAATTTCTTTTTCATTAAATTTAACCTAGAGTTTTAGTATAAGTGCGTATAATATCATATTTTATTTTTAAAAAATTTAAATTTTATAATTTTAAAGGTTTTTTATGAAAATAGGTATCATCGGACTTGGTCTTATGGGCGGCTCGCTTGGTCTTGCACTAAAAGATGAAAAATTGATCTCATGTGTTAGCGGATATGATAAAGATGAAAATCACAGCAAAAAAGCGCTAGAACTTGGCTTGGTGCATGAAATTTTAAGCATTGATGAGATGAAAAAGAAGTGTGACATCATCTTTTTGGCTGTTCCAGTTGAGGCTATCGTAAGCATCGTGCAAAATTTAACTGACATTAGCGAAGATACGACGATCATCGACTTTGGCTCGACAAAGCAAAAGATAATAGAAGCCGTGCCAGAAAAAATTCGTAAAAATTTCATCCCAGCTCACCCGATGGCAGGTACTGAGTACTCTGGTCCTGAGGCTGCCTTTAAGTCGCTTTATACAGGGGCAACTGTCATAGTTTGCGACTTTGCTGAGAGTGCAGAAAAACATGTAAAAAGAAGCGTTGAGCTATTTTCTCACCTTGGTATGAAGATCATTTTCATGAGTGCAAAAGAGCACGATCATCACGTGGGTCTCATCTCTCATCTGCCTCACGCTATCGCATTTTCGCTTGCAAGTGGGATACTAAAAGAAGAGGATAAAAGGCACATCGTCGCACTTGGAGGACCGACATTTAAGGGCATGATACGTGTCGCAAAGAGTTCGCCATTTATGTGGAGTGATATCTTTAAGCAAAATAAAAATAACGTCGTTGAAGCGATAAATATGTTTGAAAAAGAGCTAAATTTATGCAAAGATCTCATAAAAGATGAGCGCTGGGACGAGCTTTTTGACTGGATGAGCGAAGCTAGAGCTGTTAGAGAAATTTTGTAATTAACTAAAAATTTATTGATTAAATGTAAAATTTCGCAAATAAAATTTAAGGTAATAATATATGTATAGACGTGGAATAGGCGGTTTTAGTATTGTTGTAGTTTTACTTGTTTTGATATTAGCAGGTGGCTTTGGATATGCTTTGATGTCGAAAGACTTTGAGCGAAATGAGCCAATTATCGGCGTTGCTGATAAGGTTTATTGGAACCTTCGCTCACCTATGAATATCAAATTTAAAGATGACAGCGGCATAAAATTTGTGCGCATTAGCATAAATGACGGCAAAAATGACCTAAATTTACTAAATCAAATCATACAAAATCCAAGCACTGAGCTTGATGTAAATTTAACCTTCCCAAAGACTGGCTTTTTCGCTCAAAAAGATACTTATGAGATGAGCATAGAAGCGGTCGATACTAGCAAATGGGGCTTTTTTACTGGCAATAAAGCAAGCAAAAAAGTTGAGGTTGTGCTCGACATCTCAAAGCCTGATCTTTACGTGCTTTCACAGTCTTACTCTATCTCAAAAGGCGGTAGCGCAGTTGTCGTCTTTAGAGCGACTGATAATCAGCTAAAAGAGGTCTATGTCCAGACAAATTTTGGTAAGAAATTTAAGGCTGTGCCATTTTACAAAGAGGGCTTTTACGCAGCACTTGTTGCTTGGCCAGTGCAGGTTGAAAACTTTAGCGCTGAGGTCATCGCAAGAGACTTTGCGGGTAATGAGAGTAAATCTCACGTGAGATATTTTTATGAAAATGTAAAATACAAAACTTCAACTATTGCTTTAAATGATAGATTTTTAGATGGAAAGATCGTTGATCTAACAGATCAATACGCCAAAGATCCAAACGCTCTTTCAAGGCTTGAGAAGATGAAATTTGTCAATGAAACACTAAGAAATTCAAATGAAGAGAAGATAACAGCACTTACTTCAAATGTCGATACTGACATTACAAACGGCTTTAATATCATCCCATTTTACCCGCTTAGAAATGGCAAGAAAGTAGCTGATTTTGCCGATCACCGCTTCTATACATATAATAACGAGCAAGTAAGTGAGTCATGGCATATGGGAATAGATTTTGCTAGTGTTGCAGCAGCTCCGATAATAGCTAGTAACGCTGGTCGCGTCGTGCTTGCCTCTGAAAATGGAATTTATGGTTTAAATATCGTGATAGACCATGGTTTTGGACTTTACTCACTTTACGGACACTGCTCAAGTGCAAAGGTAAAAGAGGGCGACATGGTTGCTGCTGGCGATCAAATAGGCACAACTGGAACGAGCGGTCTTGCGCTTGGAGATCACCTTCACTTTGGAATTTTGGTCCAAGGTGAAGAGGTAAGACCTCAACAATGGATGGATAAAAAGTGGATAAAAGACAATGTGACAAGTGTCTTAGATGCCGCAAAGGCAATGATAGATAAGAATTAAATTTGCAAATTTGATTTTTTAGTGCTATCATAAGCGAACAAAAAAATATAAGGAAAATTTTTGAAACAAACTACTATCGCAAGACGCGTTGAGACCGTTGGTATAGGGCTTCATAAGGGTGAGCCGATAAGACTTATACTAGAACCTCTTGATGCAAATTCAGGTATTATTTTGCACCGCGAAGATCTTGGTATTAGTTTTAAAGCTGAGCCTAAAAACGTTATAAATACGCAAATGGCAACCGTCGTTGGCAACGAAAAGGGCTTTATCAGCACGATAGAGCACCTAATGGCAGCTGTAAATGGATACGGCATTGATAATATTAGAATTTCGGTTGATGCAAATGAAATTCCTGTCATGGACGGCAGTGCGATAAGCTTTTGTATGTTGCTTGATGAAGCTGGTATAAGACATCTTGACGCTGGTAAAAAAGTCATCCTTGTCCGCCGTGAGGTCGAGGTGGTTGAGGGGTCAAAATTTGTGCGAACTTCGCCGTCAAGAAATCCAAAATTTGACTATACGATCAAATTTGACCACCCAGTTATCGGCGAGCAAAGATATGTTTTTGAATTTAGCAAGAGCTCATTTGTGAAAAATATCGCTCGTGCTAGAACTTTTGGCTTTTTAAAAGATTTACAACGCCTGCAAGCTCAAAATTTAGCACTTGGTGCATCGCTTGATAATGCCGTGGCTATCGATGATACGCATATTTTAAACCCAGAGGGTTTGAGATTTGAAAATGAGTTTGTAAGGCATAAAATTTTAGACGCAGTTGGCGATTTGAGCTTGCTTGGAGCACCTTTGCTAGGTGACTACACGGCATTTGCGGGCAGCCACGATCTAAACCACAAACTAACACTTGCTTTAATGGCAGATGAGAAAAATTATGAGATCGCAACACTTAGTGGCGAGCTTTTAAAAGAGTATCAAAAGGTATTTGCATAAAAAATATTGAAATTTTAGTAGTCTCTTTATCGACTCCGCTTTTAGTTGGAGTCTATAAAGATGGCGTAAAATTTGATGAGATCGCAACTGACGAGCATGTCAGCGAAGCTCTGATAAAAATCCTAGAAAATTTATCCTCTAAATTTAACATCACAAAGATCATCTACGCAAACACACCAGGTAGCTTCATGGGGCTAAAGGTGGCCTACGTCATCTTAAAAACTTTTTCTTTGGCAAAGGGCTGTGAATTTTACTCAGTTAGTGGCTTTAGTCTAAATGGCAGCCAAGCGATCAGAGCAAATAAAAATTTAAGCTTTGTGCTAAAAGAGGGCGAAATTTCACTTGAAAAAGTTGAGCCAGTAAGATTTGTGTTGCCTTTAAATTTAGATGAATTAAAACTAAATTCAGATACACTTCCAAATTATATCATCCAAGCTGTTTAGGAGAAAATTTGAATATCTTAATCCCTGCTACGAGTGCAAATTTAGGACCTGGTTTTGACGCTTTAGGACTTAGTTTAAAGCTTTTTAATAGCGTAAAGATCGAACCATCTAAATTTAGCTCAGTTTCGATAAATGGCGAGGGAAGTGATAGCACAAATTTAAAGAGAAACAACATTTTTCTAAGCATTTTTAATGAAATTTTTTTAGAGCTAACTGGGAAAAATGAAAATTTTAGAGTCGTTTTTGAAAACAATATCCCATTTTCAAGAGGACTTGGCAGCAGCTCCGCAGTGATCGTCGGAGCCATAGCTTCAGCTTACGAGATGGCTGGATTTAAGGCTAGCAAAAGCGTCGTTTTAAATAAAGCGATCATCTATGAAACCCATCCAGATAATATCTCGCCAGCAGTTCATGGTGGATTTATCAGTGCTATCGTAAAAAACGGCAATGTTTATGCAAATAAAATAAATTTAAGCGATGACATAAAAGCAGTCGTCGTCATCCCAAATAAGCCGATGAGCACGGCATCATCAAGGCAAATTTTGCCAAAAAACTACACCATGAAAGAGTGTGTAAATAACCTCTCTCACGCTGCATTTTTGACATCTTGTTTTTATGAAAAAAGGTATGATCTTTTGAGGATAGCAAGTGAAGATATGATGCACGAAGAGCGCAGAATGAGCGCTTTAAAAGAGCTTTTTGAAGTGCGAAAAGTAGCTTATGAAAACGGCGCGCTAATGAGCACACTTTCAGGCTCAGGCTCAAGCTTTTTAAACATCGCTTACAAAGATGATGCTAAAAATTTACAAGATGTTTTAAAGAGTAAATTTGGTGATTTTAGAGTGGAAATTTTTTCATTTGATAACGATGGATACGAAATCACGCAAAGCTAGAAACAAGTTTAAAAAGGTATAATGAATAAAAATAATCCAGTAAGGACATGCGTCGCTTGCAAAGTCAAATTTTCTCAAAACTTGCTAAAAAGATACCGCTTGGTAGGCAAGAATTTGGAGTGCGGCAAAGGAAATGGTCGCAGTTTCTATCTGTGTGATGGCTGTTTGCAAAAAGACGACAAAATTTTAAAAAAAATAATTGATAAACAAACTAAAGGTGCCCTCGGACTTGACGCACCGAAGTTAAAGGAGATACTCTTAAATGAGCAATGTTAGGATTTCAGAGATCGCAAATGAGCTTGGCTACCCAAGTAAAGAGATAGTCGAAAAAGCTCAAGAACTAGGCCTAAAGGTCAAAACTCACTCAAATGCTGTGAGCCTTGAAGAGGCTGAAGCAATATATGAATACGTTCAAACTGGCGTAATACCAGATAAATTTAAAAAGAAAAAGAGCGAGCCAAAGGCAAAAAAAGAGTCTAAAAAAGAGGCAGAAAAAGAGCCAGCTAAAAAAGAAGAAAAACCTAAAGCCGAGCCTAAAAAGGCAGTTGCTAAGTCTGTGCCAAAACCCGAAAAGGCAAAGACTGAGCCTAAAAAAGAGGTACAAATTTTAGAGGATAAACCTAAAGCTGAGCCTAAAAAAGAAGAGCCTGTAAAGGTTGAGCAAAAGCCAGCAGAAGCACCAAAACCAAAAGAGAGCTTGGCTGATGTAACTCAAAAAAGACGCGGCCTTGTGATAGTTAAAAAGAAAAAAGATTACGAGGCGCCAGCTCCTGTAAAAGAGGAGAAAAAGGCTGAGGCGGCTGTGACTAACATTAGCGATTTTAAGAGTATGTTCTCTGCTAGCGATGAAAATTTGGCTAGAAAAAAGAAAAAAGAGAAAAAAGTAACAGTTGTAAGCAAAAAAGATAGCGCTGAGAAGATGGACTTGCTTGGCGGAAGCGACTTTGGTGACATCGTGCTTGAAGATGAGGATGTGGTGGTGTTGCCTGATTTTAGCTTTAAAACCCCAGCTCCAGCTCCGATGCAAAGGACAAAACAGCCAAGTGCGATGAAGACAACCGTCAATAACACGATAAATTCGTTTGGCGAGGGTGGCATACAAAGAAGAGCTAGAAAAAAGCACAAAAAGCCTGAAAATAAACAAAATAGCGAAGCTGTAACTTCGATAAATATCCCAAAAGAAATTCGTGTTTATGAATTTGCTGAGAAACTAAATAAGCAGCCAAGCGAGGTCATAGGTAAGCTATTTATGCTTGGCATGATGACAACTAAAAACGACTTTTTGGATGAAGATGCGATAGAAATTTTGGCTGATGAGTTTAACGTAGAGGTAAATATCATCGATGATCAAAAAGAATTTGACTACGTAGCAGCCTATGAAGAGGAGATAAAAGATGATGAAAATCTCCAGCCAAGAGCGCCAGTTATAACCATCATGGGTCACGTAGACCACGGTAAAACCTCGCTACTTGACTACATAAGAAAGTCTCGCGTAGCAGCAGGTGAGGCCGGCGGTATCACGCAGCACGTGGGCGCTTATATGGTAAATAAAAATGGCAGAAACATCACATTTATCGACACTCCAGGCCACGAGGCATTTACAGCTATGCGTGCAAGGGGCGCTGGTGTAACTGATATAGTTATTATCGTCGTTGCAGCAGATGACGGCGTAAAGCCACAGACAAAAGAGGCAGTTAGTCACGCAAAAGCCGCTGGTGTGCCAATAATCATCGCAATAAACAAAATGGATAAAGAGTCAGCAAATCCTGATCTAGTAAAAACCGGTCTTGCTGAGCTTGATATCATGCCAACAGAGTGGGGTGGCAAGTATGAATTTGTGCCGATCTCTGCAAAAACAGGCATGGGCATAGATGATCTACTTGAGATTGTGCTTTTACAAGCTGATCTTTTGGAGCTAAAGGCAAATCCAAAGGCAAACGCAAAAGCTACTGTTATCGAGAGCTCACTTCAAAAAGGCCGTGGTCCAGTAGCTACCATCATCGTTGAAAACGGCACGCTTCATGTCGGAGATACAGTCGTAGCAGGCGTTGCATACGGTAAGATAAGAAGCTTGCTTGATGATCAGGGTAGGCTATTAAAAGAGATAAAACCAGGCGAATGTGGCGTGATAGTGGGTCTTAGCGAGATAGCAGAGGCTGGCGAGACCCTAATAGGCGTAAAAACTGATAAAGAGGCTCGTGAATACGCACAGAAAAAGGCCGAATATATCCGCCAAAAAGAGCTTAGTAAGAGCACAAAGGTTAGTATCGATGAGCTTAGCGCTAAGATCGCTGAGGGCGAGCTAAAAACACTTCCAGTCATCATCAAAGCTGACGTTGGTGGCTCACTTGAAGCGTTAAAAGCAAGCCTAGAAAAACTAGCAAACGACGAGATCAGAGTAAATGTGATCCACTCAGGAGTTGGCGGCATCACGCAAAGCGACGTTGCACTTGCAAGCGCAAGTAACGACTGCATCATCCTTGGCTTTAACATAAGGCCAACTGGCGAGATAAAAGAGAAGGCAAAAGAGAGCGGCGTCGAGATAAAAACTTACAATGTTATTTATAACTTAATCGACGACGTGAAGGCGATTTTGGGCGGACTAATGTCACCGATCATCAGAGAAGAGCAGCTTGGTCAAGCTCAGGTTCGCCAAGTGATCCACGTACCAAAAGTCGGCACTATCGCTGGATGTATCGTCACTGAAGGCACGATAAACAGAGGGGCAAAAATTCGCCTTATTAGAGAGGGTGTGGTCGTTTATGAGGGCTTAGTTAGCTCATTAAAACGCTTCAAAGATGACGTCAAAGAGGTTGCAAAAGGCTACGAGTGTGGCGTTGGCATCGAGAATTTCAACGACATTAGAGAAAATGACTACATCGAAAGCTTCAAAGAAGTCAAGGAGAAAGCTACTCTATGAACGCTAACGAAATAAAGCGTATGAGAACAGAGAGTGTGCTAAAAGAGCTCATACCAGAGGCTCTAGCCACTCTTGAAGATAGCATTTTAAAGGGACTTTGCGTCACTGACGTCGAGTGCAAAAAGGGCAGATACGACGCCTTTGTCTATCTTGACAAGATGATGTTTGATGAGCGCGAGCAAGAGTATATTTTGGGGCATCTAAAGCGCGTTTGTAGGCATTTGCAAAACCACTGCATGGCGGCCGAGGGCTGGTATAGGTGTCCAAATTTTCACTTTAAATTTGACGATAGATTAGAGTATCAAAACCATATGGATAAGTTGTTTGATAAAATTTCAAAGGATTTAAACAAAAATGGATAATTTAGACAAACTAGTACGCGAATGCGGCGTAGAGCTTTACGACAGCGAGATCGCAAATGAAAATGGCAGGGCTATTTTTAGAGTTTATATCACAAAAAATGGCGGAGTGAGTCTTGATGACTGCGAAAAAGTGAGCCGTCTGCTCTCGCCTATCTTTGACGTGACACCGCCAGTTAGCGGGGATTATAACCTTGAGGTTAGCTCGCCTGGCCTTGAGAGAAAGCTTAGTAAGCCTTCGCATTTTAAAGCGAGTGTTGGCGAGCTAGTTAAAGTTCAAACCGAGGCTGAGAAATTTGCAGGAAGGCTTGTAAAAGCAGACGAAGAGAGCGTCGCAGTAGAAAACGAAGAGGGAATTTTTGAGATCAACATCAGTGAGATAAAAAAAGCAAAAACATATTTGGAGTGGTAAAATGCTAAGCGACATCGAGATAACTCACCAAACGAAACTTGAACACATCAGTAAAGTTGCCGCAAAATTAGGCTTAAACGAAGACGAGCTTGAGCTTTACGGCAAATTTAAGGCTAAAATTTCCCCTAGACTTGAGCCATCAAACTCAAAGCTCATCTTAGTCACCGCGACTAACCCAACCCCATACGGCGAGGGCAAAACGACCATGTCGATCGGTCTAGCTGACGCACTAAATTCACTTAATAAAAAGGTTTGCCTAGCACTTCGTGAACCATCTTTGGGACCAGTTTTTGGCATAAAGGGTGGAGCAGCAGGTGGCGGCTACTCGCAGCTTGCACCTATGGAGGATCTAAATTTACACTTCACTGGCGATTTTCACGCGATAACATCGGCAAATAACCTAATTTCTGCCATGATAGATAACAGCCTCTATCAAGAAAATCCACTAAAAATAGAGAAAATTTTATGGAAGCGCTGTATGGATATGAACGACCGCGCGCTTAGATTTATCACTGTGGGTCAGGGTGGCAAAACGGACGGCGTGCCAAGAGAAGATGGCTTTAATATCACCGCCGCAAGCGAGATCATGGCTGTGCTTTGTCTAGCAACAAGCTTATCAGATCTAAAAGAGCGCGTGGCAAACATCATGGTTGCTTACGATAGCGATAAAAAGCCTATCTACGTGCGTGATCTAGGCTGCCAAGACGCTGTTTGCATACTATTAAAAGATGCGATCAAACCAAATTTATTTCAAACACTAGAGCACACACCTACGCTCGTGCATGGTGGCCCATTTGCAAACATCGCACACGGCTGCAACTCAGTCATCGCAACAAAGACAGCTCTAAATTTAGCCGACTACGTCATCACTGAAGCTGGCTTTGGCTCGGAGCTTGGCGCGGAGAAATTTTTAGATATAAAGTGCAGGGTTGCTGAGATCAAACCAAGCGCTGTGGTGCTTGTAAGCACGATCAGATCGCTAAAATATAACGGCGAAGCAAATAAAGACGAGATCACAAAACCAGATATGAACGCACTTAAAAAAGGCATCGAAAACCTTGGCGGACACATCGAAAATTTAAAAGGTAAATTTGGTCAAAACGTGGTTGTGGCGCTTAATAAATTTGGCTTTGACACCGATGAAGAGATAAATTTCGTAAAAGAGTATTGCCGTGAGCTTGGCGTAGAAGTGGCAGTTTGCGAGAATTTCTTAAAAGGTGGCAAAGGTGCGCTTGAGCTTGCCGAGCTAGTTTTAAAAGCGTGCGATAAGCCAAACAAGATAAATTTCACCTACGAGATGAGTGACGATACGAAAACCAAAATAGAAAAGGTCGCTAAGGAAATTTATGGAGCTGGCGAGGTGGTCTTTGAAGAGGCCGCTCTTAAAAAGCTTGAGATGATAAAAGAGCTAAATTTGAGCCATTTACCGGTTTGTATCGCAAAAACTCAGTACTCATTTAGTGACGATGCGAAGCTTTTGGGTAGAGCAAAGGGCTTTACATTTAGCGTAAAAGACCTTGACATTAGAACGGGAGCCGGCTTTATCGTCGCGGTTTGCGGTAAGATCATGCTGATGCCAGGACTTCCAAAAGTGCCAGCTGCGGTCAATATGAGGATAGACGCAGACGGCAAGATCGACGGCTTGTCGTAAATTTATGAAAACACACTGGCAAATGCTGGTGTGTTTTTTAAAGAGGCATGGATGAACGACGAATTTTACATGGATCTTGCTTTAAGCGAGGCTTGGAAATTTCAGATCCTGACCTATCCAAATCCAGCCGTTGGATGCCTTGTTCTTGATGAAAATGGAGAAATTTTATCTTGCAAGGCTCATGAAAAGGCTGGATATTTACACGCTGAGCCGACAGCGATACTCTTTGCGCTTTGCAAAAAAAGTGAAAAATTTAAAGATGATTTTATAAAAGCATATAGTGCTAAATTTAGCTCTAAGATAAAAGAGGGTGGATTTGGCCTCTTAGAGCCAAAATTTATCTATGAATTTATACTAAACAACCACTCAAATTTATTAAAAAATGCAAAAGCTTATGTCACTCTTGAGCCTTGCTCGCATCATGGCAAAACGCCACCTTGTGCAAATTTGCTAAAAGAGCTTGGCTTTAGCGAGGTGATAATTGGTAGCCACGATGAAAATAAAATAGCAAGTGGCGGCGCTATTTTACTTCAAAGTGCTGGAGTGAAAGTTAAATTTGGCATTTTAAAAGAGCGCTGTGATAAGCTGCTTGAGCCATTTTTGGCATATCAAAATGGTGGATTTAGCTTTTTAAAAATCGCTCTTAGTAAAAATGGCGTGGCAAGCGGTGGCATCATCACAAATGAGCTTAGCCGCACGCATGTGCATAAACTAAGAAGCGTCATAGATACGTTGGTGATCGGTGGTAACACAGTGCGGACAGACCGACCAAGGCTCGATACCAGACTTATAAAAAATGGCAAAAACCCAGATGTCATAATCTACTCAAGAAGCGATAAATTTGATGAAACATTGCCACTTTTTAGCGTGCCAGATCGCAAAGTTAGCATTCAAAAAGAGCTTGATCTAAAAGGACTTTGCATGTTTGAAGGAGCTGGCGAGTTTTTAAAACTTGCAAAAGAGGGCAAGCTAGCAAATGTAAAATGGCTACTTATCTATCAAAGCTCAAATTTCAAAATTGGTGAAAATTTAAGGCTTGATCTAAATTTAAAACCACTTTTTAGTGGGAATTTTGGGGACGATAGTTACACTTGGTATGAAATTTAGGTTAGACATCAAGTCCAAAATAGTGTTTGACTAAAAAGCCGATGCCAAAAGATATGATCGCAACACCAAAAGTTATCACGCACATCTCAATCACTCTTGGTAAAAATTTAAGCTCCTTTGCCACACTTATATAAAAGTTGTAAGTGATGATGGCAACTAAAGCAAAGAAAAACATCGACAAGACGGCGTAAAGACTGCTTGAAAAAATAAAAAATGGAAGTATCAAAAATGCCGTTGTTATAATGTATGAACCGCCTGTGTAGAGTGAGTAGGTAAGCGGTTTGATCTCGTCGCTTGGATTTTCTTTTGACTCGAGATATGCTGAGCCAGCCATAGAGAGTGCAGCTGCCACACCCATGATAAGGCCTGTTGCGCCAACTGATTTTGTATTTGAAAAGGCAAGCGCGATGCCGCTAAGTGTGCCTGTTAGCTCAACTAGCGCATCATTCATGCCAAGTACGATGCCACCAGCATTTACGAGCTTTGTGTCTTTTAACATGGAGATTAGACTATTTTCGTGGTTCATCTCCTCTTCGTAAATATCACGAGCCTCAGGATACTCATCTACAATGTCAAGATAAAATTTCTCTGCATTTTCTTCGCGTGACTCCATAAATTTCAGAGTAAAAGAGGTGCCAAAAATTTTAACAAGTATCGTATAGAAAATGACTTTGAATAAATTTGCACTTCTGCTTTCGCCAGTTATCTTTTGACAAAAAGCATAGTGACGCCTCTCTTCGGTGATTAATTTGCGAAGTATTTTTTTATTCTCATCGTCTTTTTCGCTAGCTTCTAGAAGTGAGTATATAGCAACATCGTCTGCTTCATTTTGTAATTGTTTTAAGGCACGTTTTTTGTCTAACATAAAATTTTCCTTTTTTATAGCTTAGAAATTTAAGATTTTGATTTAGAAAGAGAGATAAGATGGTGCGATCAGCGAGACTCGAACTCGCACACCTAGCGGCACTACCCCCTCAAGATAGCGTGTCTACCAATTCCACCATGATCGCAAAAAGAACAAAAGCCCCAAAAAAGGGGCTAAATTTTAAGCTTTACGCTTAGCCAAGCATTGGGTTTGCGTAAAGAACGATAAGTGTAATAACAAGTGCGTAGATAACTTGTGCTTCGATCATCGCAAGAGCGATAAACATTGTAGTCATAAGTTTGCTGCCTACACCTGGGTTTCTAGCTGTTCCGCTGATAGTTGCAGCAGCTGTGTTACCCATACCTATAGCACCGCCAAGAGCTGCAAGGCCAAGGCCGATACCGCCAGCGATAACTGAATATGATCTGATCATCTCGCCGTCAGCGCCAAATGCAAATGCAGCAAGACCAAGAATTAAAAACACGATCTTTTTCATCGTTGCTCCTTTAAAATTTTAAAGCTCTTTCGGATCTGTCCCCTACTTGAACTTCATGAGCCGTAATATTACAAAAACAAAACTTTGTTTCAAATAAAAACACTAAAAATTTAAATTGCCTATAAAAAATTCTTGGCTTAGAAAAATGAAAGTTTTTTTATGCTATCTTTGAAAGAATTTAATTTATTCTTAATCTTAGGTTTTCAATGATAAACGAGAAATTTTCAAAGATAGGCTTTGTCCTTGCTATGGCTGGTTCTGCTGTGGGTCTTGGCAATGCTTGGAAATTTCCTACGATGGTGGGAAATAACGGCGGTTCGGCATTTATAATTTTATATTTGCTTCTTACATTTGCTATCGCATTTGTCGCGTTTTTAGCGGAGCTTAGCATCGGTAAACTTGGCGAAAGCGACATCGTAAGCTCACTTTACAAACTTGCTCCAAAAAATAAAAAAGCTTGGTCGCTCTCTGGCTTTTTCATGATCGGCGCGATACTTATAGCTTCATTTTATATGGTTGTTATTGGTTGGATTTTAAAGTATATCTATCTTAGTTTTTCGCCACTTTTATCTGATACAAAAGCTGCAGGCGAGCAGTTTAACACGCTTTTATCAAATGATCTAAGCAGTGCCGTGCTTTGCTTTAGCCTAGTCTTTTTGATGGTCTTTTTTGCCGTTTCAAAAGGCGTAAAAAGCGGTATAGAAAAGCTAAATATATGGATGATGCCAAGCCTTTTTGTCTTGCTAGTTTGCATGCTTTTTTACGCGCTTAGCATGGGTGATGGCTTTGTGAAGGCGGCTAAATTTTTATTTGTACCAAATTTTAGTGCGATCACGCCAGATGTTGTCTTACAGGCTCTTGGACTTGCGTTTTTCTCGCTATCTATGGGCGTTGGCGTCATACCAACATATGCTGCAAATTTACCAGAGAAGACAAATTTAATAAAATCAACGCTTTCTATCATCTTTATAAACATCTTAATAGGCATTATGATGGGACTTGTCGTATTTACCTTTATATTTGCTTATGGGGCTGATAGCACGGCAAGTGGCCCAGGCCTTATCTTTATCTCGCTTGTCACGCTTTTTGCAAAGCTTGGCATAGTTGGCAACGTCATGGCGGTCGCATTTTTCGTATCGTTATTGTTTGCTGGTATCACGAGCGCAGTTTCGATGATCGAGCCTTTTGCCTATTATTTGGTTAGAAAATTTGAAATTTCAAGAAAGATGGCGCTTCTTTACATAGGTGCCTTTGTCTATATCTTGGGTATCTTTTGCATACTTTCATATTATTCAGACACTTCAAGTGCTTTTAGCGTTTGCGGTAAGCCATTTTTTGACGCGCTTGACTTTCTCACATCAAATATCATGATGCCAATAGGCGCTATCGTATTTAGCTTTTTTGTTGGCTATAAGCTTAAAAAAGAGAGTTTATATCTGCTCTTTGGCGAATTTATGGGAAGAGCATTTTTTGAAATTTGGTACTTCGCTCTAAGATATATCGTGCCAATCGCCATTTGCGCCATAATGATCTACCAGATAGCGGGCAAGTGATGGGAGATAGATTTAGCAAGATAGGCTTTGTCCTTTCGATCATCGGAGCAGCTATCGGCCTTGGTAATGCGTGGAAATTTCCATACATGGTCGGCAGTAACGGCGGTTCGGCATTTATCCTTATATATCTATTTTTTGCCTTTGCTGTTGGTCTTAGCATATTTTTTGCTGAGATGGCGATGGGTAAAATTTCACGCCTTGATACGGTTGGAGCGTTTAAAAGCCTAGCTACAAAAGGGGCAAATTCTTGGAAATTTGCCGGTGTTATCATGGTGACTGGGCTATTTATCGCCTCTTTTTACACACTCATCATTGGCTGGGTTTTAAAATACGTCATTTTAAGCTTTGGCGAGCTACCTAAAGATATGGCAAGCTCAGAGACGCTTTTTGTAAATTTCACTTCAAATGGCATAGGTGAGCAAATTTTATACTTTAGTATCGCATTTTTTGCCTACTTTTTCATCCTTACAAAAGGCGTAAAGAGCGGCATCGAGCGCATAAATGTCTATCTCATACCAGCTCTTTTTATCTTGCTTTTGCTTATGCTTGGCTACTCTTTTGGCATGGAGGGCTTTGATAAAGCGGCTAAATTTCTACTAGTGCCTGACTTTTCAAAGATAGATCAAGCAGCCGTTTTAAACGCTCTTGGACTTGCTTTTTTTACGATGTGCGTTGGTATCGGCTGCATACTTACTTACTCATCAAGTCTAAGCGATGATACAAATTTATTTACCTCTTCGCTCTATGTCGTTTTTGCGAACATCATAATAAGCGTCATCATCGGCCTTATCGTCTTTACATTTACATTTGAGTTTGGCTCAGAGCCATCAAAAGGCGCAGGGCTTGCTTTCATCTCGCTACCAACGCTATTTGCAAAGCTTGGCTTGCTTGGAAATTTCTTGGCATTTACATTTTTTATATCACTTTTTTTTGCTGGCATCACCTCGGTTATCTCGATGGTTGAGCCATTTATATTTTTCTTAAGCAAAAGCCTAAAATTTAGTAGAAACAAATCGATCTTTATCGTTGCTTGCGTGGTTTATGTTTTAGGAATTTTATGCGCATTAAGTGGCACAAGCGAATTTAAAGATGCGCTTACATTTTTTGGTAAGAGCTTTTTTGACCTGCTTGATTATCTCAGCTCAAATATCATGCTCCCACTTGGTGGCATCTTGTTTGCTATCTTTGTTGGCTACTTTATGAAATTTGAGCTTTTAAAAGAGCTATTTGTGCCTTATATGGGCAAGGTTGTATTTAAAATTTGGTATTTTTTAATTAGATTTGTGGCTCCACTTTTAGTTCTGGTGGTGTTAATAAGGGAGATCTCATAATATGGCAAAAGAACAATTTTCTAAAATAGGCTATGTCCTAGCAGTAGCTGGATCGGCTGTCGGACTTGGCAATGCATGGAAATTTCCATACATGGTTGGTGAAAACGGCGGTTCGGCGTTTATTGTCCTATATCTTTTGATAACTTTTCTAGTCGGCGTGCCTATCTTTATGGCAGAGCTTAGTATCGGCAAGCTTAGCGAGAGTGACAGTGTAAATGCTTTTAGAAAGCTAGCAGCTAAAAATAAAAATTTATGGCAGCTGGTTGGAATTTTAGCCATGGTCACAGCAGCTATCATCTCATCATACTACATCGTGATCATCGGCTGGGTCTTTAAGTATTTCACGCTATCATTTACTGGCCTCCCAAGCGATATAGATAGCTCAAAGGCGATATTTAACGAGCTACTCACACATGGCCTTGGCGAGCAGACACTTTACTTTGTTATAGCATTTGCAGCCTGCTTTTTCATCCTATCAAAAGGCGTAAAAAGCGGCATAGAGAAGCTAAATGTTTGGATGATGCCAAGCCTATTTATCATGGTTTTGATCATGCTTTTTTACTCTGTGACGATGGATGGCTTTGTAAAATCGGCTGAATTTTTGCTGATCCCAGACTTTAGCAAAATTTCATTTAACTCACTCTTGCTTGCTCTTGGACTTGCATTTTGGACGCTATCTCTTGGTATGGCAGCGATCATTACTTATTCAGCTAGCCTAAGCGATGATACAAATTTAGCCACTTCAACGCTTAGTATCGTCTTCATAAATATCGCGCTTGCTATTATGATAGGTCTTGTTATTTTTACCTTTATATTTGAATTTGGTGCTACTCCGTCTCAAGGACCAGGTCTTGTCTTTATCTCGCTACCAACGCTATTTGCTAAGCTTGGCGCGATCGGTCAAATTTTGGCTGTAGCATTTTTTGCTGCACTTATCTTTGCTGGTATCACTTCAGCCATCTCCATCGTTGAGCCATTTGTATTTTTCTTGATCAGAGAGTATGGCATGAGTAGGAAAAAAGCGCTTTGCATAGTTGGAGCCGGAATTTTCATAGTGGGATTTTTATGTCTTTTATCAAATATAGAAAATGTTGGCGATAAATTTATGATATTTGGTAAAAATTTCTTTGACTTCCTTGACTTTACTGCTTCAAATATCTTGCTACCAATTAGCGGTATCGGTGGAGCGATATTTGTAGGATATTTTATGAAAAAAGATGCTTTATACGTGCTATTTAGCCCATATATGAGTGATTTTGTATTTAATACATGGTATTTTTTACTAAGATATGTAGCACCAGTTTGTGTGCTTATCATCATGGTAAATGAACTATTAAAGGTTTTTAATGGATAAGATTGAGAGATTTTTTGACAAAGCCGGTGATATAGTCGGCTACATTTGTATGTTTATTATGGCTTTGATGATAATAGACGTATTTTTTAACGTTGTGGCAAGATACTTTTTCTCTTACGGCAACGTTGCATTTCAGGAGCTTGAGTGGCACTTTTTTGCTGTGATATTTCTATTTGGCATGAGCTATGCTCTAAAAGAGGACGCACATGTTAGAGTTGATATCTTTTATGCTAAATTTTCAGAAAGAAATAAAGCCCTTGTAAATATGCTTGGCACTGTATTTTTTATCATACCATTTGCGCTTTTGGTTTCAAATTTATCATTTGGATTTGTAGGAGATGCTTACAGCTCGGCAGAGGCCAGCGCAGATCCAGGCGGTCTTACCCATAGATGGATCATAAAAGCGATGATCCCTTTTTCATTTTATGTGCTTATGTTTTTTGCGATCGGCTTTTTTATAAAAAATTTAAATCGCTATAAGAAAGCTAGTAAGGAGAAAATATGGCGGGATTAATAATGTTTATAGCCGCGCTATTGATGCTTGGCATTGGCTTTCCAGTGGCATTTACCTTTGGTGCGGTTGCGATGATATTTGGCATGGTTGGCAGCGTCGTAGAGAGCCTTAGCGATGGCGATGGGCTACTTGGTAGTATAGAAGTATTTAAAGATATGTTTAACTTCATGCCTTATAGGATTTTCTCTATCATGGAGAGTAGAATTTTTATAGCAGTTCCACTCTTTGTCTTTATGGGTGTCGTGCTTCAAAAGTCAAAGCTAGCCGAGAGACTACTTGAGAGTATGGGTATGCTCTTTGGAGAAATCAGAGGCGGTATCGCGATAAGCACTATCTTAGTTGGAGCGCTTCTTGCTGCATCAACTGGCGTTGTAGGTGCTAGCGTTGTTGCTATGGGCGTTATAAGCTTGCCTGTAATGCTAAAGTATAAATACGACCAATCCCTAGGATGTGGCACTATATGCGCTGCTGGTACGCTTGGTCAGATCATCCCACCTTCTATCGTGCTTATCATCTTGGGCGATATCTTTTCAGTGCCAGTTGGTGAGCTTTTTCACCAAGCTATTGTGCCAGGACTCACGCTAGTTGGAGTTTATATAGTTTATATTTTGATAGTTGCTTATCTTAAGCCAGAAGTTGCTCCTATCGTAAAAGATGAGAGCGGCGTTAGTAAATTTAAGCAGATCATTAGAGCGCTAATTGCGATCTTCCCGCCACTTTTACTAGTTATTTGTGTGCTAGGATCCATTTTTGCAGGTATCGCTACACCGACTGAAAGCTCAGCATTTGGCTGCGTTGGCGCTATCATCTTAGCAATATTTTATAGGACATTTTCATTTTCTATGATGAAAGAGGCTTTGGCTGAGAGCGTAAAAACTACAGCTCTAGTCTTTGCTATACTTGTTGGTGCGACTGCCTTTTCTATGGTCTTTAGCTACACTGGAGGCGATGAGATAGTTGAAAATTTCATGACAAATTTACCAGGCGAGAAGTGGGGCTTTATCATCTTTAGTATGGCTGTTATCTTTGTGCTTGGCTTTTTTATAGATTTTGTTGAAATTTCATATATCGTGCTTCCTATCTTGGTGCCAATCGCCGCAAAGCTAGGCATAAACCCAGTCTATCTAGCGATCTTAGTTGCTATGAATTTACAAACTTCATTCTTGACACCGCCATTTGGATTTAGTCTATTTTTCTTAAGATCAGTCGCACCTGCTGAGATAAAAACAGCTGCTATTTATAAAGGCGTGGTGCCTTACATCATCATCCAAGTGGCAGTTTTAGTCTTTTTCTGCGTCTTTTTGATGGAGATAAAGCCGGTGCTAGATGCGAGCCACGGCGGATTATTTAACTTCTTACTCTCACTTTTTAAATGATATAAAAGTTTTTGGTTGTAAAATACCAAAAGCAAGCAAAATGGCTAATTTGAGTTTTTATCAAATTTAGCCATTTTTTATGACCGCTTTTTAGTAAATTTATAAATTTAATGAGGTGAAATATGGCAAAGAAATTTATCGATGTTATGGATACGACCTTTAGAGATGGCTTTCAGTCAGTTTATGGCGCTAGAGTGCTTATGAACGACTTTTTGCCCGCGCTTGAAGCAGCCAAAGAGGCTGGCATAGAGCATTTTGAATTTGGTGGCGGAGCGAGATTTCAAAGCCTTTATTTTTACCTAAATGAAGACGCTTTTGCGATGATGGATAAATTTAGAAGCATCGTAGGACCAAAAGCTAACCTTCAAACCCTAAGCAGGGGCGTAAATACCGTCACACTTGACACCGGTAGCCGCGAGCTGATCGACCTTCACGCAAAACTTTTCAAAAAACACGGAACTACTACTATTAGAAATTTTGACGCACTAAATGATGTTGAAAATTTAAAATATTCAGGCGAAAGGATCGCTCATCACGGACTAAAACACGAAGTCGTCGTTACTATGATGGATCTGCCTAGTGGCTGTGTGGGAGCACATGATGTTAAATTTTATGAGAAAATTTTAAGAGAAATTTTAGATGCAAATATCCCTTATCACAGCGTTTGCTTTAAAGATGCAAGCGGCACAAGTAGCCCACAAAAGGTCTATGAAACCATAAAAATGGCTAGAAAATTACTCCCAGAAAAAACTCATATCAGACTTCACACACACGAAACTGCAGGCGTAAGTGTTGCTTGCTACCTCGCAGCGCTTGAAGCTGGCGTTGATGGCATAGATCTAGCAGCAAGCCCAGTAAGTGGCGGTACAAGTCAGCCAGATATCTTAACCATGCTTCACGCAGTAAAAGGCAAAAACTACGATCTTGGCGGACTTGACGTGGAGAAAATTTTAAAATATGAAAGCGTTTTGAATGATTGTTTAAAAGAGTATTTTTTACCGCCTGAAGCTGTGCAAGTAAGCCCACTCATACCATTTTCACCGATGCCTGGTGGCGCGCTCACTGCAAATACCCAGATGATGAGAGATAACAACATCTTAGATAAATTCCCAGAGGTCATCCTTGCTATGCGCGAAGTGGTGCAAAAGGGCGGATACGGCACTTCAGTGACCCCTGTTAGCCAGTTTTACTTCCAACAAGCCTTTAACAACGTGATGTTTGGCAAGTGGAAAAAGATCGCTGAGGGATACGGCAAAATGGTGCTTGGCTACTTTGGCAAGACCCCAGTTACGCCTGATAAAGAGATCATTAAGCTTGCTAGCGAGCAACTAGGGCTAAAACCAACTACAAAACACGCTGTTGATATAGCTGATAAAGATGAGAGCAAGTCACTTGCACATGTAAAAGAAATTTTAAAACAAAATAAGATCAAAGTTACTGAAGAAAACGTCTTTATAGCAGCGGCTTGTAAAGAAAAGGGCATCGCGTTCTTAAAAGGCGAAGCCAAAGTAAATGTAAGAAAAATCGATCCAAATGCTAAAGCAAATGAGGGCAGACAAACTCAAAGCGGCAGATATAGCGTCGTCGTAAATGGTAGCCGCTACAATGTCGAAGTAAGCGAAGGCTTTAACGACAGCATCCAAGTAAAATCAATCACTGAAGTTGAAGGCAAGAGCGTAAAAAATGCCAAAAGTGCAGCAGCAGGCATAACAGAAAATGACATCGTCGCAAGCTTACCAGGCGCTGTGCATAAAATTTTAGTAAGCGCAGGAGATCATGTCAAAAAAGGTCAGGCCATAGTCGTGCTTGAAGCGATGAAGATGGAGATAGAGGTTAAAGCCCCAAAAGATGGCATCATAGGCTCTATCGAGGTTAGCAAAGGTCAAAGCGTTGCAAACAATCAAGTGGTGGCTAGATTTAAATAAATTTGCCACTTTTAAAAAGATAGTGTTAAGCGAAATTTGATTAACATTTTGATGACTTTTAGGTCAGAATTTATAAAGAAACGAAAATTTAAAAGGAAACAACATGATAAATAAACTAGACGAGCTAGGTCTAAAAGAGATCAAAAAGATAAATCATAATCTAAGCTACGACGAGCTTTTTGAGCTTGAAAAGGCAAACAACGAGGGCAGAGTCTCAAGTAATGGCACATTTATGGTTGATACTGGAATTTTTACAGGCAGAAGCCCAAAAGATAAGTACTTTGTCAAGCAAGATCCAAGCCAAAAATACATCGCTTGGGGCAAGATAAACCAGCCTATCACAAAAGAGCTTTTTGACAAGCTTCTTAAAAAAGCAAAAGAGCAGCTAAGTGGTAAAGAAATTTTTATCCAAGATGCATTTTGTGGAGCTAGCAAAAAGAGCCAAAAATCAGTCCGTTTTGTCACCGAAGTAGCGTGGCAAGCGCACTTTGTAAAAAATATGTTTATCCGTCCAAGTGAAGCGGAGCTAGCCAAATTTGAGCCTGATTTTGTAGTATATAACGCTTGCAAGACAAAAAATGAGGACTACAAGGCTGATGGGCTGCACTCAGATGTTTTTGTTGTCTTTAACGTCGAGAAAAATGTCGCGGTGATCGGTGGCACATGGTATGGCGGCGAGATGAAAAAAGGCATTTTTTCTATGATGAACTACTGGTTGCCACTTGAGGGCAAGCTAAGCATGCACTGCTCTGCAAACGTAGGCGAAAAGGGCGATACGGCGCTATTTTTTGGCCTATCTGGCACTGGCAAAACGACACTTTCAACCGATCCAAAACGCAAACTAATAGGCGATGACGAGCATGGCTGGGACGATGATGGCGTGTTTAACTTTGAGGGTGGCTGCTATGCAAAATGTATCAACCTTGATCCAAGCAGCGAGCCAGAAATTTACGCAGCGATCAGGCGTGACGCGCTACTTGAAAACGTCGTGGCTGACGAAAACGGCGTGGTTGATTATAAAGATGGCTCAAAGACTGAAAACACACGCGTGAGCTATCCGATCTATCACATCGACAACTACGAGCCAAGCTCAAGCGCAGGACACCCAAAAAATATCATCTTTTTAAGTGCTGACGCTTTTGGCGTGCTTCCTCCAGTTGCAAAGCTGACAAAAGAGCAGGCGATGTATTATTTCCTAAGTGGCTACACAGCAAAAGTTGCTGGCACAGAGCGCGGTATCACCGAGCCAGTTGCTACTTTTAGTGCTTGCTTTGGCGAGCCATTTATGCCTCTTCACCCAACCGTCTATGCAAAACTGCTTGGTGAGAAGATCGATAAACACGGCGTTAATGTCTATCTAGTAAATACAGGCTGGAGTGGCGGTGCTTACGGCGTTGGCAAGCGTATGAGCATAAAAGCGACACGTGCTTGCATAAATGCAATCTTAGACGGTAGTATTACAAAATGCGAATTTGAAAATTTTGATAAATTTAACTTCGCTATCCCAAAAGAGCTCGATGGTGTCGAGACAAAACTGCTAAATCCTATAAACACATGGACGCACCCAGCTGAGTACAATATTTCACGCGACAAGCTTGCTAAAATGTTTGTTGAAAATTTCAAACGCTATGAAGATGTAAAAGAGGGCGTTGAGTACGCCAAAGCTGGTCCAAAAGCTTAATTTATAGCCTTGTGGGTAAATTCCTACAAGGCTTTTTAAATTTAAACTATCAAATAGTAAAAATTTTAGAGCTGTGAAATATAGCTCTTTTTCAAATTTCTAATATAAAATTTAAAACATTTTGCGAAACAGCTCGGTCAAATTTAACGAGACTTTTTAAATTTTTCTCACCAAAAAAATTACTCTTTATAAGCCTGAAAAATTTAATCGCCTGACATCAGAAATTTTAATACAAGTGGTCTTTGCAGTTAAAATTAAAATTTAGTTAAAACACTCCAGCTAAATTTAAAGCAAAAGAATCTATTTCACTAGAGTTTCTAAAGCTTCTCGCTATAAAACCACACTTATTAAGCTCTAAAAATCACCCATCAAATATCAAAAAAATTAATACAAACGATCTTTGCAGTTAGAGCTAAAATTTAGTCAGAACACTCCAGCTAATTTTGATCTCAAATTTCTACTATAAAAGTCGCTGTTGTATTTAGTGTAAGTTGTAGTTAAAACAAAAATTTAGCCAGGTATCTGGCTAAATTTAATCAAAATACTCTCTTTTCTAGTCCAAATTCTACGCCAGCTTTTGCTAGCTCAAATGTCGCATCTATAAATTTATACTCGCTGCTGATAAACGGTAAAAAGATCGGTATCTCGGTGCAGCCTGCGATATAAACGTCAGCTTCAATGTTTGAAAGCACTTCGTAAAACACTGGCACATACTCTTCTAGCTTGCCAGCTTTGACGCCTTTGTAGATGCATTCCATGATGACATCTTGCGTCTCTTTGCTAAAATCCACACTTTTTAGCCCGCGCTCTTTTAAAATTTGATCATAAACGCCAGCCTTTTTTGTGCCACTTGTTGCGATGACAGCGATATTTTTAGCGTGTGGATATTTCTTTTGCAAGGCATCTACTGTAACTTTTGCAATGTGCAAAATTTTCACTCCAGCCTCTTTTTCGATACTTGGAGCAAAGTAGTGAGCTGTGTTACAAGCCATTAGCATCGCCTCGCATCCTGCATTTTTTAAAAGTTTGGCACTTTGAATTAGCTTTGGAAGCGGACTTTCTCCCTCGCCCATGATAAATTTTGTCCTATCTTCTATCTGAGCGTATGAGTCGATAACGATGTGTAGGTGCTCTTGATCGCAAGTTGCTGGGGTTATATCGATGATCTTCTTGTATAAATCAGCCGTGGCAAGTGGTCCCATGCCGCCTATGATGCCTAATGTCTTCATAACTCCTCCAAATTAAAATTTTCAATAATTATAATATTAGTTTCTATATTTAAAAATAAAATTTCTAAATTTTCATTTGGTATTGTAAAAATAGGGAGTAAGCACTTTAAGTTTTGAAGTAAATTTTAAGATAAAAAGGGGCGATTTGCCCCTTAAAAAATTCTATTATGAGTGGAAGTGAAATTCGTCTGGATGATCTAGTGCGTATCTAAATTTCTCCATATCGACCTTTTTATCCCAGATAGATACGATCATGCAGCCAACGGCATTACCGCAAAGGTTGCCAACAGCACGCATCTCTGACATAAATTTATCAACGCCAAGTAGCACAGCCACGGTGACGACTGGTATGCCAGTGCTTGGAAGTGCGCTTAGTGTGCCAGCAAGGACGACAAAGCCCGATCCTGTAACGCCAACCGCGCCTTTACTTGTGATCATTAGCACGATTAGTATGCTTATTAGGTGCTCAAAACTTAGCGGGATGTTGAAGGCTTGAGCTAAGAAGATAACGCTTAAGCTTAGATAGATGTTGGTGCAGTCAAGGTTAAATGAGTAGCCAGTCGGGATGATAAGGCCAACTGCGCCTCTATTTATACCAGCTGCTTCTAGCTTTTGCATAAGTGGTGCAAGAGCTGTCTCGCTCGAGCTTGTCGCAAAAACGACCAAGACCTCTTTTGAGATAAAGCGCATAAATTTAAAGACATTGACTTTGGCAAAGTAGCAAATGACGCCAAGCACGACAAAGATGAAAAAGCAGCTTGCAAGCGCCATAACGACAAGAAGCTCCATCATGCCAAGAAGCGTTCCGATGCCAAATTTACCGATCAAGTAAGCCATCGCTGAAAAGGCAGCCACTGGGCTAAATAGCATAAGCCAAGTAAGAAGCTTTAAGACGTAGTGCTGGATAAATTCTAGCGGTTTTAGACAAGCTTGCTTTTTATCATGAGCAAGTAGCGAAAGCACGATGGCAACGACTATCGCCATGAAAAGCACTTGAAGTGTGTTTGATTTTATAAATGGATCAAGTATATGCACGTAAGGGAAGATGTCATCTACTGGCACAGCACCTCTTAAAAGATGAAGCGTGTGCGCTAAAAAGCCACTATTTGCATCCATATTTCCAGCTTGAGATGTAAATTTAGCCACACTTGAGGCGTCAAGCTGAGTATAGTCGAGGTTCATGCCATGCCCTGGGCGAAGCGTCTCACCAAAGATGATACCAACAGCAAGAGCAAGCGTGCTAACTATCTCAAAGTAGATAAACGCCTTAAGTCCGATGGTGCCAAGATCTTTTAAGCTCTCAAGTCCGACGATGCCTGAGACGATTGTTAAAAAGATGATAGGGCCGATTAAAATTTTAAGGGCTTTTATAAAATAATCAATGCCTGGCTTGCTCGCTATGCCAAGCTCAGGTGCGACCATACCGACGATAACACCGCCAACTATACCTATCACAACCCAAATGGCGAGATTGGTAAATAGTCTCACAAAGAGACTTTTTTGCGTTTTTGCACTCTCCATAAATTCCCCTTTTATAGGCTCTGCTTGATCTCTGCTGAGAGGATCTTGTCGCCTTGTCTAATAGCATCAAGCACCTTTAAGCTCTCGTCATCAGCGCACTTTCCAAAGACTGTATGCACGCCGTCAAGATGAGGTTGCTTGCTGTGGCAGATGAAAAACTGCGATCCGCCAGTGTCACGGCCTGCATGAGCCATGCTAAGGCTGCCGCGCTCGTGTTTTACCTTTTGGTTGTCGCATTCGCATTTTATCCTCCAGCCAGGACCACCTGTGCCTGTGCCATTTGGGCAGCCGCCTTGGATGACGAAATTTGGTATAACTCTGTGAAAATTTAGGCCATTATAAAAGCCTGTTTTTATCAAATGGACAAAATTTGCAACAGCTTGCGGTGCGTCCTCGGCAAAAAGCTCAAGTTTGATATCGCCTTTTTCTGTCTTTAAAACTGCAAATTTATCTTTTTTTAGCTCGTCTAAATTTATATCATAAACTTTTAATTCATCAAAACGCATGTTGCTCCTTTTTACTCGATATTTGTATAAACTGCTTGGACGTCATCGTCGTCTTCTAGCTTGTCAAGAAGCCTCTCAACCTCAAGCATTTGCTCTTCATCTAGGCTCACGGTTTGATTTGGCAAGTACTGAAGTGAAGCTTTTTTAACTACTAAATTTAGCTTCTCTATGCCTTCATGAAGTGTGCCAAAATTTGCGTAATCACCATAAACAAATAGTGCGTTTTCATCTTCTTCGATGTCGCTTAGTCCGTAATCAATCAGTTCAAGCTCGATCTCTTCGATATCTGCACTTGGTTTTTCAAGCTCAAAAACGCTCTTTCTTGTAAACATAAAGCTAAGGCTGCCACTTGGCAAAATTTCTCCGCCATTTTTGCTAAATATCGCTTTTACATTTGCAACTGTTCTTGTTGGGTTGTCAGTAGCGCACTCAACGATGATTTGCACGCCGTGAGCTGCTTTGCCGTCATAAAAGATAGTCTTGATATCAGCGCTATCTTTGCCATTTGCTCTTTTTATAGCCGCATCGATGTTATCTTTTGGCATATTTTCAGCTTTTGCTGCTGCGATGGCTGCACGAAGTTTTGGGTTCATATCTGGATCACATCCGCCATCTTTTGCCGCTACTGTTATAGCCTTTGCAAGTTTTGGAAATACCTTGCTCATCTTATCCCATCTAGCTTCTTTTGCCGCTCTTCGGTACTCAAATGCTCGTCCCATAAATATCCTTAAATAAATTTTTTACGGATTATAACTAAAAAAATTTTATACTTTTTTAAAACATTTTTAGTTTGCCTGCTAAAGCGCCTAATTTGTAAATTTGAAAATAATATTTGGTAAAAATTTAAGCTAAAGGCATATAATCATGCCATGATAAAAAATGCTCAAAAACAAGATGCAAAAATCTGCATAAAACTACTAAATTTAGCGATGGAGGATATCGCCTACAAGCTAAGTGGCTACGACGATCCTGTAAAAAGCGACGAAATTTTAGAGAAATTTTTTAAAAGCGAGACAAACAGACTTAGCTATAAAAATGTCTATGTCTATAAGCGTGACGACGTGATCATCGCTGCGATGTGTGCTTACTTTGGCGGCGACGCATGGCAGCTTGATAGAGAAATTTCACAGCATTTAAAGGCTCTTGGCAAAGATGCCCAGATAGAAAAAGAGTGCTTTGATGATGAGTTTTATATAGATAGCATCGCTGTAGATGAGAAATTTAGAGGTCAAGGGCTTGCAAAAGAGCTCATCTTGCACTCATTTGCAAGAGCAAAAGAGCTAGGACATAAAAAGGTCTCGCTGATAGTTGATATAAATAAGCCAAAAGTTCGTAAATTTTACGAGAGCCTTGGCTTTAAATTTAACACCAAAAAGATCATAAATTTACACGAATACGACCACATGATAAAGGAGATAATATGAAAACATTTGAGGTAAATAATGTGCATTGCCAAAACTGCGCAAACACTATAAAAAACGCACTTGAGGATGACTTTGGCGAGATAAAAGTCGATCTTAGCAAAGAGCCAAGACAAGTAAGCGTCGATATAAAAGATGGCGATGTAGAGAAATTTAAATCAGAAATGGCTGATCTGGGATTTGACGTTATAAAGGAGCTTTGATATGCCTTTAAAAGTCAAGCTAAATATAGCGGGAATGAGCTGCGTAAATTGCTCAAACGCTATTGAGAAGGTTTCTAAAAAGATAGATGGCGTGCTTGAAGCAAATGTAAATTTTGCAAACGCAAGCGGTGAGTTTGTCCTAAAAGACGCCAGTGTGCGTGAAGTTTTAGAGCAAAAGATAAAGAAGCTTGGCTACTTTGTGGCGACAAATATCGATGAATTTGAAGCCAAAAGAGACGAGCATATAACCTCGATAAGAAACAAATTTATATTTGCATTTATCGCAAGCATCGTGATAATGGCGCTTGAGATGTTCGCACCTCACAATATGCTAGTAAATTTACTGATGCTAGTTTTAGCATTTTTGGTGCTAGCTTTTAGCGGCAAAGACTTCTTTGCTCACGCCATAGAGGCTGTCAAAAACAAAAACTACGATATGAACGTGCTTGTCGCGCTTGGAAGTGGCAGTGCGTTTTTATACTCGCTTTTTGTTGTGATCTTTTCAGATTTCATCCCAGATGATCTAAAAAATGTCTATATCTCGGGCGCAGCGATGATCATAGCCTTTGTTTTGCTTGGCAAGTACCTTGAAGAGCGCTCAAAGGCAAAGGCAGGCGACTACCTAAAGACGCTACTTAAAATTTCACCAAAGACCGCCTTTTTGGTCATGCCAGATGGACAGAGCAAAGAGGTAAATGTAAATGAGCTAAAAGTAGGCGACATCGTCATCGTAAAAAATGGCTACAACATCCCAAGCGATGGCGTGATAGTTCAAGGTGGCGCCGAGATCGATGCTTCTATGCTTACAGGAGAGAGCTTGCCAGTTTATAAAGAGGTAGGCGATAGCGTATTTGCCGGCACTCTAAACACAAATGGCTACATAAGCATCAAGGTAACAAAGAGCTCTTACGAGAGCTTACTATCTCAAATTTTAAGCCTTCTAAGCGACGCTAGCTCTAAAAAGATGCCTATCGGACGGCTGGCTGACAAGATAGCAAATATCTTTGTGCCAAGCGTCGTGGCGATCTCAGTTCTTACATTTTTGATATGGATAATTTTTAGTGGAAATTTCGCCTATGCGATCTCTAGCGCGATCTGCGTGCTTATCATCTCATGCCCATGCGCGCTTGGTCTTGCCACTCCAATAGCAATAGTAAGCTCCCTTGCACGCGGCGCAAAAGCTGGAATTTTGGTTAAAAACCCAGAAGTTTTAGAGCTGATAAAAGATGCTAAATTTGTAGCATTTGATAAAACAGGGACGCTAAGTAAGGGGCTAATCAGCGTCAAAAGCTCAAATTTGAGCGAAAAAGAGTTAGAGCTAGTGGCATCTGCTGAAAATTTAAGCGAGCATCCGATCTCAAAAGCGATCGTAAGATACGCAAAACAAAATTACATAAATTTACAAAAGCTAAATGGCAAATTTCAAAACGTAGTTGGTCAAGGCATCGTCTATGAAGACGAGAGTAACAAGATAATAATAGGTAACGAAAAGCTGCTCGCAGCAAACGATATCTTGCTAAATGAAGCAGATAGTGAAGCGATAAAAGAGGCCACAAATGATGGAAGCGGCGTCATACTTTGCGCGGTCAATCAAAAATTTAGCGGCTTTTTAACGCTAAGCGATGAGCTAAAAAATGAAGCAAATAGCGTTATAAACGAGCTTACAAGGCTAAATTTACAAAGCGTGATCCTCTCAGGCGACGATAAAAAAGTAGTGGCAAATATCGCTAGCAAACTAAACGTGAGCGAATACTACGCAAATATGCTACCTGAGGATAAATTTAACAAGGTAAAAGAGCTAATGAGCCGAGGTGGCGTGATCTTTGTGGGAGATGGCATAAACGACTCGCCATCGCTCAAAGAAGCAAGCGTTGGCATCGCTATGAACTCAGGATCAGACATCGCTAAAGGCGCTGGCGATATCGTGCTTGTAAAAAATGACTTGCGTGGCGTGAGCGGGCTTGTAAAACTTGCAAATGCGACTATTGCTAACATAAAAGAGAATTTGTTTTGGGCATTTATGTATAACGCCATTTGCATACCAGTGGCTGCTGGCGTGCTCTATCCGGTATTTGGGCTACTTCTAAGTCCAGTTTATGGCTCGATGGCGATGTGCTTAAGCTCGGTTACTGTCGTGCTAAATGCGCTTAGACTTAGATATTTGAAGCTTAAGGATTAAATTTGAGACTTGGAGAGCTTTATAGCGTCGTAGCGGCTGCACTTGCTACAAATTTTAATGGCATCTTGGGTGTCTCATCTTTTATGCGTATCAAAAAGACAAATGCGTGGATAACGCAGACAAAGAGCGATGCGAATGTAAAAGGAAATGAGCTTTACGCTAAATTTATCAAAGATGAGAGTAGTGCGGCCTTGTGTGATGATTTTGTCATTTTGAAGACAAAATTTGAAGCAAGCTACTATTTTTCAAGCGCAAAAGATGATTTGGCACAATTTTACAAGGCTATAAATTTTGAGCCAAAAATGGGTGAAGTTGATAGCATCTCAAATCAGCTCATTTTGATAGCAAATATCTTAAAAAAAGAGGCGACAAAAGAGTCTATGCAGCTTCTTGCTGCTTTTAGTCTCTCTTTTTTCTTGCCTTATGCCGAGCAACTCGCAAAAGAGCTTGAACAAAATGCTAGCAGTAACTTCTATAAGTCAATGGGATACTTTTTAGAGGATTTTTGTTTGGTTTTAAAAACTATTATCGGTAAGGCTTAGTCTTAAGCCTGTACCATTTCTGTCATCTGAGTTTTAATACTTAAAATGTTATTCTGAATGCTTGATTGTTCTAAATTTAGATGATGAAGCATCTGCATAGAATCACGATCTTTCAGGTGTTGGATGCTTGAAATTTGATCAGCTATATCACTTCTTTGATCTTGTAATTTTTCTAAATTTTTTTGTAACTCTGTGACATCTTCTTTTCTAATAATTGTAGGTTTTTGTCTAACCTCTTCTCTTTGTTCGACATGCACATCATTACTTCTAACGATATCTTTTGTACCATAGCCAGAAGATACTAATATGCTGGTTTTTGCGCTACTTGATGATATAGATGTGTAGCCGCTATGATAGAAAACATTTGAGTTCATATTTGCATCTATTTGCATATCGTCCTTCCTTTTTAGTTTATTTCTTCATTTAAAACTATATCGGCAATAAATCAAAAAACTTGAAATAGTTTTTAAAAAGTTGCTGGGCGAATTATATTTTAATAACCTTAAATGTAAATTATATATATAACTTTTTTACTACTCTAACATAATTTTTATATTACATTTCACTTTTTTGACCAAAAAAATTATTTTTAAAATGCTTGTAAAAGCCTAGTTAAGCACCATTTTGTTAAAATCACGCAAAATTAATCAAAGGCAAAGCTATGAAAAAAGATGAAAACGCACATAAAAAGATGTGGGAGGGCAGATTTAGCGAGGCTAGCTCGAAGTTGCTTGAGGAATTTAACGCTTCTATAAATTTTGATAAAAATCTTTTTGAAGAGGATATCGCTGGCAGTAAGGCGCACGCTAAAATGCTAGGAATTTGCGGAATTTTAAAAAAAGACGAGTCAGAGGCGATCATAAAGGGGCTTGATGAGGTTTTGGCTGAGATAAGAGCTGGTAAATTTGCTTTTAAGATAGAGGATGAGGATATCCACATGGCGGTTGAAAAGCGCCTTAGCGAGATCATCGGAGCTGAGCTTGGCGGCAGACTTCACACAGCTAGAAGCAGAAATGACCAAGTTGCGCTTGATTTTAAATTTTACGTTTTGAAGAAAAATTTAGAAATTTCATCTCTCATTAAAGAGCTCATCGCCACGCTTGTAAATTTAGCCAAAAACCACAAAGATACGTTAATGCCAGGCTACACGCACCTTCAGCATGCCCAGCCAGTAAGCCTTAGCTACCATTTACTAGCCTACGCTTTTATGTTTAAGAGGGATTTTGAGCGATTTGTCAGCTCGTATGAGCGAAACAACCTAAGTCCGCTTGGCTCAGCAGCCCTTGCAGGCACGCCTCATAAGATAGATAGAAGCATCGTTGCAAGCGAGCTTGGCTTTGCAGGTTGCACGCAAAATGCGATGGATAGCGTGAGTGACCGCGACTTTGCGCTTGAAATTTTATTTAACATTAGCGTTTTTATGACGCACGCTTCTAGGCTTTGTGAGGAGCTTATACTCTGGAGCTCGCAGGAATTTGGCTTTGTAAGCATTAGTGACGCTTATAGCACAGGCAGCTCCATCATGCCTCAAAAGAAAAATCCAGACGTTGCTGAGCTCATACGCGGCAAAACTGGGCGTGTAAATGGAAATTTAGTAGCGCTACTAACTACGATGAAGGGCCTGACACTTGCTTACAACAAAGATATGCAAGAAGATAAAGAGGGCGTTTTTGATAGTGTTTCGACCATTTTAAGCTCAGCTAGTATCCTAAATGAGATGATAAAAACGGCTAAATTTAATGAAAAAAATATGTTAAAAGCGACAAAAACAGGGCATCTAAGTGCTACTGATCTAGCGGACTATCTAGTGCGTGAGAAAAATATCCCATTTAGAACGGCGCACTTTATCACCGGCAAGGCTGTCGCAAAGGCCGAAAGCTTGGGGCTTGATCTAAGCGAGCTAAACAAAGAGCAGTTAAAAAGTGTCGATGAAAATTTAGATGAAAATGCCATCAAATTTCTAGATCTGCACGCTTCAAAAGAGGCCCGTACTTCAAAAGGTGGCACGGCAAATAAAAGTGTTGAAGAGCAAATTCAAATTTTAGACGACTGGCTTAAGTAAAAAGAGTTATAATTACGCAAAATTTACAAATTTTAAAGGATGAAAAATGTTTTTTGACAGCAAAAGTAAAGAGCTTGGTAGTAAAAATGAAGCTTTAGAAAGAGAAAATGAAGCTTTAAAGGCTGAGATTTTAGCACTTAAAAATGAGTTAAAAAATGCCAAAACTTGCGAGCCAAAAGAGCAAGCTAAGGATAAGCAAGAGGCTGTAAATTTGCTGCTTACTAGCTATCAAGATGGTATGAATTTCTTACAATCAACCATCGAAGAAAACCTAAAAATGCTTGAAAATATAAACCATTTAAATGAAAAAACCTTCAAAGAAACAGGCGAGCTCAAGTCTCAAACGGCTGAAATTTTAAGCTCGATCGAGCAAGTAAGCCAGATGAGTGGCGATCTCTCAAACGATGCCTCTTCGCTTGATGGAAGCGTAAATTCTATCGTTGAGATCATAAATCTCATAAAAGACATCTCAGATCAGACAAATTTGCTAGCGCTAAATGCTGCTATCGAGGCGGCTCGTGCGGGCGAACATGGACGCGGCTTTGCAGTCGTTGCAGATGAGGTTAGAAAGCTTGCTGAGCGCACGCAAAAGGCTACACTTGAGGTTGAAGTAAATATAAATGGCCTTAAGCAAAGTGCAAATACGATGATCGAAATGAGCGAGAGTTTTTCTAAAATTTCAGCAAATGCGATGCAAATTTTAGGCGGTTTTGAGGGCAACATCTCAAGCGTAAATGCCAACACGCAAAACATCCTAAATCAAGCCCTAAACGTAACAAACGAGGTCAATGTAAGCAACGGCAAGATAGATCACATCAACATGAAGCTAAATGGCTACCGAGGCGTCTTGCTTGGCGATATAAATAAAATTCAAAGTGTGCATGAGTGTAGATTTGGCAAGTGGTATGAAAAGGATGTGAAAAATACCATCATCAAAGATCCAAGAACCCTCTCAAGCATAGCTGCACACCACGAAAATGTCCATCACGGACTAGATAAGGCTATGGCTATTTTTGCTGACAAAGATAAAGGGCATTTAGCAGGTGTCGAGATACTAAAAGACGTCGAGCACTCAAGTAAAGCAGGCTTTGAAGAGCTACTTGAAGCGGTAAAAGCTGCTAGAAAGTAAGCAAATATAAATGGCTGGATTTCTAGCCATTTAGACGCAACTACCTTATCTCATACTTTTTTGAAACTACGTGGTAGTAAAAGGCTCCAATGAAAAAGAGGCTTCCCATGAATGCTGCGATCATCTCCACGCTTAGTCCAAGCTCGTATAAAAAGCCGATCGCAAATGAGATAAGCGCACTAAATCCAAGAAAAACCATATCATTATACGCGATCACTCTGCCGTAAAACTCTTTTTGACAGTTTTGCTGAAGCAGTGTGTAGGTGTAGCTCCAAAGGCTTGACGTGCAAAAGCCAGCAAAGATGATGCCAATGAGTGAGAGATAAAAATTTCGCAAAGATAGCGCCCAGATGATGATGCCAAGCCCTTGACCGATATAGATGTAGATGAGAGTTTTTTTATTCATAAATTTACTAAGTATGGCCGGTGCAAACATAAGCGAGATCGACCTTGAGGCGTTTAGTAGGCCAATAACCAGCGAAGTTGAGAGCAAATTTGCGTATTTATAATCGGCTAGAAGCGCGATCAATGCGTCATAAGCGGTAATGCCAACAAAGGCATGCAAAAATATAAGATGCACGATGAGCCTATTTTCTTTTAGATATTTAAGCCCATTTTTGAGCATTTTTAGAGGCTTTTCTATAAATTCTGGCTTTAGCTCGTCTAGCTTTAAAAGATATAAAAAGCCAAAACTGCAAAGATAAAGAGCTCCGTCGAGTAAAAAGGCGCTTTTGATGCCAAAAAAGTGTATATAAACGCCTGCAAGCCCCATGCCAGCGGTGTATGAGACCGCCCAGATGATCGAGTGGATCTCGTTTGCAAGCTTTAGGCTCTCTTTGCTTAAAATTTTTGGCAGCACGCTCATCTCTACTTGAAAATACATCCCGCCAACACCGTTTCTGATAAAAATGATAAGCAAAAGTAGCCATAAATAATCAAGCGAATTTATAAAAAGCAGCATAAAAACGCTTATGGTCTCAACCGCCATCATGATCACAAGCATAGGTTTTGGGCTAAATTTATCAACCAAAATGCCACTAAATGGAGCGATGACAACACCTGGGATAAACGCCATCGCCGCACTTAGTGTAAGCGCCCAAACAGGAGCATCAAGCGAGATAAGTAGCGTAAAGATGCCAGTGTGCGAGAACCACACACCAAAGTAGCACATGAGCTGGACGGTGCTTAAAAGGCGGAAATTTCTCTCGTCCTTTAAAAGCTTAAGATACTCTTTCAAGCTACTGGTTCCACATCAGAGTTATCTGCTCTATCTGCGCCTCGTCTGGGATCTGGCTTAAGCTTGTTATCTCTTGTGCGAGCGGATTTTTAAGCTTTATGAGCATGTCGTGGCTATCTATTTTTAGATAGATATTGTTTGCGTCGCTTTGAAATTTAGAGATGACAAGGGCGTTTTTTATATCTTTGAAATTTGATTTTAGGCTGATATTTTCAGGAGTTTTAAACTCGTTTGAGTAAATTTCAATGCTTGTGATGATGCCATTTAGCAAGGTGTATTCAAAAATTCTCTCATTTTTATTTGTGACGATGTAGCTATTTTCTTTTTTAGTATTGTCCCTTTTTATATTTTTTGCGCCATAAAATTTCATCACATCAGCATTTGCTGACTCGTTTGTAAGTTTTGCAAAAAAGCCCTTGCCAAAGAGGCTAGATCTGCCTTTTTCTCTCTTGTAGTGTCCGCTTATGTGAGCATTTTTGCAAATTTTATCATTTGCGATTATGAAGATGTCGTTAGCGGTTTTATGCACGCTTAAAGCCACGCCTTTTTCATCCAAAAGGTAAAAAATGCCCTTGTCATAAAGCAGCTCTGAGTTAAATTTACAAAGTGGTGAGCCATCTTTTAGCGATGAGTAAAAGCTTATCTTTGCGCCATTTTTGCTAGGCACGAGCACAAGCTCTAAAAAGCCATTTTTGTCTTTAAATTTAGAAAATCTAGCAAAAAAACTCTCTTTATATGCCTTATTTACCGGCTCGTAATTATAAATTTGAGCTAGCACGCCAACTCGCTTATTTTTCTTATCATCAAGCTGAAGAAGTGAGTTTTTGTTTGGCACAAAGTAGCTAAGTGCGCCGCTTTCATCTTTTAGCACGATAGCGCTCTCATCGACATCAAATGTGCCACCTTTTTCTACCAAAGTAGCAGCCTTATCCATCGTAAGCATAGTTTTTGTATAGGTTTTGTCTTTATTTAGAGTTAGGATGGTCTTTACGCCCTCGCAGTTTGAGCATGGCAAGGTCGTATAGTAGCTCGTGTAGATAGAGTTTGAAAGTATTAGTTTTTCTGGTTTTTTGGGTTTTTCGTCTCTAACTAGGGGCTTTTCTTCTTTTGATTTTTGTGTTTGCTCTTGATTTTGTGGCTTTAAATTTTCATTTTTCGCGCAGCCGATGATGAAAAATGAGATAAGTATGGCAAAAAGATATTTCATTTGCAACTCCTTAAAAATTGCAAAATTATATCATTTTGCCTTTAAAATTTATTTTACGCGTTTAAAGATGTATTTATCTTTTAGCTCGCCAGTGACCTCTTTTTGATCCATGTCAAGCATCTTTAGGCTCTCTCCCTCGATCTTATAAAAGCTCTTCTCTTTATACTCATCAACGGTTGTGATAACGCCGTTTTTTACTGAGTATTTGCCCTTGCTAACGGCTTTGTAGTTGTCTTTTGACTTGTAGTTCATCACACTTTCAAATGTGCCGTCTTTTTTTAGTGTAAGTGTTGAGTCTATGCCCATGCAGCTAGCGCAAGGTAAAAACGCCTTGTAAGTGCCTTCGATGCTGCTTACTGGAGCCATGCAGCTACCTTTTACTTCACATTTGCCTTGTGGGACGCTCGCGCTTTGGTTTGACGTAGCGCAACCTGCTAAAAGTAGAGCCGCACTTAGTGCAAAGATAAAATTTTTCATGCTGATCCTTTTTGAAAATAAAATTTAAAATGTATTATAATACTTAAGAAAATAACAAATTATAAATTAAAGGAGAGAAGATGCAAGTTGAGACATTTGGCGTTTTGGTCGTTGTTTTAGTCATTTTTGCATTTTTGTTTTTAAAAGCTGGCATCAAGATCGTATCGCAAGCAGATAACTTGCTGATCGAGCGACTTGGTAAATTTCACAAGGTGCTTGACGGGGGATTTCACATCATCATCCCATTTGTCGATCAGATAAGGGCGATCATAACTATAAAAGAGCAGCTTGTTGATATCACAAAACAGCAAGTCATCACAAAAGATAACGTTAATATTAGCGTCGATGGCATCGTCTTTTTAAAGGTATTTGACGCAAAAATGGCGGTTTATAACGTAGATAACTACAAACGTGCCATTGCAAATTTAGCCATGACTACGCTTCGTGGCGAGATAGGAGCGATGAACCTTGATGATACACTAAGCTCACGTGACCGCCTAAATGCCGCACTTCAAGTGGCTCTTGGCGACGCTGCTGGCAACTGGGGCGTAAAGATCATGCGTGTGGAAATTTCTGAAATTTCTGTCCCGCTTGGCATCGAAGAGGCGATGAATATGCAGATGAAGGCTGAGCGTGAAAAACGTGCGATCGAGCTAAAAGCCTTGGCTGAAAAAGAGGCACTCATCCGAAACGCAGAGGCGCTAAAACAAGAAAAAGTGCTTCAAGCAGAGGCGATAGAGCGTATGGCTGATGCGAAAAAATATGAGCAAATCGCCATCGCAACGGCTCAAAAAGAGGCTATGGATATGATAAACGATAGCATGAGCAAAAACGCAAATGCGGCTGAATTTCTGCTCGCTCGTGACAGGGTCGGGGCATTTAGCGAGCTAGCTAAAAATAGCTCAAAAGATAAAATTTTAGTCCCTTATGAGGCGGCTGAGCTCATCGGCTCGCTTAGCGTTTTAAAGAATTTCTTAGCTAAGGATAAGGCGTGATCAGCCCTTATATAATGTTAGCCATAGGCGCGCTCTTGTGCGTGGCTGAGCTTATGCTATTTTCATTTTATCTGCTATTTTTTGGCGTCGCTTTTATCATCGTTGGGGCGGTAAATTTTGGCTTTAATTTTGAGTGGCCATATCAAATTTTAGGTGTTGCAGCACTTGCCATTATTTTGCTTGCGCTCTTAAAGGCGCCGTTAAAGAGTAAATTTATGGCTAAAAAAGAGAGCTTTAATGAGGAATTTTTAGACGAAGCTGGCGTTGGCGAGATCAGAGAAAATATGGTCTATTTTAAAGGCACTCTTTGGAAGTATGACGGAGCGCTAAAAAATGGCGAAAAAGTGCAGGTTTTAGGCACTAAAGGCGACAAAGTTATATTAAAATAAAGTGCCAATTGGCACTTTATCTATTTTGCGTGGGCTGGGCAGCCTGCTGGCATTTGCCCATGCATCGCCCCTTGCATGCCGTGATGAGGGCAGCTTGGCATATTTTCTTGCATCATTTTTTGATGATGAGCACATCCGCAGCTTGCACCTTGTGGCTTGGCTGGCTTTGGCTCGTTTTTAGCACAACCAACTAAAAATAATCCGCAGATAACGGCAAATATAACCTTTTTCATAACTCTCTCCTTTAAAGAATTTCTCACATTTTAGCCTTTAAAAATTAATTTTTCATAACGCCTGATTTATCATATTTAAAAGCATTTTTGGCTAAACTCTCGCCCAAAAATAAGCAAAATAAAAGGTTAAATTTGAAAAGACTTAGTGTAAATGAAGCCATCGATCTTATAGAAAATGCACCGCTTTACGAGCTTGGCAAGATGGCGTTAGCTAGAAAAAAAGAGCTTCATCCAGAGGGTATAACAACCTTCATCGTAGATCGCAACATCAACTATACAAATGTCTGCTGGGTGGATTGTAAATTCTGTGCATTTTACCGCCACGCAAAAGAAGAAGACGCTTATGTGCTAAGTTTTGAGGAGATCGGCAAGAAGATCGAGGAGCTAATCGCCATCGGCGGCACTCAAATTTTATTTCAAGGTGGTGTTCATCCAAAGCTAAAGATCGAGTGGTACGAGGAGCTTGTGGGCTACATCAGCAAGCACTATCCAAGCATCACGATACATGGCTTCTCAGCCGTTGAGATCGACTACATAGCAAGAGTTTCAAAAATTTCTACAAAAGAGGTCTTAAGGCGTCTAAACCAAAAGGGCTTATACTCGATGCCGGGAGCTGGAGCGGAGATTTTAAGCGACAGAGTGCGTGACATCATCGCCCCTAAAAAGTGTGACACCGCAGACTGGCTTCGCATACACAAAGAGGCGCACGAGCTTGGTATAAAAACGACTGCTACGATGATGTTTGGCACGGTTGAGAGCACTCGCGAGATCGTGGAGCACTGGGAGCATATCAGAAATTTACAAGATGAAACGGCTGGATTTAGGGCATTTATACTTTGGAGCTTTCAAGGGCTAAATACAAAGCTCATGCAAGAATTTCCAGAGATCAAAAAGCAAAGCTCAAACGTCTATCTAAGGCTTCTTGCAGTCTCAAGGCTCTTTTTGGATAACTTTAAAAATATCCAAAGCAGCTGGGTCACGCAGGGCAGCTACGTAGGCCAGCTAGCGCTTCTTTTTGGTGCAAACGATCTTGGTAGCACGATGATGGAAGAAAACGTCGTAAAGGCAGCAGGGGCTAGCTTTAGGATGAATCAAGACCAGATGATCGAGCTTATAAAAGATGTCGGAGAAATTCCAGCTAAGCGCAACACAAACTACGATATTTTGGAGAAATTTTAGATGAAAATTTTAGATATCAATGTAAAAAATGTAAAAATCCCAGTCGTTTTTGAAAGCTCAAAAGCGATGCCAGTAGTGAGCCTAAAGTTAGTTTTCAAAGCAGCTGGCAGCTCACAAAATGGCAAGCTTGCAGGCCTTGCAAGACTAAGCGCAAATTTACTAAACGAGGGCGATATGAAGCTAGGCTCGGCTAAATTTGCCAAAGAGCTTGAAGTGCGGGCGATCAGCCTAAATGCAAGCTGCGGCTTTGAGACATTTTGCATAGATATAAACTGCTTAAAAGAGCACTTTGCCTTTGCGTGTGGCAAGCTAAAGGAGCTTATAAGCGCTCCAAATTTAACAGAAGAAATTCTAAATAGGTGCAAAACCGTCACACTTGGCGAGATCGCAGCAAATGAAAACGACTTTGACTACGTGGCAAGGCAGGGGCTTTTTGAGCTTTTATATCCAAAAAGTGTGCTTTCAGAGCCTAGTATCGGCACTAAAAAGAGCATAAAAGCGATCACGCTTGAAGATGTAAGCAAATTTTTAAATGAGCATTTAGACCTTTCAAATTTGCTTTGCGTGCTTGGTGGCGACATCGACGAGAAGCAGACAAAAGAGCTTGCTAGCGTTTTAGAGATCCTAAAACCTGGCAAGGTGCGAAAACTAGAGCGCTTTAGTCCAAGTGACAAGTGCGAAAGCAGCGAGATCATCAGGCAAAGCGAGCAGGCATACATCTACTTTGGCTCGCCATTTGATGTAAAGCCCGAAGAAAAATACAAGGCCGCAGTGGCGACATTTGTCTTGGGCGAGGGTGGCTTTGGCTCGAGGCTCATGGAGGAGATACGCGTGAAAAGAGGGCTTGCTTATAGCGCATACGCTAGAAATTTGCTAAATCTCTCTTACAGCCAGCTTTACGGCTACATGCAGACAAAAAATGAGAAAAAAGATGAGGCGATCGCCGTTATAAAAGAGGAAATTTTAAAATTTAGCAAAAAAGGCGTTAGCAAGGCCGAGCTTGAGCAGGCGAAGAAATTTTTACTTGGTTCGTTGCCGCTTAGGCTTGAGACGCTTTTTAAGCGCCTTGACATCGCGCAAGGCGAGTTTTACGAACATGGCGAGCTTGGGGCATTTTTAAAGGATCTGGATAAAATTTCAGCCCTTTCGCTAAGCGAACTAAATAGCTTCATAAAAGCCCACGCAGAGATAAATGAGCTAAGCTTTTGCGTTTTAAAAAATGAAATTTGAAGCAAGCGACAGAGCAAAACTTCTAAAAATAGGCGTGCTTAGCCTGCTTGACCTTGCTCTTGTGCTACCAAAGGGCTTTGAGGATACGACGATCGCCAAGAGCCCAAGAGAAGGGCAGGTCTGCATAAATGTAAAGATCACTTCGCTCGCCTCACGCCCTGGCATGCTGACAGCACTTGCCTTTTGCGAGCAGTGGCAAAGTAGTGTAAAGATCGTCATTTTTAACGCAAAGTCTTGGCACTACGGCGCTTTTAAGGTTAGCAAAGAGATGGCAATATATGGGCTTTGCTCCTACGCCTTTGGCTCGTGGCAGATCGTAAATCCAAAAATTACCACAAAAATAGGCCAGATCGTGCCTAAATTTAAGACCGAGCTAAAAGACGAAGAGCTAAAAAAACTCATCTTAAAATATCTAAATTTACAAAATTTACTAGCCGAGGGCTTAAATGAAAAAGAGGCTAAATTTCTAGCTGATTTGCAGCGGCTAGACGAGCAAAGCGTACAAATTTTATACCGCCTAAAAAACGAGGGCGAGGGCGTGGAAATCTTAAAATTTGTAGAAATTTTTAACTACATAAAAAAGCTAAGTGCTAAAAAAACCTACTTTAAAAGTCCAAAAATCAAGCTTTTTGACATAAACTCTTGGCTTAAGAGCTTGCCATTTACGCCGACAAATGATCAGCTAAACGCGATAAATGACATCAGAGACGACCTTAGCGCTGTGCAGGCAAAAAGGCGCGTCATAATGGGCGACGTGGGAAGTGGCAAAACGCTTGTGATCCTAGCGGCTGCGCTTAGCGTCTATCCGCAAAGTGCCATTTTGATGGCGCCAACAAGCATCTTAAGCGAGCAAATTTATAATGAAGCAAAGAGGCTACTACCGCCTTTTATGAATGTGATGTTGGTGCGAAGTGGGGAGAAAAAGATAGACTTTAGCGGGGCAAATTTGATCGTTGGCACGCATGCGCTTCTATTTCACGAGCTGCCAAACTCGCCGCTTGTTATGGTCGATGAGCAGCACCGCTTTGGCTCAAATCAGCGCAAAAAGATAGAAGAGCTTGCCTCAAGCGAGGACGAGCGAGCAAATTTCGTGCAGTTTTCAGCTACGCCAATACCTAGGACACTTAGTCTTATTCAGTCTGAGATCGTAAATTTTAGCTTTTTAAAGCAGATGCCGTTTAAGAAAAATATAATGAGCCAAATTTTAGGCGCTAGCGAGTTTGGCTTTTTGCTCGCTCACATCAAAAAGCAGCTTGCGGGCGGCTTTCAAGTGGCCATCATCTATCCGCTAGTCGAGAGTAGCGAGAGTTCAAACTACCAAAGTCTAAGCGAGGCGCAGGGCTTTTGGCTAAAGAATTTCAAAAATGTCTTCGTCACGCACGGCAAGGATAAAGAGAAAGAGGAAATTTTAAGGCGATTTAGAGAAGAGGGCGAAATTTTGCTCTCAACCACCGTTGTTGAGGTCGGCATCTCGCTACCAAGGCTAAATACGATAGTGATCGTGGGTGCTGAGAGGCTCGGTCTTGCCACGCTTCATCAGCTGCGAGGCAGGGTGGGGCGAAACGGCGGCGATGGATACTGCTTTTTATTTACCAAGCTAAAAGAGGCGCCAGCTAGACTAAAGGAATTTTGCGCGACAAATGACGGCTTTAAGGTGGCCGAGCTTGATCTGAAAAACCGCCAAAGCGGCGATATACTAAATGGCTTTTTCCAACACGGAGCGACCTTTAACTTCTACGACTACGAGGATGATATCACGCAGGTTGCAAAGGCTAGGGTGGCCGAGCTTAAAAATAAAGCTCAAATTTGATCTTGTGGGTTGTGTTAAATTTAGGTAGATGATTGCTTTTGGCTAAGAGGATATAAATTTGCGTCAAATTTAAGATGAGGACGCAAATTTTTACGGCTAGTTTTAAATTTGATAGAAAATGGCAACTATTACGTGGTTAATTTAGCTTTATCGCAATCGATCTTGTTTTTTTCAATATTGTTGTTAAAAAAAAGTTACTAACAAACCAAGTCTAGGCTCTCTGTGGCAAAATGGCTCAGGGTTTTAAAAATGTCTTTGTTTTTGCGCTATACCTAAATTTACCTTGCCTAGCAAATTTAACCTTTCGCAGGCTCTTTTTAAAATTTATATGAAATTTGATACGGCGGGATAAATTTTCTCTTTTTTATCGCTCACTTCCAAACTCCCATATCATCACCAATTATATCGCTGTTGCCCTCTTTTTGGCTAATCCAAACCCACTCTTTGACATTTTTAGTTATCCACTCGTTTTTAATGGCGTGTTTATAGACAAACAGACCCAAATTTGCTAAGTCATTTTCATTGCCTTTTGCGTGAAAGGTATTTTTATCAATTTTGATCAAGTCGCACTGCTTGGCAAGTTTGTCTAAATACTCATAGATCACATCTAGCTTATACTTTTTCTCTCTTAAAACCTTTTCTTCATCGATCACGATCTTTGTGCCTAGTAGTGGGTAAGCCATTGTTTTTCCTTTAAATTTATTTTGCATTTTAGCATTTATGGTTAGTAAATTTAAGTAGAAATTTTTAGATAAAACGACTATCTGCCCTTAAAAATTTAAGAGCAGATAAATTTAGAGTGGATAAGTGAGGCAGCAGTTTCTTTTTACTTCGTCGATGTAGCTTACGTTTAAATTTAGTCCGTAAAGCTGGCTTAAATTCTCGCTTCTAATTATCTCATCAACCGTGCCAAATCCAACCTCGCCATCACCCTTTACAAGAGCGACATATCCGCCAAGAAGCACGGCAAAGTCGGGATTGTGAGTGGTTAGCACGACCGAGTAGCCAAGCTCTTTTAGCCATTTGACGGTGCGTAGGAATTTATACTGGTTGCCAAAATCAAGCGCGCTCGTTGGCTCGTCAAATATGATCATCTTTGGCTGCGCAGCCATCGCACGAGCGATCATACACATCTGCTTTTGACCGCCACTCATCTGCGTGATAAAGCGATCCTCTAAGTACTCGATCTCAAGCTTTTTGGTATAAATTCTAGCGATCTCCTCATCCTCTTTGCTAGGTCTTGCAAAGATGCCAAGGTGCGCCGCACGTCCCATCGTGATAAACTCAAGCCCTGTGTAGTCGTACTCAGTAACCTCGCTTTGAGCGACGTATGCCATGATCTTAGCGCGCTCTTTGTTGCTTAGGCTATCTACGTTTTTACCATCAAGGAAAATCTCTCCTGAAACTGGCTTTAGCGAGCCGCTTATTAACCCTAAAGTTGTTGATTTGCCAGCTCCGTTTCGACCAAGTATGGTTAAAATTTCCCCAGCACCTATCTTTAAATTTACATTTTCTAGTTTGCCAGCCCCATTTGGGTAGCTAAAGTTTAAATTTCTAACTTCAAGCATCACGCAACCTTTTTATTTCGCCATAAAACCCAGACGAAAAATACCGTGCCGATAAAGCCAGTAAGTACGCCAAGAGGCACTTCGCTCACGCTTATGCTGCGTGCTAGAGTATCAACAAATAGCAAAAATATCGCACCCATAAATATACTTGCAGGCATACTTTTTATGTTATTTGCGCCAACTAGCATGCGCGCTAAGTGAGGCATAAGAAGTCCCACCCATGCGACTATGCCACTTATGCAGACGCTGCAGGCTGTAAGAAGCGTAGCGCAGATGATGATGACAGCGCGCTCAAAAGCCACATTTACGCCTAGTCTTGCTGCACTCTCGTCGCCAAGAGAGAGCAAATTTATACGCCAGCTCATGGCGATAAGTAAAATGGCGCAGATGATCATCACTGGAGCTACGTATATTAAGTTATCGCTATCAAGCTTTGCAAGGCTACCAAGCTGCCAATAAACAATGTCAGGTAGCTTTGTCTCAGGGTCTGCGACATATTTTAAAAAGCCGATTATTGAGCCCATGAGGCCACTTACAATGATACCAGAAAGAACCAGCATAAGCGTGCTCGCGCGCCCCATCATCTTAGGTATGGCTAGAGTGATAGCAACGGCTGCTAGGCCAAAGCCAAATGCAAAAATTTGTATCCAAAATAGCGATAGATCAAAGATAATGGCAGTTGCAGCACCCACGCAAGCGCCTGCTGATACGCCTAGAAGGTCAGGGCTTACAAGCTGGTTTTTAAAGACGCCTTGATAGGCTGCACCGCTCACGCTAAGAGCAGCACCGACTAAGATAGCGGCTATAATGCGCGGTATGCGTAAATTTTCTATCACATTTGTGATGTTACTAGCTGCCCCTTCGCCATAGCCAAAACCGTGAGCTAGCACGCTAAAGACGTCGTTAAAAGGTATGTAAAATCTACCAACGCCAAGGGCTACAAAGGCGCAAACAAGCGTTAGTAGAGCTAAAAAGATAACAACTATTGAAAAATTTGCGTTTTTCATATCTTACTTACTGCTACCATCTGGATTTAGGCCTTTTAAGATATAGCCATACTCTGTGTCGGTAAGCTCGTGACCTAAAAACTCTTTATAAAACTCTTTTGTTTTTACTTTCATATCGACATCTTTAAATAGATCTGGTTGGATAGTTTTTGCTGCCCATAAAATTTGAAGTACGTTTTCAGCACCATATCTATCCCAGCTAAATACACCTTTTGGGTTACCATAAACTTTGCCGTTTTTAACAGCGTTTGAGCCAGAGAATGCAGGGTGCTCTTTTATCTTTTTGATCTGTGCGTCTGTGTCATTGCCGCCAACGATGATGATATCAGGGTTTGCATTGATGATCTCTTCAGCGCTAACTTCGATCATTGAACCCTCAGTATTGATAGCATTTACACCGCCACCTAGCTTGATCCAAGTGTTTTGGATGGTGTTTGTACCATCAATTTTTAGCAAATTTGCGCCACCAAGAAGGTGAAGTACTTTTGGACGTTTAGCGTCAGGGATGCTTTTTGTTCTTGCTGTTACAAACTCAGAGTTATCGTGGATTTTATTAGCAAGTTTTTCAGCTTTTTTTCTAGCATCATCAGTGCCTATGACTTCAGCTGTTGCGTAGATGCTTTTCTCCATATCTGGATAGTCTCTAAAGATCAAATTTACCGCGCTAAAGCCATTTTTGATAAGTTCATCTTGAAAATTTTTGTTATACACTATGATAACGTCAGGTGCAAGTTTAACAAGCTCTTCGATCTGAAGGTCTTTACCGTTTAGTGCAGCTGGTAAATTTTTAAGTCTTGGATAGATGTGCTCAAACCACTTGTTGTTTTTGATCAGATCAGTTGTGGCTACAACCTTATCCATACCGCCAAGTGCTAGGATGATCTCGTTGTTTGCATTCCATAGTGCAGCGATCTTCTCAACTTTTTCTGGGACGCTTACTTTGACACCTTTCATATCTGTGATGCTTCTAGCAGAGTCAGCTGCGCTTAGGCTAAGAGCTGTAAAAAGCGAAGCAACAAGGCCTATTTTAGCCACTTTGTGCATGAAATTCATTTGCATATTTTTTCCTTTTTTCGTGTGAAATAGTTTTGTCGATATATTACTGCTATTTACATTAATATTATGTAAAATTTGCATATACATTGTGAAAAATTTGCATATTATTGTAAATTTCTATAAAACTAATAGGATAAATATTCTCCTTTTATTGATATATGTCATTAGTCACTATTTTGAAATAAGATAAACTTTCTCCTAAATTTTAAAAAAGGAGAATCAATGCGTGAATACAAAAGATACTGGCTCGCATTTGTTGCTGTGCTGGTAGTTTGCTTTAGTATTTTAGGCTACTATGGCGTTGAGGTTTATAGAAATTCGCCTCCAGTTGTAAATTTCACTGACGAAAATGGCAAGGTCGTGATCGACAAAGAGAGTATCTATAAAGGTCAAGAGGCTTGGCAAAGCATAGGCGGTATGCAGGTTGGCTCTGTTTGGGGGCATGGGGCATATCAAGCGCCTGATTGGAGTGCGGACTGGCTTCACAAAGAGCTAGTTGCCTTTTTAGAGATCAAAGCTGATGAAATTTATCATCTAAAATACGCTGATCTAAATGACGAGCAAAAAGCAAATTTAAAGGTTTTGCTCAAAAAAGAGTATAGAGAAAATAGCGTAAAGGACGATAAATTTGTGCTAAGCGCTGATAGGCTAAAGGCAATAAGTCAAGTAGCTAGCGAGTATGCTGCGCTTTTTGGTAATGACCCTAAATTTAAGCCTTTAAGAGAAGCTTATGCGATGAAAGAAAATACGCTTCCAAATGCTAGCGACAGAGCTGATCTTAACAACTTCTTCTTCTGGTCAGCCTGGGCGACAGCGACAAACAGACCTGGTAGCGAGGCAACCTATACAAACAACTGGCCGCACGAACCACTAATCGATAACGTGCCAACAAGTGAGAATGTCTTTTGGTCGATTGCAAGCGTCGTGATACTTCTAGCTGGCGTTGGCTTGCTTGTTTGGTTTAGCTCATTTTATGGCAAAAAAGACAATGAAAAGCTTGAGCCTATCAGTGAAGATCCACTTAAAAAGCTAAATTTAACACCATCACAAAAGGCGCTTAAAAAGTATCTCTTTGTCACGCTAGCGCTATTTGCGTTTCAAATTTTAATAGGCGGCTTTACGGCTCACTACACAGTCGAAGGACAAGAATTTTATGGCATAAATTTATCAGCCTACATTCCTTATTCACTTGCTAGAACGTGGCATATACAAGCTAGTATCTTCTGGATAGCGACTGGATTTTTAGCAGCTGGACTATTTTTAGCCCCTATCATAAATGGCGGCAAGGATCCAAAGTTTCAAAAGCTTGGCGTTGATCTGCTCTTTTACGCGCTACTTTTCCTTGTAGTTGGCAGTTTTGTGGGTGAATATTTAGCTATCGCAAACATCATGCCTATAAATTTAAGCTTCTGGCTTGGACATCAAGGATATGAATATATCGATCTTGGACGAGTTTGGCAGATCATTTTGTTTGTCGGTCTTGTCATCTGGATGCTTCTGCTTCTTCGTGGATTTGCAGGCGGGTTTAAAAACAAAGGCGATAAAAATTTACTAACTATCTTTGCTATGTCAGCGGTTGCGGTTGGCTTGTTTTACGGAGCAGGGCTATTTTATGGTCAAAGAAGTCCGCTTCCAGTGATGGAGTACTGGCGCTGGTGGGTTGTACACCTTTGGGTCGAGGGCTTTTTTGAGGTGTTTGCGACAGCCTCACTTGCCTTTGTCTTTGTTTCTTTGGGTCTTGTCTCAAAAAGATTTGCGACATTTTCAACGCTTGCAAGTGCGTCACTCTTTATGATAGGCGGGATCCCAGGCACCTTCCATCACCTCTACTTTGCAGGCACTACAACGCCTATAATGGCTATTGGTGCAAGCTTTTCAGCGCTTGAGGTCGTGCCTTTGGTCTTGCTTGGAGCTGAGGCGTATGAGCACTACAAACTCCAGTTTGCTCAAAGCTGGGCTAAAACGCTTAAGTGGCCACTTTACTGCTTTATCGCAGTTGCCTTTTGGAATATGCTAGGCGCTGGTGTCTTTGGATTTTTGATAAATCCTCCAATTTCACTATTTTACATTCAGGGACTAAATACAACACCAGTTCACGGACACGCGGCACTATTTGGTGTTTATGGATTTTTGGCACTTGGCTTTGTTTGGCTTGTGGCTACTTATCTATTTAAAGGGCAAGAATTTGATGAAAATCTGATGAAAGTTGGCTTTTGGGGACTAAATGCAGGACTTATGCTAATGATCGTGCTTTCACTACTTCCAATAGGAATTTATCAAGCATTTGCAAGCTTGGAGCAGGGCATGTGGTATGCAAGAAGTGCTGAGCTTTTACAGCAGTCACACTTACAAAATTTAAGATGGCTAAGGATGCTTGGCGATACGGTTTTGATAATCGGCGGCATCTGCTTCTTTGCTCAGCTTTTAAAATTTATGCTTAATAAAAAGGCTTAAATTTATGGGGGCGCTTTGCCCCTTTATTTAAGCTATCTTTTCATAAAATAGTGCAAATTTAAAGGATAGAAATGATGACATTTTTAAAGAGAATTTGCGTTACATTTGTTGTGCTTTTGCACCTATTTTTGGCGTTTTTGGTTGATTTTTCATTTCCGCACTACGCAAGCGTGCAGATAACTGGTGGCGACGTAAAACGCATGGATAAAGATGGCATAATAGACGCCAAAAACCCAGCCGATGGGCCTGTAAGAGATGTCTACTTCATCTACACAAAAGATGCGAAAAACGCTGAAAAAGTTATGGCTTATAGAAACGAAGATACGGCGTGGGGCTTTCCATTTTATTTTAAATTTAACTCAGCCGACATCCAAGCTAAGGCTCAAGGCTTTACAAATAGCGATAAAAACGTCACTATCAAATACTATGGATATAGAATTTCTATGCTAAACGAGTTTAGAAACGCGATCTCGATAAAAGATAGCGGCACAAACACCAGCTGGCCTATCGCTAGCTACGTGCTTTACTTTATTTTATTTATCTCGCTCATCATCTGGATAAGAAAGATAAATAAGGCTTTTGCGCCAAAAGTTGAAAATTTAGAGATGAAAAAAGAGACTCTTTAATGCAAAAAAAAGGGGGGGCTAGATCAGCCCTTTTTGTTTATTAGATCAATGAGCCTAACATCTTCACTTCTTACGATTAGGCTCTTTGGCATGTTAAATTTAGCTATCACTTCGCACTCTTTCTCTCTCATCTGCCCATCATCTTTTTCGTGATCATATCCCAAGATATGCAGCAAGCCATGTGTAAAAAGTAGTGCAGTTTCGGCCTCTTCGCTGTGATTTAGCTCGGCTGCTTTTTCTTTTACCATATCTTTGTTTATGACGATTGAGCCAAGTGGGGCGTGTATGACAAGCTCAAGGGGGAAGCTTAAGACGTCAGTGGTTTTGTCTATGCCACGCTCAGATCTATTTAGTTCTCTCATCTCATCTTTGTTGATAAAAAGCAGCTCAACTTCACCAGGCGTTAGATATGAGCAAATTTGATCTAAAATTTCTGGATAACTCTCTTCGCAAAGTATCATTTTTGGCTTGTCCTTAGTAAATTTTTGTATAATTTTAGCAAATTTAAAGGGCAAAATATGAAAAAAGCAGTTTGTATAATGAGCGGCGGTATGGATAGCACGCTTTGCGCTGTGATGGCAAAGAGGGCTGGATATGATGTGGTCGCACTTCATTTTGACTATAACCAAAGAACAATGAAGCGAGAAAAGCGCGCGTTTGATGAGATCTGTGAGCGACTGGGCGTGGTTAAAAAGATAAATTTAGATGTTAACTTCATTGCTCAAATAGGCGGAAATTCGCTAACTGATAAGAGCATGCAGATAAGAAAAGATGGCGTTAGTAAGGACGTGCCAAACACCTACGTGCCGTTTAGAAATGGCGTATTTATCTCAATCGCCGCCGCACTTGCCGAAAAAGAAGGAGCGCAGGCGATCTACATAGGCGTGGTCGAGGAGGATAGCTCTGGGTATCCTGACTGCAAAGAGAGCTTTATAAAAAGCATAAATGAGGCGATAAATTTAGGCACGTCGGCTGATTTTTCTTGCGAGATCGTCACACCGCTTGTAAATTTAAGCAAGGCTGATATCGTCTCAAAGTCGCTTGAGCTTGGCTCACCAATAGAGCTAACATGGAGCTGCTACGAGAGCGAGGATGAGGCGTGCGGGCTTTGTGATAGTTGCAGGCTAAGGCTAAATGGCTTTAAAAAAGCAAACGCCGTTGATAAAATCCCTTATAAAAAGTGAAATTTGCCTTGAAATTTAAAAGCTAGCTACTATAAATTTAGTAGCTAGCCTAAAATTTACTCTAAATTTAGCTCGCTTATCTGTTTTGCAAGCTTCTCTTTGTACTCTTTTAAAGACGTTTTTATGATGTTTGAAAAGTCATCATTTGTCACTAGAAAATAAAACTCAGAGCGCTTAAGATCGGTCTTTATCTCTTTGTCTTTGACGCTTAAAAGTGTGTCTATATCCATATTTAGCCCAACCTTGCTAAAACCAAGCGATATGTACGACCAAAATTTGACTATCCTTGCGCTTGCGGTGAGCGTGTTTTCATCGATTAGGCTTTTGTCTTTTACGACTTGATAGCCGTTTTCCTTAAAGGCCTCCTCTATGCGCGACCTTAACACTGAGCTCACGTTTTGGTTGTTTTCTAAGATAACGTTCCACAGCCCTTTGCCATAGCCATTTCTCGTCCTGCCGATGTATTTTTGCTTCTCTTTTGCGCTAACTTCATTTACATTGTGCTTGTATAAAGATGGGATGCTTGCTTGTTTTGGGTCGTTTTCAAAAGCCCTCACATCCTTGACACTTTCGATGTAAATTTTGGTCTTTTTACTAATGTTTGAAGGTACTTGCTCATCAGGTAAGGTGACAAATATCCCCTTTGGAGCGCAGCCACAAAGCATAAAGGCGGCAAATATCGCGAGTAATAAATTTTTCATTTTCATCCTTTTAAATAAATTTCAAATGTAAATCGTTTTTTTATAAATTTTATTAACTCTTTGTACCAAATTTCAAATTTTATATTTTGATATCCATAATCATAAAACCTTAAATTTAATAACTAAAATTTAAATTTAACTTTTCTTGACTGCTATCAACCAAAATGGTTAGCCACCTAGGATAAAATCCGCTTAAATTTTTAAATTTACAAGGAGAGACGATGAAAGATATGAAGATGTTTTGCCATCAGTGCGAGATGAGTGCTGAGGATGGATGCGGTGCAAAGGGCCAGCCTATGGGCACCTGTGGCAAGAGTGACACGCTAGCACTTTTGCAAGATACGATGGTTTTTGGCTTAAAAGGCCTTAGCGCATACCGCCACCACGCACACGAGCTTGGCGCTGATACTAGCAACGTTGATCGCGTTATGGCTGATACGCTTTATTTTACGCTTACAAACTCAAATTTCAACTTCGATGAGCACATCAAGCAGCTTCTTGAAGTAGGTGGTGCTGGCGTTGAGGTGATGAACCTACTAAGCGAGGCTCACACGGCCAAATTTGGCATCCCAACACCAGTTAGAGTGAGCCAAAACAAGGTCGAGGGCAAGGCGATCTTAGTAAGCGGACACAATTTGCACGCTCTAAAAGCACTACTTGAAGCGACAAAAGATAAAGGCATCAACATCTACACTCACTCAGAGATGCTCCCAGCTCACGGATACCCAGAACTACGCAAGTACAGCCACCTAAAAGGCAACGTCGGCAAGGCGTGGTTTGACCAAACTAAGCTATTTAACGAATTTAAAGGTGCGATACTAATGACAACAAACTGCATCGTGCCACTACGCTCAAACTGCACATACGCTGACAGACTATTTGGCTACTCGATCGCAGGTACAAACGGCGTAAAACACATCGAAAACGACGACTTCACACCACTTATCGAGTGCGCTTTAGCTTGCGGCGACGTTAGCGGCTTTGATAGCGACGAGAGCCTAGTGACTGGCGGCCACTACAAGACTATCCTAACTTTAGCCCCTCAAATTTTAGACGCGATTAAGACTGGTAAGATCCGCAGATTTTTCGTGATCGCTGGCTGTGACGCGCCTGGCAAGGGACGTGAGTATTATAGAGAGCTAGCTGCTAGCCTTCCAAAAGACTGCGTGATACTTACTTCAAGCTGTGGTAAATTTAGATTTAACGATATCGACTTTGGCAACGTCCCAGGCACCGAGCTACCACGCTACATCGACCTTGGCCAGTGCAACGACAGCAACGGCGCAGTTAAAATAGCTCTTGCACTAAGCGAGGCAACAGGCATCGCAGTAAATGACTTGCCAGTTTCTATCGTGCTAATGTGGATGGAGCAAAAAGCGGTCATCATCTTGCTAGCGCTATTTAGCCTTGGTATCAAAAATATCAACGTAGGACCAAGCTTGCCTAAATTTTTCAATGAAGAGATCATAAATTTCTTAGTAGATAAATTTAACGTTAGACCAATTAGCGGCGACGCGCAAGCTGATCTAAAATACTTCTTAGGTGAGTAAAAAACTGCCAGGGCTTAGGCTCTGGCTCTAAATTTAAAAGAGTCCGCCTTGCTCTTTGCTTTGACTTAAGCTATCAAGCAGATCTTCTTTTTTGCAAAGCACAAGGGCGTAGACGAAATTTTGTAGCTTCTTTATCTCGTCTAAATTTTCATAAAAAATGGCGTTTTCAACCTTTAGTGTGCTATCTTTTGGCAGACAAAATTTAAGTTCGCTCTCGCTGAAATTTCGCCTTAGAAATATGCTTTCAGTCAAAAATAGCTCCTCGTCTTCTTCAGCTATCACCGCCCTAAAACTGCTACCAAAACTAACTGGCTTAAAGTCTTTGTCGATAAAGACTGGGTCAAAGTGCGATGAAATCCTGCTCTCTGTCACTTTAAAGCCGATATTGTTTTTCTTAAGATAGCCAAGAAGTCCGCAAAACATCCCAGCAAAAACTCTAGGGATGGATAAATTTTGATAGTATTTGTCATCGTAAATTAGCGTCGTAAAAAAGATCGAGCTTGGATTTAGCACGCTTATGTTTGTGTCAGTCCATGCTGTCTCGTAAAGTAGCGAGAGCCTTTGAAGTATCCTTGTATCGTCGCTAAAAAATGTGTCAAATAAATTTGCATGAAAAATTTTGTAAAAAAGCTCGGTCAAATTTTCAGGTATGACGTGGGCGTTTTTTTCGAGGTGTGACTTCTCTAAAAGCGCTTTTATAAAGGGATTGACCGCGCAAAATTTGATATTTTTGTGGATCGCCTCAAAGCGCATGAGCTTGATGATAGCCGTTTGCAGGCTTGCTACCTTGATAAAGGCTATCTCGTCGTCGCTTGGCGTGATCTCTTCTTCGCTAATGATAGCGTAGGCACCTTGCTTTATCGCAGGTGCGATCTGATCGCTTTGCGTGGCGATGAGAGCGTAGCCTCGTTTTATGTTTTTAGCCTCAAACGCGAAGCTAGTCACGCTTGATATGCTTGGGTTGTTTAAAATTTGCCCATTTATTATGTGGGTTAAATTTTCTATCGTCATTTAGCCAACGATCGCGCCGTTTTTGACCTTGGCCTGCGTGCCAAGAAGCGTTAGCGAGCCGTCTGATGCGCTTAGGATCATGCCTTGTGAGACATATTTTTTCATCATTGTTCGCTCTTTTAAATTTGCTAAAACGCAAACTTGCTTGCCCACAAGCGAGCTAGGCTCGTAGTATTTGGCGATGCCTGATAAAATTTGACGTGGCTGCTCCTCGCCAAGATCTATCTTAAATTTAAGCAGCTTCTCACTGCCCTCAACCCTCTCACACTCGAGCACTTCGCCAACTTTTATCACGATCTTGGCAAAGTCATCGATGCTAATGATACCTTCTTCTTTTTTCTCCTCTTTTGGCTCAGCTTTTGCCTCTACTTTTGCTTCTTCTTTTGGCTTGCTTGCCTCGCCCATTAGCTCTTTTTCTATCCTTGGGAAAAGTGGCTCAGTAGCTTTTGCCACAAAATTTGAAATTTCATTTTTTAATACAAGACTTTCGTAAGAAACCGTATCTATGCTAAAGCCAAGCGTATCAGCTATCTTAGCGCAAGTTTTTGGCATAGCTGGGCTAAGTAGTATCGCCACTTTTGCAAGTAAATTTGCACAAAGTGCCACAAGTGCATTTGCCTCGTCACTTTTGCCAGCTTTTACAAGCGACCATGGCTCATACTTCGCAACGGCTGCGTTTGCAAGTGTTACGACCTTCCAAAGATCCTCTAAGTAGCGGTTCGTCGCTAAATTTTCTAAATTTTTAATAGCCTCATCAAGATAGCCCTCCGCCTCATCAAGCTCGGCTTTGTGAAATTTGATCACGTCTTTTGAGTCGATCTTGTAGTCGCTATACTTTGCGCTCATTCCTACTATACGGCTTAGCAAGTTGCCAAGTCCATTGCCAAGCTCTGAGTTTATGCGCTCGATCAAGGCTTTTTGGCTGTAGTCACCATCTTGACCAAATGGCACCTCTCTAAGCAAAAAGTATCTGAAATTTTCAAGTCCATAAGCGTTTGCGACCTCTCTTGGGTTTATGACGTTGCCCTTGCTTTTGCTCATCTTTTCGCCATCTATCGTCCACCAGCCGTGCGCTGCGACGTGTTTTGGTAGTGGCAAGCCAAGGCTCATCAAAAATGCCGGCCAATAAACTGCGTGAAAACGCAAAATATCCTTGCCAACGATGTGTGTGGTATGCGGCCAAAAGTCCATTCTAGCATTATCTCTTGAGTATCCTAGTGTTGTTAAGTAGTTTATGAGCGCATCAAGCCAGACGTACATAACGTGCTTGTCGTCGTTTGCGCTCTTTGGTAGCTTTATACCCCAGTCAAAGCTTGTTCTTGTCACAGAGAGGTCTTTTAGTCCGCCTTTTACAAAGCTTACGACCTCGTTTTTCTTGCCCTTTGGGATGACGCAAAGCTCGTCGTTTTCATACCATTTTAAAAGCGCGTCTTCATATTTTGAAAGTTTGAAAAAGTAGCTCTCTTCTTTAACCAAAGATGTCACGCGGCCGCAGTCTGGACAGCGGTTGTCCTCAAGTAGGTCTCTTTGGTTAAAAAATGTCTCGCAGCTAACGCAGTAAAAGCCCTCGTATTCGCCTTTGTAGATATCGCCGTTTGCTTGCATCTTTTCAAAGACATTTTGCACGGTTTGCTTGTGCTCTTCGTCGGTTGTCCTTATAAAATGGTCGTAGCTTATCTCAAATTCATCCCAAAGCGATCTAAATTTCGCACTGATCTCATCTGCGTACTCTTTTGGCGTTTTGCCTCTAGCGCGAGCTGCTTGCTCGATCTTTTGACCATGCTCATCTGTACCAGTCATAAAGTAGGTCTCTTTGCCTTGCAAGCGGTTAAATCTAGCCAGCGTATCAGCGATGATAGTCGTGTAGGCGTGGCCGATGTGTGGCACGTCATTTACGTAATAAATCGGAGTGGTTATATAAGCTTTTTCTTTCATATTTTTCCTTTAAATTTAAAAATCAAATCCGCCGTCACTGCCGGTGTTGCCTTTTGACATCGAGTTGTAGCAGCTATTTACATACTCTATCCTCGTCTCGCAGTCAAAAAATGCCTCGCAGTTAAAACAGCTTTTGCGACCTTTTTGCTCTTGGCACTCTTGCATGATTTTAGCCTTTTGCTTTAGGGCTAGCTCAAATGCGTCAAGTGGTTCGTTTGCTTGTGCTTCTTGCATTATTTTTGCTCGTAAAATTTATGCAAAAGAGAAATTTCATCACGTGAGCCAAAGAAGCATGGCGTAGTTTGGTGAATTTTTTCTATTTTTATATCAAAGAGTGTTTGGTTTTTGCCGTTTGAGGTTGCGCCCTTTGCATTTTCATATATGAAGGCAAAAGGGAGCACCTCAAAGACAACCCTTAGCTTGCCATTTGGATGATCGCTCGTTGCTGGGTAGCTAAAAAGACCGCCGCCTTTTAGTAAAATTTGATGCAAGTCGCTCACCATCGCACCTGAGTATCTTAGCCTGTAGCCCTCGTTAAATAGCTCGTTTATGAAGTTTCTATGCGTTTGGCTCCAGCCTTTTTGCGTAGCTCCTGTGGCGTTTAGCTTGCCTTTTTCTTTTAGCTCAAGCTCTTTTACAAATTTAAACTCACCATCTTTGCCAAGCCTATAAAATTTAGGCAAAGCGCCCTTTTTCTCAGCAATTACTAGCTCAAGTCTTGGACCATAGATGCTGTAAGCTGCGGCTATTAAATTCTCTGGTTTTACCTCGTCTTCGTAGATGCCAAAGATCGAGCCAACGGCGAAATTTACATCAACTAAGCTTGAGCCATCTAGTGGATCGTAAGCGATGATAAATTTAGCGTTTTTATTTATCTCAAGCTCGTCCTCTTTCTCTTCGCTAATTAGCGCTTTTACGCATGAAAGCTGCTTAAATTTAGCCGTGATGATCTCGTCGCTTTTGACATCAAGCTTTAGCTGGGTGTCGCCAGTTGCGTTTTCGTGAGTTGTGTAGCCAAGATCGGCGTATTTTATGACCTCGCTTATCTCTTTTGCGATATCTTTTATTGTGTTAAAAATTTGGTTTAGTTCTTGCATTATACAGCCTTTGCATTTTTGATTATCCACGCACAAATGGCGTCTATATCGTCTAAATTTAGATTTGTGATCTCGTAGGGGATTTGCTTTTTATAAGTGGCGATCGCATCTGAAAAGCTAAGATATGCTTCATCGATCTCGCCTCTAAAGACGCTTAGTCTTGGCAGTGGCAGTGTCTTTAGCCCCTCGACTAAGAGCATGTCAAACTCGCCGATCATCCTTATGACCTCGTCTATGCCTTGCGAGCTTTGCGAAAAGTAAGTCGTTCTAGTCGGACTCATCACGACTACGTCAGCTCCTGCCTGAGAAAATTTAAAGCTATCTTTGCCTTCAACGTCAAATTTGGCCTTGTCGCCTGGGTCGTGCTTGACTACAACGACCTTTAGCCCATCATCTATAAATTTTTTTGCGACTTTTAAGATAAGCGTCGTTTTTCCGCTATTTGAAGGGCCAGAAAAAGCAATGGCAAGTCTTTTCATAAGAGCCTTTTTCGTTAAAATTTCTTGCGATTATAGCTCATATTGGCTTTAAAATTTATGAGTGAAATTTAAAAAATAAAATGCTAAAATGCGAGAAAATTTAATGTTTTAAGAGTTTTTATGAGAAAATTTACACTATTTTTTATATTTGTTTTGATGATATTTGGTTGTGCTGATCAAAAAGTGATCGTGCATGAGCCACTAAAAAATGAGCTTTTAGCCTACACAAGCAAGAGCGAGATCATCGATGGCACCGATAGAACGCTTATAATTGCAACCTATTTAAATCCTATATATAACTCAAATTTAGACGAGAGCAAAGAACACTTTTTAGTAGCCATAAACCCAAAAGAGCATGCGCAAAATTTGAGCAATATAAAGGTAAATGGTGACTCAAATGCCACAAGCGCAAGGCTGCTTGATGAAAGTGACGAGATGCTTAAATTTGCTGGATTTTCTATGCCTTGGGCGGTCTATTATGAAGTGACCGCACCAAGCAAGCAAAGCGACGATCTCGCACTTAGTTTCGAAATTTATCAGTCAAAGCCGGTTTTGTTAAATTTTCGAAAAGTTGCGAAATCTTTATACTGGAACCATTAAGCGCCATATAGATCACATAGTTTGCAAGCACCTTCTTGCCGTAGTTTCTAGTCTCAGCCACTGGGACTAGCTCGATAGATAAAAATGGCTCAAATTTCCCCTCTTTAAACATATCATCTCTTGTGATGACCTTTTTGGTAAAACCGATACCACCGTTATACGCGTAGGCCGTAAAGAGCGGATGGTAAAGAAATTTATCAAGGTAGTTTAGGTGGTGATTTGCAAATTTAAATGCAACATCAGTTTTAAAAAGATCGTCTTGGTCAAAATTTGGAATTTTTAGCTCTTTTTTGCCGATCGCATTTGCAAGAAATGGCATAAACTGCATCATGCCAAGGGCGTAAGAGGTAGAAACGACGCTTGGGATAAAGAGGCTCTCTTGCCTTGCTAGTGCGTAGATCATCGACTTTCGCTCAGTGCTGATGCCCTCAAGCTCAGGCGAGCTTGGCATCAAAAAGTACTGCTTCTCCCAGCCATGCGCCTTTTGCATGAAGTATGCGTATGCGCCGATACTTTCGTTTGTGTAAAATCTCATCGCAAATTCGCTTGCCTGCGTGGCGTTCATATCCTTTGCAAGGGACGTGGTTTTGTTCCATAAAAATGGATCGCTCACGTCAAAATTTTCGATATTTTGCTTGCTAGGCCTTGGCACGATCACCTCAAGTGGCTCGCCACCGACCAAATCTCTTGCGTAAAGTGAGTAGATATTTGCATCTTTGCTAGCACTTAGCTCTTTTAAAAAGCTCTCATCGCCGCTTAGTTCATACTGCCAAAATGTGGCATTGTCTCTTTGCCAAGCCCTATCAAAGGTGCTTTTAGCTCTTGTGAAAAAACTAAATGCAACGTCATTTTGACCTAGCAAGATGGCGTTTAGCCCAAGTGTAAATGCATCGCTTTTTTCAGTTACAGCTGGGTCTATGCTAAGTAAATTTCTTCTAAAGCTTTCATATTTTTTATTAAATACGACGTCATTTAGTAAATTTGTAAAGCCCTTTTGCATGTAGAGCTTATTCATAAAATTTGCTTCAAAATTTACGCTAAAAAGAGCACTTTTACTTTGCGGATTTGAAGCGTTAAAAAGCTCTAAAAAGCTCTTTGTATTGTTTGTATTTGCAAAGCTAAGAGCCGGGTTTGGCTCGTTTAAAGTGCGTAAAATTCTAGCTTTTTCTGGATTTGTATTTGCAAGATTTGCCGCTAAAATTTCACGAGTTTTGCTATCAAGTTTTAGAGAAAAGCTCATCGTTGTTAGTAAATTTTGGCAAGCCAAACTAGCACTTGTGATGTTGCTTGCGCTTATGCCAGGGCATTTGCTAGGAGCTGCTTTTGGAGGTAAAATTTTGTTGATTGATTTTTGAACTAAGCCACTTTTTCTAAAAACGTCGCGTGAAAGCTCAGCTATCTGCTCTTTTGTGTAGCTGCCCTCGTTTATAAGGCGGTTTATATAGTAGTCTTTTGCAAGGCTTTTTGGCTCGTTTTTTAGCTCCTCGTAGGTGTAAATTTTAGCCAAAAGAGCAACGCAGGCCAGAGAGATGATACTAAAGAGACGCAGCAAAAACAAATAAAAGCCTTATTAGAAATTGACTTAAAAATTGAAGTGCCAAAAGCACGATGAGTGGGGCAAAGTCGATGCCGTTAAATTCTGTTTTTATATAGCGTCTAATGAAGCTATAAACAGGATCAGTCAGTCTGTAAAGTAGCTGCACGATAGGCGAGCTAGGATCAGGCTTGACCCAGCTAACAAGCGCTGCTGCGATGATGATCCACGTATAGACATTGACGATGATGCTTAAGATGTTTGCGATCGCTGTAAATAGTGTCGAAAGTATCATTTTTGCTCCTAGATTAAAATTTTGCCTAGATCATCTTTGATAAGTGGATAGAGCTCGCTTAACTCAGGGCCGTGAAGGTCGTTTGTAAGCAGCGCACGTAGCGGCATGAAAAAGTTTTTACCTTTTAAATTTGTAGCGCTCATAAGCTCTTTTTTAAACTCATCAAATGTTTCGCACGGTTTTAAATTACGAGCTGTTTTTTTTATGATCTCAAATTCGTTTTTATACTCATCTGGAGCTATTTTTGGTGAGTATATAGCCTCTACTTTTGCCTTTATCTCAGGCACAAGAGAGCTTTCCTGAGTGTAAAATTTAACTAGCTCAACCTTGCTCTCATCCACGCCAAAGATCTCTTTTATGCGCTCTTTTGAGGCAAGTTTGATGTGCTCTCTATTTATCTGCTCAAGTTTTTTCACGTCAAATCTAGCGGGCGAGCGCGAAATTTTGGTTATATCAAACCACTTTACTGCATCTTCTATCGTAAAAATTTCAGTTGGGGTTTTATTGCCAAGAAGTATCAGATAGTTTGCGATCGCCTCAGGTAAAAATCCCTGCTCAAAGAGCCATTTTACGCTTGATTCGTTCTCGCGTTTGCTCATTTTTTTGCCCTCTATATTTAAAAGGATAGGCAAATGCGCGTAGTTCATCTTGCCGGTGTAGCCAAGTCCCTCGCGTATGAGGTCTTGCTTTGGTGTGTTGCTCACGTGATCCTCGCCGCGTATGACAAAGGTGACGCCCTCAAGCATATCATCAACCGCGCATGCGAAGTTGTAGGTCGGAGTTTTGTCTGCTCTCATGATGACAAAGCTATCAACGGCCTCTGGCTCGAAGCTTAGCTCGCCTTTGATGGCGTCTGTAAAGCTCATCGTGCCGGCAGGCTTTTTCATGCGGATAACAAATGGCTTTTCGCAGTTTAAAACTTCAGCGTCGCTTAGTCTCTCGCAGGTGCCGTCATATCTATATGCCACGCCTTGCTCTTTTGCCTTTTGCTTTTTAGCTTCTAGCTCTTCTTCGGTGCAAAAGCAGGCAAAGGCCTTTTTGTCGATGAGGAGCTTTGATGCAAGCTGCCTGTGGAATTTTAAATTTTCACTTTGGATGTAAATTTGCTCTGGTTTTATACCAAATTTGCTTAAAATTTCTAAGATATCTTTCTCTTTTCCTTCGATATTTCGCTCTTTGTCGGTATCTTCTATGCGTAAAATAAAGCCACTTTTATCTTGCAAAGAACAAATATAGTTGAAAATAGCAGCACGTAAATTTCCTATGTGCATATCTCCTGTTGGAGAGGGTGCAAAACGATACATAAGCTCATTCCTTACGTTAAATTTGAAGTTTGGATTATAACACTAGCTTGATAAATTTAAAGTTATGTAATTTTAAATTTTTAGGCTAAGCAAAGCATATTTTTTATAAAATCCGCACGAAAATTTAACTATTTATAGGAGAAAGCAATGAGTTTTATAAGCGAATTTAAAGAATTTGCAATGCGCGGAAATGTCATAGATATGGCAGTTGGTGTTGTTATCGGTGGGGCATTTGGAAAGATCGTCTCATCACTGGTTGGTGATATTATCATGCCAGTTGTTGGTGTTGTAACAGGCGGTGTAAATTTCACTGATCTTAAGCTAACACTAAAAGAAGCAGTCGATAGTGCGCCTGCTGTTACGATAAACTATGGCTCATTTATACAAACAATGGTTGATTTCTTAATCATCGCATTTTGTATCTTTTGTGTCATAAAAGCTCTAAATTCACTTAAGAAAAAACCAGTCGAAGAGGCACCATCAGAGCCTGAAACTCCAGCTGATATAGCACTTCTGACTGAGATCAGAGATCTTCTTAAAAAATAAATTTTTTAATCAAAGGGAGAAAGCTCCCTTTGAAATCCGTTAAATTTTGTCCTATTTTTTATGCTAAAATGCTTTTTCATCTTAAAAGCGAGTAAAATATGATAGAACAAATCCCATTTTTCCAAGGCCTTGACGCAGAGGATCTAGCTAAACTTGAAGCAATCAGTGTTGTTAAAAAATACAAAAAAGGCGAGTTTTTATTTATAGAGGGCGAGGAGCCAAAGTGGCTTACGTTTTTGATAACTGGCTCAGTTAAGCTTTATAAAACTACAGCAAATGGCAAGGAAATTTTTATCCATCAGCTTGCACCTATGAATTTTGTAGCTGAAGTCGTAAATTTTGAAAATATCCCTTATCCAGCAAGCGCCATTTTTACTATCTCTGGTGAAGTTTTAAAGATAAATTATGAAAAATTTGAAGCACAATTTTTAACAAAGCCAGAAATTTGCATGAAATTTCTAAAATCAATGGCTCAAAAGATAAGAATAACAACGAATTTACTTCATCAAGAGCTCATCTTAAGCTCTGAAGAGAAGGTTGCTAGGTTTATTTTAGATCATGAAGATCTATTTAATGAACTAAAGCATACAAAAATTTCATCAATACTCAATATGACTCCAGAAACTTTTTCGAGAATTTTAAATAAATTTAAAACAAATGGTTTGGTCAAACTTGACGAGAAGAACCAAATTCTAGAAAAAAATATAGGTGGGCTACAAGAAATTTATTCTTATTGAAAGTTAATATCAAATAAATATTTTTATTTACTTAAAGAAAAAATTTATATATTTTTGGATAGTATTCGTCTAAAATTTTCGTAAAAATTTACGATATATTGATAAATTCAGGAGGAAATTTTGGCTGAAGTTAAGAAGAAATTTTTTGTTTGGTCATCTGTGATAATAGGCATCGTAATCGGCCTTATCGCTTCTATGGGCATAGCTGATGCACTTCATGCGACTGGTAGCGGCTACATCTGTACCATTTGTCACACGATGGATCCTATGAATGCTGCATATCATGAAGATGTACACGGCGGCAATAACAAGCTTGGCATAAAAGCTGAATGTTCAGCCTGTCACCTAAACCATACAAGTGCCTATACCTATGTACTTACAAAACTTAAAGTATCGATAAATGATGGCTATAAGACATTTTTTACAGATACGGATAAGATCGACTGGCGTAAAAAACGCGAGCATGCATCTCACTTTGTCTATGATAGTGGATGTTTGACTTGCCACTCAAATTTAAAAAATGTTATTCAAGCTGGTAAATCATTCTTGCCACATAGAGATTATTTCGTTCTTGGAAATCCTAATAAGAAATCATGTGTTGACTGCCACGAGCATGTTGGTCACAAGAATTTAGGACTACAAATCGATAAATTTGAAGCAATTAAAAAACAAGAAAACAATAAAACCAAGTAAGGAGGAGAGATGTTTAAAAAGTCGCTAATGTTATTAGCCTGTCTAATGTCTTTTGGCTTTGCCGCAAACATGGATGCAAATAAATCTGACGCTTTAAACCTTAATGTTGTAAAAAACATTAAAGTTGCTCACAAAATGTCAGACTTATCAAAAAGCTGTGTTGAGTGCCATGCTAAAGAGACACCCGGCATAGTTGCCGATTGGAAAAATAGTCGCCACGCTCACGTTGGCGTAAGTTGTATGGATTGCCACTCTGTAAATGCAGATAATCCTATGGCTTCAGTTAAGGTGCATCCAAAAGATTCTAACAACCACGTTTCAATGCTAGTTAGCCCAAAAACTTGTGCTAAGTGCCACGAAAACGAAGTTGATGAACTAGTAAAGAGCGGTCACGCAAGAGCTGCTATGCAAATGTATGCTAATCCTGCAATGGTGAAACTAATGTATCACTATGAGGGTATGGACCATCCAGAATACAAAATGGCTCCAGATGCTACTGGTTGTTCTCAGTGCCACGGAACCGTCATCAAACTAGACGCTGATCACAAACCTACAAAAGAGACTTGGCCAAACTATGGTATAGGCAATGTTTATCCAGATGGTGGCGTAGGTAACTGTAAATCATGTCACAGCGCGCACACATTTAGCGTAGCTGAAGCTAGAAAACCAGCTGCTTGTGCATCTTGCCACCTTGGACCTGATCACCCAGATATTGAGATCTTTAACAACTCAATGCACGGACATATCTATAATAGCGAAGCTCACAAATGGAACTTTGATGCTGCTCCTGATACATGGGATGTACCAGACTTTAGAGCTCCAACTTGTGCAGCTTGCCACATGAGTGGTGTTGGTGAAACAACAACAACTCACAACGTTTCAAGAAGACTAAAATGGAACCTATGGGGCATCAGCAGTAAGCTAAGAACAGCTGGTGATGAACAAGCTGCTGCTATTTACGAAAAAACTGGCAAACTAAACATAGGAACACCTCTAGCAGGTCACCCAAGTGGCGATCCTGAAAAAGCACGTGCTGAGATGAAACTAGTTTGTAAAGCTTGCCACTCTACAACTCACACAGATAACTTCTTCATTATGGGTGATAAACAAGTAGAGCTTTATAACGTTTATAGCGCTGAAGCAACTAAGATGCTTGAAGAGTTGAAGGCTAAAAACCTACTACTAGAAGATGCTTGGTCAGATGAATTCCAAGATATCTACTATCATATGTGGCACCATGAAGGTCGTCGTATGAGACAAGGCGCTCTAATGGGTGGTCCTGACTACTCACACTGGCATGGTGTATTCGAAGTTAAGAACGACATTAGAAAACTTCGCAAAATCTATAAAGAAAGAATTGAGTCTGGCAAAGTCCAGTAATTCTTTTTAAGGTGGGAGTTTTCCCACCTTTATATTTTTAAATTCCAAATTTTATCTTTTAGTTATTATCCTAAGGCAAATATCTTTTAATAATTATTTTTGTAAATTTAAATTATAAAATCATACGGCTTAGCACTACAAATTGTTCTAAATAATTAATAAAATCTATAATGTAAATTTAAAAATATAAAATATAATCTTTGTTTTCAAGGAGATATTTTGGGACTTTTTCGGATCATTATTGGAGCTTTTATCTTTAGTGTTCTTACAAATTTATACTCATACAAACGTTTTATCAAAAAGGTATCATTTTTTACACCGCATCTTAAAAAAATTCGTATATTTTTCTATATTATTAGTGTGCTTGAGTTTGTATTTGTTCTTCAACTAAGATTTTCTTTTTTAAATATAGAACTCTACCTGATAGCAGGGACGCTCATTGGTTTTTCACTATTTTTATTTGGTGTTAGTTTGTTTTATGATGTTGTTAGATCTATTTGTCCAAAAGCTCATTTTAATCCCACAAGACGAAAATTTATTAAATTTTGCTTTGATGTGACATTTGTTGTTTTTATAGTTGCTTGCTTTTTAAAAGGAATTTTTAATGCACTTACTCCGCCAAAAATTAGACAAATTAGTATAAAAATAAAAAATTTACAAAATGATCTAAAAATAGCCATGATAACAGATGTGCATATTGGTGAGTTTTTGCAAAAGGACTTTGTTGCTGAGCTTGTAAAAGAGATAAATTTAGCTAGACCAGACCTAGTGGTGATAGTTGGCGACTTGGTTGATATGAGAGCTGAGCTTATCGGCGATTTTTTAGATCCATTAAAAAACCTTAAAAGTACCTATGGCACCTTTTATGTCCCTGGCAATCACGAATACTACCACGGAGTTGATGGGATATTAGAAAAAATTCGCGCTCTAGGCATTAGGGTGCTTGGCAATAAAAATGAAAAAATAGCTGGCATAAATTTAGCAGGGGTCTATGATCTAGCTGGCATAAGATTTAAAAATTTAGAGCCAAATTTAGACGAGGCGCTAGCAGGATGCGACCCAGATCTGCCGACTATCCTGCTTTCTCATCAGCCAAAATTTATAAAAACTATGCAAAAAGATGTCGATCTAGTCCTTTGTGGTCACACGCATGCTGGACAAATTTTTCCTTTTGGCATTTTAGTCCTGCTAGATCAAGGTTTTTTACATGGGCTTTATAAGATTAATGATAAAATGCAAGCTTATGTTAGTAGCGGCGCAGGATTTTGGGGGCCTCCAGTTAGGATATTTGCCCCCAGCGAGATCGCTATTTTAAATTTAAGCAAGGAATAAAATGAACAAGGACAATCTCTTTTCTCAAATTTTTGGCAAGGTTGCTAAATTAAACTTTTTCAAGCCGCTTCAAGAGCTTATCAACTCCTTTTATGTAAAGCTATTTAAGATCGACATGAGCGAGTTTAAGCCAGCAAGTGAGTATAAAAATTTAAACGAACTTTTCACCAGGGAGCTCTTGAAGCCAAGAGAATTTGACGCTGCAGATGAGATATTTATAAGTCCTGTTGATGGTACCTGCCTTAGTTTTGGCACTACAAAAGAGCTAGAAGCTTTTAGTATAAAAGGCATGAACTACGGTGTGAAGGAGCTTTTGGGGCAGGGCGAGCTTGAGGGCGAGTTTGACTTTGCCAACATCTATCTTAGCCCAAAAGACTATCATCACTATCATGCACCCTGCGATATTACGATAAAAAAAGCGGTCTATATCCCAGGCAAGCTTTACAGTGTGGCGGTAAAATGGCTTGGCAAGGTCGATAGCCTTTATACTAAAAATGAGCGTGTGGCGCTACTTTGCGAGATGAAAAATGGCAAAAAACTTTGGCTAGTCTTCGTTGGTGCGCTAAACGTTGGCAAGATGAAATTTAGCTTTGATGAGCGCATTCAAACAAATGCGATGGCAAATTTTACGCAAATTTATGAGTATGAAAATTTACATATCAAAAAGGGTGAGCGCCTTGGAAATTTCGAGCTTGGCTCAACTATCGTCATACTTAGCGAAAAAGATGCGATCGAGTACAACCTTTTTGAAAACAAAGAGCTTAAATTTGCTGAAGCTATCGGTAGGATCAGAGAAATATAAATTTACAGCCAATTTTTGAGAATTTGGTTTGAACTTATTAAATAAATAAAAAGTGCTTGGTATTTTTATGAAAACGCATCAATTTCAGAAAAACATTTTTTGATACTTGCATAATTTTTTAAGCGATATTTATAAGATGATGCAAAATGTTTCTAGCTCATAAATTTTCTATGACCGTCTAGGCATCTGTAAATTTACTATTTTGCCTATATCTAACTGAAATTTTGTTGTGTAACTTTATTCTACGTTTTTACTTTAAAATAAAAAAGGTATAAATTCAAGTGCTTATTTTTTGTGTTTAAATATCTTATTGAAAGCATTTATTGAAAAGAGTTAATTTTATATTTTGATTTTAGGATTAAAGCTGGCGTAAGATATCATCTATCGACCAGCTTTATTTATTTAAGAGGTTCTTACTCCCACTCGATAGTTGCAGGTGGCTTGCTTGAGATATCGTAAACTACGCGGTTTATGCCATTTACCTCGTTTATGATGCGACGGCTTACGTTTTCAAGCAGATCATAAGGAAGCCTTGAAAAGCTTGCAGTCATGCCGTCGCTCGCATCGACCACGCGCACACAAACAGCGTTTTCGTAGGTACGATTATCACCCATAACGCCAACAGAATTTACATTTAAAAGTACGCAAAATGCCTGCCAAGTTTTGTTATACCAACCACTACTTTTTAGCTCATCGCGCAAGATCACGTCAGCTTTGCGAAGTAGCTCTAGGCTTGGTTTATTTACCTCACCCATGATGCGGATAGCAAGGCCAGGTCCTGGGAAAGGATGGCGGAAAACTAGCTCGCGGCTTAGTCCAAGCTCAAGTCCTAGCTTTCTAACCTCGTCTTTAAAAATCTCTCTTAAAGGCTCTATTAGCTCAAATGTCATCCAATCAGGCAAGCCGCCAACGTTGTGGTGGCTCTTTATCGTCTTGCTTGAGCCAACGACTGAGCTTTCGATGATATCAGTATAAAGAGTGCCTTGAGCTAGAAATTTCACATCGCCATGCTTCTTAGCCTCTTTTTCAAAAATTTCTATAAATGTCTCGCCTATGATCTTGCGTTTTTTCTCAGGGTCAACGACGCCAGCTAAGCGACCTAAAAAGGTCTCGCTCGCATCTATACTAACTAGCTCAACGCCAAGCTTTGTTCTAAATGTAGCTTCAACTTGTTCTTTTTCGTTTGTTCTAAGAAGTCCATTATCAACAAAAACAAGGATCAAATTTTCAGGCACAGCAGCTGCTAAAAGTGCCGCAGTCACAGAACTATCCACGCCGCCACTAACTGCGCAAAGCACCTTGTGAGTGCCCACTGTTTTTCTGATCTCTTCTATCTTGTTTTTAGCGAAGCTTCCCATATTCCATGTGCTCTCGCAGCCACAGATATATTTAGCAAAATTCTTTAAAATTTGCGTGCCATACTCGCTATGTTGCACCTCTGCGTGAAACTGGATCGCATAAAATTTACGTTTATCATCGCCAAAAGCGCAATAAGGCGAATTTTCGCTGACCGCAATCGCCTCAAAGCCCTTTGGTAGGTCTTTTACATAGTCGCTATGGCTCATCCATACGATTTGTTTTGAAGGTGTATCTTTAAAAAGATCGTGCTCTTTTACGACGCTAAGTTCAGCCTTGCCGTACTCTTTGTGATCAGCTGCTAAAACCTCAGCACCATGCGTGTGAGCAAGTAGCTGCATGCCGTAGCAAACGCCAAGTATAGGGATATTTAGCTCAAAGACGCCGTTATCGCAAAAGTAGGCATCTTTGGCATAAACACTAGCTGGACCACCACTTAAAATGATACCTTTTGGATCTTTCGCCTTTATATCGCTTAGTTTTGCGTTAAATGGCAAAATTTCAGTATAAACTCCTTCTTCTCTTAGCCTTCTAGCTATTAGCTGAGTATACTGCGAACCAAAGTCCAAAACTATAATCGTATTGTTCATTTATAACCTTTTAAAAGTAGATGTGAAAAATTTCAAACTGCACATACCAAACAATGAGTGATACGATGTATCCTAAAACTACCATCCATGCATATTTCATATGCGCACCAAAGGTATAAATTCCTTTTAATTTACCCATTACTCCAACGCCAGCTGCTGAGCCAAAGCTGATCATAGAACCGCCGATACCAGCTGTAAGTGTCACAAGTAGCCACTGACTCATAGCCTCGCCTGCATCAGCTCCCATAGCTGGATTTGCTTTTAGCACAGCTGACATAACAGGGACGTTATCAACGACTGCTGATAGGAAGCCAACTCCGATATTTACAGGTGTTGAGCCAAATTTATCATAAAGCGACACAGCGTAATTTAAAAATCCAGCAAAGTGAAGTGCGCCAACTGCAGCTAAAATTCCAAAGAAGAAAAATAGCGTGTTGTTCTCGATCTTTGACATATAGTGAAAGACGTTCATTGGCTCTTCATCTTTGTGAGCTTTTTTGAAATAATATGTATAAAGGCTAAGTAGCGAGAAGCCAAACATCATGCCCCACATCGCTGGCAAGTGAAACAACTGGTGCATCATAACTGCACAAAAGATAGTAAATGCACCTATAAAGATAACCGCTTTACCGCCTTTTTTCATAACCACTTTTGGCTCATTAGCCACGTCAAAATGAGGCGCAGTATTTGGCACGATGCGTGAAAGTAAAAACGCTGTCACAAACCAGCCGATAAATGAAGCTGGGAAAAGTGCAAAAAAGTCTAAAAATGGTGACTTGCCAGCTGCCCAAACCATAAGTGTAGTGATATCGCCAAATGGACTCCACGCTCCACCTGCATTTGCTGCTACGACGATGTTTATCGCACCTGCGACTAGGAAATTTGTATTATTTCTATCTATCGTTAAAAGGACTGTTGATAGGATAAGCGCTGTTGTTAGGTTATCAGCCACTGGGCTAATGAAAAACGCCAAAATACCAGTTAGCCAAAATAGCTTTCTGTAAGTGTAGCCTTTTGAAACTAGGTTGTATTTAAGTGCGTTAAATACATCTCTTTCAACAAGTGCTTCGATAAATGTCATCGCTACCATTAAGAAAAATACGATCTGAGCTATCTCTAAGATCAGGTGATTTACCTCGTGCTCTAGCGAATGCACATCCATGCCGTTTATAAGCATATAAACGCCGATTAGCAAAAACATAAAAGTGCCGATAAAGATGGCAGGTTTTGCCTTGTCGATGTGAAAATTCTCTTCTGCTGCTATGAAAAAGTATCCAACAACAAAAATGATAAGCGATAAAATTCCCGCCCATGTAGTAGTTAAGTCAATAGCCGCAGCTTCTCCGTCAGCACCAAAGGCTATAGCAAAAAACAAGCCTAGAAGTCCAAATAACCTCATATACTCTCCTTGTAAGATAAAAATTTGCGTATTTTACTTAAATGAGCCTAAAATTTAGGTTAGTTAAATTTATTAAGCTTGCATTACATTTTTATCTTACGCGAAATTTAAGATCAAATTTTATTGATCTTGTCAGTTTTTTTCTCTTTTACAGGTGCATCGCCATAAAATGGATCGTCCTTGTAGCCGCAGCCACTAAGTGCAAAAAGAGCGAAAATTAAAATAAAAGATGATAAGATAAGCCTATGAAAAACGCCAAATTTATGATAGATACTATCCACGAAAATCCTTTGTATAAAGAAAAATTAAGCATGGCAGACGAGTGCCAAGAGCTTCTTCGCCTCATGGGTAAAGCAAAGCGATTTTACATAGCTTTTTGCTACGTTAGAGAAGGCGTGCTGACCTTCGTTCTCACTCATCCCTCAGGGCTTTTGGAGCTTAGACGTGATAGTAGTATAAATGATATAAAAGGGTTATTAAAAACCTTTTGTAAATTTAATAAAAATAGCATTTTTACAAGCGTCATCGAGCCAAAACCTCTTAGTGAGATCAACTATATAAAAAATAAAAAAGAAGAAAATATAAGATTTATCGTGAGCAAATATCTAAAATTTTTCACGCCACAACCTATGCAAAGGTCAAATTTCATCACTCCAGCCAGCAAGGGCGAGTTTAAAAATTTAGCCACAAATGAGCAAATTTATAAGAAATTTGAAGAGCTAAGAGAAATTTTGCTAAAGAAAAACGAGCAGGCAAGATGCTAATAGACGAGATCAGAACGCTTCCAAACGAGCCTGGCGTATATCAGTATTTTGACGCTCAAAACAGACTTTTATATGTCGGCAAGGCCAAAATTTTAAAAAACAGGGTCAAAAGCTACTTTAAATTTACCCCAAGCCTCGCCCCAGCTGAAAAACTAAGCCCAAGAATTTCAAAGATGATAAGCGAGGCTGTGCATCTTGAATACATCGTCACACCAAGTGAGGCAGACGCGCTCATACTTGAAAATTCATTTATCAAGCAGCTTAAGCCAAAATACAACATCTTGCTTCGTGACGACAAGACCTATCCTTATATCTTTATAAATTTAAACGATGAATTTCCTAGATTTGAGATCACTAGAAAGGTGGTAAAAGGCTCAAATATACGCTATTTTGGGCCATATTTTAGCGGAGCAGGAGAGCTACTTGAAGCGCTTTATCTAAATTTCAACCTAGTTCAAAAAAAATCCTGCATCAAAGGCAAAAAAGCCTGCCTTTTTTACCAGCTAAAACGCTGCTACGCCCCATGTGAAGGTAAAATTTCAAAAGAGAGCTACGCCAAAATAGTCGCTGATGCCACAGCCGCTTTGCAAAATCCAAATTTGCTAATCGCTCGCCTTGAAGAGCTCATGCTAAACTACGCTAAGGCCGAAGACTACGAGCAAGCAGCCGCGACTAGAGATAAGATGCAAACGCTTAAAAACATGCAAACAAAGGTTGAAGTTGATCTAGCCAAGCTTGAGGACTTTGAGGCCTACTCAGTCGCTTGCGTGCATGATATGATCTGCGCGGTGAGATTTAGCGTGCAAAGTGGCAAGATAACAGGCGTAAAAACCGATATCACGCAGGCTAAAAACGCTCAAAAAGACGAGATAAACGAGGCTTATAAGCAGGCCATTTTAAAAAGCTTCATCGCTGGTCAGCCAATAATTAGCACCAAAATTTACGTCAATGAAAGCTTTGAAGATAGCGAGCTGGTTGAAGAAATTTTAAACGAGAGATTTGGACGTAAATTTAGCATCACATGCCCAAAAATAGGCGATAAGCGTAAAATTTGCGAGATCGCTACAAAAAACGCTGAAGTTAGCATCGAAAAATACCTAAAAACACACGACAACGAGCTACTAAATGATATAAAAGAGTATTTTAATCTAGCTCACACGCCTTACGTGGTCGAGGCTTACGACAACTCACACCTTTTTGGCGAGGCAAGTGTCGGAGCGATGGTGCGCTATGAGCATGGCGAGTGGGCGAAGCAAAACTACCGCCACATGCATCTTGGCTCCAAAAACGACTACGATCAGATGAGAGAGAGCCTAACAGCTAGAGCACTTAGATTTGATAAGCTTAGCCCGCCTGATCTTTGGGTTATTGATGGTGGCGAAGCGCTTTTAAGCTTAGCCTGTGAAATTTTAGCAAGTAGCGGCGCAAACGTCGATGTGATCGCCATCTCAAAAGAAAAAATAGACGCCAAAGCTCACCGCGCAAAAGGCGAGGCGAAAGATAAAATTTATACAAAAAATGGCAGCTTTAGCCTAAGCACGAGCGATAAAAAGCTGCAGTTTTTCCAAAAAATGCGCGATGAAAGCCATAGATTTGTCATCAGTTTTCACAGAAAAACAAGGCAGAAAAACGATATGCAAAGATCACAGCTAAGACAAGCTGGCGTTTCTGAGGGCAGTATCGCGAAATTAATCAGCTTTTACGGAAGTTTTGATAAAATCAGCGAAGCAAATTTAGACGAAGTGGCAAAAATAACAAACAAAAGCGTAGCAGCAAAGCTTTTAACGCTCAAAGAAGGAAATTTGAAGTGATAATATACGACAAAAACGGTCAAATTTTAGCGATGGGAGATATCTCTCTTGGCCTGCTTGAATTTAAAGATATAAGGGAGTTTTTAAGCGAGCATAAAGACATTGACGAGCTAGTTTTAGACTACAAAGAGTCTGGAGTTTTTATAGATTATCTAGCTAAAAGACCAAATTTAAGAGTAAATTTAAAGACCAAAAACGGCAAAATTTTAAATGCTACGCTTAAATTTTCAAAGATCAGCTCAGTAAAAAATGAAGAGTATTTTGAGCTTTTAATCCTCGATCAAACAGAAATTTACAGCCAAAACCAGCAAGCTGCGATAAAAGCAAAGACCAAACTTCGCTTGCCAAATTTAAAGGTAGATGAAAAAGAGCTTTTGGATAAAGAAGAAGAGGTCTTAAACGAGAGCTGGTTTAGTGAGACTGCTAGCTTTTTAAATTTAAGCAAAAGCGAGTTTGCGACCTACCTTGGTATATTTTTAAGCAAGGCAAAAGACAAGATGATCTTTATCCAAAGTGCGGTGCAAGCAAGAGATACTAAATTTTTAGAAGAGAGCATAAAGATCTTAAAAGAGCCAGCGCTAAATTTAAAGATCACTCCGCTTGTGGCAAATTTCGATGCGCTACTTACCAGACCAAACAAAATTAAAAAGATCGCTCATATCAATGAAAGACTAGGCGAAATAAGCACGCTTTGCAATAAATTTTCAAAAAGGCTTGGCCATGAGGGTTAGTAAATTTTTGGTTCTTTTGCCGATATTTTTGGCTGCTATCACTTGCTTTTATAATGGCGCGCTCTACTTTGATAAATTTAGGATCTCTTATGGCATAAATAGTGAGGTAAAAAGAGAAAGTTTGATAAGAAAAACCTTAGATGCGATCGTTTCAGAAAGAATTGCTTACGAAAGATATGAAAAAACTAGGTCGCCACAAGACGAGACGGCTTTAAGAGAGGCAAATGCTGCTAAGAATTTGTTTGTAAAAAGTTTATCAAACACTCTTTCTAACACACCAGATGATAAAAGGATAAGAGATAGGCTAAATGAAGTTTTAAAAAACGCAAATGCAAGTTGGGAGAGCTCTAATCTCTCGTTTCTTAGCTTTGTTGAGTTAGCAAATTCTGTCGTAGAAAGTGGGCAAATTTTATTTAGAGATGTTGCTTTAGATATTAATATGAAGCGTTATATACTCTCTTTAATCAGAGCCTATGAGCTACTTCAAAACGTAAATACCACAAAAGAGCATATCTTGGCTGTGCTTATAGGTAAAGAAAAAATTACCGAAAGTTCGTTAAAACAATCTCTAGATAGCCTTAAATACAACGATATAAATGCAAATTTACTCCCAAATGGCGATATAAAAGACAACATAATAAGAGATATAGATAGGCTTGATAATATAGAGACCTCTCAGGGCTATGACGAGATCCGCCTTAAGCTAAAGCTAAAAAATGAGCTAACACGTGATGAAATTTTGCAGATATATACCTTTGAAAGCAATAGAGCCAAGCTCTTTAGCAAGATAGCAAATGTCTTAAGTGACGAGCTAAAGAGACTAAATGATAACTTTAGAGTAAAGGTGCTTAGTCTAACATTTTTGATGTTTTTTCTATCGCTTTGGCTCTTTTACGCTGGCTATAAAACATACATCTGGCTAAAAGATCTAGAAAATTTAAACCAAAAAATGAAGCTTGTAAGAGATGAGATTTTAAAAAAAGGTGATAGAAATCCACAAAATTTAATAGAAAGCTTCATAACCCTATATAAAGAGCTACTTCAAAAGTATGAGCAAGAAAGAAGCTTTGCTGCGATAAAAGATAGACTGCTTGTTAGGCTAAGTAAGAAATTTTATCAAGCAAAAGAGCAGATCTTTAGCTCGGTCGCTACCCTAAAAAAAGATGAAAACGTGGTAAAAAATGAGCTTCTTTTTGAAAATTTAGAAAAAAATAGCCAAATAATCGCGCTAAATTATAGCAATATAAAAGGCTTGCTTGATAGCAAAAATGGCGAAGTTGGACTAAATTTAAAGCCATTTAACCCACAAATTTTGTTTTCAAACATACTTGAAGCGCAGATACCTTTCACGCAAGAGAAAAAGCTAAATTTCTTAACCTATCTTGATGCAAACATTAGCGACGAACTAGAGGGCGATAGCGAGAAGATAAGCGTCGTCTTTGGCTCTATCATGCAAGCTATCGTGACAAAATGCGATAAATTTGCCAACTTGATAGTAGAGATAAAAAATGTCAGCGACGCTCTTAGTCAAAGCGGTCTTTTGCTAATCGAAACAAAGATAAGGACAAATCAAATTTTCATAAATGAAGAGCAGATAAAAGCTTTAAACACAGAAGATGAAAATGAGATAAACGATGAAGAGAACGAGTTTTATCTAAGACTTGCCAGCTTTTATCTAAAGCTTTTTAACTCAAGCCTTGACATAAGCACGCTTGGTGGAGCTGGCAATGAGTTTAAATTTATCCTTAGTCTAAAAAAGGTGCAAAAACTGCAAAATTTCAGTCTAAATCACGAGCTAAGGATCGCGTATCTGCCTGATATAAATGCAAAATATAATGAATTTTTTGCAGCCACTTTAGAAGATATGGGGCTTAGGTTTCAAAACATCATCTCAAACAACCAAGCACTAGCGAAAAACTACGACATCGTCTTTGCAAGGCAAAGTGCGAGTAAAAATATAAATATAAAAAATGTGGTCTTGCTAAAAGATCCGCTCACGCCACTTAGCGTTGCACGGCTTGTCTATATGGAGAAGAATAGGGGCGAGAGCTTGGCTGAAGAGAAAGTGCTCTTTTTGCTTTGCGATAAAAACCCACTTAGCCTTGAGATGTTTTCGCGTGCTTTTAGCTTCTTAGACTGCGAAGTCATAGGCGTTAGCAGCCATAAAGAGCTTAAACAAGCACTTCTTTTAAATAGATTTAACGCAGTCTTTATCGATGCTTCATTTTTTGAAAATGGCGTGGCAAATTTCGTAAAAGAGATAAGATCGCTTCAAGAAGAGAAGATAAATTTAGTCGCTGTGGTCTCAAATACCTCAAATATCCCTGAAAGAGAGCTGCTGCCTGCCTTTGATGAGAAGATCAGAAAGCCTTTTAGCAAAGATGAGCTAAATCAAATTTTGCCTAAATTTATAAAAAACTATAAGCCAAGCAAAGAAAATAGATACTTTAGTAAAAATGAAAATATAGTGATTTACAAGAGCACAAAGCTTGAAAATAAGATATTTGCTGGCGCTCTTGGCGAGTTTCAAAACACGCTTGAGGTCGCAAATAGCTTTAGCGAACTTTTGATAAAGATAAAGACAAAACCTTGCTCACTAGCACTTGTGGATGAAGCAGCGGAGGGCTTTGATATAAAAGAGCTAATAGCCACGATATCTGAGCTTAGAGCTGGGCTAAAGCTAGATGCTAGAGTGCTTCTTTTTAGCAATAACTTAGAGCTTAAAAACCAAAAAGAGTATATAAAAATCCTATCTCCAAGTGTGAGCAAGATAGAGCTTACAAACTTCGTAAAATCAGAGCTTGGCGAGATAAATTCGACCCAAAATGAACTAAAGAGCAACTTTAAGTTTATAAAATTTAAGGTTTGAGTTTTGAAGTAAAATTTTGAAGTGAAATTTAGACTCAAAAAGAGTCTAAATTTTATTTTTAAAAAGTGCTTTGTGGATCAGCTACGCCTTCACTCCAGCCAAGTTTTGCGCCAGCAAGCAGGTGAAAGTGTAGGTGCATGACCTCTTGACCGCCGTTTTCGCCGCAGTTTGTTATGAGGCGGTAACCGCTCTTATCAACGCCCATTAAGCTCGCCACTTCTTGGATAAATTTAGTCATCTCACCCATCAAAACTGGATCCATCTCTTGGAAGTTTTTGTAGTGTTTTTTAGGGATGATGAGGATGTGGATCGGCGCTTTTGGGTTGATGTCGTTGAAAGCTAGAAATTTCTCGCTTTCAAGCACTTTGTTACAAGGAATTTCACCAGCAACGATCTTTTCAAATATGGTCATTTTAGCTCCTTTGAAAGTTTGAGAAATTATATCAAAGTGTGCTTAAATTTCGCGCTTTTTATCTTGATTTTAACTCTTTTTCTATAAAATCGATGCAAAAATTCATAAAGGTAAAAAATTGCAAGATTTCATTAATAAAATCAAAAATGAAGTTTCAACTCTTGATGATCTGGAGAAGGTCAGGGTAGAAATTTTTGGCAAAAAGGGCATCTTGGCGCAAGGCTTTGCAAAGCTAAAAGAGCTTGGCGAGGATGAGAAAAAGGAATTTGCAGCAAATTTAAACAAGCAAAGAGATGAGCTAAGCGCGCTTATAGAAGCTAAAAAGGCCGAGCTTAGCGAGCAAGAGATAGATAGTAAGATGAAAAAAGAGGCCGCTGATATCACGCTCTTTAACGAGCCTGTCGCTAGCGGGGCGCTGCACCCTGTGATGGCCACGATGGATAAGATAATTGAGTACTTTTTAGCTCTAAATTTCTCGCTCGAGACTGGGCCGCTTATAGAAGATGATTTTCACAACTTTGAGGCGCTAAATTTACCAAAATACCACCCAGCAAGGGATATGCAAGATACATTTTACCTAGATGATTTTAGACTTTTAAGGACGCATACGAGCCCAGTTCAGGTGCGAACTATGTTAAATCAAAAGCCACCTATCCGCATGATAGCGCCAGGCACTGTCTTTAGACGTGATATGGACTTAACGCATACACCGATGTTTCACCAGGTAGAAGGCCTTGTGGTGGAGGACGCTGAGAAAGTTAGCTTTGCAAATTTAAAATCAATGTTAGAGGGCTTTTTAAAGCACATGTTTGGCGATGTTGAAGTGCGATTTCGCCCTAGCTTTTTCCCATTTACGGAGCCTAGCGCAGAGGTTGATATTAGTTGTATATTCTGCCATGGCAAGGGCTGCAGGGTGTGTAAGCAGACTACTTGGCTTGAGGTGCTTGGATGCGGCGTCGTTGATCCAAATGTATTTAAGGCGGTTGGCTATAAAAATGTAAGTGGATATGCCTTTGGCCTTGGCGTTGAGAGATTTGCGATGTTGCTTCATAGAGTGCCTGATCTAAGGTCACTTTTTGAGGGAGATTTAAGATTGTTGGAGCAGTTTAAATGATAATTTCAAAGCATTGGTTAAACGAGTGGATCGACCTTAGCGAGGTTAGCGGCGAGACACTTTCAAAGACATTAAATTCAATTGGTTTAGAAGTTGATAGCTATAAAGAGATAAATTTGCCAAAGAGCATCGTAGTTGGCTACGTAAAAAGTAGAGAAAAGCACCCAGATGCCGATAAACTAAGCGTTTGTCAGGTTGATGTTGGCAGCGAAACGCTTCAGATCGTGTGTGGGGCTAAAAACGTCGAGGCTGGTCAGTTTGTGCCAGTCGCGCTCATTGGTACGACGATGCCAAATGGTCTTGAGATCAAAAAGGCAAAGTTAAGAGGCATCGAGTCATGCGGTATGATCTGCTCTTCAACTGAGCTAGGACTACCTAAGACAAATGACGGCATCTTGCCGCTTGATGAGAGTATTGGCAAGCTAAAACTTGGCACAAGTCTTGGCGAATTTGAAGCGTTTAAAGATGTGATCATCGAGGTTGATGTCACAGCAAATAGGGGCGACTGCCAAAATTTACACGGCATCGCAAGAGAAATTTGCACCGCGCTTGATCTAAATATGAAAGATAGCCACGAAAATGAAGACAGTGAAAATTTACTAGGCATCGGCAGGATCGCATCTGTGCGAACCGAAGATAAGGTAAATGGCTCGTTTTTATATAAAGCCTTTGAGCTAAAAAATGCATTAAGTGAAAATTTATTAACTAGGTTGAGGCTAGCTCTGATTGATTGTCAAAAGACAAATTTAGTAGAAAGACTGCTTGAATACGCGACATTTTGCACGGGCGTCTTGTTTAGAGCTTATGATCACGCTAAGCTTGTGGGCGAGGGCGAAAAAGCAGTTTTTGACATCAAAAATGGCGAAAATGGCGAGTGTGTGGTCTTTTGTGAGGATAAAAATTTAGGTGTTGCTGGAATTTACCAAAGCGATGAAGCTAGGGTTGATGAGGGCTCAAAGGTGATCTTGGTAGAGGCTAGCTATGTAAAACCAGATGTTGTCTCAAAGGCCATTTTTGAAAATAAAAATTTACCAAAAGGCGATCAAGTTTATCGCTCAAGCCGTGGTAGCGAGCCAAATTTAGCTTATGGCGCCGACTATCTTTTCAAAAAGCTTGCTGGCTTTAAAGATAGCCTAAGTCTTTTTGCGGGCTCGCAGCAGTCGCTACTTGGCACCGAGCCTATCACGCTTAGCATCTCACTTGGCGAGCTTAAAAATATGATAGGGCAAGAGGTAGCTAGAAACGATGTCGTGAAAATTTTAAAGAAACTTGGCTTTGAGATAAGCGTAAATGTCGAACAAGAGAGCTTTAATGTAAAAGTGCCGTTATTTCGCCACGATATCGTAAATTCTCATGATATCTGCGAGGAGATCGTGAGGATAATAGGCATCGACAATATCGCCTCAACGCCGTTAAATTTCTCTGAGAAAAATAGGCTAAATAAGACATATTTTGACTATAAAAATGCTTTAAATTTAAGGCACCGTGCAGCTAGTAATGGCTTTTTTGAAAGCGTGCACTACGTATTTGACAGCCTTGATGAGCTAAGTGAGCTAAATTTCAAGCCTTGCAAGATCAAGATACTAAATCCTATAAACAACGAGCTAAACACGCTTAGACCGGCACTTGTTAATCACCTTCTAAGCTCAAGCGAGAAAAATATCAAAAACTCAAAACGCTCAGTTAGACTTTTTGAGCTTGGCGAAGTTTTTGACGAAAATGCAAATCAAGGTTTAAATTTAGGATTTGTCGTATCTGGGCTTTTAAAAGAGCCAACACTGATAAACGGCGCAAAGGGCGAGGAGGCAAATTTCTACGCATTTGCAGCGATGGTGCAAAATGTCATAGGTAAATTTGAGCTAAAACCTTGCCGCGAAATATCGTATCTTAGCCCATACGAGCAAGCACACATATATCAAAATGGCGAAAAGATCGGCTATATCGGCAGAGTCGATGCAAGAGTAGAGGCAAAAAGGGATCTACCTAAAACTTATGTTTGCGAGATTGATTTTGCAAAGCTTAAATTTGAGCCGATCTTAGCAGTGCCTTACTCAAAATTCCAAAGCACGACAAGAGATCTTAGTCTCATTGTACCTGAAAATTTCGAGGCTGGACGAATTTATGAGTGCATAAGAGGGCTAAATTTAAAAGAGCTAAAAGAGTTCTTGCCAGTTGATATCTATAAAGATGCAAAACTAAACGGCGCGATTAGTCTTAGCCTTAAATTTACATTTCAAGATATGGAAAAAACGCTCGAAGATGACGATATAAACGCACTTATGGATAAAATTTTAAGCGAGCTAAAAGAGAAACTAAATATCGGAATAAGATGAGAATTTATCCATTAGAAAAAAGTCTAAATTTAACCATCGATGACATCGCAGCTGACAAGTCTATCTCGCATAGATGCGCGATGTTTTCGCTTTTAAGCGACAAGCCATCTCGCGTTAGAAACTATCTAAGAGCAGGCGACACGCTAAATACCTTAAAAATAGTCGAGCTCCTTGGCGCAAAGATCGAAGATAACGCAGCTGAGATAACAATCGCTCCGCCACAAAAGATAAAAGAGCCAAATGAAATTTTAGAGTGTGGCAACTCAGGCACGGCGATGAGGCTTTTTATGGGGCTATTAGCCGCACAGGAGGGCTTTTTTGTGCTAAGTGGCGATAAATACTTAAATTCTCGCCCGATGGCAAGGATAGCTAAGCCTCTAAATGAGATGGGGGCAAAGATAGATGGCGCAAACAACGCAAACAACGCTCCTCTTTGCATAAGAGGGACTAAATTTGAAAGATTTAGTTTTGAGAGCAAGATCGCCTCAGCTCAGGTAAAAAGTGCGCTTTTGCTAGCGGCTCTTTACTCAAATGGCTGCAAATTTAGCGAGCCAGAGCTAAGCAGAGACCACACTGAGCGCATGCTTGCTGGCATGGGAGCTGATATAAAGCGTGACGGCTTAGAGATCACTCTAGAGGCGATGAAAGGCCCACTTGCGCCACTTGATATAGACGTGCCAAATGACCCAAGTTCGGCATTTTTCTTTGCGGTCGCAGCTTTAATTATCCCAAATTCGCATATCATTTTAAAAAATATCTTGCTAAATAAAACTCGCATCGAAGCTTACAGAGTTTTAGAAAAAATGGGCGCTGAGATAAAATTTCACAAAACTTTAAGCAAATACGAAGATATCGGCGATATCGAGGTTAGATACTCGCCAAATTTAAAAGGTGTAGAAGTTAGCGAAAATATCTCGTGGCTCATCGATGAAGCCCCAGCTTTAGCCATCGCATTTGCCTGCGCTAAGGGTCAAAGCAAGCTAACAAACGCAAAAGAGCTTCGCGTAAAAGAGAGCGACAGGATAGCTGTCACGATAAATGCGCTAAAGCAGTGCGGTGTCGATGCTAGCGAGCTTGAAGATGGCTTTATCATAAATGGCTCTGAGGCTAAATTTGCCACGATAGATAGCCACGGAGATCACAGGATCGCCATGAGCTTTGCCATACTTGGACTAAAATGTGGCATGCAGATAGAAAAGAGCGAATTTATCGCCACTTCATTTCCAAATTTTGCTGAAATTTTAAAGAAAATGGGAGCTAGAGTTGAAGATCGAGCTTGCTAGTAGTTATGGATTTTGCTTTGGCGTAAAAAGGGCGATAAAGATAGCTGAAAATGCTGGAGATGCCGCAACTATCGGTCCGCTCATCCATAATAATGAAGAGATAAATAGGCTTGAGAAAAACTACAATGTAAAGACGCTTGAGGGCATAGACGAGCTAAAAGATGAGAAAAAGGCGATCATCCGCACTCATGGCATCACTAAAAACGACCTTGCAGAGCTAAAAAAGACTGATATAAAAGTGATCGACGCAACTTGTCCGTTTGTGACAAAGCCACAACAAATTTGCGAAAAAATGAGCGAAGAGGGCTACGATGTGGTAATCTTTGGTGACGTGCATCACCCAGAGGTAAAAGGGGTGAAGTCGTATGCCAAGGGTAATGTCTATGTCGTGCTTGAAGAGAGCGAGCTAGAGGGCATTAAATTTAAGCAAAAAGTCGCACTCGTTAGCCAAACTACTAGAAAAGTTGAGAAATTTATGCAGATCGCAAACTATCTCATGCTTCATGTAAAAGAGCTGCGCGTTTTTAACACGATCTGCAACGCGACATTTGAAAACCAAGAGGCTGCTAAAAATTTAGCAAAAAGAGCTGACGTGATGATAATCATCGGCGGAAAAAACAGCTCGAACACAAAACAACTCTACCTAATATCTAAAAATTTCTGCGAAGATAGCTATCTCATTGAAAGCGAAGAAGAGCTTGAAAAATCATGGTTTGAGGGCAAAAATTTGTGCGGAATAAGTGCGGGCGCTAGCACACCTGACTGGATCATACAAAAAGTCGTTGATAGAATCAAAAAAGTATAAAATTTATCCTAGCTAAAGCCACAATTAACTATAATAAGCCAATTTGCCTCTACTGGCATAATAAAATTTAAAGGATCAAGATGGCTGTGAACAAAAGTGTTCAATTAGGAAAAGCAAAAGACGAAGATATCGAAGATATCGATTTTGCTGCGATGTTAGAGGAGTCTTTTAAAAAGACTGAAGAAGATAGTGACGCAAAGATCGTCAGTATCAATGGCGATGAGGTTTTAATTGACGTTGGCAAGAAGTCAGAAGGCATTTTAAATGTTTCTGAGATCACTGACGCAAACGGCAACCTGACGCATAAAGTTGGCGATACGATCAAAGTTGTAATAACTGGATCAAGAAATGGAAGACCTATAGTGTCGCACAAAAAAGCACTTAGAAAAGAGAAAGTTAAAGCTTTCATCGAAGCTTACGATCCTGAAAATTCTGGCGAAATCGACGTAAAAGTAGTTGGAAAAAATAAAGGTGGTTTTATCACTCAAGACGCAAATGGCGTAGAATTTTTCTTACCAAGAACGCACAGCGGATTTAAAAACGCTGAGGGCGTAGTTGGAAAATCATACAAAGTAAGAGTTATAAAAGTTGATAAAGAAGAGAATAGCATCGTTGTCTCAAGAAAGAAAATTTTAGATGATGACCGCAAAAAACGCAAAGAAGCTCTATCAAACATAGTAGAAAATGATAGTGTTATAGAGGGCACAGTTAAGAAAATCACAACTTATGGCATGTTTGTTGATGTTGGCGGTGTAGACGGACTTGTGCATTACAGTGAGATAAGCTACAAAGGCCCAGTAAATCCTAGCTCTTTATACAAAGAGGGCGATAAAGTTTTAGTTAAAGTTATTAGCTATGACAACGAAAAACGCCACTTATCTCTATCTATCAAGGCTGCTACTCCAGATCCTTGGGAAGAGATCATAAATGATGGTCTAGAAGTTGGCGACACTATCAAAGTAACAGTTAGCAATATTGAGCCTTATGGCGCATTTGTTGATCTTGGAAATGATATTGAAGGATTTTTACACATATCTGAAATTTCATGGGATAAAAATATCAAAAATCCAAAAGATCACATCAGTGAAGGTCAAGAGATCGATGTTGAAGTTATCGAAATAGACGCAAAAGGGCACCGCTTAAGAGTGAGCCTTAAAAATTTACTTCCAAAGCCATTTGATGAATTTAAAGCGAAATTTAAAGAGGGCGACGTAGTAAAAGGCGTTGTGACAACTATCACAAATTTTGGTGCATTTGTTAGAGTAGGCTGCGTTGAGGGTTTGCTACACAACGAAGATGCATCTTGGGATAGAAATGACAAGTGCAAAGATATGTTCAAAGCTGGCGATGAGCTAGAAGTAAAGATCATCAAAATCGACAGCGCTGAGCAAAAAATTTCTCTAAACCTAAAAGATCTAAAACAAAGCCCAGTTCAAGCATTTGCTAATAAATTTAGTGTAGGCGACATCGTAAAAGGAACGATCCGTGACATTAAAGATTTTGGCGTGTTTGTTGAGCTTGGCGATAATGTCGATGCGTTAATCCGCAAAGAAGATCTAGGTAGCGTAGATGCTAGCACACTAAAAATTGGCGATGAGATCGAAGCTGCTATTGCATTTATTGATGAGAAGAAAAATAGAATTCGCCTAAGCATACGCCGTTTAGCAAAACAAAAAGAGCGTGAAGTGTTAAATGAGATCAACGACAACGACGACAAAGTAACACTTGGCGACATCATAAAAGAACAATTACGCTAGTATAAATGGGCAGACGCACGCTTTTATTAGTAGTTGTTCTGCTCTTTGTGATGTTAGGTTTGGTTGGAGTTTATCTTGTTAAATTTGCAAGCGTAAATTTCAGCCAAACTACTGAAAAAAATATTACAAGTGAGCAAAATATAACCAAAAACACAGCCGGCAGTGAAAACTGGATCAACGAGCTGGCAACTATTAAGAAAAAAGATTACGTATTGCCCGTAAATGAAATTTTTATAGAATACAACCGACCTAAGATAGAAAAGCCAAAGATCACAGCATACGAACTTTTGATAGATAAAAACGACATCTACTCTATGTTCTGCTTGATGCAGACTTTAAGAAATAGCGAGGTTGATTTCACTGTTGTAAAGGATGGCGCCAAAAGCCAGATCTTTTTAAATACCCAAGACTCAAGGCTTTTGCAAAATATCATTTTGCAGCTAAGGGTTTACGATATCCACTCAAGTGTGAGAGAGGTAAAATTATGAAAACTATCATTGTTTGCGACGCGATACACCCAGTAGGTTTTGAGCTTTTAAAAAAAGAGCAAGATATAAATATAATAGACGCAGTTAATACTCCAAAAGACGAGCTTTTAAAAATTTTAGGTGAGGCTGATGTGGCGATCACTAGAAGCTCGACTGAGGTAAATGAGGCGTTTTTAGAAGCCGGTAAAAAACTAAAAGCTATCGTTAGAGCTGGTGTTGGCGTGGATAATGTTGATATAGATGGTTGTTCAAGAAGAGGCATCATCGCTATGAACGTCCCAACCGCAAATACTATCGCAGCAGTTGAGCTAACCATGGCTCACATGCTAGCAGCTGCAAGATCACTTGAATACGCTCACAACGATCTAAAGCTAGATAGAATTTGGAAGCGTGAGAAGTGGTATGGGGTTGAGCTGTTTAAGAAAAAACTAGGCGTGATCGGCTTTGGCAACATCGGCTCAAGAGTAGCAGCTCGTGCTAAAGCTTTTGGCATGGATATCATTGCCTACGATCCATACATCGATCCATCTAAGGTCATCGATATGGGTGGCACTTATACTAAAAATTTTGATGACATCTTGGCATGTGACTTCATCACGATCCACACTCCAAAGACCAAAGAGACAACCGATATGATCGGCGCTAAAGAGATAGCAAAGATGAAAGATGGCGTAAGACTTATAAACTGCGCTAGGGGCGGCCTTTATAACGAAGAGGCGCTTTATGAGGGGCTAAAAAGCGGCAAGGTAGCTTTTGCTGGCATCGATGTTTTTACAAAAGAGCCAGCAACAAGTCATCCGCTTCTTGATCTAAATAATGTAAGCGTCACTCCACATCTTGGGGCAAACACCCTTGAGTCACAGCGCAACATCGCAGTAGAGGCAGTCGAGCAGGCTATATCAGCAGCACGTGGCATAAGCTATCCAAACGCTTTAAATTTACCTATAAAAACAGAAGATCTACCGCCGTTTGTTGAGCCTTATATTGATCTTACAAGCAAGATGGCATTTCTTGCAGCTCAGATAAACAAAAGCGCTATCAAGGCTATTCGTATAGAGACTCACGGACAGATTAGCGAATATGCAAATTCAATGCTGACATTTGCCATAGTGGGCGCTCTAAAAGAGAGTCTTGGCGACGCGATAAACTATGTAAATGCTAAATTTTTATGCGACGAAAAAGGCATAACTACTGAAACTAGCACAGGTGGAGATAGTATCTTTAAAAATAAGATCACGGTTCGAATTACTACTGAAAATGGCATCGTAAGTGTTGGCGGCACGGTCTTTGGTGAAAATCAGCAACGCATCGTGACTGTAAATGGCTTTAAGACTGACTTCAAGCCAAAAGGCAAGATGATCATCTTCAAAAACCACGACGTACCAGGCGTTATCGCTCAGATCAGTAAAATTTTGGCTGATGAGAAGATAAACATCGCAGACTTCCGACTTGGCAGAGATGAGCACGGCATGGCGCTTGCGGTCATCTTGGTTGATGAACATATAAAAACAGAAACGCTAGAGAGATTAAACGCACTTGAAGCTTGTGTTTGGGCTCAATACGCAGTTATATAACAAATTACGAAAGGATAAAAAATGGCTTCATATTCAATGGGCGATCTAAAAAAGGGACTAAAGATCGAGATCGATGGCGTTCCTTATAAAATCGTAGAATATCAACACGTTAAACCGGGCAAGGGTGCAGCTTTTGTTCGTGCAAAGATCAAATCTTTTGTCGATGGAAAGGTTCTTGAAAAGACTTTTCACGCAGGTGACAAGTGCGAGCAGCCGCATCTTGAAGAGAAAGAGATGCAGTATCTCTATGACGACGGCGAGTTCTGCCAGTTTATGGACACGACTACTTACGAGCAAGTTGCGATCAGCGATGAGGACGTGGGTGATGTTAAAAAATGGATGATCGATGGCATGATGGTTGAAATTTTATTTCACAATGGCAATGCTATCGGCGTTGAAGTGCCACAGGTAGTCGAGCTAAAGATAGTTGAGACTCCACCAAATTTCAAGGGTGACACACAAGGTGGCAAAAAGCCAGCTACTCTTGAGAGTGGCGCGGTAGTTCAGATACCATTTCACGTACTAGAAGGCGAGGTTATCCGCGTTGATACAGTTCGTGGCGAATATATCGAGCGCGCAAATAAATAACAATACATCTGGCACGTTAAATTTATGAAAGAGAAATTTGACGAGCTTATCGCTCTGCTAAAGTCGCTATTTAAGGATAATGGCTTTAGCAAGAGCGCTTTAAATTTCTACAAAAATACTCCAAATTTTATCTACGTTGTAAATTTTCAAAAAAGCAGCGGCAATAGCTCAGAGCGCACAAGATTTTATATAAATTGCGGCATTTACGCCCCTTTTATAGAGGCTACTCTTGGCAAAGAAGCGCTTAGCAAGCCAAAAGAGTATGAGTGCCATTACAGAGCTAGAGCACATGAAATCACTCGCACATCTGCTGCATACTACGAGCTAGAGCCAGATAGTGACGTGGCTAAAATTTATGAAAATGTAGCAAACGATCTTGGCTTTGTTTTTAAATTTTTCGAGCAAAATAGCTCGGAGGAAAATTTAATAGAGCTAATGCTCGAACAAAACGGCCTTGCAGCGATAAATCAACTCTACGAATATCTTTTGATAAAAGATAAATGTGAAATTTTGATCTCTCATGCCAAAAGGCTCTTCGTAAAGCATGGCAGCGAAGCAAGGTGGGGGAAATTTCAAAACCAGATAAACGAGCTACTTAAAAAATATAAAAAAGATGAGATAAAATTTAAATGTTAAATCGCATTTGGTTGTAAAAACAGCAAATACAATTAGATAAATATGTAAACTTTGCGTCTATTTTTAAATTTTTATTTATTTAAACTACTTATTAAAATTTAGGACTTATAAATTTAAAGCTATATTTTAAAATAGAAATTTGTTGTGGTTTGCGATGCACTAGCATTAAAGCATGCATTTGGAAGGTGCGAGAGGTTTTTGCTCTGGCTTCGTCTCGTAACTGCAAGTAGACGTGATTTAGTGTCTATTCTGCAGTTGCGAGCCTGAGAAGCAAAATTCAAGCCCCCTTGTCACCCTTTTTGATAAAAAATTTAAATTTATAAAAATCTACTTTTGCAAATTTTAAAATCTTATTCACTTGCCTTAGCAGACTACTAAATTTAGGCTGCACATCGTTTAGTACTAAATTTAAAGACGTGATATACCAGCTCTAATTTTAAAATTTGCTTGAACATTTTTGTAAAAATTAAATATTTTTTAGTTCGTAGTTATAAATTTTTAAACTTTCATTCACTCGCAAGAATTGACTACTAAAATTTGGCTTCGCTTACAGCTTAGCTCAAATTTTAGAGCCGAAATTACTCGTTCATGAAATTTTAAATTTGCTTGAGTTTTTAACTGCATGCAGTGCGAAGCACTGAAGCATGCCACCTTGAACGTTGTATGGGTTAGGGGATTGTTAAGGGGGAAGTGAGCTTCTTTGCTTCGCAAGCTCGTACTGCAAGCAGACCGTAATTCAAGACACCTTGTCTCCCCTTTTGAATAAAAAGAAATTTACAAATTTAATCAAGCTGTCTTTGCAAATTTTAAAATCTTATTCACTCGCGAGAATTGACTACTAAAATTACTCGTTCACGAATTTTTTAAAATTTATAAATGCTCATCGCAGATTGTTAAATTTAGATTTTGCATAGCTGGCTATTAAATTTATCAAAAATGTCAGCTCTAATTTGAAATTTAGCTCGGAGTGTAAATTTAGACTTACTGTTCAACTATCTTTTTAACAGCTAGTGAGGCTAAATTTAGCCCAAAGCAGGCAGTCACACCCATGAAGCTTCCAAGCGGTTTGCAAAGTGGCTCTTCGACCGAAAAAACTACGTCGAAATTTCCGATAAAACCCGATCTTTTTAGCTCATATCTATATTTTCTAGCTAGTGGATCGACCGAGGTTTTCCAAACGCTAGCCACCTTTATTTTTGTAGGATCGACCCTTTTTGCACCACCCATCGAGGCTATAAATTTGCTAGGATCTACTGCGTTTGCAAGGGCGATCTTGGCAGCGATATCATCGATCGCATCGATCACCACGTCAAATTTGCTAAAGTCAAATCCAGCAACAAACTCAGGTGTGATGAATGTCTGCATAGGTGTGACGCAAGGATAAATTTTGGCAAACTCCTCCACCTTTACGCCACCCACGTTTTCGCTATAAATTTGGCGGTTTTGGTTTGTCACATCAAAGATGTCTTTGTCTATCAGCGTGATATGTCCAACTCCGCTTCTAGCGAGCACATCCACGCACATCCCGCCAACGCCTCCAGCTCCGCAAACTAGCACTTTTGCGCTTTGAAGCTTACTATAACCATCCTCACCAAAGAGCCATCTTATCCTTGTAAATCTATCATTTTGCATCAAATTTCCCTTTTAAGCTCTCCAAGCTCTCGTATGAAGTCATATTTAGTTTTATGGGCGTTATAGTGGCAAAGCCCTCATTTACCTTGCTGATGTCGCTTGGCTCACCTTTTTCGTATTCAAGTGCGGCATTTCCAAGCCAGTAGTACTCGATGCCTCTTGGATTGCGATTAAGCATGGCATGCGTGGCGTAAGTGCGTTTGCCAGCTGGCACGACGGTGTAACCTTTGAAATTTTTGCTAGTTCTAGCTGGGATATTTACGTTTAGAAATTCCCTTGGATTTAGCGAAATTTCATCATTTAGCACCTTTGGAGTGATAAATTTCACCACCTCTTTTGCTAGCTCAAAGCCAAGTTCATTTAGTGAGTTGTTTTCATAAAACTGCGAAAAAGCGATGCTTCTAATGCCCTGCAAAACGCCCTCCATCGCCGCTCCACACGTGCCAGAGTAGGTGATGTCCTCGCCCAAATTTGCCCCGTGATTTATGCCACTTATCACTAGATCTGGCTTTTTATTATAAAGTGCGTGAAGTGCGAGATATACGCAGTCGCTAGGCGTTGCATCGTCAAGTTTAAAAAAGTTATCATCAAGTTTTATAAATCTAAGCGGCCTTGTGAGAGTTAGCGAGTGAGCGCAGGCTGATTTTTCAGAGCTTGGAGCTACGATCGTGACATTTACGCCATCTAGCTCGCACAAAGCTTCTTTTAAGGCAAACAACCCAGTCGCCTCAAATCCATCGTCATTTGTTATCAAAATTTCTTTCAAATTTTATCCTTTAAAGGGTTGGATTTTATCACAGCTTTCTTAAAATTTTAAAGAATTTTTGCGTATAATGCCCCCAAAAAAAGACCTGATGAAAGTGTGTAAATGAAAATTTTAGTCTCCGCTCTTGAGCCATCGGCAAATTTGCATTTAAAAGAAATTTTGAAAAATTTTGAGGGCGAATTTGAGCTAATGGGAATTTTTAGCGAAGAGCTTGGCACGCCATATATGAAAAGCAGCGAGTTTTCAGCGATGGGCTTTGTCGAGGTTTTGCCGCTCATCTTTAAAGCAAAAAAGGCGATGAAAGTGATGAGCCAGATGGCAAAAGAGGCTGATGCGGTGCTGCTAATCGACAGTCCAGCCTTTAACCTGCCGCTTGCAAAGGCTATAAAAGAGGCTGGGGCAAAGGCGGCCGTGACATACTACATCTTGCCTCAAGTTTGGGCGTGGAAGCCAAAAAGAGTGAGCGTAGTGGAGAGGTATTGTGACAACCTCGCTTCGATCCTGCCATTTGATGCGAAATTTTATAGCCGATCGACCTATGTTGGACATCCTTTGATGGATGAGATAAAGCTTAAAAAAACTAGCCTAAGTAGCAGCGGCAAAGTGGCTTTTCTGCCAGGTTCAAGAAGGTCAGAAATTTCAAGGCTGATGCCAGTTTATAGAGAGCTTGCTAAAAAAATAGATGCCAAGAGGCTTCTTGTCGTGCCGCCATTTTTGCTTGATAAAGTGGGTGAAATTTATGGCGATGTGAGCGATTTTGATATCGTCTCAAACACGCCTGAAGCCTTGTATGAGAGCGATTTTGCCTTTGTATGCTCTGGAACGGCTACGCTTGAAGCAGCGCTCATTGGCACGCCATTTGTGCTAGCATACAAGGCAAAAGCGATAGATGTTTTCATCGCTAGAAAATTTGTAAAGATTAAGCACGCGGGACTTGCAAATATAATGTTTGACTTCATGGGCAAAGAGCCGCTTCATGAGGAATTTATCCAAGAATTTGCAACGGCTGAAAATTTGCTAAAAGCTTATGAGAGCTGTGATAGGCAAAAATTCTTAAAAGGCTGCGATGAGCTACGGGCTTACTTAGGGCATGGCAGCAGTAAAAATGTAGTAAAAATTTTAAAAAATATGGAGTAAAAAATGAGTGAACCAATGACAATGCACGGATACGAGAAGATAGAAGCTGAGCTAAAGGATCTAAGACTGGTGCAGCGTCCTCAAATCGTAACAGAGATCGACATCGCAAGAAGCCACGGCGATCTTAAAGAAAATGCTGAGTATCACGCAGCAAAAGAGAAGCAAGCCTTTATAGACGCTAGGATAGCTGAGCTTAGCGCACTTTTGGCAAACGCAGAAGTGATCGATCCAAGTAGCTACGAGCATGATAGGGTGAGGTTTGGCTCAAGTGTGACGATAATGGACGAAGAGACTGAGGTTGAGCATACTTACACGATAGTTGGTGTTAGCGAAAGTGACCTAGACAAGGGCTATATCTCGATAAACTCACCTCTTGCAAAGCAGCTTTTAGGCAAGGCTGAGGGCGATGAGGTCGCGCTAAATTTACCAAAAGGCAGAAGCGACGTTGAGATCGTTAATATCTGCTACAAACCTATAAAATTTGACTAAAAAGATGAGGCAAAGAGCTAAAACTGCTTTTTGGCTCTGCTAATTTTTAATTAAGGTAAAATTTGAGCGAATATCTATATGCCCCCGTTATAAAAGAAGGCGCGATCTTTTTGGCTGATGCGCATGAAAACATAAACCGCGATGGATTTTTGAAATTCTTGCGCGCTGTCGATAGCGGAGAGATCAAAGAGCCGCCACAGATTTTCTTGCTTGGTGATATATTTGATTTTTTAACGGGCGAGGGCGAATATACAAGAGAATTTTACGCTGAGCACTTAAGTCTTATAAATAAAATTTCACAAAAGGTGGAAATTTTTTACTTCGAGGGCAACCACGATTTTAGGCTTTCAAATTTATTTAATAAAACTAGAGATTTTTGGGACAAAGGCGAGAGGCTAAGCTTTGAAGGGGTAAAGGTTTATGACATTTGCGCTCAGCCAGTGAAATTTAGAACTATAGGCGGTGAGCACGTCCAGATCGCGCATGGCGATATATTTTTACCTTTTATAGATAAGTATGCGCTTAGGTTTTTAAGGCTTAGATGGTTTTTGAAATTTATGAACGCGCTTGATAAAATTTTGGATTTTAAAATTTCAAAAGCGATACTAGCTAAACTTATTAAGAAAAATCTGCACTATAAAATTTTAAACTTCAAGGAGCTAATGAGCAAGCATTTGCAGGGCTTTGACGCAAGTATAGTGATAGAGGGACACTATCATCAAGGTGAGCTATTTGATATTTACGATAGATTTTATATAAATTTACCTTGTTTTGCATGCGAGCAAAGTTATTTTGTTGTAGAATACGCCCAGCAAAAGTTGAATTTGCTCAAAATGAGTTTGAAAGGACATTGATGTTTGGAGACAACGTACTAAAAACGGGCTCAAACGAGATGGAACTTGTTGATTTTCGTATCTTTAAAAAGGCCGAAAACAAAGTATATGAAGGAATATACGGAGTCAATGTCGCAAAGGTGCGGGAGATCATTAAGATGCCAAATCTTACCGAGCTTCCTGGCGTTCCCGAGTATATCGAGGGAATTTTTGATTTAAGAGGTGTGGTTATCCCTGTTATAAATTTGGCAAGATGGATGAATATCATCGAGCCAACTGAGGGTGTCGTCATAAAACCACGTGTTATTATCGCTGAATTTAGCGGTATATTGATCGGTTTTATCGTCCATGAGGCCAAGAGGATCAGACGTATAAACTGGAAAGACATAGAGCCTGCAAATTTTGCTGCTGGAGCTGGTACTCTAGATAAGGGCAAGATCACAGGTGTAACGAGAATAGAAAACGACGAAGTACTTCTTATCCTTGATCTTGAAAGCATCGTTGAAGAGCTAGGAATTTACTCACCAAAGATCGAATTTGACGTAACAGACGATCAAAAGATCAAAGGTGCTGCTTTGGTTCTAGATGATAGCTCAACTGCTAGAAAGCTAGTAAAAGATGCACTTGAGAAGATGGGCCTTAGCGTGGTTGAAGCTAAAAACGGCGTTGAGGGCTTAGAGAGGATGGAGGAGCTTTATCAAAGATATGGAGATAACTTAACAAAAGAGCTTAGAGTTATCTTAAGTGATATCGAAATGCCACAAATGGATGGATACCGCTTTGCTTCAACTATTAAAAATGATGATAGATTTAAAGATGTTCCAGTTGTGTTTAACTCTTCATTAAGCAACGAATTTAGTGAGGTTAAGAGTAAAGAAGCTGGTGGCGCTGCGTATCTTACAAAATTTGATGCTGGTGTATTTTATCAAGAGGTGCTAAAAGTGATTGAAGCACATTCTAAATCTGCGAAGTGAGGTGAAGTATGGATGATATGAAAGAAATAATGGAAGACTTTTTAATAGAGGCTTTCGAACTTATTGAGCAGATAGACCATGACCTTGTTGAGCTAGAGGCAAATCCTGAAGATTTGGAGCTTTTAAATAGAATTTTCCGTGTTGCTCACACAGTAAAAGGTAGCTCAAGCTTTTTAAATTTTGATGTTTTAACAGAGCTTACTCACCACATGGAGGATGTTTTAAACAAAGCTAGAAAAGGCGAGCTAAAGATCACTCCAGATATCATGGACGTTGTCCTTGAGTCAGTTGATATGATGAAAGGACTACTTGAGAGCATTAGAGATAATGGTAGTGACGCAGCCGCTGGCATTGATATCAAAAATATCTGCGCTAGTCTGACACAAATTTCTGAAGGTGAAGCCCCAAGTGCAGCCCCAGAAGCTCCAGCAGCAGCACCAGCTCCTGAGCCAGTAAAAGAGCCAGAACCTGCCGCACCAGCTGAAGAAGCAGCTCCTGAAGTAAGCGATGCTGAGCTTTCAAAGCTAAGTGACTCTGAGGTTGAAGCTGAGATAGAGAGACTCTTAAAAGTTAGAAAAGCAGAAGATCAAGCAAGACGTGCTTCAAAAGGCATAGCTCCAAAATCTCCTGAAGAGATAGCACCAGCTGCTAGCGCTGCACAAGCACCTGCACCTAAGCCAGCTCCTAGTAGAGAAAGAGATGCAGATAAAAAAGTACCAGCAGCTAGTAGCAGCAGTGCAGTAGCACAAGAGCAAACGATACGTGTTGAAGTAAAAAGACTTGATCACTTGATGAATTTAATCGGCGAGCTTGTCCTTGGCAAAAACCGCTTGTTAAAAATTTATGATGACGTAGAAGAGAGATATGAGGGCGAGAAATTCCTTGAAGAGCTAAATCAAGTAGTATCAAGCCTAAGTCTAGTTACGACTGATATCCAGCTAGCTGTTATGAAGACAAGAATGCTTCCAATAGCAAAAGTCTTTAATAAATTCCCACGTATGATACGCGATCTTAGCCGTGAGCTTGGTAAGCAGATCGACCTTGAAATTTCAGGTGAAGAGACTGAGCTTGATAAATCAATCGTTGAAGAGATCGGCGATCCGCTAGTTCACATCATCAGAAACTCATGCGACCACGGTATCGAAGACCCTGAGACAAGAAAGGCAATGGGCAAACCTGAAAAAGGCCTTGTTCAGCTAAAAGCTTACAACGAGGGCAACCATATCGTTGTTGAGATAGTTGATGATGGTAAGGGCTTGGATGCTGATATGCTTAAAGCTAAGTCTATAGAAAAAGGCATCATCACTGAGCGTGAAGCTGATGCGATGAGTGAGAAAGAGGCGTTTGGTCTTATATTTAAGCCAGGATTTTCAACTGCAGCGAAGGTTACAAACGTATCTGGTCGTGGCGTTGGTATGGACGTTGTTAAGACAAATATCGAAAAACTAAATGGTATCATTGATATCGAGAGTGAAGTTGGAAAAGGCACGGTTATGAAGCTTAAAATTCCACTCACACTTGCGATCATTCAGTCACTTCTTGTTGGAACACAAGAGGAATTTTATGCGATACCACTTGCGAGCGTTCTTGAGACTGTTCGGGTGCCGATCGATGATATTTACACGATCGATGGTAAAAACGTTTTAAGACTAAGAGATGAGGTCTTATCTCTTGTTAGACTTTCGGATGTCTTTGGTGTCAATAAAGTCTTTGACGGTGGAGATCAAACTTACGTCGTTATCATCGGCGTTGCTGAGGCAAAACTGGGTATCATTGTAGATACATTAGTTGGTCAAGAAGAGATCGTTATTAAGTCAATGGGTGATTATCTACAAAATATCCCAGGCATCGCTGGAGCTACTATTAGAGGCGATGGCCGCGTAACTCTTATCATAGACGTTGGTGCTATGATGGAGATGGCAAAGGATATTAAGGTAAATATTAGAGCCGAAATGGAAGATAGCACTAAAGCAAAAGAGAAACCAAGCGATTATAAGGTCCTAATCGTTGATGACTCTAAGATGGATAGAACCATCATGCAAAAATCGCTTGAGCCAATCGGCGTCACAATAATAGAAGCAACTAACGGAGTAGAAGCACTCAATATAATTAAATCAGGCGAGCATGCATTTGATGCGGTGCTCATTGATATTGAGATGCCAAGGATGGACGGATATACTCTAGCTGGTGAAATTCGCAAATACTCTAAGTATCGCACTTTACCGCTAATAGCAGTAACATCAAGAACGTCTAAAACTGATAGATTGCGCGGAGTAGAGGTTGGTATGACAGAATATATCACAAAACCATATTCGTCAGAATACCTTGAAAACGTTGTTAGAAAAAATATTAAATTAGGTTAGGGGTTAGGCGATGAATGATAAACTAAACCAAGTTTTAAGCAAACAAAAACAGCAAATTGACGAGCCTGAGATAAAAAACAACGAAGATATAGTCCAACTTGTAGGCTTTGTTGTTGGCGAGGAAGAGTATGCGATACCTATTTTAAATATCCAAGAGATAATCAAGCCTATCGAATACACCCGTGTTCCTAGCGTGCCTGACTATGTTCTTGGTGTTTTTAACCTACGTGGAAACGTTATCCCGCTTATTGATTTGCGAAAACGTTTTTCACTAAATGTTACAAAACAAAGCTCAAATACAAGATATATCGTCATGAAAGATGAGGATAATATCGCAGGCTTCGTGATAGACCGTTTGACGGAGGCTATCAGGATAGACCGCAACAGGATCGATCCGCCGCCAGAGACTTTGGTAAAAGACAAAGGCATGATATATGGTATCGGCAAACGCGATCAAAATATCCTTACGATTTTAAAGGTTGAGAGCCTTTTAAAGCGTGATTTTTAGGGCATAGCTTGATAAAACTTTGTGTTTTTGACTTTGACTCTACGATAATGGACGGCGAGACAATTGATATCCTCGCCGCCGCTAATAACGCCAGCAATGAGGTGGCTAGTATAACGAAGCGTTCGATGAACGGCGAACTTGATTTTTTTGAAAGTCTTACAGCAAGAGTAAAATTTTTAAAAGGAATGCCACTTTCAAAAGCAGATGAAATTTGTAAAAATTTACCCATCATGCCAGGAGCTAGCGAGCTTATAGCTGCTCTAAAGCAAAAAGGTATAAAGGTTGTGGTCTTTAGTGGTGGTTTTCACATCGCAACTGATAAGATGCAAGAAAAACTTAAATTTGATGCAAATTTTGCAAATATCTTGCACCACAAAGATGGAATTTTAACAGGTGAAGTTGGCGGAGAGATGATGTTTGGTAGCTCAAAAGGCGAAATGATAGATCGCTTAAAGGGGCTATTAAATTTAGATAAAAGTGAGATCATGTGCGTTGGCGACGGAGCTAATGACGTGTCAATGTTTAGAAAATGTGATCTAAAAATTGCCTTTTGTGCGAAAGAAATTTTAAAAAAAGAGGCGACGCATTGCGTGGATGTCAAGGATCTGCGTGAAATTTTAAAATATATAAGGTGAAAAAATGTATGACAATGAAGCTAAATTTTCTCTTTGGTGCGACTTTATAGAGAGAGATTTTTTACAAAACGAACTCAACTCTTTATTAGAAAAAGGCGTTATAAACGGAGCTACAAGCAACCCAGCTATCTTTAAAACAGCTTTTGCATCACCTGCTTACAAACAGATCATACAAAATAGCAACAAGCGTCACCCAAAAGACCTCTATGAAATTTTAGCGACCCAAGATATCAAGATCGCCGCATGTAAAATGCTAAAAAACTACGCAAATGGCGATGATGGCTTTGTTAGTATCGAGGTTGATCCAAATTTAAGTGGTGAAACAGCTGCGACGATAGAAGAGGGTATTAGGCTTCACAATCTTATCTCAATGCCAAATGTAATGATAAAAATTCCAGCCACAAAAGAGGGCTATGAAGCGATGAGCGCGCTTATGGCAAGAGGTATTAGCGTAAATGCGACGCTCATTTTCTCGCCAGATCAGGCTAAAAACTGCCTAGAGGCTTTTAAAGAGGGCAGTAAGGCTTATGCAAGCCGCTTTGTGGATACGACGATGCCAAAAGGTGTGATCAGTGTTTTTGTTAGTAGATTTGATAGAAAGCTTGATGAGACAATGGCTGCAAAGAGTCTACCAACAGGGCAGATCGGCATAATGAACGCTGCAAATATCTATCATATCATTGAGGATTTTGGCTTAGAAAACGTAAGGACACTTTTTGCAAGCACTGGCGTAAAAGGTGGTGGCTTAAGAGGGGATTATTACGTTAGGGAGCTAATGTATAAAAACTCTATAAACACAGCTCCGATAGATACGATAAAAGAATTTATAAAAGAAAAAGCTGAGGCAAAAAATGCCCCTAGCAAAGAGAATATCTCAAGCTTTTTTCACATCATAAAAAATAATGATATCGATATAAATGCTACTTATAAAGAGCTTTTAAATGACGGCTTAAAGCAGTTTGTTGCGGCATTTGACGACATTATGAAATCACTTTAATGACCAAAAAAGACCTAGACTCATATCTGTGTTCTTTAGTGGATAAAGGTGGTAGCGACCTTCATCTAAAGTCCGCAAGCCTTGTTTATGGCAGATTTAATGGTGAGATCATGCCACTTAGTGAAGAAAATTTAGACCCAAGTGACGCAGTAGCTATCGCAAATGAGCTTTTGGGGGCTAAATTTGATGAGTTTATGGATAAAAAAGATATCGATTTTTCTTATAAACTAAATGATGAGTACTGCTTTCGTGTAAATATGTTTTTGCAGATAAATGGAATTTCTGCTGTCTTTCGTGTCACTCCAACAAAAATCCCAACTATAAAAGATCTAAATTTACCAAGCGTGATAGAAAAAATTTGCACCGAGACCACTCGTGGCATCATCCTAGTGACTGGCCCAACTGGAAGTGGCAAGACGACAACGCTTGCAAGCATGATAAATTTCATAAACCAGACAAAAAGATCGCACATCGTGACTATCGAAGATCCGATCGAATACGTATTTAACGACGATAAAAGTATAATCAACCAGCGCTCTATCGGGGCAGATGCGCTAAATTTCTCAGATGCACTAAGGGCTTCATTAAGAGAAGATCCTGACATCATTTTGGTAGGTGAGATGAGAGATCTTGAGACGATTGAGACTGCCATTAGAGCTGCTGAGACTGGTCACTTGGTGCTTTCGACACTTCACACGCTTGATGCAAAAGAGAGCGTAAATAGAATAGTAAATAGCTTCCCGCAAGGCGAGCGAGATAAGGTCAGCCTTATGTTCTCTTCAGTGCTTGCTTGCGTCATCTCACAAAGGCTAGTTAAGACGCTTTTTGGCACAAGACGCCCAGCAGTCGAGATCATGAGAAAAAATACCCGCATAAAAGAGCTCATATCTGAAGAGAAATTTGATGAGATCGATCTTGCCATAGCTGAGTCAAAAAATACTTACGGCATGCAAACCTTTGATCAGCACCTGCTTGAACTTTATGAAAATAAGATAATTAGTGCCGAAGTGGCGCTTGATAATGCTAGCAACAGGGGCGATTTGCAGCTTAAGATAAAAAGCTCAAATGTAGCAGGTTTTAGCTTTGAAAATGGTGTAAATTTTGGTAAACCTCAAAGCAAACAAGATCAACCTGAAGTGATCGCGCTTAAAGAAATTTAATAAGCTTTATGTGAAATTTATAAAGCATTAGATAAAATCAGCACCTATTTTTTATGAAAGGAAAACGATGTTAGAAGGAATCGTTAGAGAGAGTATCGGTAAGAAGTCTGCGAAGGCTTTGAGAAGAGATGGTTATCTAATCGCCAACATTTATGGCAAGGGATTAGAGAATGTTGCAGCTGCTTTTAAAGTCAATGACTTTATAAAAGAAGCACGCAAAAAAGAGAGCCTTGCTTTTGATGTAAAAGTAGGCGGAAAAGTTTATAATGTCGTTATTGTTGATTACCAAAGAGATGTTGTTACAAGCGATCTTAAACACGTAGATCTAAAAGTAGCACTTCCAGGCGTTTTATCAAAATATATGATCCCAGTTAAGCCAGTTGGAACACCTATTGGTCTTAAAAATAAGGGCGTTTTGATCCAGTCAAAAAGACGTCTTTGCGTAAAATGCACGGCTGAAAATTTACCAAATTCATTTGACGTTGATGTAAGCAAACTTGACATTGATGATACGATTTTGGTTCGTGATATCACAGCTCCTAAAGGCGTTACTATCATTGACGCTGACCGTGTTGCGGTACTTGGAGTTATTAAAGCTAAATAAAAAGGGCTTTTGTGACACTAATAGCGGGGCTGGGAAATCCTGGCCCCAAATACGAAAACACTAGACACAACATAGGCTTTATGCTTATAGACCTCCTAAAAGACTCAAATTTCAAAGATGTTAGCTCAGCTAAATTTCAAGGCGAAGTTTTTAAATTTAACGACATTATCTTGCTAAAACCAACAACCTTTATGAACCTCTCAGGTCAAAGTGTTAAAGCGGTAAAAGACTTTTATAAACCAGATAGGATAATCGTCATCCACGACGATCTTGACCTTAGTTTTGGCGCGGTTAAATTTAAAAAAGGCGGCAGTAGCGGCGGACATAACGGCATAAAATCGATCGATAATCTAATAGGCAACGACTATGAAAGAGTGCGTGTTGGTATCGGACATGAGGGTGATGCTAAAAATTTCGTCCTTGGCGAGTTTAGCGACGAGGAGAAAAAGGCTTTAGATGAAATTTTGTCCTATACAAAAAATGCAGTTTGCGAGCTGCTAAAGAGCGACATCAACGAAATTTCACAAAAATTTACGGTAAAAAAAGGTCTTATCAAATGAAACTATACGCCAGATACGTTGGCTGGGTCTATATAAAATCTTTTCTTATCGTATTTTTAGCGCTTGAGCTATTCTATGTTGGCATTGATCTGCTTACAAATTTAAAAGATCTGCCGCCATCTGCCAACCTTCAGCTACTCTACGTTGGCCTTACTGCGCTAAGTGCCATTAGCTACGTTTTGCCACTTTCACTCATTTTTGCGCTAATAATTTTGCATGTAAATATGGTTCGCTCAAACGAGCTAATTAGCTTTTATGCTCTTGGTATCAGCAAAAACAAGCTCGTTTTACCGCCATTTCTTATCGCACTTTTTGTGACGATTTTTTACGTTGGGCTAAATTTTACGCCATTTGCTTATGCGCATGACTATCAAAAAAGCATCGCAAAAAACACCGCTTTTTCAAAAAGTACAAACGACTCATTTTTGAAATTTGAAGGTAAATTTATCTATATAAAAGAGCTAAACTCAGCCAAGCAAAGGTCAAATGACGTGAGAATTTTTGACATTAATGGCACTGACCTGCTCTCAACAACCTTTTCCGACCACGCTAAATTTAAAGACAATGAGTGGGTTTTAGAAGATGTAAATCAGACCTTTTTGCCTCAAAGCTTAGAGCTTGGCGAAAGTGGCTTTAGCAAGGTAAAAAGCGAAAATTTAGATGCGTTAAGAGGCTTTAAGCCAAAGAGCATCGAGAGCGCTGCAAGCGTTGAAAACTCGAAATTTAACATACCTGATGCGATAAATTTTATAAAGACATTTAAAAACGAAGGCATAGGGCTTGATAGCGCAAGGACGGCATTTTATAACCTTGCCATCACGCCATTTTTTGCGCCATTTTTATTGCTTATTTTCTACTATCATTTGCCAGTGACTGGCAGGTTTTTTAACCTCGCACTCTCAACATTTATCTTTGTTGTGATAACACTCGTAGTTTGGGGACTTCTCTTTATCTTAACTAAATTTGCTCAAACCTCAGTCATCTTGCCAGAGATCGGCATGGTTCTCCCTGTTATTTTGCTTTTTGCATACGCCATTTATCTCATAAAATCGCATCGTTAAGCCAAATTTTGGCAACTTTTTTGTAAAATCAAGCCATTTTAAAAAAGGCTATTTTATGGATTTTAAAGAGCTTGCAAGCAAATACAAAACCCCACTTTACGTTTATGATTTTAACTACATTAAAGAGCGTTATGAGGCACTAAAAAACGCATTTTACGCTAGAAAATCTCTAGTTTGCTACGCTGTAAAAGCAAACTCAAATTTAAGCGTTTTAAAATTTCTGGCTGATCTTGGAGCTGGATTTGACTGCGTGAGCATCGGCGAGGTCAAAAGAGCGCTTCTTGCAGGTGCTAAGAGATATCAGATCATCTTTAGCGGCGTTGGCAAGAGCGATGAAGAGCTAAAAGAGGCTTTAGAAAATGAAATTTTGCTGATAAATGTCGAGAGTTTTGCCGAACTTTTAAGGCTTGAAAACATCGCAAAAGAGCTAAATTTAAAGGCTAGGATTAGCATCAGGGTAAATCCAGGCGTTGATGCAAAAACTCACCCATATATCTCGACAGGGCTAAATGAAAACAAATTTGGCGTCGATGCGGAAACAGCTAAAAAGATGTATATCCACGCTAAAGCTTCAGAGTTTCTTGAGCCAACTGGCATACACTTTCACATCGGCTCGCAGCTAACTTCACTAAGCCCGATAATAGACGCTGCAAAGATCGTTAGCGAGCTTTTAAGGGAGCTAAGAGCGCTTGAGATCGATATCAAATTTTTTGATGTTGGCGGCGGACTTGGCATCATCTATAACGATGAAAAAGAGATAAATTTATACGACTACGCACAAGGAATTTTAGGCGCGCTAAAGGGTCAAGATGTGACCATCGTTTGCGAGCCAGGACGCTTTATCGTGGGCAATGCTGGCTACTTTGTCGCAAGCGTTTTATATGAGAAATTTAACGGCAAAAAGAGATTTGTCATCACTGATGGCGCGATGAATGATCTCATAAGACCAAGCCTTTATGGCGCTCATCACAAAATTTTTGTCGATGGCAAGGATGAAAATTTAGGCACTTGCGATGTGGTCGGTCCAGTTTGTGAAAGTGGCGACTTTTTAGCAAAAGATATCAATCTACCAGAGTGTGAAAGTGGCGACGTCATCGTGGTTAAAGGGGCTGGAGCTTATGGATTTAGCATGAGCTCAAACTACAACACAAGAAACAGAGCCGCTGAAGTTTGCGTGCTTGATGGCAAAGATAGGCTGATAAGAAGACGTGAGTGCTTTGAGGACGTTGTTGCACCTGAGATAGAATTTTTGGAGAGCGCTGATGCAAGAGCTAAATGAGCTTAGAAAAGAGATCGATAGCATCGATGATCTCATTTTAAATAAACTAAATGAGAGGATGAAGCTTGTCGAGCAGATCGGCAAGCTAAAGCAAACGAGTGGGACGCCTATATATCGCCCTGAGCGTGAGCGAGCTATCATAAACCGCTTAACAAGCCTTAGCAAAGAAAAAGCCTTAAATAAGGCTGCGATCGAGGCTATTTATCTTGAAATTTTTGCTGTTAGTAGAAATTTAGAGATGCCTCAAAAGATCGTCTATCTAGGACCTGAGGGTACTTATACGCATCAAGCAGCGCAGAGTAGATTTGGCGCGATGAGTGCCTATCTGCCACTTGCTACGATCGAGGCAGTTTTTACGAAGCTAGCTCAAAAAGAGGCGAAATACGGCGTCGTGCCTATCGAAAACAACACCGAAGGTGCTGTTGGAGCTACGCTTGATTGTTTGAGTAAATTTGATGATATAAAGATAGTGGCAGAGCTCTACGTAGATATCCACCACAGCTTTGTTAGTATAAATGAAAATTTAAAAGAGATAAAGCGAATTTACTCGCATCCGCAAGGCTACAACCAGTGCCGTAAATTTTTAGAAGATCACCTGCTAAATGAGGTCGAATTTATTCCAGCCAAATCAACTGCCGCAGCCGCATATATGGCATCTATGGATAGAGAATCAGCCGCCATTTGCTCAAAAATCGCAGCTAAAATTTACAACGTGCCAATTGTCTATGAAACTATTGAAGATAATATGGCAAACAGAACGAGATTTTTGATCTTAAGCGATTTTAAAAACGCCAAGGTTGAAAACTCGAAAACTTCGATCCTTGCAAAGACCGATCACAGCCCAGGACGCCTTGCTGATCTGCTTTCTATCTTTAAAAATGAAAATATCAATATCACAAAACTTGAGTCACGTCCTATCAAACAGCGCGAATTTAAGTCAATTTTTTACCTTGACTTTGAAGGGCATATCGACGATGAGAAGGTGCAAAACGCCTTTGAACTCGCAAAAGAGAGCGGTGCTGAGATAACGTGGCTTGGAAGCTATTTAAACGGAGATGAGTAATGAAATTTAATGACTTTTTAGATGATCTAGTAAATTACGAGGCTGGAAAGCCGATCGAGCTTGTAGTTAGAGAGTTTGGCATCGATGCAAAAGATGTGATAAAGCTAGCGAGCAATGAAAACCCTTTTGGCACTAGCAAACGCGTAGAAGAGGCGCTAAAAGAGGTCGCTAAAAACGCACATCTCTATCCAGATGATAGCTACTTTGAGCTAAAAGATGGGCTGGCTAAGAAATTTGGCGTAACTAGCAAAAATTTAATTATCGGCTCTGGAAGCGACCAGATCATAGAGTTTGCACTTCACGCAAAGGCGAATAAGCAAAGTGGCGTTTTGATGGCTGGCGTGACATTTGCAATGTATGAAATTTATGCAAAACAAACTGGGGCTAAAATTTACCGCACAAAGAGCGTGGAGCATAATTTGAGTGAGTTTTTAGAAATTTATAACGCGCACAAAGATGAAATTTCAGTCATTTTTCTTTGCTTGCCAAACAACCCTTTGGGCGAGTGCATCGATGCCGAGGATGTCTATAAATTTATAAAAAACATTGGTGAAAACACGCTTGTCGTGCTTGATTGTGCATACAACGAATTTGCTAAATTTAAAGATAGCAAAAAAGAGATAAAGCCAAGCGAGGTGGTGAAATTTAAAAATGCCATCTATCTTGGCACTTTCTCAAAGGCCTACGCACTTGGTGGCATGCGTGTTGGATACGGCGTGGCAAATGAAGAGATCATAGGCGCTCTTTCAAAGCTAAGAGCTCCATTTAACATCACAACTCCAAGCCTAAGAGCGGCGATAGTGGCGCTTGGAGATGATGAATTTGTGCAAAAAACTATGCAAAACAACTTCGAGCAGATGAAGAGATATGAGGAATTTGCAAAGGAAAATGACATAGAGTTTATCCCAAGCTATACAAATTTCATCACATTTAAATTTAACGAGCCAAAATCAAGCCAGATATGCGAAAAGATGCTAAAAAAAGGTATAATTTTACGAGATTTAAAAAGCTATGCCTTAAATGCGGTGAGAATCACCATCGGTCAGGCATGGCAAAACGATAGAGTTTTTGAAGAGTTAAAGCAAATTTTAAAGTAGGGATATGGATTTTAAGGCATTACTTCATCAAATAAGTCAAATTTATCAAAAGCTTTCACTAAAACAAAAGATCGTCGCGGGCAGCTCGATCGTCTTAGTAGTGGCTTTTTTGGTATTTTTAACGCTTTACAAAAGTAAAAGTGATAGCTTTGCAGGATATAGCGTCCTTTTTGAAAACATCAGCCCAAGCGACTCAGCCTTAATAGTTGATCAGCTAAATAAAGATGGCATAAAGTATAAACTAGCAAATGAAGGCACTATCCTTGTGCCAACAAGCGATGTTTATAAAGAGCGTATCGCTGTTGCAACGCTTGGCATACCAAAAGAGAGCAAGATCGGCTTTGAAATTTTTGACAAGCAAGAATTTGGCGCAACAGACGCCGAGCAGAGAGTTAAATTTCAAAGAGCGCTTGAGGGCGAGCTAGCTAGAACGATCGAGAGCCTCTCATCTATCCAAAAAGCAACCGTAAGAATAGCCATACCAAAAGAGAGCGTCTTTACTGAAAGACAAGCACTTCCGACCGCTTCTATTGTCGTTGAGCTAAAGCCAGGGGTTAGTTTAAATGCGAAGCAAATTTTTGGCATTAAAAACCTAGTTGCTGCTTCTGTTACAAATTTAAGCACCGAAAACGTAAAGATCGTCAATCAAGACGGCGTCGCACTTGGCGATGAAGACGGAGAGTTTGATAGTGATGCCATAGCTCAGCAGATCCGCTATAAGCGCGAGTTTGAAAATAATTATGAGCAAAAGATCGTAAATGTCCTAGCTCCTATCGTGGGCGGGGCAGATAAGGTCGTAGCAAAGGTAAATATCGACTTTGACTTTGATAAAAAAGATACAAAAAGCGAGGTTTATGACCCAAATAACGTCGTAAGAAGCGAGAGCAACATCGAAGAAAAGCGCCAAGGCTCGGCTCCAAATGAAGTAGGCGGCGTACCAGGTGCAGTTAGCAACATAGGCCCTGTTCAAGGGCTAGATGACAGCACTTTAAAAGAGCAGTACAACAAAAGTTCGCAGCAGACAAACTACGAAATTTCAAAGAAAGTGACAAATGTCAAAGGGCAGTTTGCCAGCATAAACAGAGTAAGCGCAGCTGTCGTTATAGACGGACTTTATCAAAGTAAAAAGGATAAAGACGGCAAACCAACTGGCGAGCTTGAATTTGCCCCGCTTACTAAAGAGCAAAGAGAGTCAATCACAAATTTAATCAAACAATCAATCGGCTACAATCAAAATAGAGGCGATGAGGTAAGCTTAGATAACTTCGAGTTTAAAACTGGCAAAGATGTCAGCACTGGCGAGAAGATGGATGGCTTTATGAATAACTACGTGATGCCTTTCTTGCCGCTACTTAAATACATCTTTGCAGCACTGCTACTTTACATCTTCTACAAAAAAGTTATCGTGCCATTTATGCAAAAGATGCTTGAAGAGACTAAAGAAGAAGAGGAGCAAGCCCAGGACGATCTTGAAGATATCGAGGTGGATGCTGAAGATACGCTCGAGAAATTTAAAGCTGCTCGCAAGAAGGTCGAGGAGCAGCTTGGTCTTAGCGGTGAATTTAACGAGGACGAGCTAAAATACGACGTGCTTCTTGAAAAGATGAAGATAGTAGTCACCGAGCGAAGTGAGGAAATTTCAAATTTACTCCAAGATATGGTTAAAAACGATAGTGACTTTAACATGCGTAAGGAAATTTGATGTCTATAAAACTAACCGATAAGCAAAAGATGATATATGACGATCTTTCGATGCCAGAAAAGATCGCTATTTTACTAATACAGCTTGGCGAAGAGGCGACGGCTCTTATATTTTCTCACATGGATGTTGATGTCATCACTGAAATTTCAGGCTACATAGCAACTGCAAAAAATATAGACAAACAAGTTGCAGGCGCCATTTTAGAAGAATTTTACGCTCTCATGCAGTCAAATCAATATATGAGAAGTGGCGGCTTAGAGTATGCAAAAGAAATTTTATACCGCACATTTGGTCCAGAGGCTGCGCAGAAAATTTTAGACAAGCTTGCTAAAAGCATGGAAAACTCAAAGAGCTTTGGCTATCTTGATAAGATAAAGCCACAGCAACTTGCAGACTTCATCGTAAAAGAGCACCCTCAAACTATCGCGCTAATCCTTGCCCACATGGACTCAACAAGTGCTGCCGAGACGCTAAGCTTCTTTTCAGATGAGCTAAGAAGCGAGGTAGTGATCAGGATGGCAAATCTTGGCGAGATCAGCCCATCAGTCATCAAACGTGTTTCAACCGTGCTTGAGGGCAAGCTTGAAAGCCTCACATCTTACAAGGTCGAGGTTGGTGGCCCAAGAGCTGTGGCAGAAGTGCTTAACAGACTTGGCCAAAAAGCTAGCAAAAGCACGATCGAGCGCATCGAGCAAAGCGACGATAAGCTTGCCACAACGATCAAAGAGCTTATGTTTACATTTGAAGATATTATCAATCTTAACGCAACTGCGATTAGAGAAATTCTTAAAAATGTCGATAAAAAAGACCTTATGGTTGCATTTAAGGGTTCAAGCGATGGCATTAAAGATAAATTTTTATCAAATATGTCTCAGCGTGCAGCCGAAGCCTTTAAAGAGGAGATGCAATACCTTGGCGCTGTGCGTGTAAAAGATGTTGAAGAGGCGCAAAGACGCATCGTTGAGGTTGTTCAAGGCCTAGCTGATCAGGGCGTCTTCCAAGTTGGCGAAGCAGATGAGATGATAGAATGAAAAGTAGCGTAATAACAAGTGAGACCTCGCCGGCTCACTTTATAGAAAATTATAGATTTAAGGTGCTTGGGAGCAATGAAAGAGCCCAAGATAGCGCACCTGTTTTGATAGAAGAAAATAATCTTAGTGAAGAGCTAAATGAGCAAAATTTAGAGCAAGGTGGTGAAAATTTCACGCCGCAAAGCCAGCCAGTTCACCAAATGCAACCAAATATGCAAAATCACTTTGCGCCTCAACCTCAAAATAGTCAAGCTCACCAGCCTGGATTTGACTCGAGTTTTGTCGAGGAGCTACTTAAAAAGACAGATGAGCTAAGCAGCAACATCATCAAACTTCAAATGCAGATAGAAAATCAAGAGAGTGAATTTGCAAAGCGTCTTGAAGCTGAGATCGCCCGTGCAAAAGAGGATGGCAAAAACGAAGGCATAGCTCAAACAAACGCTGCAAACGAGGCAAAGATAAAGGAGCTTGAGGCTAAATTTAGCGCTTCAGCTGCAAAGCTAGATGAGCAGTGCATTAAATTTGATGAGTTTTTGAAAAAGAGTGAGGAAGAGCTTGGGCAAACTGCGATAAAGATCGCAAAAGAGGTGATAGAAAAAGAGGTATCAAGCGCATCTAGTCAGATCGCTCATCACCTAGCAAATTCGCTTATAAAAGAGCTAAGTGACGTAAAAAATATAGAAATTCGCGTAAATCCAGAAGATAGCGACTATCTAAAAGAGCAATTTAGTAAAAACGAACGCGTAAAAGTAAGCGCTGATGACGCCATAAGCAAAGGTGGTGTGGTGATAATAAGCGAGGGTGGAAACATCGATGCGACGATGCAAACAAGGCTTGAGAAGCTAAAAATGCTGGTAAATAATGAATAAAGATGTTAAAAGCCTAAATGTCGATGAGCTAAACGCGCTTTGCCACGACATCAGAGATAAAATTTTATCCACCGTTAGCAAAAATGGCGGCCATCTTAGCTCAAACATCGGCGCAGTCGAGATCATCGTTGCGATGCATAAAATTTTTGACGTTACAAAAGATCCATTTATTTTTGACGTGAGCCACCAAAGCTACGCGCACAAGCTACTAACTGGGCGCTGGGACAAATTTGATACGCTTAGAAAATTTAACGGTATCAGCGGCTACACAAAACCAAGCGAGAGTAAATTTGACTACTTTGTAGCGGGCCATAGCTCGACGTCCATATCGCTTGCAGTTGGCGCTGCAAAGGCGATCAAACTAAAAAATGAAGAGCGCTTGCCAGTAGCTGTCATAGGTGACGGCTCGTTAAGTGGCGGCATGGCGTATGAGGCGCTAAATGAGCTGGGGGATAGAAAATATCCTTGTGTCATCATCCTAAACGACAACGAAATGAGCATAAGCAAGCCAATAGGCGCGCTTAGCAAGTATCTAAGCCAGATGATGGCTGGGCAGTTTTATCAAAAATTTAAAGGCAGGGTTGAGCGCTTTTTAAGCTACATGCCAGACTCTGCAGCCTATATGGCTAGACGCATGGAGGAGGGCATCAGGCTCATCACTCCTGGCATGTTTTTTGAAGAGCTTGGACTTGAGTACATAGGCCCAGTCGATGGGCACGACCTCTCAGCACTTCTTAGCACATTTGAAACAGCCAAAAATATGAAAAAACCAGTCATCGTGCATGTGCAGACGCTAAAGGGCAAAGGGTATGAATTTGCGGAGGGTTATTATGAAAATTGGCACGGAGTTGGGCCGTTTGATCTAAAAAGTGGCGAATTTATAAAAAGACAGTCAAACAAGTCAGCCACGGCGATCTTTAGCGAGCAGCTTTTAAAGATGGCAAGAGAGCACAGCGACATCGTTGGCGTAACAGCTGCGATGCCAACAGGCACTGGCATGGACGCGCTTATACATGAGTTTCCAGACCGCTTTTGGGACGTGGCGATAGCCGAGCAGCACGCTGTCACCTCGATGTCAGCCATGGCAAAAGAGGGCTTTAAGCCATTTGTCGCGATATACTCGACTTTTATGCAAAGGGCATACGATCAGGTCATCCACGACGCTTCTATCTTAAATTTAAACATCACATTTGCGATGGATAGAGCAGGCATCGTGGGCGAAGACGGCGAAACGCATCAGGGCGCTTTTGATATTAGCTTTTTAAACGCTGTGCCAAACATGGTTCTTTTTGCTCCAAGGTGCGAAGAGAGCATGAAAAATGTTATGGAATTTGCCTACTCTTACAAGGGTGTTAGCGCGTTTAGATATCCGCGTGGGGCGTTTATCTTAAGAGATGAGTTTAAAGCTAAACCGCTTGAATTTGCCAAGGGTGAAATTTTGGCTGACGCAAAGAGTGAGACCGCATTTTTAGGCTATGGCAACGGCGTTGGCAAGGCAAATTTAGTTAGAAATTTACTAGTTGGCAAGCTTGAGGTGATCTTAGTTGATCTAGTCTTTGTAAAGCCACTTGATAGAGAGCTTTTATGTGAGCTAGCAAAACGCACTAAAAAGTGGTATATCTTTAGCGATAGCGCTAAAAAAGGCGGTGTTGGCGAGATCGTAAGTGCCTTTTTACAAGAAAATGGCATATCAAATGTAAGCGTTGTTAGCTTTGAGTATGATGATAAATTTATCCAGCATGGCTCGACAGCAGAGGTTGAAAAGAGCCTTGGCATAAGCGCTGAGCAAATTACCCAAAAATTACTAGAGAATAATTAATATCATTTAATAAAGAAACGTTTAATATTACTTTTGCTAGCATAAAGCAAAAATTTGTATAGGGGAAAATTATGCAATATGTATCGTTGCTAAAACAGTCTGGGCTTAAAGTAACGCCGCAGCGTCTTAGCGTTTTGAGAATTCTTGATCGTCACACACATCCAACGATCGATGAGCTTTATGATGAAATTTTGAAAGAAAATCCATCAGTTTCGCTCGCAACTGTTTATAAAAACCTAAACACTCTAAAAGACGAGGGTCTAGTGGTTGAAGTAAATATCGTCAATCAAAAGGCGAGATACGACATCTACGAGCATCCGCACATCCACGTGGTTTGCGAAAACTGCGGTAGCGTCGAGGATATGAGCTATGATGACTCAGAGCTTGGCAAATACCAAGAAGCGCTTGAAAAAAAGATCGGTAACATCATCGAGCGCCTAAATATCGTTGCTAGCGTAAAAAGCTGTAAGCACTGCCGATAAGGCAAAATTTATGTTGCATTACGCAACATAAATTTTTATTTTTCTTCATAAAACACTTCAAACAAGCCTAAAATTAGCTTTTTCTCATTATTTTAAGCACTAACTCGCTAAAATAAGCAAAAAATTTCGGAGAAAAATGTGGGTTTGGAGATAGAGCGTAAATTTTTACTCAAAAATTCTCAAATTCTAGATTTTCTAAAAGAGGCTGGGCTAGTTTTTAAGCACCTTGAAATTTCTCAGTTTTACACCAAGATCACGCAAAATGAAGAGATCCGCTTCAGAAGCGAAGAGGATAAATTTATAAAAACGATCAAGGTTGGCAAAGATCTTATAAGAGAAGAAAATGAGGAATTTTGCGAAAAGGCGGAGTTTAAAAAGGCTTTAAAAAACCGCATCGGCCACGTCATCACAAAAGATAGATACATTTTTCGGCTGAATAACAACCCCTGCAACATCGACGTTTTTAAAGATGACTTAAATGGACTTTGCACATTTGAGATTGAATTTGCTGATGAAAATGAGGCTGTCTATTTTAAGTTGCCATCATTTTTGGAGCAGTTTTGTAAGGCCGATGTCACCTGCGATAAAAGATATAAAAATAAATTTCTTGCCATTCACGCAAACGAAAATGAACAAATCGACTACAAAAGAGCCTACAATGTCTTTAAAAACAAAGAAATTTCGCCAAATTTTGCTGCAAATTTAAAAAGCGGCGAGGCTCTTAGGGTTTTGTTTTTAAGCATATTTAAAGAGATAAAGAGGCTAAAGAGTGACTATCTGCAAGATCATGACGAAGAAATTTTGCACAACCTGCGAGTAAATTTAAGAAAAGTTAGGTCGCTACTTAAAATTTTTAACGGAGTTTTTGATGAGAAAGTGACGCTCTTTTTTGGTGAGAATTTTAAAATTTTGGCAAATTCAACCAACAAAAAGCGAGACTTAGACATATTTCTAGGCTTTTTAAGCGAGCAAAAGCACGCAAATGAGCTAATTTACTTTGTGCAAAAGGCTCTAAATTTAGAGTATGAAAATGTAAAGAGCTATCTAGGCGATGAGGAAAACTACGCATTTTTAAAAGAGTGGGAGATATTTTTAAACGAGGGCGAGTTTTATAGATCAAAGCTCTTTGACGTAAGTCTTTCGCGCCTTGGCTCGTTTAAACTAAGAACGCTTCTAGTTTTGGCTCAAAAGAGGCTAAGAAGCCTCAATCAAGACTGCCCAAATGAGAGTTTTCATAAGATCAGGATCGAGCTAAAAAAAGTGAGATATACTTATGAGTTTTTGAGTGAGATTTTTTATTTTGACGGGCTTAAAAAGTATGAAGAGCGGCTAAAAGACATGCAAGAGATCTTTGGTGCGCTTCAAGACTATGACGTCTGGCTTGGCATCTTAGAGCGCTTGCCAGAGGCTGCTGGTAAAGAAAAGCTAGAGAGTAAAATTTACAAACAAATTTATAAAACCAGAGAAGAGATACTAAAAAAACGGCTTAAATTTATAAAAGCAACTCGCAAGATCTCGCGAAATTTAAAAATTTACTACATATAAAGGTCTAAAATTTATGCAAAAACAAGAAAAGATAGTTGATATGTTTAACCAGATCGCTCCGACTTACGACGTCGCAAACAGGGTTTTAAGCCTTGGCGTGGATGTGAGCTGGAGGAAATTTGCTTGCAGGTATATGCTAGAAATTTTTAAAAATAAAAGCATAAATATCGTGGATGTGGCTTGCGGCACTGGCGATATGATGGGGCTTTGGAGTGAAATTTCAAAAGAATTTGGCGTAGAGGTGAAAAGCCTAACTGGCATCGACCCATCAAGCGGCATGCTAAAAGAGGCAAGAGTGAAATTTCCAAATTTTAAATTTATAGAAGCCTACGCTGATAATACAACGCTTGCAAGTGGCGAGGCTCAAATTTTAAGTATAAGCTACGGCATAAGAAACGTGGTTGAGCGAAAGGCTGCGCTTAGAGAATTTAATAGAGTGCTTGCTTCAGATGGCTACGTAGTTGTGCTTGAATTTACAAAGCGCCAGAAAAAGGGCTTAATAACCTCACTAAGAGATTTTTACCTAAGTAAAATTTTGCCAAGTATCGGGGGCTTTATCTCAAAAAACAAAGAGGCATACGAGTATCTGCCAAGCTCGATAGAAAATTTCCTCGATGCAAAGAGCTTTTGTGATGAGCTTGTGGAGGCTGGCTTTGAGATAGAGCTTTGCAAGGGCTTTAGCATGGACATCTCGACGCTATTTATCGCTAAAAAGGTCAAAGAAATCAATGCTTAGCGTATCTGAGCTAAACGAAAAAGCAAAGGCACTGCTTGAGGCAACCCTTGACTATGTCGAGGTAAGTGGCGAAATTTCGCGCCTAACAAAGCACGCCTCTGGGCACTGGTACTTCACGCTAAAGGACGAAAAGTCAAGCATCTCAGCCGTGATGTACCGCATGAATAACCAAAAGGTGAAATTTTTGCCAAAAGAGGGTTTGAAGGTCAAAATTTATGGCAAAGTGACCATTTATTCGCCAAGTGGGTCGTATCAGCTAGTAGCTAGTGCGATGCTGCCTGATGGCGAGGGCGAGCTTGAGCTTGCGTTTAGGCAGCTTAAAGAAAAGCTCGAAAACGAGGGCCTTTTTGACATTGGTGCAAAAAAAGAGATACCAAATTTACCTAAAAAAATAGCCCTTGTCACAAGCGCCACTTCAGCCGCGCTTCAGGATATGCTAAAGGTGGTAAAGAGCCGCTGGAGGCTAAGTGAAATTTATATATTTGACGCGCTAACACAGGGCGAAAGCGCTCCAAGCTCGCTTATAAAAGCCTTACGCAGAGCCGATAAATACGGCGTTGATGTGATCGTTTTAGCTAGAGGAGGCGGCAGCAAAGAGGATCTTTGGTGCTTTAATGACGAGGGCTTAGCTCGTGAAATTTATGCCACCAAAACGCCAGTCATAAGCGCTATCGGACACGAGATCGACTATGTTATAAGTGACTTTGTAGCAGACCGCAGATCTCTTACGCCAAGTGCAGCCATGCTTGATCTTTTGCCTGATGAAGAGGCGTTTTTCCAGTATCTTGATAGGCTCAGCGACGATCTTGATAGCGCTTTAAATTTAAAGATCACAAAAAAGCAAAATCTGCTAAATTTACTACTTTCTAAATTTTCATCAAACGCCCTAAAAGCTAGGATCGAGCTAAAATTTAGCGAGGTGGCAAACAAGCAAAACACCCTAATAAACGCCGTGCAAAGAAAGATCTTGCTTCTTGGCTCAGCCCTTAGCTCGCTAGAGAAGGCTTATGAGATGAGGGAGCTCTTTTTTGAGAGCACTAAGGGGCTTATCGAGGTTAGAAAAGATGGCAAGAGGGCTGATCTTAGGGATTTAAATTTGAATGATGAGATCGAGCTTGTCTCGCAAAATACACATAAAAAAGCAATTATCAAGGAGTAAAAATGAGTAGAAAAATCAACTTTAGCGCAGGCCCAAGTGCGATACCATTAGAGGTTTTAGAGCACGCAAAGGCCGAATTTACCGACTACAGAGGCGAGGGCTACTCGATCATGGAGATCAGCCACAGAAGCAAGACTTTTGAGGAGATCCACTTTGGCGCGATGGAGAAGATAAGAAAGCTTTACGGCATCGGCGATGAGTATGAAATTTTATTTTTGCAAGGCGGCGCACACTTGCAATTTAGCATGATACCGATGAATTTATATCAAGGTGGCAGGGCGGAGTACGCAAACACCGGCGTTTGGACAAACAAAGCGATCAAAGAGGCAAAAGTGCTTGGCGTAAATGTAGATGTCGTCGCAAGCAGCGAGGATGAAAATTTCTCTTACATCCCTGAGTTTAAATTTAGCGATGACGCCGACTACGCCTACATCTGCTCAAACAACACGATTTATGGCACGCAGTATAAGGCTATGCCAAAGACCAAATCGCCCCTTGTTGTAGATGCTTCGAGCGATTTTTTCGCTAGACCGCTTGATTTTAGCAGTATCGGCTTGCTTTACGGCGGCGCTCAGAAAAATGCAGGCCCAAGCGGCGTGACTATCGTCATTTTAAGAAAAGACCTAGTTGATCGCGTGAGCAGCCAAAACGTCCCTATGTTTTTGCGCTACAAAACGCACGTAGAGGCAAACTCGCTCTATAACACACCGCCAACTTTTGGAATTTATCTTTTAAATTTAACCATGCAGCACCTGCTAGATCTTGGCGGACTTGCCGAGGTTGAGAAGATAAATGCCAAAAAAGCAAGCACGCTTTATAGCATCATAGACAGCTCAAATGGCTTTTACGTGGGGCACGCTAAAAAATCAAGTAGGTCAGATATGAACGTGAGCTTTACGATACCAAAAGATCATGCGCTTGAGCCGGTTTTCGTCGAAGAAGCGCTAAAAGAGGGCATGCTAGGGCTAAAAGGTCACAGACATCTTGGCGGCATAAGAGCCTCTATCTACAACGCCGTTAGCCAAAGCGACGTTGAGAAACTTGGCGAGTTCATGAGAGAATTTGCCAGAAAGCACGGCTGATGAACAAGGCAAAAAAAGCTTACGATGAAATTCCTTATTTCTCAGCTGCATTTAGCGACTGCTCGCCCGTTAGGATAGAGGCAGTGGCTAAATTTCTAGGGCTAAAGGTGGCAAATTTAAAAGATGCCAGAGTGCTGGAACTTGGCTCATCATACGGCGGTAATATCTTGCCATTTGCAGCTTCGCACAAAGAGGCAAAGGTCGTTGGCATCGACATCTCAAGCCACCAAGTAGAAGAGGGCAACAAGATCGCAAAGAAGATGAAATTAGAAAATTTCACCCTTCTTGAGCGTGACTTTTTGCACATGAATGAGCATGATATAAAAGAGCTTGGCGAGTTTGACTACATCATCGCTCACGGCGTTTATAGCTGGGTGAGCCCAAACGTAAGAGATGCGCTACTTGCAACGATCAAGGCGCTACTTAGCAAAGATGGCATCGCCTACGTCTCTTATAACACCTACCCAGGTTGGAAGAGCCTTGATATCTTAAGGGACTTCATGCTCTTTGCAAGCGCAAACAGGGGCGATAAAGAGTCGCTACCTCACGTCAAAGAGGAGCTAAATTTTTTGCAGGATTATTTGAAATTTAGCCTGCAAAACCAAAGCGACGTCGTCTATAAAGACAGCATGAAGCTACTTTTGACGCAGCTAAATTTCTTACAAGGCATCATCGCAAAGGGGAGTGATTATTACATTTTGCACGACTTTTTGGAGGCTAGTAACGAACCAACATACTTTCATAAATTTGCCAAGCACATCGATAAACACGGACTTTGCTACGTCATAGACGCCTCGCTAAATGATATCTTTGCAAGCTCGACTGGGATATATCGCTTTGACGCGCACATCGAGCAAAGCTACAACACCCGCATCAAGAAAGAGCAGCTAAATGACTTTTTGTTTAATAGATCCTTTAGAAAGAGCCTCATCGCGCACAAAGAAAGGCTTGAAGGCGCTGAAGACTTTGACGCGGTGCTTGGAGAAAGCGAGCTTGATAGGGTTTATTTTGCCTATTTTAGCGAGCAGCCAAGGACAAAAACGCAAGAAATTTTAAGCAAAGCCTATCCGCAAAGCCTAAATTTAAGTGAAGTAAAGGCTGCACTTGGAGAGAGCGAGAGCGAAGCATTTATGGGACTACTTGAAATTTTAAATGATCAAAACACCAAAATTTCATCATCAAAGCTTGCAGCACTTGCTTATGAGCCTAAAAAAACTAGGCTAAAGCCTAGGATAGCGGCCTATCTTGGGTATTTTCTGGGGGCTAGCTCGCCAGTTATATCTTTAGCAAATGAGCTAAATGGCAAGCTAAACTTAAGCGTTGAAGAGATCAAAGCCGCCTTGAAATTTGACGGCAAGGCTAGCTTTAAAGAGATCGCAAAGGGCGCAAATTTAAGCGAAGACGAGCTAAAAGAGCTTGCTTTTAAACTAAGCGAAGCCTACTTTTTTGAAGAAATTTAAAAAAAGAGCGTGGCAAATTTAGCCATGCTCTTACTCAAAAAACATATCTTTTAATATCAAACATATCATCGCTATATAAAAGACCAAAAACCATTTTTTAAGTGTTTTTTTGTCGGTATGTTGCGTCTTTTTGGTGCCAAAGTATGCGCCTATTAGCGAGCCAAGACCTAAAAATGTGCCCTCAGCGTATGAGATGTGACCATTTAGTGAGAGTGAGGTGAAGCCAGCGATGGCTGCAAACATAACGAAAAATACGCCCATAGAAACGGCTTTTTTAAGCTCGTAACGTAAAAAGCCAACCAAGATAGGAGCGATAAAGACGCCTCCACCGATGCCGATGCTAATGGCAAAAACGCCAACAAAAACGCCAACTAAAAATAGCAAAAAGAGCGAATTATTCGCATTTGAGCCGTCGCTGTTTGGTGAAAAGTATAGTTTTATAAGCGAAAAGACAAATGTCGCAAGTAGCATAGACTCAAGTAAAAGTGCAGGCGCGTGCGACACGATGATGCCACTAAAGCTGGCTCCAACCAAGCCTCCAAGCCCCAAAAAGACGCCTCGATTTAGCTTTAAAAGCCCAGCCTTGTAGTTTAGATACGAGCCAAATGTCGCGCTAAAGATCATCTGCATGACGCTTATGCCAATGGCAGTTTTGACGTCGTATCCAAAGGCGACCATGATAGGAACGACGACCGTGCCGCCACCGATGCCAAAAAACCCAGCGATGTAACCAACGCCGATACCGATTATAAATAGTTCTACAAAAAGCATTTTTTCTCCCTCGACTGGTGCAAATTTTAGCCAAGGGGCTCTTAAAAAAATAGTAAAAAAGGCGTAAATTTAAAAATTTAGCCAAAATTCTAAAAAGTAAAAGCGAAAATTTTTTATAATCAATAAAAAATTAAAAGGAAAAATATGCTCTTAGAACAACCACTTTTTTATTATGAAGCGATCAGAGAGAAATTTAAAAATAGCTACCTTGCTGAAGACAAGACACAAACGATAATCGGCATAGACTGCGAATATATCGACGAAAAAGATATGGACTTTTACGGACTTAGAAGCTACTTTGATACTAATCGTAACAGATCGCTAGCTCCTTTTGCCGGACTTTTTGGCGTTTTTGCTTATGATGGTGTGAGATACTTTGAGTATATCGGCGAAGAGAAAGCTAAAAAGTATGAGTTTCCAAAATTTATCTACGCTGACGCTAAAGCATATCTGCACTTTGATAAGATGAGTAAAATTTATACTTTTTATGGGGATAAAGAGAGGTATTACGACTTTTTGCTAAATTTAAAGGCAGAGCATAAGGGCGAAAAAGAGTGTGAATTTAGCATAAAAACTGATCTTAGTAGCGAAAAGAAACACTTTGAAGATATGGTTGAAGTTGCAAAAGAATACATAAGAAGCGGCGACGTCTTTCAGGTGGTGCTTGGGGAGCTACTTGAAATTTCAACGAATATGAGCAGCTTGGATTTTTACAAAAAGCTAGCTAACGCAAATCCTAGCCCATATATGTTTCATTTTCCTACGCCTTATGGCGATGTGGTCGGCTCGTCGCCTGAGCTTGTTTTTGAGATGAAAAGTGAGCAAATTTTTGTAGCACCGATCGCAGGCACAAGACCAAGAGGCGGCGATGCAAACGCTGATGTGGCGCTTGAAAATGAGCTTTTAAGCGATGAAAAGGAGCTGGCTGAACATAAGATGCTAATCGATCTTGCCAGAAATGACATCGGCAGGGTCTCAGAGCCAAAGAGCGTGGTCGTGAAAAATGCGATGCATATCCAGAAATTTGAAAAAGTGATGCACATTGTTAGCGACGTCTATGGCAAGTGCGCTAGGGAGCTTAATCTTTTTGACGTGCTAGCTAGCATCTTCCCAGCTGGCACGCTAAGCGGTGCGCCAAAGATCAGAGCGATGCAGATCATAAACGAGCTTGAAATTTTTGAGCGAAATATCTATGGCGGGGGCATTGGATTTTTGCATTTTAATGGCGACGCTCAGGTGGCGATCCTCATCCGCTCAGCTATCTTTGTGCCAGCTAAAAACGGCTTTAGCGACGTCTTTGTCGGAGCTGGAGCTGGCATAGTCTATGACTCAAAAAACGAAAAAGAGTATGCTGAAATTTGCCACAAACGAGCCAGTGTGGTAAATGTCTTTAAAAACAGCGCAAAAGAGGTTTGAATTTACAAAGTAGGGGGCTTTCATGCCAGGGCAAAATTTGATCCTAGCTATAACGATCTTTGTTTTTATATGTGCATGCTTTATGGCGCATAAGGATAATAAAAAGAATTTGCAAAAAGATAAATAATTAAATTTGCAAGGTGGCAAATCAACCTGCAAAAGCAAATTTGTATTATTTGGCTTTAAAAAGAATAACTAATTCGAAGATAAATTTAGCCTAGCTGCAATGACTCTATTTTTCGTGGGTGCGCTAAACGCTTGCAAGATGAAATTTAGCTTTGATGAGTGCATCCAAATAAATGCGATGGCAATTTTTACGCAAATTTATGAGTATGAAAATTTACACATCAAAAAGGGCGAGTGTCTGGGAATTTCGAGCTTGGCTCAAACATTGTCATAATTGGCGAGAAATGCAACCAAGTATAATCTCTTTGAAAATAAAGAGCTAAAATTTACTGAGGCGATCAGGCTTATAAAATAAATACGCTAAGCATATAGGTAAATTTTTATACTTGGTCAATGTTGTTTATTAGGATTGGTCTATTTGCCTAAACTTTGGTGGTATTTTCACGTGTTCATTATATAAGCTTAAAACAGTATCACAGTTTTTGATCCATAAACTCATAGTATTTAAAATTTATCATAGACGTGAAAGCTTGTAAGAGATAGTGAGCGCATTATTTTATCTACCAAAATTTCTCTAGATTTAGTATTTCTATTAAGACTTAATTGGCTCATAAGATTATGACTTGATATATTTTTTAAAAGAATTTTATTAACTTGCAACAAAGAAGTTTAAATTTGCCTTGCAACCCAAAGCTTGAATATTTTATGTATAAATTTTAGCTATTTAGCCCAAAAAGGGCTAAATTTAGACATTAAACCTAAAGTGCATCACGTCACCATCTTGCACGACGTAGTCTTTGCCCTCAAGTCTCATCTTGCCAGCCTCTTTGGCTCCATTTTCGCCGCCATGTGCGATGTAGTCCTCGTAGCTTATCACTTCAGCTCTGATAAAGCCCCTCTCAAAGTCGTTGTGGATGACGCTTGCTGCTTTTGGCGCTTTCCAGCCATTTGTGATCGTCCAAGCCCTTACTTCTACGACGCCAGCGGTGAAATAACTTATCAAATTTAGCTTTGCAAAAGACGTTTTGATGATCTTTTCAAGGCCGCTCTCGTTCGTGCCAAGAGATGCCAAAAACTCGTGAGCCTCTTCGTCGCTTAGGCCTATTAGCTCCTCTTCGACCTTAGCACAAAGCTTGATCACCTCGTGGTCTGAAGCTTTAGCATACTCTTTTAGCGCTTTTACAAATTTATTATCTTCGCTAAGCCCCTCTTCATCGACATTTGCGCCATAAACTACCTCTTTAGCACTTAGAAGTCTTAGCTCTTTGTTTAATGTCAAAAACGCCTCGCTATCTCTTTGCTCAAAGCTACTTGCACTTTTACCCTCATTTAGATGAGCTAGAAGTAAATTTGCTACCTCAAGCGTCTCTTTTGCGCCTTTTGCGTTTGCTTTTGCCTCTCTTGTGAGCTTTTCTATCTTTTTATTTAGCTGCTCGATGTCAGCTAGTATCAGCTCGGTTTGGATGATCTCGATGTCTCTTACTGGATCAACACTTCCCTCGACGTGAGTGATGTTCTCATCCTCAAAGCAGCGAACTATGTGCAAAATAAGCTCGGTCTCTCTGATGTTTGATAAAAATTTATTGCCAAGTCCTTCGCCAGAGCTTGCCCCTTTTACAAGGCCCGCGATATCTACGAATTCGATGGTTGAATATTGAATTTTATTTGGACTAACTATCTTTGCAAGCTCATTTAGGCGTTTATCAGGCACTGGCACGATGGCTTTGTTTGGCTCGATAGTGCAAAACGGATAGTTCGCACTCTCGGCATTTTGCGCCTTTGTAAGTGCGTTAAATGTCGTTGATTTACCCACATTTGGTAGGCCTACTATTCCAACTGAAAGTCCCATCAATTCTCCTTGCTAAGTGCTTGTAAAAAGTATAAATTCATCCTAACGCCAGCCCCGCTCGCACCTGCTTGGTTGTATCCCCAAGCCTTTTCGCGGTATGCTGGGCCTGCGATATCAAGGTGTAGCCACTTATCTTTGTACTCATCTTTGATAAATTTAGCTAGAAACATGCCAGCCGTGATCGCGCCGCCATATCTGCTTGAGGCGCAGTTGCTAACGTCTGCGATCTGGCTTTTGATAAGCTCGCTAAGATAAGGGTTAAAATCAAGCGTAGTCGCTAGCTCGCCGCTATCTTTTATCTTGTTTTTAAACTCGCTTTTTAGGCTCTCGCTGTTGCCCATGATGCCTGTTGTGTATTCGCCAAGTCCCACGACGCAAGCGCCAGTTAGGGTTGCCATGTCGATTAGGATGTCTGGCTTAAAATCCTGCGCGTAGCTTAGGCAGTCAGCCAAGACCAAGCGTCCCTCTGCATCGGTGTTTCTAACCTCTATGCTAACGCCACTTCTTGAGATAAGTACGTCATCAGGCTTATAGGCATTTCCGCCGATCATATTTTCAGTTGCGCCCAAAATGGCGTGAATTTCAAATGGTAAATTTAGCTCCGCAGCACCTTTTATGATGCCAAGAGCTGCTGCTGCACCGCTTTTGTCTGATTTCATTGTTAGCATATAATCAGCCGGCTTCAAGCTAAGTCCGCCGCTATCGTATGTTAGCCCTTTGCCAACAAAGATGATGCGTTTTTTAGACTTTTTAGGCTTATAGGTTAGGTGGATGAGCCTTGGTTTATGCACGCTTGCGCGGTTCACAGCCAAAAATGCGTTCATATTCTCTTTTGCTAGAAATTTCTCGTCATAGACCTCGCACTTTATGCTCGCGATGTTTTTGGCTAAATTTAAAGCGTCCTGCGCCATCTTTTGCGGTGTGTAAATTTCTGGGATTTCATTTACGATATCTTTTGTGAAATTTGTAGCGCTTGCTATTATCTCCGCCTCTTTAAAGCCCTCGTTTGCTGCCTTTAGATCGACCTTTTTACCAGAAAATTCTTCAGTAGAAAAGATGATCTCTTTTAGGGTGTATCTCTCTTTTTTCTCTTTATATTTGTTAAATTCATAGCTTCCAAGCAAAAAGCCCTCAGCTAGCGCTTCAAAGCTTAGTTTTTGGCACTCCACTACGTAAGAAGCTAGTTTTATGCTCTTAATATTTAGCGATTTTAGCGCGTTATAAGCTTTAGCGGCTGCAACCCTAAGCTCATCAAGATCAAGCTTAGAAAGTGGCACGTAAGCCCTTTTTGCCTCACTTAGGATGAGGACGCTATCGCCTTTGTAATTATTAAATTTAATAGCCTCTTTATCGCCTATAAATTTATGTTTTAACTCCTTATCTACTACGAAAATTAGTTCAATATCAGCTTTTATATCTTTTAATTTCTTATCAACTATTTGAAACTGCATGTCTTCTGTCTCTCCTTTCGTTTAAAATTTTATTTTCGATGCGCTTAAATGTATATATCAAAAGCCCCATAAATATGGCAACCACTGGGATAGCGACATACCAGTGCTCTTTTGCTTTTTGAAGTAGCACAAGTATATGCTCGCCAAGTATCCAAGCAGGTATGGTGGTGATCGCCGCCCAGCACCAAGCGCTGATCAAATTTATAAAGGCATATTTTTTAGCGTCATATCCGGTAAGTCCTATGCAAAGCGGTATGATGACACGAAAGCCATACATATAGCGTTGCAAAAAGATGATCGGCCAGCCGTATTTTTTCAGCATTATGTGCGCCACTGCAAATTTTCTCCGCTGCGTGTGAAGCCTTTTTGCGATGTATTTTTTATTGTAGCGGCCAAGGTAGAAGTAAATTTGATCTCCCACAAAGCCTCCAAGTCCAGCCACAAAGATAGCAAGCGCGATGTGCATGTGCGTGGTGTGAGCGAGAATTCCAGCCATTATTAAGGCCATCTCGCCCTCCATGATACACCAGACAAAAAGTATGATGTAGCCGTACTCTTTAAGCAGTTCTATAAAAAACTCTTCCATTCTAAACCTCTAAAACGCTGTAAATTTTAGTAAGCGACTTTAGCTTTTCGCTACCTTTTAGATCGACTAGATCTATGATAAAGCACGCTTCTACGCAGGTTGCGTTAGTTTGATTGATAAGCTCAACTGAAGCCTTTGCAGTGCCGCCAGTGGCTATGAGATCGTCCATCAAAAGTACTCTAGCGCCCGCTTTTTCTCCAAAAGCATCGATGTGAATTTGCACTTCATCGACGCCGTACTCTAGGCTATATTTTTGAGAAAGCGTGATAAAAGGTAGTTTTTTTGGCTTGCGAATAGGCACAAAAGGCAGCCTTAGCCTTGCTGCAAGCGCCGCGCCAAAGATGAAGCCACGAGACTCGATGCCAGCGATATAGTCGATATTTGCGTCCTCATATCTAGCCACCAAATGATCTATCAAAAAGTTAAATGCCTCTTTGTTATTTAGCAGCGTCGTGATGTCGCGAAAGACTATGCCAGGCTTTGGAAAGTCATTTATGCAGCGAATAGAGTTTAGTAAAAATTCTTTGCCTTTTTGATCTAAAATTTTCATAAATTTCCTTAAATTTGATGTTAAAGTAGCGCTTCGATCTTGCCTTCAAGCTCACGAATGCGTTGTCTTAGCTTGTCGTTTTCTAAGCGGTACTGGGAGTTTCTTGTGCGAAGTGAGGTTACGTCGTTTTTAGTTTTGTTTAGCTCATCTGTCAAGATGTCGATGTTGCCTAGACTTCGTTGAAGTTGGATCTGAAATTTTCTTATGACGACCTCGGTGTCTTGGAGGTTATTTTTCATAAAATCTTTTGTCGCACGCTCTTTTTTTAGAAGCGTTTTGAAGTAAAAAACCATGACGGTTAGGTAGATCGCAGCACAAACAAGAGCGGTAAAAACGATCCACTCGCCTATCATTTGCCTGCCTCAAGCTCTATTTTTTTGACTCTTCTTTCGTGTCTGCCACCTGCAAACTCAGTCTTTAAAAAGGCTTCAACCGCCGAGATAGCCACGCCTGCGCCAATAACTCTTGCGCCAAAAGCGATTACGTTTGCGTCGTTGTGCTCTCTTGCAAGTCTAGCGGTAAATTCGTCGTGGCAAAGGGCACATCTTACGTTTTCATGCCTGTTTGCGGCTATTGATATGCCTATGCCTGTGCCACAAACTAGCACGCCGTAGCAGTTAGGCTCAAGCTTGCTTGCTAGCAAATGCGCATAATCAGGGTAATCAACGCTATTTTTATCGTTTGTGCCAAGATCAACTACTTCGTATCCAAGCCCTTTAATAGCCTCTTTAAGCTCGTTTTTTAACTCAAAACCAGCGTGATCGCTAGCTAAGAAAACTTTGTCTATCTTCATGAAAAGTCCGTTAAATTTTTTGTTGATTATAGTCAAAGTTGCATTAAAATAAAATTTTACTCTCAGCCAAAATGAAGCTATAATTTACCAAAAATTTAAAGGAGAAAATGTGAAAAAAATGCTCTTTTTAGTGGCTTCTACGCTAGCCTTTGCAAATGAAAATCTAATAGAGATCTACACAGATCAAACGATCATCACTCAAAAATTTAGTGACGCAAATAGTTCTTTTAGCGCCTTTGTGCCAGAGGGTGTGCAGAGTGAGAGCATCACTATAAATGGGGATTGTGATGCGAATGCTTATCTAAAAAAGATCAGCGAAGAAAATAGCCCAAGTTACATAAAATGGAAGCAAGAAGTTGCAAATTTAAACAATAAGCTTGAGGCGCTAAATGCAAGAGGTAGGTTTATAGAGCAGGCTTTAGTAGAAGAAAACAAAAGTAACGATGTGACAAAAAGAGCTGATGAGTTTTATAAATTTAGCCTAGAAAATATCGAGAAAATTTCAGCTGCTAAAAGTGAGCTTGAAGCGCTTAAAGAAAATGAGCCAAAGAGCGATCTGGCTGGATTTTTGCAGCTTGATATGAAATTTGCTTGCAACCCAAAAGAGGCGACGCTTTCATACATGGATGATGAGGCCCCAAAGACGCTAAATGAAATTTATGCAGACACAAAAAACAAAAATATCTTGATAAAACAAGAAATTTTACTCACCAACCCATTTGCAAGCGATGTTAAAAATTTAAAGCTCGCCATCTATCCAACCAGATATCAAAAGGCGCTTGCTCCAAGCAAGTTTTACCCTTGGTACGAGGAGAGTGAGGCGGAGGCTGATGGTTACGGCGCTTCAAAAAATATGCTAAGAGCCGCGAAAGTCACTGCTGAGGTCGCTGATATGCGTGTGCAAAGAGATGAGAATGAGTTTGCCAAAATTTGGAAGATAGATGGGATAAATTTAGCAAAAGGCGAGAGCAAATATATAACTTATGATACGCAAAAAATGGATGCAAATTTTAGCGTTTTTGCTGATTTTTACGGCTCGCTAAAGGCATATAACGTGGCTAGCCTTAAGCTAAATGATGATCTAACTCCAGCTAAAACGCAGTTTTACGTTAATGGTGTGAGTGTTGGCAGTCCAAGCGAGTTTGAGATGAAAACTAAAGATGAGCCCACTCAGCTCTTTTTGGGACAAAACGAGCTAATCGAGCTTAAAAAAGAGCGATTAAATAAATTTAAAAAGAGCTCGTTTCTTGGCAAAGACCGCATAAGCGAAGAGGGCTATGAGATAAGTGTCAAAAATAACTCAAGCAAGAGTGTCGATATCACTTTGGTTGATCGCGTGCCAGTATCTGCTGATGAGGTGGTAAAGGTCGAGATAAAGGGCTTTGATAAAAAAGATATCAGCAAAGATGGCAAGGTGGAGCTTAAATTTAGCCTTGCGCCAAAAGAGGAATTTAAAAAAGAGTACTCTTATAAGATCACAAAGCCAAAAATTTAGAGCAAATTCGCTCTAAATTTAGCCGTTTATAAATGCGCTTGCGATATCTAAAACGTATCTTGTCGGATAAAAGATAGTATCTTTTAAAGGCGAGACGAGGATGATGATAAGGATGACAAAGCCATATCGCGAGATGCCCTCAAGCTTCTCAGCCAGTGCGTGAAAGCCAAAATTTCTAAGCGCATACTCGAGCGCGTGAAAGCCATCAAGTGGCGGGATCGGATAGAGGTTAAATATTGCTAACATCAAATTTAAAAGTGCAAGCGTAAATAAAAACTGAAGTAAAATTTCAAAGGTTTCTATATTTAATAGAGCCTTTAGCACAAAAAGCGACAAGATGCCCAAGATGACGTTGTAGCAAATGCCAGCTAGACTTACGTAGATAGCTGCCTTGTAGCCGCCATTTCGCACGACTGTGTAGGTATTTACAGGCACTGGTTTTGCCCAGCCAAACATCATACCAGTGCTTAGATAAAGCACCAGTGGCACGATGATAGTGCCAACAAGATCGATGTGTTTTATGGGATTTATGCTAAGTCTGCCAAGATTTTTTGCTGTGTTGTCGCCAAATTTATAAGCGACATATCCGTGAGCGATCTCGTGACCAACGATGGCGATTACTAAAGAGAGGACGATAGTAGCGACTTTTATGGGGTCAAAATTAGTGAAGTCCATCAACTTCTCCCTCTTTTAGAGCTTGTTTTGTGAAAAACTCATCATTTTCTATCGTATCTACAAAGCGTCCGATACGCTCCCAGCGCACATTGTAGTTATTGTCCCAGCTAAAATATATAAACCAAGGCTGTCCAACTATATCTTTGTAAGCCACGCTTCCCCAAAAACGGCTATCGTTTGAGTGGTCGCGGTTGTCGCCTATCATAAAGTACTCATCTTTTGGCACTTTGACGTAAAAAGCGTTAAAGTTAAAATTTGGATTTTGCGGTAGTGAGCTAATGAGCGCTGGCTTCATAAAGACGTTTGATTTGTTTGTATTTAGCATAAAAACCATCTGCTCAAATAAATTTACATTTTCATCGTAGTGGATGCCGCTAAATCTATATGGCTCTTTTATGAAAAGCTTGCCATCAAGCTCGACAACGTCCTTGCATGAGTAGCCAAATTTACTCTCTTTGCCGTTTAAATTTTCACGGCAGTTTGCCTTTATGAAGCTATCTCCCTCTTTTGGGCGTAGATAGAGGGCTTTTTCAGTAAAGACGATCTCGTCCTCGCTCGTGGCAAAGCAGCGCTTTACAAAGTGAGTTTTCTCATCGTTTGGATAGCGAAAAACGACTATATCGCCTCTTGCAGGACCATCGCCAGTTATAAGGTGACCATTGTCATTTAGCTCAGGTAAAATTTTTACCTCAAGCCATGGAATTCTTGGCGTTGGTATGCCATAAACATACTTTTTAGCAAATAAAAAATCCCCAACCAAAAGCGTGTTTTTCATCGAACCAGACGGGATCACAAAGGCCTGAGCTACAAAGAAAATGACAAGCAAAACGATGATAACCGTGCCTGTCCAGCTTGAGCAAAAGTCATAAAATTTAGTAAAAGCTCTCTTCATTATCTCACTCTTTAATTTTTAGCTATCTTTGCTTGTGCAGCAAGGATTGTATTGTTTAAAAGCATGGCTATGGTCATCGGGCCAACGCCGCCAGGAACAGGCGTGATATATGAGCATTTTGGTGCGACCTCGTCAAAATCCACATCGCCCACAAGCCTGCCATCATCAAGTCTGTTTATGCCCACATCAACGACTACTGCGCCATCTTTTACCATGTCAGCCTTTAAAAAAAATGGCTTGCCAATGGCTGCAACGATGAGGTCGGCATTTTTGCAAATTTCTTTTAAATTTTTAGTCTTGCTGTGTGTCACCGTAACCGTTGCAGAGGCATTTAGTAGTAAATTTGCCATAGGTTTGCCAACGATGTTGCTTCTGCCAATCACCACCGCATTTAGCCCAGCTACATCTATGCCATACTCTTTTAAAATCTCCATCACGCCAAGCGGTGTGCAAGGCACGAAGCCATCAAGCCCGCTAACAAGTTTGCCAACATTTACAGCGTGAAAGCCATCTACATCTTTTCGTGGATCGATCGCTGCGAGCACGACGTTTGTATCAATGTGCTTTGGCAGTGGTAGCTGAACCAAGATGCCATGGATGCTATCGTCTAAATTTAGCACGTTTATAAGCGCAAGTAGCTCGTTTTGGGTTGTATTTTCGCTTAGACGGTGAGCCACGCTTTTTATGCCGTATTCGTTGCAGGCTTTCTCTTTGGCTCTAACGTATGTTTGAGATGCCTTATCTTCGCCGACCAAGACGACGGCTAAGGTTGGCTCGATACCAAATTTCTTTAGCCCATCAGCTCTTACTTTTACGCTTTCTTTGACCTTTAAAGATACGGCTTTTCCGTCTAAAATTTTCATATTCGATCCTTACTTAAAAGCTTTTTTAATCACAAGGGTGGTATCATACCTAAAAATAAATTAAAATTTTAAAAGAGAGGTTTATGAGGTCTGTTTTTTTGATTTTGCTTTTTTGCGTGGCGATTTTTGGTGCTGATTTTATCACAAAGACCGAGTACGCCAAGATGCTCTACCTAAATCCGCGTGGCATAGGCTGTGATAAATGTCACGGCGCAAAGGGCGAGGGCAGCCTAATCTCTAAATACAAGCACTTTGACAAAAAAGCAAACAAAACGGTCGATGATGAGCTTAGAGCGCCAAAGATAAACGATATAGATTTTGAAAGCTTTAAAGCAGCTCTTACAAAGCCAAAAGGCGTCATGCCAAGCTACTTTTTGACAGATGAGGAGACGACCATCCTTTATGAATACATCACAAATCAGATGAAACCTCCTGCAAAAGCGGCAAAAGTAGCACCTAAAATTTTAGCTAAGCCAGCCGCCCCTGCTGCTACGCAAAAACAGCCAGAACCTACTAAAGCCGCCCCTGCGGCAAAAGCAGTAGAGCCAGCCACCGTGCAGGCACAAAAGGCACCAGCAAAACCAGCTGAGCCTGTAAAACCGCCAGTAAAACCAGTAACAAATCAAAAAGATAATCAAAAGACAAATTTAAAAACACAAAATCAAAAGGATAAAAAATGACAAATAAAGAGGCGTTTAGTGAAGCTAAAAAATATATCCCAGGCGGCGTAAATTCACCTGTTCGTGCATTTGGCAGCGTTGGAGGCGAGCCTGTGATGATAGATCATGCCAAGGGCGCTTATCTATATGATGTTGAGGGTAAAAAATACCTTGACTTCATCCAAAGCTGGGGTCCGCTCATCTTTGGTCACTGCGACAAAGATATCGAAGAGGCGATCATCTCTGCTGTAAAACAAGGCGTATCTTACGGCGCTCCCTCACCAAAAGAGACCGCTCTAGCAAAGCTAATATGTGATGAGTTTAAACAAATAGATAAAATTCGCTTCGTTAGCTCTGGCACGGAGGCTACCATGAGCGCTATCAGAGTGGCTAGAGGATATGCTAAAAAAGATGGACTTATTAAATTTGAAGGCTGCTACCACGGGCACAGCGACGCACTTCTTATCAAAGCAGGAAGTGGCGCAACGACATACGGCAACGCTTCAAGCGGCGGTGTGCCACAAGATGTTGTGAAAAATACATTTTTAGCTATCTACAACGACATAGGGAGCGTAAAAGCCATTTTTGAGAACAACAAAGACAAAATAGGCGTCGTCATAATCGAGCCAATCGCTGGAAATATGGGGCTTGTGCCAGCTGATAAGAAATTCTTACGTGAGCTTAGAGAACTTTGCGATAAATTTGGCGCTGTGCTCATTCTTGATGAGGTTATGAGCGGTTTTAGAGCTTCTCGCCTTGGCTCATATCCATTTCACGAGGTGGATGCCGATCTTGTCACATTTGGCAAGGTTATAGGCGGAGGCATGAACGTCGCTGCTTTTGGTGGCAAGGCCAAGATAATGGACTGCCTAAGCCCAGAGGGTGCTGTCTATCAAGCAGGCACGCTAAGTGGCAACCCAGTGGCGATGAGCGCTGGTATAGCGGCTATTTCTAAGATAAATAGCGACGTAAATTTATACGCTAGACTTGAAAAACTAGCTAAAAAACTAATGGACGGCTTAAAAGAGGCAGCAAAAAGCGCTGGCATCACTATCCAAACCGAGGTTCGCGGCTCGATGTTTGGCTACTTTTTTACAGAGCATGCCGTAAAAAACTACGACGATGCGCTAAAGAGCGATACAAAACTCTTTGCTAAATTTCATCAAGCGATGCTTAAGCGTGGAATTTATCTTGCGCCTAGCCAGTTTGAGACTGGATTTATCTGCGATGCTATGAGCGAAGCTGATATCGACCTAGCGGTAAATGCAGCTAAAGAGGCATTTTTGGAGATAAAAGCTTAATGGCAAAATTTAAGATAAAAGATATCGTAGCAGGGGCTGAGCAGCTAAGCCTTGGTGTTTCAATCGTAGTTGCGATCTTGCTTGGCACTGGGCTAGGATATCTTGTAAAAAAGGCTACAAATTTCACGCCAGCACTTTGGATAGGCTTTGCTATTGGCATCGCAGCTGCTATTTTAAATGTCTATAAAGCCTATAAAGCGCAGGTTAAAAGCTTAGATGAGCTAAAGGATGAGACTAGATATAAGGGCTACACAAAAGACGATGATGACGAGGACGATTAGCAGGCTTTTTATTTGCTACTTTGCGCTTTGGCTAGCCCTTAGCGCGGTTGGCAAATTTATATCAAATCAATTTTTTATAAGCTCGCAAATTTCATTTTTTGCCTCGCTTATCATTCTAACGGCTAGCTTTTTTGCCTATAAAAACCGCATAAACTCGAGACTAGAAAATGCAAGAGATGAAATTTTAGCCAAGATAGAAGAAGAGAATGAAGAGGATGAAGAAATTTTGCCCCAAAATGAGGCAAAAGAGTTTAGCCTAAAAGAGGAAAAAGCAAGGCTAAAAAAGCAGAAATTTTCATTTAAAGATAGAAGCTTTGTGGCAGCCTTTATGCCTTATCGCTTGGTTGCGTATGCGATACTTTTTTTTGGATTTATATTTTTAAAAAATGAAAATTTACTAAACGTGCCCGGCTTTTTAGTGGGGCTTGCTCCGATGCCCATTGGAGCTTTTGTCTTTGGGATAATGCAAAATAATTTGAGAAAGGACGCAGATGGCAAGTAGCTTTAGGATCATTCGCTCGATGGGGCCACTATTTTTAGGCATGAGCCTACTTTTTATAGGCAATGGCCTAGTCATCGCATCTTGTAGTGCACTTCTTAAGCAAAATGGCGTAGGCGAGCTTGCGATTGGACTAATTAACACTGGATTTTTTATAGGAGCGTTAATTAGCACGATCACAGCGCACAGGATCATCTCAACCACCGGCCACATCAGAGCTTTTGCTATCTTTTCAGCTATCTTTGCAGTCTCAGCCATGCTTCACGCCATAAGTGAAAATTTGATATTTTGGGCGATTTTGCGAGCCTCTTTGGGATATTGCTACTACGCACTTTTGATGGTTATAGAAAGCTGGCTAAACGCTAAGATCCCAAACAAGATAAGATCGCGTGTCATCGCCTTTTACGAGTGCGTTTTCTACACGAGTTTTGGACTTGGAATTTTGATCTTAGCGCTTGATCTTAGCGCATTTGAAATTTTCATCATCAGCGCAGCCTTTATCATGCTCTCAAGCATACCTTTAAATTTAATCCGCATAAACCAGCCTCAAATCCCGCAGCGCCAACCCATAAACATTCCTAAAATTTTTGGCATCGTCCCGCTAGCCCTTGTGGGAGCGCTTGTTGCAGGACTTGCGATAAATGGCTTTTTTTCTATGGCAAGCCTCTTTGTTTTGCTTCAAGGATATAGCGCAAAAGAGGCATCATTTTTCATGACCATAGCGATGGCTGGGGGCTTTTTAGCTCAAACATTTATCGGAGGCTTTTCAGATAGATACGGCAGACGCCCAGCGCTCTTGCTTTGCAGCGCCGTGGCATTAGTTAGTGCAGCACTCTTTTTGCTAAATGGCTCAAATTTGATCGTTCAATACATACTTTCATTTTTCTTTGGAGGTGGCATTTTCTGCACATACGGACTTTCGCTCGCTAGGGCAAATGACGAGATCACAGACAAGACAAAGAGCGTCCAAGTGGCACGTGCGCTGCTTTTTAGCTACTCTTTTGCCTCGCTTTTCTCGCCGCTTCTTATGAGCTATGCGATGAAAATTTTTGGCGCATTTGGCTTTATATATGTCTATTTGGTGCTTTATGTTGGGCTTATTTTATTTGCACTAACGCAAAAGACCATACCACAGCACATGAGAAAAGAGTACAACGACAGGCTCGTTGCAAGGACGGCTGGCATCGCGACTATTCAGCAAAATGGCAATTTTGCCGATAGAGAAAATAAAAAGTAGAAAATGGACGTAGCAAATTCTCTAAATATATCAAACACCTCGGTTCAAACTGGGCAAAACGCCACCCAAAACGCGCCTGTCCGTAAAAACGAGGGTTCGCTTTTTAAAAATCAGCCAGCTGGGACGCCAAGCGAACAAACCGTTTCAAACGCCCTTGATAACGTTGGCAAGCTAGTTGCAAGGGTGCTTGATGATCTAAAAAGCGCTTCAAGCCTTAGCAAAGCTGAGCAAATTTTATCTCAGGCAAAAGATACTAAGATCGCTCCAAATTTAGCTAGCGAGCTCTCAGACCTTGCAAAAAGCTTAGAGGCAGAAGCTGCGCAAAATGAAAGCCCTGAGATAAAAAGCCTTGCTCTAAAACTAAAAGAATTTCTAAAGCCAATAGCCGATCTTAAAGCTGGCTCGCTAAATGATCAGATCAAAAACTCTGGCGTCATGCTTGAAGCAAATTTAAAAGATGCGCTTACTCCAGAGAAGCTACCAAGCTCGATACAAAAGCTACTAAGCGATATAAAAAATCTCTCAAATCAAAATTTACTTAGTCAAATTTTAACCCTAAATGATGAGAGCTTGGATAATCAAAACTCATTTATGAAGCTTACTTCTATGCTTGAAAAAGCGAGCAGTGATGCTAAAAACATCCTTGATAACTCAAGCATAAAAACGCTTTTAAAAGATGTGGATAAGCTTGATAATGTGGCTAAATTTCTAGATAAAAACTTCTCAAAAGAGCAAAGCGCAGACGCTGTTAAAAATCAGACCAGTAAGATGGAGAATTTCATCTCAAATTTAAGTGAGAAGGTAGGAAATTTAGCTAGCGAAAAGTTAAATCAAAGTGTGGCTTTTAGCTCAAATCACAAAGAGCTAAAAGCTATCCTTGAGAGCCTAAAAAACGATCTAAAAATGCTAAATAATATAGGTGATGAGGCTGGGCTTGTAAAGGCGTTTAACGAGGTTAGCGACGTCTCAAAAGAGGGCAGCTTGCAAGATAAGCTCCAAAGTGCAGCAAGACGCCTAGCTCACAGCCTTAGCCTAGCAGACCCAGAAGCAAGTGCGGCTAAAAGCGATCTAGCCGAGAGTAAGGCGCTTTTAAAGCAGCTAAAACTAGCCACAAATGATATAAATAACATCACGACAAAGAGCCAGAGTGAAATTTCAAAGGTGCTAAATCAAGATGTAAAAAGCACGCTTTTAAACATAAGCGAAAAGAGCCAAAACTCCCAGACCGTAAATGCTGCAAATAAGATGATCTCGCAAATAGAGATGCACCAGATGGTCTCAAGCTTGCAAGGAGGCATACAAACTTATATGCCTTATATCTGGGACGGCGTGGAGGGCGGAAATGTCGCGTTTAAGCAGGGCAAAAAGGATAAATTTTATGCCCAGATCGATCTAAATTTCAAGAAATTTGGCCAGATAAATGTGATGGTTGGACTTGTGGATAAACGCTATATCGATCTATCGGTGGCAACGCAGACAAATGAGTTTAAAGAGCTCATAATATCTAGCTCGAGCGAGCTAAAGCAGGCTATCTCAAAGCTTGGACTAATCGTTTCAAATTTTAACATCAAAACCTTGCCAAAGGTGAAGCTAAACGATAGATTTAAAAATTTTGGCGGCCTTGATGTGGGCTTTGATAAGAAAATTTGATGCAAGTAAATAAGAAAAAAGCCGTCGCTCTTGGCTATAACAGATCGCAAGATAACGCTCCAAAGGTGCTTGCAAGCGGTGCTGGCGAGATAGCAAATAAGATAATAAGCCTTGCAAAAGAGCATGACATACCGATCAAAGAGGATCCTGATCTTATTGAAATTTTAAGTAAGGTCGAGGTCGATCAAGAGATACCGCCAAATTTATATAAGGCAGTGGCTGAGATATTTAGCTTTTTATATAAGATCACAAATAAAAAGTAAATATTGCACTTTAATAGTGCTATAATCTCAAAATTAAGGAAATTTAAACATTAAAAAAGGAGGTATTATGAAAATTTCATCAAAAGTGACGATGATGATCGTCTCGTCCCTACTGGTGCTTGGAGCCATTTTAGTCTTTCTAAACATTTACGAGCAAAACAAAGCGATAGAATTTTCTACCAAGCAGCTAACCGAAACGGTCTTGGCCGATAAAAGGGCAGCTTTAAGCGAAGAGATGGATATCGTTTCAAACATTTTGCTAAAAATTCAAGAGGTCTATGACGACGCAAATGAGACCATAGAAGATCAAAAAGAAGATATCATCGATTATCTCTCAAGGGCTAGATTTGGCGATGATAAAAAGGGATACTTTAGTATCTACACCACAAAAGGCGTGGTTATCTCTAGTCCTGGAGTGCCTGAGTATAACGGCCTTGATAGACTTGAAGCAACTGATGCTAATGGTTATAAATACATAAAAGATCTCATGCAAAAAGCCTCAGAAAATAGCGAGGGCGCTTTTGTAAATTTTGTGGCTAAGTCAAAAGATGGCTCAACTACAAGAAAGATAGGAAAAGGGCTAAAACTAAGCCTCTTTCATGAAGATGTAGTGCTGATGTCTGTTGTTGGTCTTGAGGGCATGTATAAAGAGATAGATAAAATTTCAGCCACTATGCAAAATGACGCCAATGCAAACACTACAAATTTCATCGTCATAGCCGTCGTAGTTTTAATCATCTCACTAATAGTTGCTATGCTTTACTCTAAATTTTCTATCACAAAACCGCTAAATGAGCTAATCTTGCGAGCCACAAACCTCTCAAGTGGAGATGGCGATCTAACAAGAAAACTAGAAGTTGTAGGCAAAGATGAGATAGCCAAAGCAAGCGAGGCCATAAATAAATTTATAGAAAAAGTAAGGGTTTTAATAGCCGAGGCAAAAGATATCTCAAATGAAAACAGCTCCATTGCAAACGAGCTTAGCTCAACCTCAGTCCAAACTGGTCGTGGGGTAGAAAAATCAAGCAAGATAGTTCAGAGCGCTGGGAAGGATTGCGCTGAGATACAATCATATATGAAAGATTCAATCGAAGTTGCAAAAGGTGGTAAAGATGATCTTCAAAAGGCGCTAACCTACGTTGATGAGACGCTAAATACCATCTCAAATTTATCTTCAGAGATCGCTCAGACATCTGATATTGAAAATCAAATGGCTGGCAAGATCGAGCAGCTTAGCCGTGACGCTGAGCAGGTAAAATCAGTCCTTGTGGTTATAAATGACATTGCCGATCAGACAAATTTACTTGCACTAAACGCAGCCATTGAAGCGGCACGTGCAGGAGAACACGGACGTGGCTTTGCAGTCGTTGCTGATGAGGTTAGAAAGCTTGCTGAGCGCACTCAAAAGAGCTTAACTGAGATAAACGCAACTATCAACGTCATCGTTCAAGCGATAAATGAAAGCAGCGAGCAAATGAGTATAAATTCTAAGCAAATAAGCGAGCTAACAGGCGTAGCAAACAACGCGCAAAAGACTATACGAGATATGAGTGATATCATGAGATCAGCCATAGGACTATCTGATAAAACTATCGAGGACTATATAAAGACCGGCAAGGATATTGACGATATAGTAAAAAGCATGGAGGGCATAAGTCAAATTTCATCTCAAAGCACAAGAAGCGTAGAAGAGATAGCTTCAGCTGCTGAGCATCTAAACAAGATGACAGATACGCTAAATGCAAAACTTGGCGAATTTAGAACTTGATTTGTGTAGTAAATTTTAAATTTAAAGGCAATTAGTGGCTCAAAAACTGGTCTTAATAGGGGCTTCAACAGGAGGCCCAGGTCATATAAAAAAACTATTAAAAGATATAAATTTAAATGGTGCGATGGTCGTCATCGCTCAGCATATGAACAAGATGTTTATAAACTCGTTTGTCACGCAAATGGGCAGGGAGTGCAACATAAATGTTGAAATTCTAAGCGAAAAGACAAATTTAAGAGAAAATATCGTCTATATCTGTGATCAAAATTTTGAAATTTCAGCGACTTTGCCGGTCAGCGCAAAGCCACAACCTGAGATAAAAACGATATATACGCCAAATGTTGATGTGCTTTTTAACTCAGGCACGCAGATCGCCAAAAATGTAAATTTACTTGCGATCTTACTAACTGGCATCGGCGATGATGGTGCAGCTGGGCTAGATAAGCTCTATAAAGCAGGCGCAAAATGCATAGCTGAAAACGAAGAGAGTGCCATAGTTTATGGCATGCCAAAGCGTGCTAAGGAGCTAAATCAAAATTTAAAATCGTTAAATTTAATGATGATAAGAAAAGAGCTTGAGGAGTTTTTAAATGCTTTTTAACAAAGTGGATAAACAAAGCGAAGTTTTAGAGGCAAAAGCACCAAGCGACATGGATGGATTTAACGAATTTATGAGCACTATAAAGACGCTTTGCGGGGTCGATCTAGAGCCAAAGAGGGACATCACGCTGCAAAGAGTTAGTATATTTGCTAAAAATCGCCAGATAAAAAGCTTTAAAGATCTAGTTTCGATGATAAGATTTGACACGCTGCTTAGGCAAGATCTTTTAAATTTAGTCACCGTAAATGAGACATATTTTTATAGAGAGCTAGCCCAGCTAAAAGACGTGATCTACTACGCAAAAGAGCTTGGGGAGGCTAGAATTTTATGTGCGCCTTGCTCAACTGGCGATGAGGTCTATTCGCTTGCTATGCTTGCTTATGAATTTGGCCTTAAACAAAGTGATATCCAGCTAACTGGCATCGACATAAACTCAGAAGCCATACAAGCTTGTAGCGTCGGATGCTACGGCGAGAGGAGCTTGCATAGACTAAGCGAGTTTCAAAAAGAGAGATTTTTTACAAAAAAAGATGACAGATTTTTCATCAAAAAAGAAATTTTGCCAAGGTGTGAGTTTAAAATTTTAAACGTTTTTGACGATGCGATGTTTAATCTCGGTAAATTTGACATCGTCCTTTCAAGAAATATGATGATATATTTTGACGATGCATTTAGGCTAAAATGCGTTGAGAGGCTGCACAAGCTACTTAAACCAGAGGGCAGGCTTTATGCTGGACACGCTGATCTTGTGCCATATACCCCGCTTTACACAAAGCGTTTTTCAAACGGAGCTACATATTACGAGCGTGCTTAAGGGTTAAATTTAACCCAAGCCGCTTTGCCCTTAGAAAGTTTTTATCAATTTTTAGCTAAAATCCCACAAGCTAAATTTAAGGATAAAAATGAAAGACAATCTACTTGAATTAACTCAAGATATCGCTTCAGTTGATATCGAAGATTCTATAAAAAATAGCTATCTTGACTACTCTATGAGCGTCATCGTCGGACGTGCTTTGCCTGACGCTAGAGACGGACTAAAGCCAGTTCATAGAAGAATTTTATACGCTATGGATAACCTCGGTGTTGGCAGCAGAAGTGCCTATATGAAGTCAGCTCGTATCGTCGGCGAAGTCATCGGTAAGTACCACCCACACGGCGACATAGCGGTTTATGACGCACTTGTTCGTATGGCTCAGAAATTTTCTATGCGTTATCCAGTCGTTGATGGACAAGGAAACTTTGGCTCGATTGATGGTGACAGCGCAGCTGCGATGCGTTATACCGAAGCTAGAATGACCATGCTTACTGAAGAGCTTTTAAAAGATATTGACAAAGATACGGTTGATTTTGTACCAAACTACGACGATAGAGAGGTCGAGCCAGATGTTTTGCCTAGCCGTGTGCCAAATTTATTATTAAACGGCTCAAGCGGTATTGCGGTCGGTATGGCGACAAATATCCCACCACACAGCCTTGATGAGCTAATAGACGGTCTTTTGCTACTTCTTGAAAACAAAGAGGCGACACTTGAAGAGGTGATGGAATTTATAAAAGGTCCAGACTTCCCAACTGGCGGTATCATCTTTGGTAAAAAAGGCATCATAGAGGCCTACCGCACAGGTCGTGGCAGGGTCAAACTAAGAGCCAAAACTCACATAGAAAAAAAGCCAAACAAAGATGTCATAGTAATCGACGAGCTACCGTATCAAACAAACAAAGCAAGGCTTATCGAGCAGATCGCTGAGCTTGTAAAAGATAAGCAGATAGATGGCATAAGCGAGGTTAGAGATGAGTCTGATAAAGACGGCATACGCGTAGTCATCGAGCTAAAACGCGACGCTATGAGCGACATCGTGCTAAATAATCTCTTTAAATCAACCACGATGGAGAGCACTTTTGGCGTTATTATGCTTGCTATTAATAACAAAGAGCCAAAGGTATTTAATCTTATCGAGCTACTTAAGCTATTTTTAAATCACAGAAAAACCGTTATCATTAGAAGGACGATATTCGAGCTTGAAAAAGCGCGCGCAAGAGCCCACATCTTAGAAGGTCTAAAGATCGCACTTGATAACATCGACGAGGTGATCGAGCTTATTAGAAATAGTGCTGATACAGCCGTTGCTAGAGAAGGCTTGATGAGTAAATTTAACCTCTCAGAGCTTCAAGCAAACGCTATCCTTGATATGCGTCTAAGCAAGCTTACAGGCCTAGAGAGAGAAAAACTAGAGGCCGAACTAGCCGAGCTTATGGCTGAGATCGCAAGACTTGATGAAATTTTAAAGAGCGAGACATTGCTTGAAAATTTGATCAAAGAAGAGCTTCTTGAGATCAAAAATAAATTTAAAGTACCAAGAGTGACTGAGATCGTTGATGACTACGATGATATCGACATTGAGGACCTCATACCAAATGAAAATATGGTCGTAACCATAACTCACCGCGGCTACATCAAGCGTGTGCCAAGTAAGCAGTACGAGAAGCAAAAACGTGGCGGCAAGGGCAAAGTAGCGGTCACGACATACGATGATGACTTTATAGAGAGCTTCTTTACTTCAAATACCCACGATACGCTTATGTTTGTGACTGACCGCGGACAGCTATACTGGCTAAAAGTCTATAAGATCCCAGAGGGAAGCCGCACAGCAAAAGGCAAAGCAGTTGTAAATTTGATTCAGTTGCAGCCTGATGAGAAGATCAAAGCGATCATTCCAACAACTGACTTTGACGAGAGCAAATCGCTAGCGTTCTTTACTAAAAACGGCATCGTAAAACGCACAAATTTAAGTGAGTTTAAAAACATCCGCTCAGTTGGCGTAAGAGCGATAAGCCTTGATGAGAACGACGAGCTAGTAACTGCGCTCATCGCTCAAACATACGATGATATGCCAGTCATCGACCCAGAAAATGAGCTAAGCGTTGAGACAGAGGTGCTTGAAGTTGAAGAGCTTCAAAATGAGATCGATGAAGATAATGTAAATGCCGAAGAGGACGCAAACTCAGGCGATGAGACAATGCTGTTTGTCGTTACTAAAAAGGGTATGTGTCTTAAATTTAAGATCAGCAAGGTTCGCCAAATGGGAAGAACTGCACGCGGCGTAACTGGTATCAAATTTAAAGAGCCAGGCGATGAGGTCGTAGGTGCTGCGGTCATCGAAAGCAATGACCAAGAAATTTTAAGCATATCTCAAAAAGGTATCGGCAAGCGCACAACTGCTGATGAGTACCGCTTGACAAATCGCGGTGGCAAAGGCGTCATCTGCATGAAGCTAACAAGTAGAACAGGCGATCTAGTGGGTGTTGTGATGGTTGATGAAGAGCAAGATCTTATGGCTCTAACATCAAGCGGCAAGATGATAAGAGTAGATATGCAAAGCATACGCAAAGCAGGACGTAACACAAGCGGCGTGATCGTCGTAAATGTCGATGGCGATGATGTTGTAAGTATCGCAAGATGCCCTAAGGCTGAAGACGGCGAGGACGAGGATGAAGCACCAGGCGAAGATATGGGGCTTTTGGAATAAAATTTGCTGTTAAATTTTAAATAAAAGCATAAAAAAGGTTGTTTATGAAGGTTAAAATTTTATCTTTTGCTTTGATGGTTGCTATTTTTGGCGGCTGCTCATTTAATGGCTTTATGGGCGAGCCAACTAGCACATCAAACCGCAACGTAGTCATCCAAAAGGTCGATAAAGACGATCTTAGAGAGGTGATGAAAAAAGAGAAGATGATATATGATAGCGCTCCAAGAGAGACCACTTTTAGAGCCACAGGCGAGGGTATAGCTCCGCTAAATTCGCTCTCATACGCTCAGTCAGTCACTCTTGCAAAAAGAGCAGCGATGGCTGATGCTTATTCGCAGCTTGCAGGCAAGCTTTACGGCGTAAAGATCAATGCTGAAGACACCGTAAGAGACGCGATGCTAAACGATTCATCTATCACCTCAAAGGTTCAAGGTCTTGTTAAAAACGCAAGGATCGTGAATGAAAATTTCAAAGACGGGCTTTATAAGGTAAATATGGAGCTTAAGATAGACGAAGATAAGTGGCGAGAAGTTTTTTCTTACTAACGATACTTTTAAATTTCACCTTTTGCCTAGAGGAGTTTATCTTCTGGGCAAAGGTCGATACGACAAATCATATCATCGCGCATGAGGAAATTTCTTTCTCAAAGGCGATGACTCTCTCGCCAAATCCAAAACCAAAATTTCTTTGTCAGATAGATGCTTTTAAAGATGAAAACACCACAACTCTTGGCTTTTTAAATTTACACAAAGATGAAATTTTTGACTGCTTTGTCTTAAAAAAAGTGATGATAAAAAATGAGCTTAATGTCAAAAATGCGCAGGTCACAAACGCTTCAAATTTGAAAATTTTGCCAGTTAGATTTATGGTGGAATTTAAGCCAAAATCCGCTATCATCGGCACACTTCAATAAAAAAGAGATCAAATGAATATCGTCATAGTAGAAGATGACATCAATATGCGAAAGTCGCTTGAGATCGCACTTGGCGAGTATGAAGAGCTAAACATCAAAAGCTACAAGAGCGCAGTTGAAGCTCTAAAAAAGCTAAGCGACGACACTGATCTAATAATCACCGACATAAACATGCCAAAGATGGACGGACTTGAGTTCATTAAAGAGCTAAACGGCAAATTTGACGTCATCATAATGACTGGTAACGCCACACTTAACAAGGCGATCGAGAGCGTTAGGCTTGGCGTGAAGGACTTTTTAACAAAGCCATTTGACGTCTCAACGCTATATGAAGCGATAAAAAGGGTAGAGGCGCTAAAACAAAAAACTCCAAAAAGCATAAAAAAAGTTGAAACTAAAAGCGAAAATAACGGCTTTTTAGCCACTTCAAAGGCGCTTGAAGCTACGCTAAATATCGCACTAAAAGCTGCAAGAACTGACGCCTCAGTCATGCTTAGTGGTGAAAGTGGTGTTGGCAAGGAGGTCTTTGCTAAATTTATCCACGCAAATTCACCAAGAAAAGATGCGGCATTTATCGCTTTAAATATGGCTGCGATCCCTGAAAATTTGATAGAAAGTGAGCTTTTTGGCTTTGAAAAGGGCGCTTTTACTGACGCTGCGACTACCAAAAAAGGGCAGTTTGAGCTGGCAAATGGCGGAACGCTATTTTTAGATGAGATCGGCGAGATGCCTATAAATTTACAGCCAAAATTGCTTCGTGCTTTGCAGGAGCGCGAGATAACAAGGCTTGGCGCTACAAAGAGCGAAAAGATAGACGTTCGCATCATCTGCGCTACAAATGCAAATTTAGAGCTTGCGATGAAAGAGGGCAGGTTTAGAGAGGATCTTTTTTACCGTCTAAACACGATCCCGCTTTTCATCCCGCCACTTCGCGAGCGAAAAGATGAAATTTTGCCTATCGCACAGGATGCTTTGGACAAATGCTGCAAAGAGTATGGCTTTGAGGCTAAAAATTTCTCAAAAGCAGCCAAAGAGGAGCTTTTGGGCTACGACTACCCAGGCAACGTAAGAGAGCTCATCTCAGTCGTGCAGCGTGCAGCGATACTAAGCGAGGGCGATGAAATTTTGCCAAAAGATCTATTTTTGCAAGCAAGAAGTAAAAAATAGGTAAAAATTTAAGTTTTTGGCTAGTAAAATTATGCAAATTAAGAAAATTAAAAGAAACCAAGGAGAGCAGATGAGAAAATTTAACGTAGCGGTCGTTGGTGCTACTGGAGCGGTCGGCGAAGAGCTTTTTAGAGTTATGGAAGAGGTTGATTTCCCAGTTGGTGAGCTTTTGCCACTTGCAAGTGCAAAGAGCGTTGGCATGGAGATCGAATTTAAGGGCAAACATTACAAAGTAAAAGAGCTAACCGAGAAAGTTTTTAGCGAGCACGAGATCGATATCGCATTTTTTAGTGCAGGTGGCTCAGTTTCAGAGAAATTTGCCAAATTTGCAGCTGACAGCGGCGCGGTAGTTATTGATAACACCAGCCATTTTAGGATGGATAAAGATATCCCACTAGTCGTGCCTGAGTGTAATCCTAGCGACATTGCTATGTGGAAAAACCGCGGCATTATCGCTAATCCAAACTGCTCAACTATCCAAATGGTTCAAATTTTAAAACCACTAAATGACGCTTTTGGCATCAATAGGGTCGATGTTTCTACCTATCAAGCAGCAAGCGGCGCTGGCAAAGAGGGCATGGAGGAGCTTGTTGTTCAGATGCAAAAGTTTTTTGAATTTAAGCTTGATGAGTGCGAGCCAAAGGTCTTTGCGCACCGCCTAGCGCTAAATGTGATCCCTCACATCGACGTCTTTTTGGATAATGACTACACAAAAGAAGAGATGAAAATGGTCAATGAAACGCAAAAAATTCTTCACAAAGATATCGAAGTGAGCGCGACATGTGTGCGTGTGCCAGTGCTTAGAAGCCACTCTGAGGCGATCACCATCCACTTTGACAAAGACGTGAGCGCAGATGCAGCAAGAGAGGTTTTAAGCAAAGCTCCAAGTGTCGTCGTAGTCGATAATCCAGCTAAAAAAGAGTATCCGATGCCTACTATCTCAAGCGATACAAACGAGACTTACGTTGGCAGGATCAGGGTTGATAACTTTAGATCAAATGTGCTTCACCTTTGGTGCAGTGCCGATCAGATCCGCGTTGGAGCTGCGACAAATGCCGTCAGGATCGCACAAAAATGGACCATGATGCAGGAGTAGTTTGTAAATTTATTTTAGGCTAGAAAGGATCAATCTTCTAGTCTAAATTTATCTTGCAAGCTCGTCTAGCAAGTCTTGCAAAGTAACGCTTTTTAGCTTGTTTTCTAGGGCAGTTTGCGCTCTTAAAAAGTGCCCAGACAAAAGCTCCTCTATCCTACCGCCAACTGGGCAGGCTTTTGGTGAGTCAGAGTGAATTTTAAAAAGTTTTTCTTTCTCATTTACTGCGTTAAAAATTTCAAGTAAATTTATATCTTTTGGCTCTTTTGCAAGGCTCACCCCACCAACTCCAGCTGCGACATTTACGAGTCCTGCAGCCTTTAGTGTGCCAAGTAGGCGCCTAACGATAACTGGGTTTGTGTTTATACTATCTGCTATAAATTCGCTTGTAACCTTCTCATTTTCAAAAAATTTAGCACATAAAAGCGCGTGTATCGCAGTTGAAAATTTAATGCCAACTTGCATGATCGTCCTTAAATTTTTCGTGATTATACTTAAATTTTCTGCCAAAGACAGCCAGCTAAATTTGACTTACGAGCCTTCGCCAGCTGTCAAATTTATAAACTCACTCTCTCTCGCCGACGGCAGTGAAGCGCTTTTGGATAAATTTCTTATTTTTTAGCTCGTCGATGATCGCAAGCGCAAGGTCTGCGTAGCTTATGTAACTCTCATTTTTTGAGTTTAGTATGAGATCATCCCCGCCAAGCACGTATTTGCCCGTGCGAGCGCCATTTGCGTCGTAGTCGCCTGCTGGACTTACATACGTCCAAAGCACATTTGTGCTACCTTTTAGCTCAAAATATGACTCCGCCGTAGCCTTTGCCATGCCCATATATGCTGCTGGAAAGTCTGGCGTATCCATGACCATAGTGCCTTTGCTGTCAACAAATAATGTATCAGCGCCAAGAGCTACGATAAGCCTTGTGCTAGTGCCTTCTAGTAAATTTAAAAGGTGAACGGCCACTTTTTTGTGAAGTGGGAAAGTTTCTTTGCTTCATGCTGCAAATGCGCTGATAACCGCATCAAAGTCTGTTATATCAGCTTTTGTAGGCTAAAAAATATCTTTTATAGATGACTTTTACATCGTCGTTTTACTCTTTGTCTCTAACGATCGACTAGTTTTGAAGCCATTTTTAGATAAATTTACGCCGCTTTTGCCGTTTGTGCCTATGATTGCTATTTAAATTTTGCTTTTTAAATTTACAGCCAGCTTGGCTTTACGTCATCAACTATCACGCCGTCGCTCATAGTGTATTGCTCTAGGCTACCGCGTTTTGTCTGGACGCAGATCATTTTGATGCCGTTTTTGCCAGCTTTAAAGCACCTTTTGCCATCTGGATCTATACGCACCGCGTCGCCTTTGCCTACTTTTATCTCTTCGCCGTCGATAAAAAGCTCGCCATCGCCATCAGTGATGATGTAAAGCTCCTCGTTTTGCTTGTGCGCATGGACAAATGGCACGCTCACATTTGCTGGAAGTTCGTTTATAGATACCTCACAGCCAGTTAAATTTAAAGCCTCTTTTAGCTCGACTCTTGGCTCGTTTGTGATCTTTGCAACTTGATAATTTTTCATTTTATTCTCCTTGTTTTTTGTTGTAATCTTTTTTCTTACAACTGATGAGCGAAGTATAGTGATTTTTTGTTGTAATGTCAATAGTTACAACAAAAATTTTTCAAAATTTATAAATTTTGGCTAGAATTCACGAAAATTTAGGAGTAAATTTGCAAAATAACGCCTTTAAAACGCTAAAGAGCATAGCTACCGAGCATAACAAAAAGCTCATTTTGACCTTTGCTTTGGTGCTAGCAGAGAACGGACTTTTTCTAGCTTATCCGATATTTGCGGGCTTTGCGATCAACGCAATCATGCAAGGAAATACGTTAAATGCCCTCATTTACGCACTTTTTGTGCTTATAGCGTGGCTTGTAGGAGCCATTAGGCGCCGCGTGGATACGCAAGTTTTTGCAAATATCTACGCAAAGCTTGCTGTAAATGTCATCATGAATGAAAAACAAAATGCCAAAGACGACTCCGCCATCATCGCCAGAGTAGCGCTCTCGCGAGAGTTTGTAAATTTCTTTGAGACGCATTTTCCTATGTTTTTTACATCGGTCATTTCGATCATCGGCTCAGCGTTTATGCTCATTTTTGCCCGGTCAAAGGTCGCTGTGGCGTGCTTTGTAGTGATGACCTTTTTTCTTATATTTTTACCAAGATATATCAAGAAAAATGACGACCTTTATCTTCGCTTAAATGACCGCCTAGAAAAAGAAGCAAAGGTGATAGGTGTTTTTAACAAAAGCACGCTAAATAGGCACTATGACGTCGTTTCTAAATTTCGTATAGCGATCTCAAATAGGGAGGCGATGAGCTATTTTATCATCGGCATTAGCGCTTCGCTACTCTTTTTGGTGGCGATAATAGTGCTAAGCTCGCAGCAGACAAATGCCGGCCACATCTACTCTGTGATGACCTATATATGGAATTTCGTCATCAGTCTTGACGACTCGCCAAAGCTCATCGAGGAATTTTCAAATTTAAAAGATATCGGCAAGAGGATCGACGCCCAAAAGAAGGATAATGATGCACAACAAGAGCGTTCTTAGAAATTCGTTTTTTCTAATTTTCACGTTTATGATAGTTGAGGCCGTTTTTGGCTTCGTTTCAAACTCGCTTGCGCTTATTAGCGACGCATTTCACATGCTCTCAGACGCTGCGGCTCTCTTTTTGTCGCTGGTTGCTTTTAAGATCGCAGAAAAAAGGGCAAATTTACAAAAGACCTTTGGCTACAAAAGGGTCGAGATCATCGCTGCTTTCATAAATGCCATCGCTCTTATCGCACTTGCAGTCTTTGTTGTAGTCGAAGCTATTATTAGGCTTTTTAGCGAGCCAGAGATAGAGGCTAAAACGATGCTTTTTGTTAGTATTTTGGGGCTTGTGGTAAATTTAGTCGTAGCTATTTATATGCATAAAAGTGCTGATACAAAAGAAAATTTAAACATGAAAGGTGCTTATTTGCACGTGCTTGGCGACACACTTGGCTCAGTTGGCGCCATCGTCGCGGCACTTCTTGTGATGAAATTTAACTTCACGCAGGCCGATAGCATCGCAAGTATCTTTGTCTCGCTACTCATCATAAAAAGTGGCGCTAGCTTGCTAAAAGATAGCTTTAATATCCTGATCGAAGCCGTGCCGCTTAAGCTTGATACGGACGAAATTTTAGGCGTTATAAAGGGTGTAGATGGCGTTAAAATCGTGCATGACCTGCATATCTGGGCGATAAATGCTGGCACAAATGCGCTCATAGCCCACGTGGTGGTGGATGATGCGTTAAGTGTGGCTGAAATTTCAAAGATGATAAAGCGCATCGAGCACGAGCTTTCTCACGTTGGCATCGGCCATGTCACGCTTCAGTTTGAGAGCGAGAGCCTTGGGCACAAAGATGATCTCATCTGCGAGCTAAATGATGAAGATGATCACTGCGGGCATCATCACTAATCTAGGCTTTATTAACGACCTTTTTGGTTGCTTCTATCTTTTTATCAGCCCAAAGCACGACGTCTTTTATAACTAGCTTTTCGATAGCTTTTATGAAATCGTTCATAAATTCGTAGCAAATTTCACCATTAAAAACTGGCAATAAAATATTTAATTCATCGGCATCTTTAGCATAAAAATTACGCGCATAACTAAACTGTCCAGCATTAGCTACTTTATGAATAGCTGTTGTGACATAAATAGCAGCATGCTTTGGTAAATTTTCAGTATGCACTACTGCTACGTGGTCATCAGCTCCATACTTGTAGTTTCGATATTTGGACGAGCCAAACATATCTATTGTTATAGTGTTCTCTTTAAAAATTTCTACATCATTACTTATGAAAGCAGATATTCCCATATCGGCTTCTCCAGCGGTTACAAAAGGTAAATTACCGTCACGTCTATCCGAACTTTTCAAGCGCTTTCCACGAGTAGAGCTTCCAAAAAGTTTCTTTAAATTAAATTCCTTCGCTACCCCCCCCATTTATCAAATTCGTCAAATTTAGCAAGGGCGGATTTTTCGGCATCAGTTAATTCATAATTTTTAAGCCCAGTGGCGCGTAAATACGCGTCGAGCTCTTCGATAAATTTTTCCATAAAGGAAAAATTTATCTCGCCGCCTAGCGTCGGCAAAAGAATTTTAAATTTTCCATCTCTTAATTTAGAACTAGAAAGCTGATTGCCATATCCAAATTTGCCACGTAAAATATTTTTAATGCAACTAGAAATATAAAGTCCAGAATAATTAGTGAATTCGATTTCTTTAAAAGCAAGTGCTTCACATTTTTTAAATTTTACAACATGCACTTTCATTTCAACGCTCGCCAAATATGGATGATAAAATACGTCTCCAAAAAATTTACGGAGATAAAATTTTCGTAATGCCTAGCCTCACTGATATTTAGTGTATCGTATGTCCCTATCACACCGTTATCTTCACTTTTTGCAGAAATTCGTTTTATATCACCGTTTGTTAAAACACTAGAATTTAAAAGCGAACCTGTTTGAATATCAAAAATATCTCCTATCCGAAATTCCTCAAATTTTCCGCCACTCGCCTTAAATTCTTGCTCTAAATTTGCAATTCGTTTATTTACAATACTGCTTCTACTGGGACTATCCTTTTTTAAAATTTGCGACACTTCCCAGCTTAGATAGTCGCTTACGCTCTTTTTAAAATCCGCTAGTGTCAGCATAGCATCGACCTTCTTATGCTGATCAAAATTCCAATCAGAGCCACTTTTTGTTATCAAATCCTCGACAAAAATTTCGTCTAATTTCCAAAGCCTTGGATCTACTTTCGCGGCTCTGCCACCTTTATAAATTTTAACTATATCAGCGTATCTTTGCGTAGGCTCGTCTAACTCTTGTAATGAGCGAGAAGTTCTTTTATAGCCGTCATTTCTAAAGTCTATAAATTTAACAGAGCATTCGAATTTGTGCGGTTCGTGTGCTCTAAAAATATAAATACTCGTTTGAACTCCCGCGACTGGCACAAAAAGATCAACTGGCATTTTTATACTTGCTAGTAAAGTGTGGGATTTTAAAATTTGTTAATTTGATTTCACAGCTTTACCGCTACCTGCACTATCTTGGATGATTATGGCACCAAGCCCGCCTTCTGCCATCCTATCAAGCCCATAAGCAATAAATGGCATACCATTTTCATCAAATGTAAATGGTGGATTTAGCAAAATTCTATCGGCTTTAAAATTTGAGTAAAGCTCGTCTGGACGGTTAAATGCACTGCCGTGTTCTATTCGAGCCGAACCATCGCCACGCAATATCATATTAGTAGCTGCAAGAGTATACATTTCGGCATTTAGTTCCACGCCTAGAAGTTGATTTCTTTTGATCTCATCTATCTTTTTTAGGGCTTCGCTACTTCCTTTGGCGTAATTTTCATTAGCGTTCTCTATCATTATCTGCATCGCAGAGATGAGAAAGCCAGCGCTTCCAGTGGCTAAATCCATAACGCGGTTATCTTTGTTTATATCTAGAATTTCAGCCATCATTTTAGTTATATAAGGTGGAGTAAGCACGATGCCAAGCTCTTTGCCATCACCTAAAGCATATTTTAAAAACTCGCTATACATCTCACCCATTACGTCGATATGCCCAAAGCTTTCACCGCCTGAGCCATCTATTTTTTGAAAAATATTTCTATATAAAAACGTGAAAATTTGTTTGGTAGTGCTAGAATTTTCTTTCAACAAATGTGCAACTTCTTTGTCGTTTGGTTTAGTTTTATCTATCTCGTCTCGTTGTGAATTTTTTGAAATTTCATTAAAGGAAGCTAGCATTAAATTTAGCTTTTCGGACGGAATTTTTCTATTTTTTAAAAATGAGCTTATGCGACTAGTTATACGAATACTGTCTCGTTCATTATCCAACTGAGAACCTTTCAAGTCATCTGGCGTTAGTCCGTAGTTCTCTTTTATGTCTTGCATTGAAAGTAGCATCCCAGAGACATAAAGGACTCGTTGCGGAGCGGTGATATTGTGATTATGCATTAGTTTGTTTAGTTTTTTAGCATAAATTTTAAGAATTTCGCGCGATGTAATTAAAAATCTGTGTTTATCTTCGTCGGTTAATTTGGCATCTTTGTAAAAATTTTCAAAACTCTTTTTATTTTCGAGGAAATTTAAAGTTTTATAATTATCCATAAATTTAAATGTCAATTCACTACTGCCCCAAACAAAATATACGCAAATTTGTATGTTTTCTTCACTATCACCAGCGATACCGATTGCAACGGCTTCATGATATTTGCCACTTGCGATTATTGAACGAGCATAGTGAAGCGCACCATTTACAGCATAGCCTGATATGGACTTGTCATCAAATTTCATCTCGTTTTTATCTTTGTCTTTAGCGATTAATTTTTTCAAACCAAATTTATTTTCTATGATTACGGGAATGTCATAAATTTCCAAGCTAAAATCTGGAACCCCAAAATTTTCTTTAGCTTTGGTTTTGGCTGAACCTTTTAGCGCATCTTTTAAATAGGGCGTCATTGCTTGCTTTTCATTAAAATCACGCGATTTTTTAAGTCCTAAATTTTTAAAAATAGCCTTTACATAGTCATCAACATCGTTTTCATACTGCCACTTTGACATAAGCCCTCTTTTTTGAAAGTTTTAGACGGCATTTTAGCGAAAAAATATATTGAAATGATAAAAATACATTTATTAGTGTTTAAATCAACTTTAGGCAAAATAAAGCCCAAATTCTCAGAAAAAGTAAAGCTTATATGAAAAACATTAGAAACTTTAGCATCATCGCTCACATTGACCACGGCAAAAGCACGCTTGCTGACCGTCTCATTCAGGAGTGTGGCGCTGTTAGCGACCGTGAGATGAGCTCGCAGATCATGGACACGATGGATATCGAAAAAGAGCGTGGCATCACGATCAAAGCCCAGTCTGTCCGCCTAAACTACGCACTAAATGGGCAAAATTTTGTTTTAAATTTGATAGACACCCCAGGACACGTCGATTTTAGCTATGAGGTGAGCCGCTCTTTGGCTAGCTGCGAGGGCGCACTGCTTGTCGTGGATGCTAGCCAGGGCGTAGAGGCGCAAACCATCGCAAACGTCTATATCGCACTTGAAAACAACCTAGAGATCATCCCGGTCATCAACAAGATCGACCTGCCAGCGGCTGACCCTGCTAGGGTAAAAGAGGAGATAGAGCACATCATCGGACTTGACTGCTCAGGAGCGATCGAAGTGAGCGCAAAAACAGGCGTTGGCATAAAGGAGCTGCTTGAAGCGATCATCATGAGGATCCCTGCGCCAAATGGCGACGTAAGCAAGCCTACAAAGGCGCTAATCTACGATAGTTGGTTTGACAACTACCTTGGCGCGCTTGCTCTTGTGCGTGTTTATGATGGTGAAATTTCAAAAAATGATGAAATTTTGGTCATGGGCACGGGCAAAAAACACATCGTGCTAGACCTCATGTATCCAAATCCTATAGCACCGATCAAGACCAAAACGCTTAGCGCTGGCGAGGTCGGCATAGTCGTGCTTGGTCTAAAAAACGTTAGCGACGTGCAGGTGGGCGATACGGTGACGCAGTCAAGAAATCCTCTAAAAGAGCCAGTTGGCGGCTTTGAGAGGGCTAAGCCGTTTGTATTTGCGGGGCTTTATCCAATAGAAACTGATAAATTTGAAGATCTGCGTGATGCGCTGGATAAGCTAAAGCTAAATGACAGCTCCATTAGCTACGAGCCAGAGACCTCAGTTGCACTTGGATTTGGCTTTAGGGTTGGCTTTTTGGGTCTTCTTCACATGGAGGTCGTCAAAGAGAGGTTGGAGCGCGAGTTTGACCTAGATCTCATCGCTACAGCGCCGACTGTGACTTATGAAGTCATCCAAACTGACGGGTTAAGTTTAAAGATACAAAACCCAAGCCAGCTGCCACCAGTCAATAAAATAGACTCAATCCTTGAGCCGTACGTGAAAGCGACTATCATCACGCCAAGCGAGTTTTTGGGCAACATCATCACACTCTTAAACAACCGCCGCGGCATACAAACAAAGATGGACTATATCACGACTGACCGCGTTTTACTCGAGTATGACATACCGATGAACGAGATCGTGATGGACTTTTACGACAAGCTAAAGTCAAGCACCAAAGGCTATGCGAGCTTTGACTACGAGCCTAGCGACTACCGCGTGGGCGATCTAGTGAAGCTTGATGTCAAAGTGGCCGGCGAGGCGGTCGATGCGCTCTCTATCATCGTGCCTGAGAGCAAGGCGCAGACAAAGGGCAGGGACTTCGTAAAGGCGATGAAAGAGATCGTGCCACGTCAGCTCTTTGAGGTGGCGATACAAGCTAGCATCGGTAATAAAATAATAGCTCGTGAAACCGTAAAATCAATGGGTAAAAACGTAACCGCCAAGTGCTACGGTGGCGACATCACGCGTAAGAGGAAGTTGCTTGAAAAGCAAAAAGAGGGTAAGAAGAGGATGAAGGCCATTGGCAAGGTGAATTTGCCGCAGGAGGCGTTTTTATCCGTCCTAAAAATAGACTAATGCGTTGTCTCGCTTTGTCATACTTCGTTGTGTCTAAAATTTACTCGGTCATTACCTGCCATGGTAACTCCCGTCGTAAATTTTATCCACGCCTTGTCTGACTTTGCGATACGTCCGCATTTGGTTTTTATTTTTTGATTAAAATTTAAGTACTAAATTTACAAAAAGGAGTGCTATGCCGTTTGTGAAAATTTGCGTGACAAAAGAGGGTGATAGCCCAAGCGTGGAGCAAAAAGAGAAGATGATAAGCGGAGTTACAAAGCTAATAAGCGAAATTTTAGGTAGAAGCGCTCAAAATACCGTTGTCATTATCGATGAGATCGATACGAACAACTACGGCATCGCAGGCGAGAGCGTGAAAAATCTCCGCAAAAAACAAAAAGAGCAAAAGGAAGTGAAATGCTAAGAGCGATATTATTAGCAATTTTTGCAGCCGTCTTTCTAACTGGCTGCGTGGCAAAAGCTAGCCTTTGTCTATCGTGCGAGGGCATAGACGGTGTGCAAAGTGCAAGCATAAGTAGCGAAGATAAGACCTATTTTGAAGAGGTTATGAGGATCCCAGCTGACTGCAGTGCTTGCAGGGGCAGGGGTGATGGCGTCTTTATAAATGGTGTCAAGTATAGAAGCGACGTGGCGATAAACTGCTGCTTAGAAAAAAATATGATCGACATAAATGTCGGGCTAAAGAAGGTCTATTTTCATAGGATCGTGGATGCTAGAAGCAGCGCAAGGTCGATTTACTATACAAGAGAAGATGGTAGTGGCGTAGTCTTTAACTCAAATCCACGCCTTGAAGTGCTCTTTTATATGTTTTTAAAACGTGAGCTAAATTCGCGTGGCATCGTTGTCGTGGATACGCAAACATCGCCTTATACATATAGGCTTGATTTTAGATTTGACGAGCTTAGAGGCACTTACTCTAGAAGCTCTGAAATCTTAAACGGACATCTATACGGCGAGCTTGTGCTTTCAGATATAAATTTCAAAAAACGAATTCCTATCTCGACTAGACACCACGTGGAGGAGCTTGAGGCGTCAAAAAGCGGCCAGTTTGACTTCTTTATCGCGCTTTTAGTCAAGCAAGCTGCCATAAAAGTGGCTGATGAGATCACTAAACTTTGAAAGGAGAAATATGAGTAAATTTAAATTTCTAGCTATCTTTGGACTTTTTGTCCTATTTTTGAGCGGTTGCGCTCCTACTCAGACAGTAGTTGCCTTCGATCCTTACAAAACTGCTGCAAGTCAGCAAGCTAACGGCCTTGAAGTCTATATAAGCGCGGTGCATGATAGTCGCAAAAACAAAAGCACTATTGCAACTATAACCGATGGTAGAGGCACTGTAAAAGAGTATGTCGTGCTTCAAAACGATCTTGCGACTTACTTTAGCGACTCCCTTAAAAGAGAGCTTGCGGCACGTGGCGCAAATGTAAATGGCATGGGTGGCGTTGTGGTTGAAGTTTTCATAAACGAATTTGAAGCAAATATGAGCGGATATAACAGTGACAACACAAAGGGCAAGATAAAGATCACTCTTAAAATTCAAAAAGGCGATCAAAGCATCATCAAAAATATCTCAAACAACCAAACTAAATTTGAGCTAGTTCGCACTGGCGGAGCATTTAAGCCATTTTTAACAGACATCATCAACGACGCTGTTAAGCGCTCTGCTATCGCTATCTTAAATAGCTGATGTTTTGTGCGTTTTGCAAGAGCTTTACGCTAAAGACATTTTGTAAAACCTGCTCGCAAATTTTAAGCGAGCCAAGCCCTGTAGTAAGAGAGCTAGAGGGCTTTAAAATTTATAGCTTCTATGGCTACTCTGAGATCAAAGAGCTTATACACTCAAAGCACCAAATGCACGGACTTTTTATCTATAAAAATTTAGCCAAATTTGCATTTAAGAAATTTGCTAAAAGCTTTAGCTTTCCAGAGCAAATTTACGCCCTGCCGATAGATGATAGAGTGCATCATGGCTACTCACACACGGCTATTTTGGCAAATGAACTTCGTGCTGAAAACCTTAAACCCATCTTTCACGCCCTGCATGCGACAAGCAGTGTCAGTTACAGCGGCAAGGATCTTAAATTTAGACAAAACAATCCAAGAAATTTTAAAATTTTAAAAAAGATCACCGCGCCAGTTATCTTAGTCGATGACATCGTAACCACTGGCACAACGATACTAGAAGCTAGAGATACGCTTCAAAAAGCAGGCGTTGATGTGCTTTTTGCACTTGTTTTAGCAGATGCTAGAAACTAGGCTTTATGTGAAATTTTACTTGAAATTTCACACCTAAATAATTGTAAATAGCTATTAACCATAAAAAATTTTTGCCGATATAAAGATAAAATTTTACACAAAGGGATTTTGTTTATGAAAAAAGCAGCAAACAAGATAGCACTCATTATCGTGGTGCTTTTAGTTGTCTCGCTTGGCGTGTTTTCAACGGTGAATTACACAAATACCAAGGAGAGGATTTATGATCTAGCAAAGGAGTCTAAGACTTCATCTTCAAAAGTTTTGCAGTTTTATATGAATGCATTTTTTGAAGATAAGCTTGCAGCCGTTCAAAATTTTGCTAGTTACCTCGAGGCGCATCCACAAATTTTAGATGACAAAGAGGCTTTAGAAAAAGTGCTGATGAACGCAGCGCAGGTTACTGATTTTTCTGAGTTTTACTTTGGCTATGCTGCTGATGGTGCTGTTTATAACGCTGTACTTGATGGTAAAGAGCGTAAATTTATGGTTTTTGATCAGAGAAAAAACTATGATGCGAGGGTTAAAGGCTGGTACAAGGACGCTATTGCAAAAGATGGCATTATCTTTTCAGCTCCATACACAAGCTCAGCTGGTGGCTTAAATTTAACTATCGCTAAAAAGATAGTTGTTGATGGCAAGGTCGTTGGTGTCTTTGGCGTGGATATGGGCATAGATAAGCTTGATAATGAGCTTAATAAGATAAAACCAACTCCAAGTAGCGCGATAGCACTATTTGATCTAGAGCATAAAAAGATAATTCATTTTGTTCATAAGGATCTTGTTTTATCTGATGCTAGCGAAGCTATGAAGATCATTGACGACTACTCAAACGAGTATAAGAAAAATGGCGATAAAACATTTACTTATAACCTCAGAGGCACAGAGAGACTTCTTGCTTGCGAGCTTTACGATCAAGCAAACTGGCTTGTGTGCTCTGCAAACTCTTGGAGCGATTATGACGGAAGCCTTAGTAAAACACTTGTCTCACAAGTCATCTCATCAGTTATATTTATAGTAGTCATCGTAGCGCTTCTTATATTTATCGTTAGCAGATCGCTTAAGCCACTCTCAAAGATATCTGATTCTCTTATTTCGTTCTTTAAATTTTTAAACTACGAGATCAAAGAGCCAGTTAAGTCAAATATCGTTTCAAAAGATGAATTTGGCGTTATGTCTTCTCTTATAAATGAAAACATCCAAAAGATCCAAACATCTAAAGAAAAAGAGAACACCTTCATCCAAAAAGCCAACACCTTTGTAAATGAGATAAAAGATGGCAACTATGAAGCAAGCTTAGAAGCAGATACTAATAACCCAGCTCTAAATCAACTAAAAAGCACATTTAAAGATCTACAACTTGCTCTTAAAAATGCAATCTCAAGTAACGGCAAAGATGTACTTGATCTACTAAACACTTATAAAAACCAAGACTTTACAAAAAGACTTGATGATG
>NZ_PIRX01000006.1:0-185154 GCF_003048605.1 Campylobacter concisus | reverse complement strand
ATGTCATAAGTTCGAGTCTTATAGCGACCACCATTACTTTTAGGTGCAGCGGTAGTTCAGTTGGTTAGAATGCCGCCCTGTCACGGCGGAGGTCGCGGGTTCGAGCCCCGTCCGCTGCGCCATCTACGAAACCTTAGGTTAAGGTTCTTGATTCTATTTTTTCTTGTTTTTTGAGTGATCAAATTAAATTTTAAGATTATAAGTTCTAAGATAACACTTTGTTATTGATATTTAATCTTGCCTCGTTAGCTCAGTTGGTAGAGCATATCACTCTTAATGATGGGGTCGTAGGTTCGAGACCTACACGGGGCACCATCTTTTGGCCCATTCGTCTAGCGGTTAGGACACCAGCCTCTCACGTTGGTAACACGAGTTCGAGTCTCGTATGGGTCACCATTTTTCTTCTAAATTTAACTCAAATTTTGAAATTTACTGGTAATGCGATAAATTTGACTAATAAATATTTAATCTTGTAATAAATTGAACTTTGATGTAAAAATTTGTAAAACATCTTTTTTCTTTATAAAAGGTGAATTTGTGTTAAAAACTACCAGAGTACCCATATAGAAAACGACGAAACGCTCGTTTTTTACATCTATAGATTATGATACTTTCTTGATTGCTTGCTAATATGTGAAGTAATTTTGGTTTATATTGAAATGCTGTATTCAAAAATCTCAGAATCTTTTTGCTGAAGCTCTAAAAACTTGTTTTAATAACGAGGTGCTTGAGTTTTGTAAAAGGTTTTAGGCGAAAACGGATCAGTAATTTATAAAAGTTTAGATATTACAAATAATGATGACATTATGACTGCTAGAGTTTGTCGTTTCAATTTTTAGAAATACATAAATTTGATACATTTGCTGATTTTGTCTTGATAAATTTGACTTACAAGATAAAAAGAGTAAGGCGCACTTAGATACGCCCTTTTATAAATTTAAGATGAAAACTTGCTTGATCTTAAATTTGATCTATTTTAGCTCAAATGCAAGTGTTGCAGCGATCGTTTCATCATCGCAAATTTTTGAGTTGGCAAATGGCATTTTATGCACTGTTTGTAGCAGCCATTTTCCAGGTTTAAGCGCAAGTACCTCTATCGTGCCGTCTGGCTCAGTTTGGCCGTGAAATGCACTTTTTTCTTTTAAAAATCCATCAAATGTTCCATCAAGCGTGGCATTTTCTAAAGGTTTGCCCTCAAATAGAATCTTCACTTTAAATGGCACACCAACCTTGAAATTTGCTGGATTGTCAAGCGGGACTATCTCTAAGCGCTGCTGTGAAGGCTTTGTCACAGAGTCATCCTTGGCGTTTTTGTTTATGATGCCTTTTGCGCTCATGCTCGCTTTTTTGCAGTATTTGGCGTCCTTGATGTCCTCTTTGGTTTTGCCCATGTGCCATGTGCCATCGCTTGCTTTTGTCCAAAATGTAGGCTTATACTCGCCAGCTATAAGGTATGAGCCGTCTTCTAGTTTAGCCCTTTCGTAGTGGTAGTTTTCGCCGCTTTGTTTTAGGCTAAGTTTTTCGCCATTTTTGTTTATAACGTATGGGGCTTCAAATAGAGCGATCCTATTATCTGGGATCTTTTCAACAGTCGGAAAGTCGTCTGCGTAGCCGATATCAACGCTAGTTACTTCTTTGCTGCTTCCAAAAAGCCAAAATTCGTGAGCTAAAGAGTGGCTGCTAAGTGCTGCCAAAGCCAAAAGTGCAAATAAATGCTTGTTCATTACCTATCCTTTCAGATTAAAATGTCTATTTTTCTATTTCTAATATATGTCACAAAAATATTGTTAAATTTTTATAGATCTAAATTTTGCTAATTTTTAGAAAATTTAGTAATCAAAACCAAATTTACTTTATCAAATTTATAAAAATAGCATGACTATAAAAATAGTTTAATCACTGAAATTACGAAATAAAATCAGTTTCGCAATTATATCAAAATAATAATCATTGTCAATATAAAATTAAATTTTATCCACCAATGGATAAATCAAAATAAATTTATCTTTGCCATTTATATATCTAAAAAGTTTCATTTTTGAAATATTTTGTATAAAAATTCTTTTTTCTCATTATATTTTAATATTAGATTAAGATTATATCCTTTATAATGTCACTAAATTATTTTAGAAAATATAACTTTATAGTTATTTCCAAGGAAGGTTGAGATGAGAACTCTCTTATCTTTAAGCATGGTGTGTGCTGCGCTACTTGCTAATGAGACTAATCTAAAAAACGAGTTAAACAACGAAGAGATTAGGGCGAATATGGCAAGCTCTTTTAACGAAAGCTCCAACATAAATTTACTTAACGAAAAACCAACTTCAGAAGGTAAGCTAAATTTAAACGAAACCCCATGCTTTAAAATAGATAAAATTTCACTTCTTAGTGAGAACGAAGTTGCTAGCTTTAACGCTAGTAGTGGTGCTGATGAGGCTATAATAAGAGAAGCTTATAATGCAAACTACTCTAAATTTAACTCTATCTTAGAGGCTAGCTTAAACAAGCTTGATTTTAAACCTGGCAGCTGTCTTGGCAAAAACTCTATCAATCTAATCATAAACTCTTTTAACAACGAGATAATAAAAAGTGGCTATATCACTTCAAGTGCTAGCCTAGTTACAAAGAGTCTAAAAGATGCCAAGCTAGAGTTTGTGATAAATCTTGGCCTCATAGATGATATAAGCATCAATGAGCTTGACATCCAAAGAAACAGAGCGAGCTTATTTAGTGCATTTGGTGAGTACTCTCACAAAAATAAAGTGGCAAATATAAGAGATATCGAGCAGGCTCTTGAGTCACTGCAAAACGTCTCAAAAAATGATGTTAGCATTAAATTCTTACCTTCAAACAGAGCTGGCTTTTCAAACATAGCGATCACTAGAGTTGATAGCTTTCCACTAAAGGCTGCTATTAGCATTGATAACCTTGGCTCAAAACAAAGCGGCAAGTACCAAGGCATGCTAAATTTAAGCACGCTAAATTTACTTGGATTTAACGAAATTTTTAGCTTCTCACGTGGCAAAGATATATTTAAAAAATATGAGGTCACAAATAAATTTAATGGCGCCACTGATCACGGAGCTTCAAATAACTACTATTACGGCTTTAGTATCCCGTTTGGCTACTTCATGCTTGAGTATGAAAAGAGCAAATATGACTATGCCCAGATCATAAACGCAGCCTATAATCTCTACACATATAAAGGTAGAAGCGAGAGCGACTCACTAAGCCTTGCTTATACATTTTATAGGGACTCAAATTTTAAAAATAGCGCTTATGTAAAGCTATTTAAGAGAAAAAATAAAAACTACCTAGAGGACTACGAGCTAGATAACCAAGCTAGAAGAAATGCTGGATACGAGGTAGGCGTAAAATCAAGCTGGAATTCTTACAACCAAGCTTTTAGCGCCAAGCTAGCCTATAAAAAGGGCACTGGTATATTTAGATCACAGCCTGATCCTTTGGAGGATAGCGGCGAAGCTACATCTAGGTTTGCTCTAATAAATTTAAACCTAAACTACAAATATAAATTTGAGCTTCCACTAAGCTATGATCTAAATATCAACGCAAGATATGGTCTAAATAAACTAAGCTTGCAGGATAAATTTAGCATCGGTGGATATCACAGTGTTAGGGGATTTGACGGGGAGAGCTCACTTGTTGGAAACCACGGGGTAAGCGTAAGAAATACCCTCTCATATAACTACTATAAGAGCAACTCTGTCTATGCAGGGCTTGACGCTGGCATGGTAAGAGCAGCAAATAGCGGCATAAAGGATAAAAACACCCTTGCAGGATACGCCATAGGTCTAAGAGGCAGTATAAAAGCCTACAACAACCTAAGCTACGACATATCTGTCTCTAAACCTCTTTATAAGCCAAAGAGCTTTGAAACTAAATCAACAAATGTAAATTTCATCATAAGCTACGAATTTTAAGGATAAAATATGCTAAAGAACAACCAAATTTCAAATGCGCAAAGCAATCAAAAGCCTAGCCTTTTAACCATAGGCTTAAATTTCTACGTAAGTCTCTCTTTGCTGCTTGGCACTATGCCCGCCATTGCAAATGAGCCAAGTATCATAGCTGACCCAGGCGCTAGCAACCGCCCTGATATACTAAAAGCTCCTAATGAGACGCTAATCATAAACATCACAAATCCTGATAGCAAGGGCGTATCTATAAATGAATATAGCAGGTTTAATACCCCTCCAACTGGCACTATCCTTAATAACTCTAATAAAAACATAGACACAAAGATAGCTGGCCAGATAGATGCAAACTATAGGCTAAATAAAGAGGCAAGCCTTATTATCAACAAAGTAAATTCGGCTGAGAAATCATCTCTAAAAGGAAATTTAGAGGTTGCAGGTAGCAGAGCTGATGTGGTCATAGCAAACCCAAATGGCATAAGTGTAGATGGTCTAAATATGATCAACTCTCGCTCACTCACACTAACAACAGGTAGTATCAATAAACTAAGCCCTAAAGAGATAGAGCTAATATCTAATAACTCTATAGACATCGTAGGGGACGGCCTAAACGATAAGAGCAGCGACTATACTAACGTGATCTCAAATGCCATAAATTTAAACTCAAATATCCACGCAAATGAGCTAAACATCATCGGTGAAAAGGCGGTTGCTTCAAGCAATGGCAAACTATATAACGACGTAAAAGCTAAAAACCAAGAAAACAGCTTTAGCCTAGATAGTAGCGCGCTTGGCGGTATGTATGCTAATAAAATCAAACTAGTTGGCACAAGTAACGGCGTAGGCGTAAATAATAATGGTCTAGTCATAGCAAATAACAACATAGAGATAAACCTTGATGGCGACATAGTTAATGCTGGTGCTATCGCTTCTAATAAAGAGGCTAAGATAGAGGCAAAGACTATAACAAACAAAGATGAAGCGCTAATAGGAGCTAAAGAGAGCCTTAATATAAAAGCAGATACTTTGGTAAATACCTCAAGTCAAATTTATGCTAAAGATATAAATGTAGAGGCTAAAAAGCTGGTAAATAACTCAAGCTCGCAGGCTAGGGTGGAGAAAAGCTCATTTGCTAAAAATTTAGCTCTAAAGCAAAGTGGTGAGAATAGATTTAAACTTGAAGAGGTAAATTTAAAAGAGATAAAAGCAAAGATAGAGGCTAAATTTAAAAAACTAGGCAAAGAGCTAAGCGAGCAGGAGCTAAATGCTGAAATTTTAAAAGAGGCTATAAATAAAGATAGCACCCTTTATGCTCTAAATTTACATAAAGACTCATATCTATATGGCACATCAACAAAGGTATTTAGTAATCTAAGACTAGACATCGACAAAAACGAAGTAGTACTTGATACTAGCAAAGCAAAAGACCGCGAAGTGCTAAAGAGAATTTATTACTCTATAAACAAAGAAATTTTAAACGAAGAAGATAAGGCAAATTTCATCCCAGGCAGCATAGTAGCAAGCAATGATATAAATTTAAAAACAGATGAGCTACTAAATGATAAGAGCTTTATCTATGCAGGCAACGACCTTGTGCTTGATAGCAAAGATATAACAAACGTAGCACTAAATTTAAGAAGAGATGGCCGAAGCTTTAATGAGTTTAAATGGAAGCAGCAAGAGTGGAAAGGAAAAATGGGAAAAGTCACTGGCAAAAAGAAATGGGTGACTAAAGGTGGAAAAAGCACGAATTTTAACTTCTCATACACTGATGTTGGCCTGCCAGCAGTTTTTGCAGCGGGCAATAACATAGTAGGAAGCACGCAGGACTTTTCAAGCTACGCACTAAATGATGATATAAAGCTAGCAAATGTTGATCTGGATAAATTCTCTGAGCCAATATTTAATAGCCCAATCGTCAAAAACCTAAATAGAAGAGTGAAAAACCAAGGGTATTACTACAGCCTTGATAGTATAAACTCAGCTTACATAGCAAACATCCTTGATGGCTTATATGAAGCAAGAAATGAGAGCATAAGTAAATTTAAAAAAGAAGCAAAAGATAAAAACGTAAAAGCCTCAGCTCTAGTAATGGCTAACAACATAGAGCTAGACGCCAAAGGCAACATAAGCCTAGCTGGCAGCGTAGTGGCTGATAATATCAATCTAAACTCTCAAAATTTAAACCTAAATCACCTAGAGCTAAACTCTAAAGATCTAAATTTAAAAGCAGACGCAGCAAGTATCAACTCAAGTGAAATTTCAGCCAAAAATATAAACGTAGATGCAAATAATATAAGCTTAGACAAAGAGTCATCTCAGTTTAGCAAGGCTTCAAATTTAAAAGCAGACGAGAGCCTTAACCTAAACGCTAAAGAAAATTTAAACATCGCTGGCTCAAATTTAGAGGCTGACAAGATAAATTTAAGTGCAGATAATATAAATATAAACGCCAAAGAGTTTGCCTACAGCCATAGCGCAAAAGAAAAAGGCGTGGAATTTAACCAAAACATCCAAACGCTAAATAGCGCAAACCTAGACGCAAAAGATATAAATTTAAACTCTAAGTCAAATACACAGATAAGCTCAAGTAACTTAAGGGCTACTAACAAGCTAAAGATAGAAGCTGGAAATGATATATATGTAGTTGGAGCTAATACAAACGAGAACACGCAAACTAAAGAGAAGTCAAAGGGCTTTTTCTCTAAAAAAGAGTCTCATATAATGGCTATAAATCAAAAGGTCATCAGCTCAAATTTAAATGCAGGCGATATCAGCTTAAAAGCTGGTGGCAATGCAATAGTAACTGGCTCAAATTTAAGTGCCAAAAATGATATAAACATAGATGCGAATAATATAGGCCTAGCTCCAACAGCTTATAAAAATGATGAGGCAAGATCTAGTTCTAAGAAGTCATTTGGTGGATTAAAATCTAGCCTTGATATGCACTCTCTTGATAAGACAAACTTACAAGGCTCATCTCTAAGCACTAGTCAAGGAGATATAAATTTAAATGCAAACAAAGACATCTCTATAATATCTTCAGATATTAAAGGTGGTAGAAATGTAAATTTAAATGCTGGTAATAACTTGTCTATATTAGCAGCCAAAGAGCAAATAAAAGAAAAAAGCGTTCATAAGAGTTCAAACATTAATATAATCTCATTACTAACATACCCAGGCATGCTGGTAGCTTCTGCGATAGATCCTATTGGGACTGGTTCAAATACCTACTTGTTTGAGCAAATGTTTGGAGATACTCTGACTCAAATTTATCGCTCAAGCTATAACGAAAAGGGAAGTCTTGATGCACTAGCAAAGCTTTCAAATATATCTGCAGCCAAAGAGCTCAATCTAAAAGCAAATGAAGCTACTATAACTGCAAATTTATCAAGTAAAGATGATACTAATATAAAGGCAAATTCTATTGAGATATCAAATGCCGAAAACGAGCATAGTAGCTATGAGATATCTAAGAGCAAGGGTATAAATTTACCAAACACCAAAGATCTTGCAAATGATCAAAAACCAAAACCTATAAAAGAATTTAAGTATGATACTAGCACCAAAACAAGAGTAGCAGACGCAGAGTATGAAAAATCTACCACTGATGTAGCATCAACTAAAGCTATATCGTCAAACCTTGTTTCAGATAAAAATATAAATTTAAATGCAAACGAAGAGATAGGCATCACTGGATCAAATTTGATCGCTAAAGAAGATATAAATCTAATAAGCAAAAATGCAAATATCGATATATTAAATAGCACTGACACTACTGATATATCAAAAACACTAAAACAAGCAAAAGCAGCTCTTTCTATCACTGCCCAAAACGAATACGTAGAGGTGGCTCCAGCTAGTCTTGCTTTGATAGAAGCTATAAAGCAGCTTAAAAAGGTAAAAAAAGAGTATGATAGCTATAAACACACTAGAGATGATCTAAAAGATAAATTACATGAGCTAAAGCAAGCCTATAAAAGCAAAACTCCTGGCATAGATGGCTCAGATATAGAAGATCTATCAGATATCCTTGAAAATGTTAATGACGAAGAGAGATACTATAAGGCAAATATAGCCTTAGCTATGGCAAACGTAGAAGCTAAGAGCCTAGCACTTATAGCTCAAGTAGCAGCAGCTGCAAAGGCAGCATCTAACTGGTATACATTTGGCTTTAGTGTAGGAGTAGCAGCTAGTGTAAATGGTCATAAATCAAAATCAAACTCAAATGAAGTTATCTCTAATCCATCAAATTTAAGCGCAAATAACATCAAGATACAAACTCCAAATGATACAACTATCACTGGTTCAAATTTAAGTGCCAATAATCTAATAGATATAAACACAAACAACTTAAATATAAACTCTAGCAAAAACACCTATACATCAGAAAGTAAAGACAAAAGCATAGGTGGAACCATGAGATATACTATGTATGGTGGTGGCGGCGGAAGTGCTGGTCTAAACTATTCTACTAGTAGTAGTGACACAGAGAGCCTAACAAACAATAACTCTCATCTTTACTCAGCTAAAGATATGAATATAAATACAGCTAATGACGCAACCATTAAAGGAGCAAATTTAAGAGCTGATGAGAGATTAAATTTAAAAGTAGGAAATAACCTAAACTTAGAGAGTGTAAGAGACAAATACGCATACAACGAAAGAGGATATAGTGTAGGTGTTGGCATAGGATTTAGTAGTGATAAATCACCAAACTCAAGCTTTGCTAATCCATCTAGCACAAAAGCAACTAGCACCAATGCAAATTTCTCTAGATCAAGCTCAAATACAATAACTAAACAAACTATTCTCTCATCTATAACAGCAAATGAGCTAAACGTAGAGGTAGCCAAAAACACTCATCTAAAAGGATCACTACTAGCAGCAGGAGAGTATGATAAAGACAATACCTTTATAGACAACCACAACCTAAATTTAAAAACAAATACCCTAAGCTATGAGAACCTATCAAATACAAGCTATGCTAAAGGAACAAACTTTAGCATAGGAGCTAACTATATCCTAGAAGATAAAAACAATAAAGATAGCAAATCAAATAACAATCAAGAAGATAAATTTACAGGTCTTAAATCAATAGATCTATCTAACCATAGAAATTTAAGCTACAGCTTATCTAAAAACCTAGCAACTCTAGGTAGTGGTAACATAGAGATAGCAGATAAAGAAAACTCTGATGATCTAACAAGACTAAATAGAGATACAACTAAACTAACAAAAGATCTAGTAAATACTAGCATAAGCTCAAATGTAGATGCTAGTATGGATTTAAGAGTGCTAACAAAGAGTGGGCAAAAGGATATCAAAGATGAGTTTAATACAGCCACTGCCATAACAAAAGCACTAAATGCAATTATAGAAACAGGTGAGTTTAATTTTAACAGTGAAGTAAAAGAAAATGTTGCACAGTATGAAGCCGGAAAACTATTAGGTAAAGAGCTGGCTCAAAAACTAACGGATGATAGTGTTACCATAGAAGAAAAAGAGGCTTTAGGAAATAAATTTATACAGCTATTTGCAAGTATGTCAGGTCTTGACCTAGACGGCATATCTTTAAGAATAATTGATGATAAATTCGCAAAAGGAAAAGACGATGAAAAATTTCTAGGACATTTCAATAGTGGCTCAATAATACTAAATTTAGCTCACATTAAAAATGTTGATCAGTTTGTGAGCACTCTAGGTCATGAGTTAAAACATGCCATGGATTATAAAGCTGGTAGATTTATACCAGGAGATGGTAAACAAGATAGATATGCAAAACTAAAAGAAGATAGCTTTAGCGACTATCTAAGTAAAGCTCTAAATTTACAAGATAGTGGCATCAATGCCAAAGATGCAGCGATAAACTATATTAAAAACCAAAGTAGCTTAAATACTCTACTTTTAAATTCTTATATGTTTAATGGACTAGATAAGAGTAAGGGGGATAATAGACAATTTAGTCAGCCAGAAATAGACTGGCTAAAGGCTAATGGCAATAATTTTGCTAACTTCATTAGAAAGAGAACAGGTATAGATATTTCTCAAGATGAAGCCATTTCAAGACTTTCAGTGCAAGCACTAAAGCAAAGTGATAATGTTTGGTCTTTGATGTTTAATAAAGATGATGTCTTAGCAAAAGAGTTTTTGACAAAATCTGACAACAAGGATGGTCTATTTGTTGTTGATAAATTTGATAATAGAAATAATAGATTAAATTTAGATGTGGCCATTAATAATATAGATTTTTACAATAAATATATTCATCCAAACATAGACTCTTTACCGCTAGAAACAGTTAAAAATAGTATATTAAACTTGGCATCTAATGCAGATAAAATACCAAGCAACTTGCAAAACTGGTATAAAGATCAGACTTTTACCGCTTCTAGCTTGCGTGACGGTGCTATATCTTTAGCAAAAGATATAACCGTAAATGGGGTAAGTGGCGTAAGAAATATGTACTATAATATATTTAACAACGATAAAAAGATTTTAGAAAAAGTTTATGATTATAATGGCATAAGCGATGATATAGCATTAATATCAGGATTTGATACATCTAGTTTAACTGGTGTAGCAGCAATAGGAAAAGAAGCGGGTGTTGGTCTTGGAAAAGGTGCTGTTGGTTTAGGTAAGTTGGCAAAAGATGGAGTGGTTACGGTAGGCAAGGCTAGTATAAATGGAGCTTCTAAAATTGCCAATCAAATAGAAACAAATGCTTTAAATAAAATAACACAAAATTTGCCAAAAAATGCTATGTATAATAAAACAAATGGAATTATTTCAATAGAAAATAAAAATTTCATTCAAGTAGGAACTGACACTTTGACAAATTCGCCTATATTGCGAGAAATAGGATACAATAAAGGAAGTTATACCCTAAAAGGAAATCACTATGTATCTACAGCAGATGGACTATATATGATAGGAAAAAATGCTCTACAAAACACTGGAACAAAAGTTATTACAAATTCAAGTCTTAAAGATATTATGACACCTAGTATAAATCCGATAAGTAATATGTATTATAATGGAACAAATTTTGCGATTAGGAATTCCACAAAAATTACAGACTTTATAAATGGTTATTTTATACCTGGAACACCTGATTATGTTTTTTGGGGTGGTGTAGGTGCCTTAACAAATATGGGCATTAATTATGATACAACAATAGAAAATTTTAAAAATTCTTACGATGTCGTAAAAAATAGTATTATTGATTTTAAAAATGAGAATTTTAAATGATAAAATTCGTGGGTTTATTTTTTATTTTTATAGGTATTTGTGCGTATTTTGGTATAGAAATACCTGATAAATTTAACGGAACAATTATACCAAATCGCGATGCCACAATTATCTATGTTATCATAGGATTTATTTTTATATTTTTAGGAACAAAATACAAAATAAAATACCCTGAATTCACAAAATGCCCTAAATGTAAAAAGAGCTACAATTATAGTGATACAATCAAAGGCAAATGTCCTAAGTGCAATATTGATACAATAGAAATTGAGAAATATTATAAGCAATTTCCAAGCGAATTAGAAAATTTGGAAATAGATAAAAGGCAACAAAAATGATTAAATTTATAAGTTTAATAATTTTATTTATATTTTTGGTGGTATTCGTAACACAAACTTCTACTATTAAATTTACAAGCCCAATAGGTAAAAATGCTTTACAAAACACAAATACGAAAATCATAACAAATTCAAATTTAACCGAATTTATGAAACCTAGTGTAAATCCAATAAGTGATATGTATTATAGAGTGGGGAATGTTGTGATAAATCCTAAAACTTGGATTATAGGATATAGTAGAGTTGATATTGTAAATGGTGCAGTATCGCCAAATCCGCCAGAAACTGGATTGCAAAGCATTGGATTTGGAATTAAAGAATACATTATAAATCCGCTATTAGAAAGTAAATCAAATGAATAAATTTATAGCTTTATTGTGTGGCATAGTTTTTATTATCGGAAGTATTAGAATATATATGACAAAAAAATTTACTTTTCATTATTATGACCCATTATATCTAGGCGATTATGCAATTATTGTTAGTTTAGTTTTTTTATAGTAGGTTTATGTAATTTATATATTTTTTTAAATATGGTTTGGAATAAAAAATGAATAAATTTGATACTGCAACAGGAACTGCAATAAGTCCAAATGGAACTAGATATGCTATGAATGGAGTAACCGATATAAGCGGTTCGCCAGTATGGCAACAAATCGGCAAACAAGGTAGTTTGACAGAACAATACTTCGTATTTGCAAATAATGCCAAACAACAAATCACAAAACCACAAATTCTAAAAAACCAACCACAAAGTATGGTTTGGGATAGTGCATATAATGGTGTGAATTTTGTTTTGAAAAAACCAAATGCGATACCAAATTTTGTTGAAAGTTATTTACCGGGAATTCCAAATTATAGTGGCTATGGATATGCTGGTGCTGGAATAAGTATCGCGTACGGACACGATAAGTTAAATCAAGATATAAAAGATTTTGCAAATTGGTTAAAATCAAATGATTAATGAAAAAAATTTTCTTGCGTTGGTTATGATTATTGCTGGATTTAAAGTATTGTTTATTAAACAATTTTGGGCAAGAGGAGCTTTTCATGATTTTTCAAATCCATTATTATATATACCAATAAGTGGATTTTTAATTATTGGTGGGTTTTTATTAATATTTAATAAAGGTAGCAAAAAATAACTATCTCAAAGCAGGAAATTAGGAAAGTTACAAATGGTAAAGGTATAACACTTTTGGAAAAAAGATTACTAGTGGGAATTAACAGCTTTTTAGATTTTATGGAAAATAAATGAAATATGTACTTTATATTTTTTCAATAATTTTGTTTATCCAAGGTGTTTTATTAGCCTTTGGTATATCCGTTTATGGTGCGAGACAAAAACTTGAGCCAAACATGGAAAATATATGTTTTTGCTTTATATTTTCTATAATATGTTTTATTTTTGCTAGAAATAAGAAGATACTGGATTTTTTTGAAACCATCAATGGCATAAATAGCAAAAGCAAAAAATAGAAATAATTAAATTTATATTTTTATAAATGGAGCAACCTAGGTTAAATTTTGGTGATAGTATGCCAGCAGAAACAATTAAGGTATAAAATTATGAATTACTCTATTCCTTTGAAATATTATATAGTAATATCAATTATTGTAATGTCGATAGAAAGTTTTTTGTGTATCTTTTATGGTAAATATTATTTTCGTGGTTGGCACAATGCCGAAATAGAAGATATTATATTTCATGTAATTGTAACAATGTCTTTAATATATTATTATAAAAAAGAATACTGGAAACGATAAATTTACAAATTCTCTTTTTGTGTACCAAAATAAAAAAGAGAAAAATCCAAAAATAAGTTAAATTTGAAAAAATAAAATTTAAAAAAACAAAAACAATAACAACAAATTCAAGGAACAACTATGTTTTATAAATTTTGCTATGTCTTTATTGGTTTTGGATTTTTATTTATATATATTAGGATATTTGCGAACAAAAAATTTGAAAGATTTGCAATAGAACATGATTTTTCTAGTTTGGGCGATACTTATGTTATTCCAGCCATTATTAGCTTGGCAGCTAGTTTCGCATTTTTCTATCTTGCCTTGCGTTCCACAAAAAACATCAAAAAATACCCGGAGTATTTAGTATGTCTTAAATGTAAAACTACTTGGTGGTTTGGGCATTTACGTGATAAAAGTAAATGCAATTTTTGTGGTGGCGAGGTGATGGATGCAAGTAAATATGGTGACTATATAAGAAAAATAGAATTTTTAGAAAAAAGAAAAAAAGGACCCAAAAGAAGAAGCATTAGGAATAAACGAAAAAAAGATAAAGATAACGTTGATGATTGATGTAAATTTACGAGTAAATAGGCATAAGTCATGATTAAAATACGGTTCGTGATAGCAATATTTTTTACATTGTTATCATCTTTAAATTTATATAAACTATTAACAGAAGAAGGCTATAAAGGCGGAAAAGTATATGTAGTATCAACTGCGCAGTCTATAATCATGCAGATAGTTTTAATCATTTTGTTGATCACATATACGATATATTTGATAAGGTTAAATTCTAAAATACCAGAATTTACAAAGTGCCCAAAGTGTAAAAATAGTTATAATTACGCTGATACTAAAAATGGCAAATGCCCTAAATGTAATGTTGAAACAATAGAAGTTGAAAAATATTATAGACAGTTTCCAGATGAGTTGAAAAATTTAGAAAAAGATAAAAGTGTTTAGACATTCTCTTGCTTTGGGCAGTAGGAGCTGGCTTGTGTGGAGTTTATAAAGAGTGGAAAAACGACAAATGAGAGCTAAGATTTTTTTGATTTTTATATCTATTAGTTCATATATTTACGCTTTTAGTTTTTTGGAGTTTAATTATATTTCATATCGTGGATTTAAATATTACTTTTCAAATGATGTTGAAAAATTTATATTTTTTGCGTCCTTTTTTATATTTGCCAGTTTTTGTCTTTTTGGCATTTTTTATAAAAAGAATCCTAAATGAATAAAATGTCGCAAAAAGATAAAGTGGATCGTATGTATAGTAACAAATAGACAAAATAGAACCGAGAGATTAAATTTGCAAAAGATATGTTTAATGATAATATAGTCTTTGTTTAACAGGATATAGCAATATAAAAAAGACACTTGGAATAAAGAATGAACGCTAAATTTGGATTTATCTTTTTAGGTTGTATTTTTCTTTTGGAAGCCATTTGGGCTTTATTTGGTGGCAAAATTTATTTTAGGTTTCATGGTTGGCAAACAATTGATGAAAAAAGTATTTTTGGATTTTTTATTGTTGGGTTATTTTTTATATGTTTAGGATTTTTCCACAAATCCAAAGAATAAGTCAAATTTAAAGATGTAAATTTAGAAAACAGCAAAAGCAATAACAACAAATTCAAGTAACAACTATGTTTTATAAATTTTGCTATGGATTTATAGGCTTTGGATTTTTATTTATATCTATTAGGATATTTGCAAATAAAAAATTCGAAAGATTTGCAATAGAACATGATTTTTCCAGTTTGGGTGATACTTGTTTTGTTTCAGTTATTATGAGCTTGGCAGCTAGTTTTGCATTTTTATCTTACTCTCCGTTCCACAAAAAACATCAAAAAATGCCCAAGTAATGCAACTTTTCATTTTATAACACCAAAATTCAAAAAGAGAAATCGAAAAAACAAGAATTTGCTAAAGGTTAAAAATGTAAAATTAAAGGATAAAAGCAAAAGTTGGCGGATTTTGAACTAATTGGCAAGGTTTGGAGTAAGTCCACTTTTCAGCATACAAAGTGACAGGATAACAAGTGGACTTAATATCTATTTTTTTAATATCAAATTTAGTGCTTTATCTAATACTATATATAAGTAAGCGATTTATGATAAATTTCATATATAAATTTCTGAGATTTTTATCTACGTTATGTATTGTTATAGGTTTTGCCATACTTGTCTATTTTGCTTGCCATATTGTCTATTATCACAACAATTGGTCAGAAACAAGCACCGGAATATTCATGGCTGTGATAGTTGTTTTTTTTATGAATATGATCTGGCCAGCCATTATATTGATAGATTGGCAAAATAATCCTAAGCACTTTTCTGGCTATTATCAACTCTTTTTGAATATATTTCTGATAGTTACTATTTTTTTGATGGGGGATAACGTTGGCTTTTAATAATATTGGTCTAATTTTCGGATCTATTGCAAGTTTTATATTTTTGATTTTTTGGCTAAAAGAGTCTAAAAACAAGGGTCGAAAATTTATGATTAGATACTTGTTTGTTTTTGTTGGTGCTATAATGATCATCCTGACAAATTTTATAAACATTCCTCAATTTTTTGCATACGACCTAGGTGATAGAAATTTACTCTATATCGCATATGCTTGTTTATGTCTTCAGCTCATAGTTGATATTTGCTATGTTATTTGTGCTTTTTTTCGTAAAGATAAACAAATTGATGTATGAATATAAATAATACCTTTATGAGTCTTGAGCTGGTGGATTCGAGGGGTAATAACAAAAATAGAAATTCTGGAACAAGCGGAGAGTCTTTAAGGTAGGCTAAAAAAGATGTAAAAATTAGTTATTGCTCAAAGTGGTAGAAATTTGTATCAACAAAAGCACCGGCGTTTTATATAGTCTTGATGAATTACATAATAGTTGGGAACATATTGATAATAAAAGTAGGTATTTGTGAGAGGCTAATGGGTAGGGGTGTAAAAAATGAAATCTAAGCCAAAAACTAATATTTGCGTTATTTATTATAATAAATTTGATGATAGTTTTGTAAAATCTATTCCTATTAAAAATTGTACGTTAAATGATATTGAGAATGTTTTATTGAATTTCTATCCAAATGAAAAACATATTCAACTAGATAAAAATGGAAACGAATACCTAAGTGGTGCCTATGCCATCACGCCAGAGACAAACAAGATATTACTTGAAAAATTTGGTATTGAAGTAGATATAGAAAATTTCAGTTGCCAATTAGAAGAAGAATATGAGTAAAATGAGTTAAATATGACTACTAATATTTATGTAAAAATACTAAATGAAGATATACCTGTTTGGCGTCCAGTAAAAGCAGTTTGTTTAAAGGAAAATATCTTTAAGATAGTGGATAAGACCGATTTTGAAAAACTTGACGAGATACTAGAATTTGGTTTTATGATATTGTTGTATGCAAAAATAGCAATGGCAATTTTTATGCTGTAAAACTATATTCATAAAAGGAGTTAGTATTGGCGATTTGGCAATGTGATTTTTACATTTTACCAAGCAACAGCGATGAGGCAGTTTTAAATTTAGAAACATTTGATGATTCTATCTTTTGGCATAAAGTATCAGTTAATAAAGAAATTTTTAATAGTGTTGCTTCTATTTTGCCACAAGTAAAATCATGGTCGGACAGCTTGGACATTTATGGCAATCTAGAGGATAGCTGCCTACAGATCTCTTTTGACAACAATGGATTGGTAGATGGGGCATTACTGCGTATAAATTTCACTAGTGAATATAAAGATATTTTAAAATTTATCATATCGCTCTGTGTCAAAAATGATTTTGAGATACTAACTAGCGAGCTTCAGAAACTGCCACTTTTGTATTCACAAATAGATCAATATATTGCTGGTTCTAAACGAAAAGAAAAATTTATGAAGTTGCAGAAACCTATTTAATTGATTTTAGTCAGCAAAGAAGGCAAGGTACTAAGAAAATGAAGCGTTTTATTTTGGATATATTTGATAGAAATTTAAACGAAGATGAAGCTCAAGGATATTTTAAAAATAGCTTTATGGAAATGGGTGATGAAGAGAAAAGCTATTATTTAGGCAATGAAGATAAATATTTAAAATTTTTTCTAGCACTTTTTGCTATCAAAGAAAAAGCATCAACAAGAATTTGTTTTTGCAACTATAAAAAAGCTACAAAGCTTCTTTTTGATGCAAAATATTCACAAAGCAGATTAGAAAATTTACTTAGAGCAAAAAGTATAACTTGCCAAGAAGATATTGAAATTTTTACAATGCTTAGCTTTAGGGACGCTTTTGGTGTGCAGTTTGCATATCGTATATATTTTCCTGAAATTTGTATCTATATCGCATCTTTGAGTGATTATTATTATATGGTTTATTGCAAAGATGAAAGCGAAGAGATAATAAAAAGAACGGCTATAAAATTTGGTCTCTATTTGAGGGGTTTGCCTAAATATGTTGTGAACTAATAGCATAAAGATTTTAAAAAATTTGAAAAATCAAATTTTTAAAAACATAAATGGAGCAGGCGATTGATGAAATTTGAAAATTTTTATAAAAATGTAAAAACAAGTAAGTATTTTGATAAGGATTCATTTATAGGACAAATAGCTCTTAACGGCATATGGTATGATGATAAATATTGGCGACTAGAAAAAGATCTGCTTGAAATTTATGATACATATAAATGTGAAGTAAAAATTCCAAGAGAACTGTTTGCAGGGATAGTGTCTATATTGGATGTTTTTATTATGCATAGTACTCAAGAGCTTATATTTGAGAAAAAGTCTATCAAAAGGCCATATCTATCATTGGAATTTGACCCAAAAGAGAGACTGGAGGTGATAAGTAGCTACATATTTGGAATATATGATGGCGATATTAGAAGTGTTGATTTTGATTACATAGAGGACTTATGAAGTATTTTTATAAAAATTTAGCATATGAAAAATGCTATGATGAGAACTCATTTGTTGCATGTCTTATGGATTATTTTGAGTGGAGTGATGAGAAGTATTGGCTATTAGAGAGCGACCTTATAGATATATATAAAAAATATCATAAAAAAGAGCTACCGATTAGGATAATGAGGGGTATAGTTTGGCTATTGAATACCCCTTTATATCACTTTGGCCCTTTCAAGGTAAAAACATGTGAGAGGTCTTTTAAAAAGAAAAGCAACTATCTAATCAGTCCTTTGAGACCCAGCATATCTGATAGAGTTAATAGGCTCAGGTCTTTAATCTTGACCGTGTCTCTAGATGATGATAAATTTTTCTATACAGATTTTATATATGCTCCAAAATAAAAGGTATGACGGTAATCTGATTAAAGGAGGTAAAATGAACTATTTAATAGGTTTTGTTATTTTTGCTGGAGGGCTGTCTATCATAGTGGATCCGGCTCCACCGATAAATATTTTTGGTATACCAAAAGGAGATACTATTCCTTATGGTCTAAATATACCAGTCGGATCGATCATGGCGTTACTTGGCTTGCTTTTTATATATAGGGAGCTAAAAAAAAGTAGTTGAAGGGTTGCAAATTTGGCTTTTAAAGGTAATGAAAAATGAGTAATTTCTTTATATCTATTGGATTTTTGATAACTGCTATTCAAATTTTTACTAGCAAGAAAATAGCGAGAGCATATGATAGTACCGACTACTCTTTGATGGGAGATTTCTACTTTCTTTCTGGTGTGGCGGCATTAGCGGGCGCCATATTATTTTTTTGGCTTGGATATAGGTCTATTAAATTTAAAGATATCAAGAAAGAATTTGAATGCAAATGGTGTAATAGCTGTGGCAAAGCTATTAAAGTCGGCAAAGATATCTCTTGGTGTCCAGACTGCGGCAAGCCACTAACTAAATTTAACGACAAGCACGGTAAAAAAGCATCTAAAATATAGGCTCTTTCATTGGCTATGTAAATTCCATATAAATTCATTTAAAATTTAGGCGATATTGCCAAGATAGGGAGTGGAATGGAAAAAGGTGAAAGAGTAGCTGTGGGTTGTATATCGTTTGTAGAGCTCGTTTTATGTATGGTCTATGGGAAGTACTATATTAGGGGCTGGAGTGAAGCCGATCTTCTCTCGGTCTCCTTTTTTGTTTGCACTTTTATCTATTGTGTTGCGCCATTTTTTGTCAAGAATAGCAAAGCAAGTGGCTTAATTAAATTTGACCTTCTGTCGTTCATTGCATTGCTCTTGATATATCTACTAGGCTTTAGGCTTATCTTGAATATTTTTGATGGCTCTTATATAAAATATATAGCTATTTTTATATTTACTATTTTGGCTGCAAGAGTAATACTAAATTTGTTTGCAAAATATAAAAATAGTTAGCTTTTGTATTAGTGAAGATTTAATTTTTATAATGTTTTATATATTTAAACGCATAGGCTGGTCTTTTATAGGATTTATGTGCTTGCTTGACTGTATATCTATGCTAATACATAAAAATGTAAAGGTAGGCAAAAAATTTTTTAAATTTGACGATGCTGGTTATTTATACTTGCTACCAGCATTTGGATTTTTGGTGCTAAGCATCTATGGTTTTTGGATGGCTTTTAGAAAAGAGCCACCAGTCGTGCAAAGACTAGAGGGTATGTGGTGCCCTGACTGCATGAAATTTTATAATATAGGTGAAACTACATGTGAAAAGTGCGGACAAGAGCTGCTAAAGTGCTATAACATACACTATGAAACAAGGGCAAAACCAAAAACTGGGCCGCTGTTTAGATCAAAGCCTAGAAATAAAAAGCGAAAGTTAAAGAGGTAAGTTTATAAATTTTATAATGCAAAATGGCGCAAGGCAAAAATAATTTAAAGGTAAAGTCATTTTGATTTTTGTTATTCTAGCGCTCTAGCTATCATCGACCACTCGTTTGCAAGCTTTTTAAGGCTAAATTTAGCATTTGCAGGGCTGGTTGATGGTAGTTTTATCACTTCATTTTTTGTCGCTTTTATGATCTCGCCTTCTAAGTATTTTTTGCAAATTTCATAAGCCTTGCCACCATTTGCATAGACTTGCTTAATATTTGCCTCATTAAATAATGGCTTTAAATTTACAGGCACGATCTTGCTCATCTTGGCATCGCTTGAGCCCTCTATCTCGCATGATATCGCCGCGTCATATATCGCGATGTGGTGAGAAAGTAGAAATTTTATCTTTTCATCCGTGCTCGCAGGCAGCGGAGCGTTTAATATCCCAGCCAACACCTGCCAAAAGCGGTTTTGCGGATTTGTATAGTAAAAGCCAAATTTACGAGATATGACAGATGGAAATGAACCAAGGATCAAAATTTTAGAGTTTTTGTCAAAGATTGGCTTAAAAGAGTGCGTTTGGCTCATATTTTGCCTTTTAAATTTATGAATAATTTTAGATAATGATATATAAAATTTGCTTTAGAAGTTAAATTTTAAGGAGCTGCAGTGCCTTGGCGCAAGATGAGGTTTTTCGATAAGAGCTGGACAAGTGGCGATCTAGACGATGATGAGTTTAAAAAGAGGATAGAGGATTATGACTCGTATATAAAGTCTTTTTATGGCGAGCTAAAGACGCTTGAGAGAATTTTTGTAGATCTAAATTTTAGTGACGCAAAGATAGTATCTTTTATCTTTATGAAAAGTGGCGCTAGGGCTAAATTTTATATCGGAGACTTGCAAAATGGCTACTACGAGCTAAGTGTCCTTTTTAAAAATTTTTATATAGATGACAGCGCTCTTGACGAGATCATAGCCAGTGAAGTGGCTTTTGCGGAGAAGAAATTTTATTTTTCATATATCATGGGCGATCTTAAGGAGCGCCATTTTGCCTTTGACGAGATATGCAGTATTAAATTTAAAAAGATTTCAAGCAAGATGTATTCTAGCTGTTAGAGTAAATTTTAGGTGCAAAAGCACCTAAAATTTAATTGATTTCGTCGCTAAAGTCAGCTAGGCTTAGGCGTTTTAGCTGGCGGTAGCGTCTTTGTGCGTCGGCTTTGTTTTTAGCTAGTAGCTCGTCTGCGTGCTCAGGGTTGGTCTTTTTAAGCGAGTTGTAGCGAACCTCGTTTAGCAAAAACTCTTCATAAAGCGACCAGTCTGGCTCTTTTGAGGTGATTTTTAGAGGATTTTGCCCCTCTTTTAAAAGGCGCGGATCGTATAGGTATGTCGGCCAGTATCCGCATTTTGTAGCGAGTTCGCCTTGGCCGCCTGACTGTGACAAGCCGCCTTTGATGCCGTGAGCGATGCACGGAGAGTAGGCGATGATGAGGCTTGGGCCGTCATACGCTTCAGCTGCTGAGATCGCTTTTATCACGTTTGCTTGGCTTGCGTTTGAGTTGATCTGCGCTACAAAAATGTTGCCGTAAGTCATTGCGATGTAGCCAAGGTCCTTTTTTTGCATCGGTTTGCCGCTAGCTGTAAATTGCGCTATCGAGCCTGCACGGCTTGATTTTGAGCTTTGGCCGCCAGTGTTTGAATAAACTTCGGTGTCAAGCACTAGCACGTTTACGTTCTCGCCGCTTGCTAACACGTGGTCAAGTCCGCCAAAGCCGATGTCATACGCCCAGCCGTCGCCGCCGATGATCCACTGCGATTTTTTGATGAGAAATTTCTTAAGCTCTAAAATTTCTTTAACGCCTGGCGCGCTTAAATTTTGCTCTAAAATAGGCAATAAATTTTTCGTGATCTCTTGCGTTTTAACGCCATCATTTTTGAAATTTATCCAGTCGTTGAAAAGCGCTGAAAGTGCGTTTGGCACGCTATCTATGTTGTTTCTCATAATATCTTCGATGCGGTGGCGCATAGTCTCCATCGCTACGTTCATACCCATGCCAAACTCAGCATTATCTTCAAATAGCGAATTTGCCCACGCAACGCCCTTGCCTTCGTCATTTGTGGTGTACGGAGTAGATGGGGCAGAGCCGCCATATATCGAGCTACAACCAGTCGCGTTTGCCACAATCATACGTTCGCCAAAGAGCCTTGTAATAAGCGTGATATACGGAGTTTCGCCACATCCCGGGCAAGCGCCGTGGAATTCAAAGAGCGGCTTAGCAAAGCCAACGCCCTTAACGCTCTCTTTGTTCATGAGATCGTCTTTGTAAGCGACCTTTTTAAATAGATAATCAGCATTTTCTTGCTCGTTTTTGCCTAGCTCTTCTTCAAGCGGCACCATGACGAGCGATTTTTCCTTGCTTGGGCAGTTTTGAGCGCACAGCTCGCAGCCTGTGCAGTCTAGCGGGCTTACTTGGATCTTGTATTTTAGTCCTTTAACCTCTTTGCCTTTTGCCTCTAGGTTATGCTCTTTTACGCCATCTGGGGCTACGCTAAGCTCGTTTTCGTCTATCAAAAATGGCCTGATTACAGCGTGTGGGCAGACAAATGCGCACTGGTTGCACTGGATGCAGTTTTGCTCGATCCATTTTGGCACCATGACGCCAACGCCGCGTTTCTCGTAAGCCGTCGTACCAGCTTCAAAGTGGCCGTCCTCGTAGCCTATGAAGGCTGAGACTGGTAGGCTGTCACCGCGAGCCGCATTTATCGGTTTTACGACGTTTTCGATGAAGCTGTTGCCGATATATTTTTCATCTTTTTGTTCATCGTCTGCTAAATTTGCCCACGCAGGATCGACTGGCACTTTTATGAGCCCATTTGCGCCAACGTCGATAGCGTTGTAGTTCATCTGCACGATCGCCTCGCCTTTTTTAGCGTAGGCTTTGTGTGCGTACTCTTTCATATATTTTTGCGCATCTTCAAATGGTATGATGTCAGCAAGCTTGAAAAATGCCGACTGCATTATGGTGTTTGTGCGGTTTTTAAGGCCGATATCGTGTGCTAGCTTTGTTGCGTTTATGATGTAGAAATTTATATTTTTGCTAGCTAAAATTTTCTTAACTTTATTTGGCAGCTTCGCTATGGTCTGCTCTGCGTCCCAGATAGAGTTTAATAAAAATGTGCCGTTTTCTCTGATACCATCAATGACGTCGTAAATTTCAAGATATGCTGCGACCGAGCAAGCCACAAAGTGCGGGTTTGAGACGAGGTAGGTCGAGCGGATCGGCTTTTTGCCAAAGCGAAGGTGTGAGCGTGTGTAACCGCCTGATTTTTTACTATCGTAGGCAAAATATGCCTGCGCGTAAAGATCAGTCTTATCGCCGATGATCTTTATAGAGTTTTTGTTCGCGCCCACGGTGCCGTCAGCTCCAAGGCCGTAAAATAAGCACTCTTTAACGCTCTCGTCGCTTAGTGAAATTTTCTCTCCAGTTGGTAGCGACGTAAAGGTTACGTCATCGACGATACCAACTGTAAAGCCATCTTTTGGCTCGCTTTGGTTTAAATTTTCAAACACAGCTAGCATCTGCGCAGGATCGACGTCTTTTGAGCTAAGGCCGTATCTGCCGCCAACTATGACTGGGGCGTCCTTTTGGCCGTAAAATGCAGCTTTTATATCAAGATATAGCGGCTCGCCAAGGCTGCCAGGCTCTTTTGTGCGGTCAAGAACGGCTATTTTTTTCACGCTCTTTGGCATCACGTCAAATAGATACTTTGTGCTAAATGGGCGGTACAAATGCACCTTGATGATGCCCACTTTTTCGCCTTTTGCGTTTAGATAATCAACGACCTCTTCAAGAGTTTGCGTCACTGAGCCCATAGCTACGATGACGCGCGTGGCCTCAGGGTCGCCGTAGTAGTTAAACGGCTTGTAGTCACGACCAGTGATCTTTGAAATTTCAGCTAAGTAGTTTGCCACGATATCTGGCACTGCGTTATAAAAGCGGTTGCTTAGCTCTCTTGTTTGAAAGTAGATATCATCATTTTGCGCTGTACCTCTTGTTTTTGGGCTCTCTGGATTTAGCGCTTCGTCTCTAAATTTCTGTAGCGCCTCTCTATCAAGGAGTCTATCAAAGTGTGCGTAGTCCATCACTTCTACTTTTTGAATTTCATGGCTCGTTCTAAAGCCATCAAAGAAGTGTAAAAATGGCACTCTGCCCTTGATTGCTGCTAAATGCGCCACGCCAGCGATGTCCATCACCTCTTGCACTGAGCCACTTGCTAGCATAGCAAAGCCAGTTTGGCGACAGGCGTAGATATCTTGGTGGTCGCCAAATATTGAAAGCGCCTGTGCTGCTAGTGAGCGAGCTGAGACGTGGATGACGCCAGGGAGGAGCTGGCCTGCTATCTTATACATATTTGGAATTTTTAAAAGTAGGCCTTGAGAAGCTGTGTAGGTCGTAGTTAGGGCGCCAACTTGTAGCGAGCCATGCACCGTGCCAGCTGCGCCGCCCTCGCTTTGCATCTCGACTACTTTTACTGGCATACCAAATAAATTTTTCTTGCCCTGCGCTGCCCAAAGGTCAGTGTAGTCAGCCATAGGCGAGCTAGGAGTGATAGGGTAAATTCCAGCTACTTCGGTAAATGCGTATGACGCGTAAGCTGCGGCCTCGTTTCCGTCCATAGTTTTCATTATTTTTGACATATTTCCGCCTTAAAATTATCTTAAAAATGGCTTTATTATAAAAGAAAAATCCAAAATTTGTCATTAATCTCTATCATTAAAAAATTAAAATTTATAAATAACTAAGATGTAAGTCAAATTTTAATATTGTAGAGGCAAAGTAAAAAGGATGAAATTTTGATAAATATTCATAAAATAGCCTATCTAAGGGTTATCGCGCTAGCTTTTGCAGCTTTTATATTTAATACAACCGAGTTCGTGCCGGTGCCACTTTTAAGCGACATAGCAAAGGATTTTGGCATGAGCACGGCTGATACTGGGCTCATCATCACGATATATGCGTGGAGTGTGACGATACTCTCGTTACCTTTTATGCTACTAACTGCAAATTTAGAGCGAAGGTCGCTACTTTTAAAGGTTTTTATCATTTTTGTCGCTTCTCACGCACTTTGCGCTGTTGCTTGGAATTTTACTGTTTTAGTCATAGCTCGCGTGCTAATAGCCATCTCGCACGCCATATTTTGGTCGATCACCGCTTCGCTTGCTGTTAGGGTGGCACCTATCAATAAAAGCTCGCAAGCTCTGGGGCTTTTAGCACTTGGCACATCGATGGCGATGATACTTGGCTTGCCACTTGGCAGGATTTTAGGCGATAGCTTAGGCTGGCGTGTCACATTTGGGCTCATAGGGATCTTTGCTGTGGGCGTTGGCGCTTGGCTATATAAAATTTTGCCACTTTTGCCTAGCAAAAACTCAGGCTCGCTAAAGAGCCTGCCGGAGCTTGCAAGAAATGGCTTTTTGATGGTGATATTTTTGCTAACTGCTATCGTTATCAGCGCACATTTTAGCACCTATAGCTACATCGAGCCGTTTGCTAAAGACATAAGCGGCTTTGATGGTAAATTTATCACTATATTTTTGCTTTTGTTTGGCGTTGCTGGCATCGTAGCAAGCGTGCTTTTCTCTAAATTTTATAAGCTCATACCAAATGCTTTTACAGCTACCTCAATAGCTATCATTTTAGCTTGCCTGCTTGTGCTAAATTTCATCGCTACAAATGAGACTTTGATGCTTGCACTTGCCTTTATCTGGGGGCTTGGCATAGCTGGGATAAATATGAGCTTTCAGATAAAAGTGCTAAGCTTAGCCTCAAATGCCACAGACGCTGCGATGGCGATATATTCAGCTATTTATAACATCGGCATAGGAGCTGGCGCGCTAATAGGACACCAAACGATAGTTCATCTTGGTGAGCAAAATATCGGCAATGTTGGTAGCCTTTTTGCAGCGGTTGGACTTGTCATCTTTCTCGTTGCGGCGATTAAATTTAAAAAGGCTGAGTAAATTTAGCCTTTTTAAAAAACCAAAAACGTTACAAATTTCTACAAATAAGTGATAATAAATATCATAACTAAGAATAATTTTAGCTAAGCTTTTTTATAATCGTTATCAGAAAAACAAATAAAAATTAGGAGCTTGTTATGTCAGTTTTAGTTATCGGAGCAGATGAGATCACGCCTATTAAGGCGGTTTTGCATGATTTGGGAGCTGAAAAGATAGAGCACTGGGACGCTAGAAATGAAAACCGCGTAAATCGCAAGCCGATCCCGCAAGACACTGAGTGCGTGGTGATGCTAACTAGCTTTTTAAATCACAACACGATGAAGACCATTAAAACTCAAGCAAAAAAGAGAAATATCCCTATCGTTTGTGCCAAAAGAAGCGTTAGTTGCGTATTTTGCGAGTATTGTAAGGTCTTTGGCCTAGATAAGGAATTTGGATGCAAAGAATAATCGATGAAGTTCGGGTTTTTATCAGATATTGGCGAAATAACTCCAAGTATTTTTGCAAAGCTTGACAAGCTTTCGCGTGCGAAAATTTTCATCGCACTTTATAATGTTGGCGTTGAAAGCGAGCTAAAGATCCCGCTTTCTTACGCTAAATTTCTAAATTTCAAAGACATTTTTGAGGCTAGGATAAATTTCTTACTGCGTGATAAATTTTTAAATTTCAAACCAGTTGATAGCTTTTGCATACCTTCAAACATCGTTATAAATGCCTATTTGAAAAATGATTTTAAATGGTTAAGATTTGTAGCAAAAGAGCCAAAGATGGCAGCTGCAAAGATGATAAAGATGCTTTATAGAAGCGGAGAATTTGAGTTTTTCATTGACGCGGCGCAGATGTTTTGCCAGTTTGTTTATGATAAAATACGCCTCCGCCATCAGGACAAAGAGGTCGTGCTAAATGGCGGCGTCATCTCGGTCAAAAAAGATGGCAAAAATTTACTCAGCGTCATGCCAAGCTTTAAAAGGGTGAGCTTTGATGATATGAGAAATTTAAACGACGACATCGATGCAGCCGTTTGCGCGCTTGGTCGCGAGTGCGAGATGGTCTATATCGTTTGTCCTAGAAATGAGGAATTTAGGCGGCACGTTGAGGTTAGACACTGCTTTGCAAGAGGGTGCATAAAGCTCGTGCCTTATACGATTATTAGTAAAATTTTTTAAAAAGGATAAAAATGATAGGTATAGTTTATGGAAGCAGCATGGGAAATACCGAAGATGCAGCAAAACTTATAAGCGAGGGTCTAGGCCTTAAAAACGAGCTTTTAAATGTCTCTGACGTGGACGCAGCGAAGCTAAATGGCTTTGATAAGCTCATCCTTGGCACATCGACTTGGGGTAGCGGCGATCTTCAAGATGACTGGGACGCATTTGATTTTAAAGCGTTAAATTTAAGCGGTAAAACGGTCGCTGTTTTTGGCATGGGCGATAGCGAGAGCTACTCAGATGAGTACTGTAACGGCATGGCAAAGCTCTATGACGAGGTCGTAAAAGCAGGTGCAAAAGTAGTTGGCGAAGTTAGCACTGACGGATATACATTTGATGGCTCTGATGCCGTAAGAAATGGTAAATTTGTAGGTCTAGCGCTTGACGCTGATAACGAAAGCGACAAGACTGAGGGTAGAATTTCAGCTTGGATAGAGCAGATAAAACCACACTTTATTTAATCTAAATTTAGCTAGATCTTCTAGCTAAATTTATATATCCATAGCCGAGATGAAGCTTTTTATCCTCTCATTTTGGCTGTTAAAAAACTCATCTACCAAGCCATCAAACGCGATCACGCCTTTATCTAAAAACAAAATTCTATCAGCTATCTTTCTAGCAAAATTCATATTATGAGTGACGATGATCATAGACTTTTTCTCTTTTGCAAGAGATAAGATGACCTTTAAAACTTCAGCCTCAAGCTCTGGATCAAGCGCACTTGTAGGCTCGTCAAGTAGCAAAAAGTATGGATTTACAGCTAGCGCTCTAGCTATGGCCACGCGCTGTGCTTGTCCGCCTGAGAGCCTGTTTGGATAGGTGTCTTCTTTGTGGCTAAGCCCTACTTTAGCTAAAAGCTCTTTTGCCTCTTTTATCGCCTTGTTTTTATCCTTTTTTTGAACGTAGATCGGAGCTTCGGTGACATTTTGAAGCGCTGTTAGGTGCGGGAAGAGGTTGAAGCTTTGAAAAACCATGCCTGTTTTTTTGCGAATTTCTAAAAGCTCTTTTGAGCTAAGCTTCTCTTTAAAATTTACACTCCTGTCATCTACTTCTAAAGTGCCACTTTGCGGGATCTCAAGTAAATTTATGCATCTAAGAAGCGTTGATTTGCCACAACCAGATGAGCCAACTATCACGGTCGTTTGCCCCTCTTTAAAGCTTGTATTTATATTATCTAGCACCAAATGATCGCCGTAAGATTTGCTTATATTTTTAAAATTTATAGCCATTAGACATACCTTGAGACAGCTTTTTCAAGCCTTGATTGAAGATAGGTTAAAAGTGTGCAAACCACTAGATAGATGAGCGCTGCTAGGATGTAGAGGATGAGTGGCTCAAAGGTTCTTGCTGCGATCCTTTGAGCGACCATAAACATATCTACCATCGTTATAGAAGCTGCTAGCGAAGTGTCTTTAACAAGGCCTATAAATGTGTTTGAAAGCGGCGGCAGCGAGATCCTTACTGCTTGAGGTGCGATGATGCGCTTTAAAATTTGATAGTGTGTCATGCCAAGCGATGTGGCAGCCTCCCACTGACCTTTTGGCACAGAAAGTATGGCAGCCCTTACAGACTCAGACGCATAAGCGCCCACGTTTAGGCTAAATGCTATAGTAGCCGCACTCCAAGTATCAAGCGTGACACCGATGCTAGGAAGCCCGTAAAATACGATAAAAAGCTGCACAAGAAGCGGTGTACCGCGAAATATCCAAACGTAGGTGGCAAATATAAATTTTAAAATTTTTATATTTGAAAGTCTCGCTACTGCTGTGATAATGGCGATGACAAGCCCTAGCGAAAACGAGAGCAAAGTAAGTGGGATCGTCACTTTTAAAAGCGCGATGATCATCGGTAGTGTCGAGCTTGAAACAAGCTCGATCACTCTATCTAAATTTTCCATTTTTGCCTTGTTGGTTTATAAATTTATTTTGAGACGTCTTTGCCAAAGTAGCTTTTTGAGATGGCTTCTAGTTTGCCCTCTTTTGAAAGCTCAGTTAAAGCATTTGAAATTTGCTCTGCAAGCTCGGCGTTGTCTTTCTTAACAGCTGCTGCTGTGTAGTCTTTCTCATCAAGTGAGGCAGCTATCTTTACAGGTGCATTTGGGCGCTCTTTTATGAAGTCGTAAAATACGATGTTATCTCTTACAACAGCATCTACACGCCTTGATATAAGAAGCTCCATACTTTTGGCAAAACTATCTGTTACGACGTGCTCAGCACCGTATTTTACGGCGACTTTCGCCCAGTTGCTAGTTGCTGAGTCGGCATCTTTTTTGCCTTTTAGATCAGCAAAACTTTTGATGTCGTTATTGTCTTTTCTAGTGATGATAGCGCCAAATGTCACAGTATAAGGCACTGAAAAAGCATACTTTTTCTTTCTCTCATCAGTTATGCTTACTTGGTTAAACACAACGTCTGCTTTGCCAGCGTCAAATGCTGCTAGCATCGCGTCCCAAGGAGCTGTTAGAAACTCAACTTTTAAATTTAACTTTTGCGCCACAGCTCTTGCGATATCTACGTCATATCCTACTAGCTCATTTTTGTCATTATAAAATGTAAAAGGCGCGTAAGTGCCTTCTGTTGCTACTGTTAGCACGCCATCTTTTATAGTTTTTGCTTGCAAATTTAGAGCCATTGCAAGCACTGCTACTACTTTTAATAAATTTGTAAATTTCATTTTAATCCTTTATTTTGAAATATCTTTTCCAAAATATTTCATCGAAATTTCGCTTATCTTGCCTTCGGCTTTTAGTTCATCAAGCGCTTTGTTTATCGCTTCTAGTAGCTCGGTGTTACCTTTTTTAAGAAGTGCAGCTGTTGGCATCGGCTCATTGCTAGTATATGCGATCTTTAGTGGTGCATTTGGGCGTTGTTTGATGTAGTCAAAAAATGTGACATTGTCATTTATCGTATCATCAGCTCTTTTTGAGATGATAAGCTCCACGCCTTTGCTAAAGCCATCGGCTACGACCACTGTTGCGCCATTTTTCTCAGCTATCGCTGCCCAGTTGCTAGTTGCAGAGTGCACGCTTTTTTTGCCCTTTAGATCAGCAAAACTTTTGATGTCGTTATTGTCTTTATGCACGACAATTACTGGATATGGCATGGTGTAAGGCACGCTCATATCATACTTTTTCTTTCTATCTTCGTTTATGCTAACTTGATTAAATACCACGTCCGCTTTGCCAGCATCAAATGCAGCTAGCATCGCATCCCATGGAGCTGTTAGAAACTCTATCTTTAAATTTAGCTTCTTTGCCACAGCTTTTGCGATATCTACGTCATAACCTACTAGCTCGCCCTTTTCATCATAAAATGAGTAAGGTGAGTAAGTGCCTTCAGTTGCAACTATAAGCTCGCCTTTTTTGATAGTTGAAGCATTTAAATTTAAAGCTAAAAAAGCACCTGCGATAAAGCCAAAAATGGGCTTAAAATTCATTAATTCTCCTTATTTAGAAATGTCTTTGCCGAAGTATTTAAGCGAAATTTCGCTTAAAACTCCTTCTTTGCTAAGCTCATTTAGGGCATTATTTATCTTATTTAGTAGCTCTTTGTTACCTTTTTTAACAATCGCAGCCGTATACATCGGCTCATCGCCAGCTTCGATGATCTTTATAGGGGCGTTTGGATGTTGTTTGATGTAGTCATAAAACATCACCGCATCATCTATCGTATCATCAGCTCTTTTTGTGATGATTAAATTTATCTGATCGCTCAAACTATCAGCCACAACTAGCTTGGCACCATACTTTTCAACGGTTGGTATCCACATGCTATTTACTGAATGCACGCTTCTTTTGCCTTTTAGATCAGCAAAACTTTTGATGTCGTTATTGTCTTTATGCACAACGATGGCTGAGTAAGAGACCATATATGGCACGCTGTAGTCATACTTTTTCTTTCGCTCATCGGTTATACTTACTTGGTTAAACACAACATCAGCCTTGCCAGCGTCAAATGCCGCAAGCATCGCATCCCATGAAGCTTCGATAAATTTTGGCTTTACGCCTAGTTTTTTAGCCACAGCCCTTGCTATCTCCACGTCATAGCCCATTAGCTCATCTTTTTCATTGTGAAATGAAAATGGCGAATAAACGCCTTCTGTTGCTATCCTTATGACGCCATCTTTTTTGATCTGCTCGTAAGAATTTGCCAAGGCAGAATTTAAAGAGAGCAAACAGCCAACTACGCAGAGCGCACCAAATTTAAAAGCACTAGAAAATTTCATACAAAACTCCTTATAGAAAAAATAAAATCAATAACGGAATTTGCAAAAAAAAATAAATTTAAGATTTATGCAAATGTCAGTCGCAACTGCGACCTAGGTAATATTTTGGCGCTATTTTATCACAAAAATAAAAGGGCGGCGGCTCACTCCGCTAAAAGTGAGACCGCTAGAGCTTTTACCCCCTTAAAATCAACCTTGCCACTTGCAAGCGTTGGGATATCATCAACGATAAATATATAGCTTGGCATCATTATAGGAGCTAGGCTGCTCTCTTTTAAAATTTGCTCGATATTTTCTGGCTCTGTGCCGCTTTTTACTAAAAGTGCGATCGCTTCGCCTTTTTTGCTATCTGGCACGTTTGCACTGCTAAAGACTACGTCGCCCCCAAGCACCTTTGCAAGCTCTTCTTCGACGCTTCCAAGGCTTATCATCTCGCCGCCTATCTTGGCAAATCTTGAGTATCTATCGACGATAAATACAAAGCCGTTTTCATCTATGTGGCCTTTATCACCAGTTTTATAGTATCTTACGCCATCAATGTGCGTGATTACCTCGCTTGTTTTGGCTTCGTCGTTTAGATAGCCCTTCATTACCTGCGATCCGCCGATGACGATGAGTCCGTCCTCGCCAGTTTCTAGCTCTTCAAGCGTCTCTGGGTCGATTATTTTTATAATAGTGCCAGGTAGAGGCATGCCAACGCTGCCAGGTCTATTAAATGTAAGCTCTTTTAGGCTCTCTTTTTCTAGGATATTTGGCATATTTACAGCAGCTACTGGCGCCGTTTCGGTCGCGCCATAACCTTCATAAATTTCTATGCCAAATTTGAGCCTAAACTCGTCTTTTATCTCAGGTTTTAGCTTTTCAGCCCCAGCTACGACCATTCTGGCACTTTGAAACATCAGCGGATGAAGCTTTTTGTTTCTGGTGTAGAGCCTAAAGAAGGTCGAGGTGCCAAAGATGATGCTAGCGCTGTGTCTTGCAGCCATTTTGCCGATAGTCGCTCCGTCTGTTGGGTCAGGCACGCTTACCATTTTTATGTCCTCGCAAAGTGGCATGAGCGTGGTGACTGTTAGTCCAAATGAGTGAAAAACAGGGAGTGAGTTTAATATCACGTCATCTTTTTTGAAATTTAGAAGTTCGCTTATTTGCTTAATGTTTGCAAGTAAATTTTTGTGGCTTAGCTCGATGCCTTTTGGCTCGCCTTCGCTGCCGCTACTAAATAAAATGGTGGCCGTATCCTCTAAGCTTACACGCTTAAAATAGCAAAGCTTAATAAGCCAAGTTGGGGCAAAAAACGCAGTTAAAAGCGCTAAAATTTTCTCTTTTTTTGAGACGCTAGCTGAGAGATCTTCTGCAAATTTAGCCTTGCCGCTCATCGAATCTTTTAGATCAAAGCCCTTAAGTGCGAGCTTTTCAAGAAATTTGCTAGAGGTTATCACTGTGTTTATATTTGCTTTTCTTAGGGCGTGATTTAGCGAGGTCTCATTTAACGTATAGTTTAAATTTACGCTCACTTTGCCCATGGCAAGAAGCGCCATATTTACTATCGCTGCAATACTTGAGCTAGGTAGCAAGATGCCTATATTTTTCTCATCTTTTAGCTCGCGTTTGAAAATTTTGATAAATACTAAAACGGCTGTTATAAATTTCAAGTTGCTTAAATTTAGTCCAGTGCTGTCGCTCACGCACTCTTTAAATTTATCCTCTTTTGCGTTATTTAGCCATTCGCTCGTTAGTGGTTTTTGCCTTGAGATAAAGCTCTCCCACGATGAAAAGCTAAGCTCAAGCACCTTTTGCTTCATCTTTGCAGCGTTTATAAATGTGGTTATTGGCTTGCCAAAGGCGACGATGATGTCGCGTCTGCCGTTTTTAGAAGTGAGGTCTTTGTAAAATTTACTAGCTCTTGAAAAGCTAGATCCCCAAAGGCCACGAAGGTAAAATGGCACGATGCAAATTTCTTCTAGATCTCTTATGATAAGCTCAAAGCCCTTTTGAAACTCATTTATCTGCCCGTTGTAGCTGATGTGACCCTCTGGGAAAAGTGCGACAACTTCGCCATTTTTTAGGCACTCTCTAACTAGCTCGATAGATTCTTTGCTAGCGCCTGCGCCTATTGGGATCACTTTAAAAAATTTAAAAATTTGCTTTAGATACCATTTGTTATAGATCGTTCTATACATGACAAATCTTATGCCCCTTGGGCTTGCAGCTTGCAGCACGAGCCAGTCGATCCAGCTGATGTGATTGCCAAGAAGTAGTGCGCCGCCACTTTGCGGTAAATTTTGAAGTCCTTCAACGAAAAAGCGGTACTTTGTCTTTAAAAATGGCAATAAAAGTAGCCTTGTAAAAAGGTGTGGAAGCTGTAAAATGGCGTAAAAACTGCCGACTAAGCAAACAAGCGCTGTAAAGACAAAGAGGCCAGTGGTTGAAATTTCAAAATACACTAAACCTATGCCAATGGCTAGAAATAGCAGCATTGATACGTTTTGCAAGAAGTTGTTTGCCGCCATTATCTTGCCAGTGCTCTTTTGCGGGGCAAAGTACTGGATCATCGCATTTAGCGGCACTATAAATATGCCTCCAAAAAAGCCAAATGCAAATGAACTAAGGCTCACTACGCCGATGCTTGAGCCAAATGCGAAAAATAAAAGCGAGAAAAATATACCAATAGCACCCATCGGCACGATACCAAGCTCGATGTGAAGCTTTGACATAGAGCCAGCCACGTATGAGCCAAATGCTATGCCTATGGCGCTTGCTGCGAGTATGGCCTGCACCGCTAGAGAGCTATCGTCATTAAAAACTGCCTTGTAGTGAGCCGGGAAGGCTGCTATGATGATCTGAGAGATGCCCCAAAATATGCTAAGTCCAGCGATGCTTAGCCAGATATTTTTATCTGATCTTACCTCTTTTAAATTTTCTCTTAAGTAGCTAAGGCTGATGTATTTTTTGAGCTCAAATTCTCCGCATTGTTCGTTTGTTTCGCTGATGTAAGGCAGCTTGTAGGCAAAAAATGCTTCAAGCGCGCTAAATACAACTAAAAAGATGCCGATAGGATAGACGCTTTTTAAAATTTCTTCTGAGTTTTCGCCTTGAATGTATAAATTTTCAAATATAAATGAAAATAAAAATGAGCTAACAAGTATCGCTACGATGGTGAGCGCTTGGATGACGCCGTTTGCTGTGCCAAGTCGCTCAGTGCCAACGAGAGCTTTGATGATGCCATATTTTGCTGGCGAGTAGATCGCACTTTGAGCAGCCAAAATGAGTGTGAGTGCAAATGCCACGCCAAAAGCACCCAAAAGGTAGCTAATAAGCACCGCAACGCTGATAACAACGCCAAAGACGGCGCAAATTCTAATAACCTTTGTCTTTGCAAATTTGTCATTTATAAAGCTTGAAGGCGAAAATAAAAATATAAATGGAAGCAAGATCATCGCATTTATAACGGCTGTTAGGATAAAAAGCGTGTCGCCTGAGTAGGTCTTTAAAAGGACGTTTTGGATGGTTATTTTGTGCGCTAGATCGACACTTGCGTTTAAAAATGCGATCGCAAGGTAGGGCAAAAAGCCAGTGACTTTTAGTAAATTCCTCATGAATAAAGCCTTTTTGGATTTTAAATTTTGTAAATCTAACAGCAAAATATTTAAAATATCATTAATAAAAAACTCTAGCCATAAATTTTGTGGTGAAATTTCTTTGAAAAAATTTAAATTTTATATGCTTTTTGATAAAATCCGCCTATCAAAAATAAGGAAAAATTTATCATGGACTATGAAATCATCGTCGTTGGCGGCGGACATGCTGGCATTGAGGCAAGTCTTGCGGCTGCTAGAATGGGCAAAAAAACTTTACTGATCACAATATTAGCCGAGCAAATAGGCGCTGCAAGCTGCAACCCAGCCATCGGAGGCCTTGCAAAAGGACATCTTGTAAAAGAGATCGACGCACTTGGCGGTCAAATGGGGCTTACAACTGACGCCGTTGGTATCCAGTTTCGCGTGCTAAATGAGAGCAAAGGTCCAGCAGTGCGTGGTAGCCGCGCTCAGATCGATATGGATAGATACCGCGTTTATATGAGAAATTTGCTTTTAAACACGCCAAATTTAGAAATTTCTCAAGAGATCGCCACTGAAATTTTAAGCGAAAATGGCGAAGTAACAGGCGTTAAAACCCATCTAAATAACATATATAACGCAAAAAAAGTGATAATTACAACTGGCACATTTTTAAATGGGCTAATCCACGTTGGATTTAACAAACTTGAAGCTGGCCGTGTGGGCGAGCTAAGTGCAAAGGATCTAAGCTCTAGCTTAAGAGAGCTTGGGCTAAATTTAGGCAGACTAAAGACTGGAACATGCCCAAGGATTGATGCAAAAACGATAAATTTTGAAATTTTAGAGAAGCAAGATGGCGATGCAAAGCCAGTTGCATTTAGCTTTAGAACTAAAAATTTCTCTCCAACGCAGCTGCCATGTTACATCGCCTATACAAATGAAACCACCCATGAGATAATCCGATCAAATTTTGACAAAGCACCGCTTTTTACAGGCCAGATCGAGGGTATCGGACCAAGATATTGCCCTAGTATCGAGGATAAGATAAACCGCTTTGGCGACCGCGACAGACACCACCTTTTCATAGAGCCTCAGACCCTTGAAGCGACAGAATACTACATAAACGGCTTTTCAACGAGCCTGCCTTATGAGGTGCAAGTGCAGATGCTCCGCTCTGTAAAGGGCTTTGAAAACGCCAAAATAGTAAGGCATGGATACGCCATCGAGTACGACTACGTCGAGCCTACACAGCTAAAACATAGCTTGGAGACCAAAAAGGTAAAAGGACTATACTTGGCTGGGCAGATAAACGGCACGACTGGATACGAGGAGGCCGGCGCTCAGGGGCTAATGGCTGGTATAAATGCAGCGCTTTCGCTGGATAACAAAGAACCGCTTATCTTGCGACGTGATGAGGCGTATATCGGCGTTTTGATAGATGATCTTGTCACAAAAGGGACAAAAGAGCCATATAGGATGTTTACGAGTAGGGCGGAGTATCGCTTGCTTTTGCGTGAGGAAAATGCCATTTTAAGGCTTGGCGGATATGGTCATGAGCTTGGGCTGCTTGATGATGAGACTTTTAACGAGATAGAAAATATAAGAAGAAATTTAAAAGAGGGGTTAGAGTTTTTAAACGAGACTCAGATCACGCCAAGTAAGGCAAATTTAGAGCTTTTAGCAAGCCTTGATGAAGAGCCGATCAGCCAAAACGTGAGCCTTCAAAAGATAGTCGCACGCAAGAGCTTCACGGCTGAGAAACTAAGAAAGCTTGATGAGAGATTTGCCACACTTGATGATGCGAGCATTGATCAAATTTTAACCGAGTGCAAGTATCAGCACTACATCGGCGAGCAAAAAAATCAGATCGAAAAAATGAAAGATATGATGGATGTGAAAATACCTGAAAATTTCGACTTTAGAAGCATAAGTGGCCTTAGCAACGAGGTGGTCGAAAAGCTTGAGAAATTTGCCCCGCCAACGCTTTTTGCGGCGAGTGAAATTTCAGGTATCACGCCAGCAGCGATCGATATCTTACATATTTATATAAAAATAAGCGAGAAAAAGGCTTAAATTTAAGCCTTTTATGGTTTTAAAGTTTAACTAGCGTTTAAAATTTAAAACAAAGTCATTCGTTTTTAGTAGTTGCTATTTATAATTTTTTAAGTTTAATAAATTTTATTATTAAAATTTTCTATTTTACAAGCACTAAAATAGAAAATTTTTTTATCTTAACATTTGGGCATTAGGTCAAATTTCTCTTTTATAAAAAGCTTAAAGTCATGATATACAGGTATTTTTAGATAAATTTATTTCAAATTTTGGTGTAAAAAAAGCTTAAATTCACTTTATTTTTACAAACTATATTATGAGATTATAGTTTTTTAATTTTTTGGGAGTATAATCGTTTAAATTTTATTTATAGAAAGGAAATTAATGTCAGTAAAGCAAGAAAGACGAAGCTTTATCGGCCTTGCGTTTGGTGCAGTGGCAGCTGTGGGTGGCGCGATGTCACTAGTTGCCATGAAAAAGACCTGGGATCCGCTCCCTAGCGTAAAAGCCGCTGGTTTTACAACTGTCGATCTAAGCCCGATCAAAGATGGCGAGATGAGACAGGTTGAGTGGCGTAAAAAGCCTATTTTCATCCTCAAAAAAAGTCCAGATATGGCTAAAAACGACAAGAGAGATGTAGTCGTTGGAGATGCGAGATATGTAGTTCTTATCGGACTTTGCACACACCTAGGATGTATCCCTGAGTATAAAGCGAGCAAGCAAATGTTTGTCTGTGCCTGTCATGGCGGCGAATTTAACGTCGATGGCATACAGACATACGGACCTCCACCAAGACCGCTTGATATCCCACCATTTAAGATAGATGGAACCAAGCTAGTTCTAGGCGAAACAAGCCCAGAATATGAAAAATTAGTAGCTAAAGCTTAGGAGGTTAGCGATGTCTTTATCTCATAAATCAACTGGCGTTATTGACTGGCTTGACCAGCGCCTAGCTTTTACGAAACTTATGAAGGTTCTAGTTAGCGAATACTGGATCCCAAAAAATATAAATTTCCTTTGGGCGATGGGCGTTATCCTAACGACACTTTTCTTACTTTTGATCATCACTGGCTTTTTGCTTATGATGTATTACAAACCAGACATACATTTAGCCTTTGATAGCGTAAATTACACTATCATGCAAGAGGTCGAGTACGGCTGGCTGTGGCGTCATATCCACGCGATTTCAGCATCGACTATCTTTCTTATCATGTATATCCACTTGCTTACTGGACTTTACTATGGCTCATACAAAAGAGGCAGAGAGGTCATTTGGGTAAGCGGTATGGTGCTATTTATCTGCTTTTCAGCAGAGGCATTTAGCGGCTACATGCTCCCATGGGGACAGATGAGCTACTGGGCGGCGACTGTTATCACTCAGCTTTTTGGTGGTGTGCCGGTTATCGGCGATGCTTTGGTTGAGTGGATCAGGGGCGACTATGCAGTTGGTGACTCAACACTTACTAGATTTTTCATGCTTCACGTCTGCTTGCTACCACTTGTAACTATCGTTGTTTTGGTTATTCACTTCTACTCATTAAGAGTTCCTCACGTAAATAACCTAACAAGCGAAGATATCGACTTTGAAGTAGAGGCGCAAGAGTATCTACACGGTGACAGAGCAAAAGCTAAAGTTATACCATTTTGGCCAGGATTTTTGGCAAAAGACTTCATGTATGTATCATTTTTCATGATCTTTGTCATCTATCTTGTTTGCTATCACTTCAACTTTGCGATGGATCCTATCAACTTTGAGCCAGCAAATCCGCTAAAAACTCCACCACACATCTACCCAGAGTGGTACTTCTTGTGGCAATATGAAATTTTACGTGGCTTCTTCTTTGATATAGCTGGAATTTCAGCTTATAACATCGGTCTTATCGCATTTGCCTTTGCAGGCGTTGCGTTTATGCTTATACCACTTTTTGATAGAAGCGGTCTTGTAGCTCCAGCTCACAAAAGACCACTATTTTTCGTATGGTTTTGGGTGCTAGTTGCAGACCTTATCGTCTTATCTATATATGGCAAGCTCCCAACAGGCGGCATCAATGACTGGATAGGATTTTACGCTTCACTGCTATTTTTAGTGCTATTTATAATCGCACTTCCAGTTATCACAATACTTGAAAGAAAAAGGGGCTAATTATGAAAGAGCTTAAAATTTTTGCCATCGTTGTTATCCTTTCAGGTATTTTATACTGGGGTATCGAGCCTTACGCTCATACAAAGCTTCATCCGCACACTGCAAATGCTGAGTACAACTTCTCAAAAGAAGATACTGACTACGCAAAGCACTTTTTAGAGCAGAAAAAAGAGGCGCTTGAGGCTGCAAAAGCTAGCGGCAATAAGGCTAGCATAGAAGCGGCTACAAAAGATGTTGAGACAGCACAAAAAATTCTTGATGACTATACAGCTTTTTGGGCTGATATAAATTCGATCGACCTTGCAAAAGGTGACGCTGCAAAAGGTGCTGAGACATTTGGCGCAGCTGGATGTACAGGCTGTCACGGCATCGAAGCAGCTGGTATGCCAGCTAGCATGGACGCTGAGACAGCTAGCCAAAGCTTTGGTGTAGTGCCACCAGATCTTAGCACAGCTGGTAAAATTTATGACGAGAGATTTTTGGCTGCACTTATCAAAAATCCAACTATGGCTGTAAAACTATCACATAAATTTAACGACGAGCATCCTTATCCGATGACTGCATTTATGGGTGCTGGTGGCGATATAAACGCTGAGATCGCTGACATAGTTGCTTATCTTAAAAAGGTATCAGCTGACGCAGATGCAAAGAGTAAGATCACTGAAGAAAAGGTCTTTGCTGATGCATGTCAAAGATGCCACGATATGAAGTATGATAAAAAATATACTCTTGGCAACAAAGTAAGCCTCGCAGCTTATATGGGTTCAAACCCACCTGATCTATCTATGATGATCCGCTCAAAAGGTGCTGACTACTTGCATAAATTTATAAACGATACTCAAAAGATGCTTCCAGGCACTGCTATGCCTAGAGTTGGCTTAAACAAAGCCGCTGAAGACGACATAGTATCTTACATAGAAAAAGTAGGCGATAGTAAAAAGGCTGAGCGCGAGAGCACAGGACTTTATGTCATGATCTACTTCTTCATCTTGGGAATTTTTGCTTGGCTTTGGAAACGCAAAGTCTGGAGCGAACTCCACTAAAATTTAAGAGCCTTTTTGGCTCTTAAATTCTCTCTAGCAAATTTACATATATAAATAGGTATTCTTTAAAATTATTCTTTTATAAATTTAATCAAACTGTCTTTGCAAATTTTTAAATTTACTTGACACTAACATGATTTAACAAAACAAATTTACAAATTTTAAAATTTCATTCACTCGCAAGAATTGACTACTAAAATTTGGCTTCGCTTGTAGCTTAGCTCAAATTTTTGAGCCGAAATTACTCGTTCATGAAATTTTAAAATTTGTTAGAAATTTCTTAAAAGCAAACTGCATGCAATGCGCCAGCATCATTGCATGCCACTTCTAACGTCGTCGGGGTTAGGGGATTGTTAAGGGGGAAGAGAGCGACTTCGTAATTCAAGCCTCTTCCCCCTTAACAAAGAAATAAACTTTGAATTTCAAAAAAACTTTAATTTACAAATTTTAAAATCTTACTCACTCGCCTTAGCAGACTACTAAATTTAGGCTACACTACGTTTAGCACTGAATTTAGAGCCGTGATATGCTCGCTCATAAATTTTAAAATTTGTTATAAACTCCTTTGGCATAAAACACATGCGGCACGATAGTGCTATCGCATGCCCCTTGAACGTGCGAGGGGATTAGGGGATTTAAAAAGGGGGATAAGGGGACGGCTTCGTAATTCAAGTCCCCTTGTCTCCCTTTTGATAAATTTACATCTCAAAGCAAATTTTAAACTTTCATTCACTCGCAAGAATTGACTACTAAAATTTGGCTTCACTAACCGCTTAGCTCAAATTTTAGAGCCGAAATTACTCGTTCATGAAATTTTAAAATTTGCCTTTATTGATTGACTAGCTTAAATTTCGAGGTTAAAATCATTTGAGAAATTTGCTGGAATTTTGCGCATCAATGGCGTTATACGCGCAGTGTGTAAGAAAAGATGTGCTTAACAAAATATGTGGCAAATGTGAGGATATTAACAGCCACTAAGCGAGTAAATTTGTATTTTCTAGCAAATTTACTCAGCAAAAAACCACATAAATTTACGCAAAACAGCCAAATTTAGCTCGCCGTAAAATCACACTAAACGGCTAAATTTCTTTGGCGATTTTGCTCATTTTGTTTATCAGCTCCTCACGTTCGCTTGATTTTAGGTTGCCGTATTGAAGCTTTGTCATCATCTGCATGAAGTCAAACTGCTTAAACATCTGCGCGTCGCTCTTTAGCTCTTTTTCAAGCTTTTCGTAGATCTTTTCCGTCTCTTTGTTGGCTTTTTCTAAATTTTGCAAAAAGCTTCCAGTCGCACTCGAGTCAAGGTCGTTTTTTGCTGCCTTGTCGATGGCATTTTTTAAATTTGATAAATTTTCAGAAATTTTCATCTGCACTTCCTTTTGGATTTTAAAATTTAGAGCAAATTTTATTCCTAAATTTCATTCCACCACTTTTTTCTAGGTGGATTTTGCACGCTGAAAACCTCTCCGATCATCGGCGTGGCGTAGTTTAGCTCAAGTTTTGTTGCAGCCTTTTCAAAACGCTTGATCGGCTCATCCCAAGCGTGATAAGAAAGATCAAATTTGCCCCAATGCACCGGCACGCCAAGCCTTGCACCAAGATCTTTTAGCGCTTGTGCTGACTCCTCTGGTTTCATGTGTACGTAGGGCCAGCCATCGCTGTAAGCGCCATTTTCTATAAAAACTAGGTCAAAGCCGCCAAATTTTTCATTTATCATCTTAAAATGCTTGCCATATCCGCCATCGCCACTAAAATAAAAGCTAAAGCCAGCCTCCTCTACCGCCCAGCCACCCCAAAGCGTGATGTTTCTTTTAAATGTGCGCCCGCTAAAGTGCCTTGAAGGACAAAAAGTAAAGTTTAAATTTCCTATCTTTTGCTCGTTAAACCAGTCAAACTCGTAAATTTTGCCTTCATCCACGCCCCATTTTACGAGGTGAGCCTTGATGCCAAGTGGCACTAGAAATTTGGTTATCCTATCCTTTAGCTCAAGGATCGTTTTATGATCAAGGTGGTCGTAGTGGTCGTGCGAGATGAGGGCGACGTCGATCACCTCTGGGTAGTCGCCAGCGGTGATGGCGTGCTCGTAGGCAAAGGGCTTGCCGCCAAGTGGGAGAGGGAATGCCCGGTGCAAAACTGGGTCTGTGATGATGGTTTTGCCATCAAGCTTGCAGATGAGGCTAACGTGCCCAAGCCAGATAAACTCGCCATTTTTGAGGGCATTTGTGTCAAATTTTAAATTTGGCAAAGGGCGCTTTGGTAGCTTGCCTTTTGGTGGAAAGAGCGCTTGAGGGACGTAATTTAACATAGATGCTTGCGGATTTTTCTTTACCATATCAATTGTCGGCTCTAAATTTATAAAAACTTTGCCGTTAAAATTTGGCGATGCTTCTATGAGCTTTTGGCTCTTGGCATCTGGTCTGCCGCCAAAAACAGGGGCAAATTTCATAAAAGCAAAAACTGAAGCGATAAACAAAACTATGACTATAAAAATTTCCATCAATAACCCTTTTAAATTTAAAGGATGGATTATATTTTAGATTTTTAAATTTCAGTTTCATTTAATTAACCCAAGCTTAAAAAACTAATTTTTAAATTTAAACTTAATTAAGATAATTTTACTCTTTTTACTAATTATCTGTTATGAAATATTAATCTTTTTTGATTAATCATACGAAAATAACGCCTTTTAATAGCATATCTTAAATTAATATAAAATAAAAATTTAATTTCAAAAATACAAAATTTGTCAGATAGCTGACGGAATTTAATCGCCAGAAGTTATAGAATTGTTTCAAAAATTTCAGGAAGGAGCGTTTGAGATGTTAAATAAAAATTTAACTATCTCTATTCATGTGATTAACAATCACTCTATTAGTGAGCAGGGCGGTCTTGCCTTGTTTTTTAGGAGGAATTTATGAAAAAACATAAATTTGTGATTGCCGATTCTAAACGCTGCATAGGATGTGCGACCTGTATGGCTGCATGTTTTAAAAGTGCTTATGAACGCGGCAAACTATCACGTGCAAGGCTAAGCGTCTTAAGAGAAGCTAGTGGTGTTATGCCGACTCAGTGCAGACAATGCGACGATGGCCCTTGCGCAAATGTATGCCCAACTGGAGCATTGCGATTTAACGATAATTGCATCGAGCTTCACGAGGAAATTTGTATAGGTTGCAAGATGTGCACGATCGCTTGCCCTTATGGTGCGATAAGCTCAAGTGCAGAGCTTATGCCTTCAGTAAATTACGCTGTCGAGCCAAAATACTATCTTGAAGTAGAGTCACAATCAGGCGCAAAAAACATCGCAGTTAAATGTGATATGTGCTTTGGCCGTGAAAATGGACCAGCTTGCGTTGATGTATGCCCAACAAGTGCTCTTATAATGGTTGATCCAGAAGAGGGCAAACATAAGCTTGGCAAGAGGATAGACTACGAAGCAGCGAATAAATTTGCTACTAAAATTTTAAACGGACAAGGAGCATAAGATGACTACGGTTTATATGCTATTTCTTGTAAGTGCCGTCGTTAGCATCTTGCTCTACTGCGCTCCAAAAGCCGCTGTTAAAGTTGGTTTTGGACTAAGTGCTATAAGCTGCTTTTATGCGATGTGTCACTTCGTTGCAAATATGGGAGTAAGTGATAGCTTTGCTCTTATGGATGGCTTTTTGTATTCGCCAAAATTTGCACTAAATCCACTTGGAAATTTCTTCAGCTTTGTCGTTGTTTTCATCGGATTTGCAAGTAGTGTTTATGGTATGAGCTATGCAGAAGAGTACATAAAAAAAGCAAATGTTGGTGTGTTTGCATGTTTGTTTAACACATTCATCCTTTCAATGCTTCTAGTAATCAGCGCTGATAATGTATTTTGCTTTGTTGTTTTATGGGAGCTTATGACTCTTGTATCATCATTTCTTATCATCGTCAATGACGGTAAAAATACACTTAAAGCGGTTATGGTATATCTTGGCATCGCACAAATTGGTGCATTTTGTATAACCTGTGGCTTGCTTATCACAGCTTACTATGCAGGAAGCTTTGAATTTAGCGCATTTATGGGTGTTAAGATGCCATTTGGCGCTTCTGCTGCTGTATTTATACTATTCTTGGTTGGCTTTGGTAGTAAAGCTGGTATGTGGCCATTCCACGTTTGGCTTCCACAAGCTCACCCAGCAGCACCATCAAACGTTTCAGCCCTTATGTCAGGCGTTATGATTAAAGTTGCTCTATTTACACTAGTTAAATTTACACTTTACCTACCACTTAGCACATATTTTGGTCTTACAATACTCGCTCTTGGTGCAGCTAGCTCACTATTTGGTGTTTTATACGCTCTTTGCCAACACGACTTCAAAGCTTTGCTTGCCTACCACTCAGTTGAGAACATAGGCATCATCTTGCTAGGTCTTGGTACTGGTATCTACGGTGTTGCAGCTGGAAATTTAACACTTGCAGCAGTAGGTTTTCTAGCAGGTTGCTACCACGTAGTTAACCACGCTATATTTAAAGGTCTACTTTTCCTTTGCGCTGGTTCAGTTATCCACGCTACTCATACACAAAATATGGACATCCTTGGTGGTCTTGCTAAAAAGATGCCATGGACAAGCCTTGGTATGTTTATAGGTATCATGGGTATCGCAGCTTTACCTCCAGTAAATGGCTTTGTTTCAGAGTGGTTTACATATCAAGGTATGCTTCAAGGTGCGATGGGAGAAGGAACATTAGTTAGATATGCATTTACACTTGGCGTCGTAGCTCTTGCGCTAACAGGCGTTTTGGTCGGTATGCACCTTAAACTTTACGCTGTTATCTTTGCAGGTACTCCAAGAGATCAAAAAATTTGGGAAAATGCTAAAGAGAGTCCGATAGGTATGGTTCTTGGTATGATCATTCTAATGATAGGCTGCGTTGGCTTTGGTCTTGGCGCAAACTACATAGTTGATTACATCATGCAAGCTGTAAATTCTATCGCTATAAGCGACTATAAAGCTAGCCTTGGTGCTATAAATGTAACTTCACCTATGGGTAGCATGATCTCAACTCCACTTATCGCTTTAGTCCTATGTGCAACTATGATTTTGCCATTTATCATCCTTGCTGTTATGAAAGCAAACAGAGATAAACCACGCGAAACTGATCCTTGGGCTTGTGGCTTTAAATATAGCTCACGTATGCAAATGACAGGTGGTCCATTCACTGGCGACCTTAGAAAAATTATGCAATGGCTATTTAGAGCTGATAAAAAAGTAGTTACTAGAAATTATTTTGACGCGGTTGAGTATCACAACCATCCAAAAGATATTTGGTGGGGAATGTTTTATGAGCCAGTCATTAAATGGTGTGTGAAATTTGCTGATAAGCTAGGTATCGTTCAAAGTGGTTATACAAATGTATATGCACTTTATATCTTGCTATATCTTTGTGTCATACTTGCTGTGGGCTACTTTTTAGTTTAGGAGACGAAAATGCAAACTATACTTTTAATGATATTTCAAGTAGTCGTTATCGTTTTGGTAGCTCCTTTGTTTGATGGTATGGCAAGAAAACTTAGAGCTAAACTTCAATCAAAACAAGGTAGCGATTTCTTTCAAACATATCGCGACATTATAAAGCTTTTTAGAAGAGGAAGAACCGTCCCTGAGTGCTCACACTGGGTATTTAGATGGGCTCCATTTTTCCTTTTTGCAACTTCAGCTGCAGTGCTAGCTGCTATACCTATCACTTATAGCAAAGACACTGTATTTGGAGCTTACTCAGATATATTTGTTATCCTCTATCTTGGTGCGCTACTTAGATTTGTATTTGGTGCAGCTTCAATGGATAGCGGCAACCCATTTGCAGCAACAGGTGGCGGTAGGGAGCAAATGCTTGGTGTTTATGTTGAGCCAGTTATGATTATGTGCTTAATCGTAGTTATGCTTGCAGCTAAAACATCAAATTTAGTTGAGATCCAAGAGATGGTAAGAACTGGCGTTATCGGATATCAAATTCCAAGTTTTGCCGTTGCTTCTATCGCATTTTTGTGGTGTATGTATGTTGAGACTGGTAGAAAGCCATTTGACTTAGCTGAAGCAGAACAAGAGCTTCAAGAGGGTGTTCTTGGTGAGTATGCTGGTAGCGACCTTGGCTTAGTTCAAGCATCACTTATATTAAAACAGTTTGCTATGATCGGACTTTTCCTAAGCATATTTGAGCCATGGAATTTTAGCAATCCTTTCTTAGCTATTATCGTTTTTGTGATAAAAACTGGAGTATTTTACGTCGCAGCTGTATTTATAGACAACTTTGGACCACGCTTTAAAATGACTTCATCTTTACGCAAAAATGCTCTTGGTGCACTTGCTATTTCGTTTGTTGCACTAACACTTTATGTAGTAGGAGCGTGAGATGCAAACACTAGATATATTAGCCATTTGCATGATCGTAACTTCGCTTGCGGTTTTTGGTCTTAGAAGCTTGAAACTCTCAATCATCGCTTATGCGATAGAGACACTACTTTTAGTTAGTATATTTTTCTTGCTATCTGAGAAATTTAACGCTGAGCAGCTAAAAACTTGGGCGATCGTTGCGTTTTTTACCAAAGTTCTTTTCGTGCCAGGAATTTTGTTCTGGCTTATCAAAAAACTTGGCGTAGTTAGCGAAGATGAGCCAGTTGGTGGATTTTTTGTAAGTCCTGTTATTGCTATGGGATTTTCTCTAGCTCTTTCAATGAGTATCCACCCTATATTTTTAAAATTCTCTCTTATCAAAGAAGAGATTATGTTAATCGCTGCTGGAACAGTCTTTATGATGGGAATTTTTGGCTTCATGCTAAGAAACTCATTTATAAAACAAATTCTAGCTTACTGCTTGTTTGAAAACGGTATCCACCTAAGCCTTGCTCTAATGGCTTACAACTCACATGAGCTAGTTGAGCTTGGTATCTTAACAGATGCGATATTTGCTGTTATCATAATGAGCGTTCTAGCGATTAGATTTTATAAAGCTTATGATAGCTTAGATACTTCTAAAGCTTCAAATTTAAGGGGTTAGAGATGGATAGTTTAGCTTTAATACTTATCTTACCGCTCCTTGGTGCTTTGATCTTGTTTTTAAGTCCTAAAAATTATGCGGTATTAAGCGGACTTCATGTCTTGTTTTCTGCTGCGACATCAGTGGCTTTACTTAACAATGTTCTTAAAGTTTTAAGTGGCGGAACTTTTTATAGTTTTGATAAATTTTTATTCTTAGATAGCTTAGGCTGTGTTTTCTTGGTACTTATCGCAGTAACTGGATTTATAGTAAATTTCTACTCTATCCATTACATGAGATGGGAACTTGAAGATGGACACATCCACTTAAGCGATCTTAAAAAATACTACGCATTAAGCCATGTATTTATCTTTACAATGACTTTAAGCGTTATCTGCAACAACGTTGCGTTTATGTGGGCAGCTATCGAGGCTACAACACTAGCTTCTGTATTTTTGGTTGCTATCCATAAAGATCAAAAATCAACAGAGAGTGGTTACAAATACATCGTTCTTTGTTCAATCGGTCTTGCATTTGCTCTTTATGCAACCGTTCTTCTATACTCAGCTACATATAGCACACTAGGAGATGGCGAGGCTTCTATGCAGTTTTCAAGCATAATGGCTAACGCTAAAAATTTAAATCCAGATGCAGCAAAACTTATCTTTGTGTTTGCGCTAATTGGTTTTGGTACAAAAGCTGGTCTTGCTCCAACTCACACTTGGTTGCCAGACGTTCACGCTGAAGGTCCAGCACCTATCTCAGCATTGCTATCAGGTGTACTTTTAAAATGTGCGATGCTTGCACTTTTAAGATACTACGCTATCACAGCTCAAGCAGTTGGATTTAGCTTTGTTGAAGGCGTAATGATCGTATCAGGAACTATCACACTTTTTGTAGCAGGATTTTTCCTAATAAGACAACACAACGTAAAAAGAATGTTTGCATACCACTCAATCGTTCACATGGGTGTTATCGCATTTGCACTTGGTGTTGGCGGTAAATTTGGTCTATTTGCAGCGATATTCCACTGCTTAGCTCACAGCTTCACAAAAGCTTTGGCTTTCTGCTCAACAGGTAACATAGCAAGAATTTACGGCCACAAAGATATGAGTAAGATGGGCGGCATGGTTAAGATCGCACCTATTACAACTATTTTGTTTGGTGCAGCTGTATGCTCACTAGTTGGTGTTCCAGCATTTGCTATATTTGTTAGCGAATATAACGTCTTTGTTGGAGCTATCACAAGTGGTCAATACATTGCAGTTGCGCTATTTGCTATTGCACTTGCAGTTATTTTCATAGCTGACTTTGCGCACTTTAACATGGCAAGCTTTGGCGAGCCAAAAGGTGTGGTTGTTCATAATAAAGAGATGAGTTTATTTGAAAATTTACCTCTTATAGCACTCTGTGCCCTTATCATAATCTTTGGCGTATGGCACGTAGATAGCTTTTATACGCTAGTAAATAACGGTGTTAATATAATGATGGGAGCTTTAAAATGAGAGGCGATAAATTTGTTGAAATCCTAAAAACTAAAGTAAAAATTTTAGAAGTAACTCGTCAAGCAGACGATCAGATCACAGTTTTGGTGGATAGAAATGATCTTCCACTAGCTGTAAAAACACTTTATTATGATATCGGTGGCTTTATAAGCACTATGATACCAAACGACGAGCGTCAGATAAATGGCTGCTATGCGCTTTACTATGCTATCTCAATGGAAGGTAGCAAGATGACTGAGGCGGACGACTTTGCAGCTGAAGATAAGTGCTTTATTACAGTTAAAACCCTTATCCCAGGAAGCGATCCGACATTTCCATCAGTTACTCCGCTCGTGCCAGCTTGTGTTTGGTATGAAAGAGAAGCTTATGATATGTTTGGTCTAGTAGCTGAGGGTCTGCCTGATAAAAGACGTCTAGTTTTAAGTGATGACTGGCCAGACGGACTTCACCCACTTAGAAAAGATGCTATGGACTACCGTTACCGCCCTGATCCAGTAGATCACAGAGATGAGCCTGATGCGGAGTTTTTGTTCCCGACAGGTGATGCAGTAGTTGATGTGCCACTTGGACCACTACACGTTACATCTGATGAGCCAGGTCACTTTAGACTTTTCTGCGACGGCGACGAGATCATCGACGCTGATTATCGCTTGTTCTATCAACACCGCGGTATGGAAAAGCTAGCTGAAAACAGAATGAACTATGATCAAATGGGCTATCTTGCAGAGCGCGTTTGCGGAATTTGTGGTTATGCTCACGCTATTGCGTGTATCGAAGCTGCAGAAAAAGCTATCAAGCTTGAAATCCCACTAAGAGCTCAAGCTATACGCGTCATCTGTCTTGAGATCGAGCGTCTTCACAGCCACCTTTTAAATATCGGTCTAGCTTGTGAGGTCACTGGTAACTACAACGCATTTATGCATATCTTTAGGGTTCGTGAGTACTCTATGGAGCTAGCTCAACTTGTAACTGGCGGACGCAAAACATACGGCAACGTCGTTATGGGCGGCTTAAGACGTGATATGACAAACCATGAGATCAAAAAAGGCTTAGAGATCATCAATAAACTTGACATTCAAATTTCAGAAATTTGGGATGCAGTTTTGGAAGATAAACGCCAAATCGGACGCTGGAAGGGTGTAGGTATCTTGGACCGCCAAATAGCACGTGACTTTAGCCCAGTTGGTCCAAATATGAGAGGCTCTGGCTTTAAACGTGATAACCGCTACGATCACCCATACGACTTCTTCAAACAGATAGAATTTGAAGTAGCAGTTGAGCATGGTTGCGACGTTTTTGCTCGTGAGATGGTTAGATATAAAGAGCTAAAAAGCTCTATCCATATCATCCGCCAATGCTTTGAGATGATGCCTCAAACTCCGATCATGATCGATCCTGTGACTATGATCAAACCTGAGAATTTCGCACTTGGTCACGATGAAGCACCTCGTGGTGAGAATGTTCACTGGGTTATGCAAGGTAGCGCTCAAAAAGTATATCGCTGGAGATGTAGGGCTGCGACATATAACAACTGGCCAAGCCTAAGGTATCAATTTAGAGGAAACAACATAAGTGACGCTGCGCTTATCGTTTGCTCACTTGACCCTTGCTACTCATGCACCGAGCGTGTTACTTTGGTTGATGTAAGGACTAAGAAAAGTAAAATTTTAACAGAAAAAGACCTTAAAAAATTCTGTCAAGATGGCGGGGTTAGTAAGAAGGATTTAAGATGATGAAGTTATTTGACATCACAGAAAAATATGGAAAGGCGACATACGCCTATCCATTTGAGCCATATATTGTGCCTGAGAATTTCCGCGGTCAGCCAGACTATACATACGATCTTTGCATAGGTTGTGCAGCTTGCGGTATCGCTTGCCCTAGTAACGCAATAGAGCTTAAGATGAACGATGAGCAAACAAGGCTTGTTTGGCAGTTTGACTGTGGTCGCTGCATATTCTGCGGTCGCTGCGATGAGGTTTGCCCAACTGGAGCCGTAAGACTTAGCGATAGCTTTGAGCTTGCGGTTAAATTTGACAAGAGCGCTCTTATCCAAAGAGGCGAGCTTGAGATGCAAACTTGCAAATGCTGCGGCAAGCCATTTACGCCAAAAAGGCTTATAAATTTCACCCTTGAAAAGCTTGGCACAGCAAATTTACTCCCAGGCAGACTTGAAGAGGCAAAAGAGTATCTTTTTATCTGCCCAGAGTGCAAGAAAAATCAATCTGCTGAGAGGCTAACAAAAGGCGTTGAGGAGGCTATAAAATGAGTCTATATCAAGTCCCAGAGGACATAAAAACAGCAAATGATCTAACTGCAAAGCTAGAGCATTTAAAAAATATCAAAAGAAGCTTTAGCGTTTATAGGATCGACTGCGGAAGCTGCAATGGTTGTGAGATCGAAATTTTCGCTGCTATCACTCCGATGTGGGATCCAGAGCGATTTGGCTTTAAGCTTGTAGCAAACCCAAGACACGCTGATATCTTGCTTTGCTCAGGACCAGTTACAAGACAGATGTATTACCCACTACTTCGTGCTTACGAAGCAGCTCCAGATCCTAAGATCGTAGTTGCTTTTGGTGCTTGTGGAAGTACTGGTGGAATTTTCCACGACGCTTACAGCGTTTGGGGCGGTATAGATAAGATAATCCCAGTTGATGTCTATATCCCAGGATGCCCTCCACACCCAGCAAGTGTTATCTATGGTCTAGGTATGGCTCTTGGCATCATTGATCAAAAGCTACACAAAAAAAGCTACGAAAATGATAGCACTACGCCTCCTCCAGTTAAAAACTCAGTAATGGGCGATATCTTGTTTGAACGTGACTTGCATGCTGAAAGTAAAAGGCTAATGAGTTATATCTTTGGTAGAACACTATTTGAAAAATATATGGACGCTATCAAAGCCTCAAGCGACATCCACAACCCAGAGCTTGCACGTGAAGCGGTTATAGCAGCTATCAAAAAAGAAGATGATCCTAGATATGCTGAGTGTATGGCACTTTTACACAACGATGTCTATCTAAAATATGCAAAAGCTGGTAAAAATTTTGCGATTGATGTTGATAGTGAGGTTTGGAGTAAAAGATGATACAAGTTTATAAGCTTACAAAAAGGCATATGGACGACAACGAAAAGCTTCCACGCGAGCTAAAGGAGATAAAAATTTTCTCCACTTGCGTGGGACACGGCGTTGGTACGATTGATTTTAGTGAGAAGATCTTAGAGCTAAGCGATGAGGAATTTGACGAGATGATCAAAAACTCAGGCGAATATGTGAAATTTAAGATCGGAAATTTAAGCAAGTATTTTGAAGTTGAAATTTTTGCTGAGCATATCGCTAGACTCTTGCCACAGCTTTGTGAGTGTAAGCTTAAAGAAATTTTGGCAAATTTAAAAGAGGGATATATCGTGCTTAGGAAGGACTTTTGATGAAAAAGGCCATCCTTTGCATCGGTAATCCTATGCGTGGTGATGATGATGTTGGCAATGAAGTTGGCCGCATCGTAGAGCAAGAGCTAAAAGAGTGGAGGGTCTTTTTTGGGCAAGATGTGCCTGAGAATGAATTTTCAGCTATTAGAGAATTTGCGCCTGACATTTTGATAGTAGTCGATGCTATGAGCGGCTTTGATGAGGATAAGATAGAGTTTTTTGACCTAAGTGACGATAGAGACTACATCTACTCAACTCACAACCTACCAACGCCGGTGCTTTTAAGCTATTTGCGTAAAATTTGTCCAAAGACGCTTTTCCTTGGCATTAGTGTCTTGCTTGAAAATGTCCTTGATTTTGAGGAGGGGCTAAGCGAGCAGGCTAAAAAAAGTGCCAGAAAAGCCTTTTTAAGAATTGTAGAGATTGATAAAAATTTAGTTGGTTAAATTTAGCAAGTGCTAAATTTAGTCTGGGTTTGCTAAAGATAAATTTGATCGTTTTGGATTTGAAATTTAGTGTAAAAACAAGCTTTAAACATTAAATTTTGACGCTAAAATCTCTATCTTTGGCACTGCTTCTTTGCTTTTGTTTCTTATAGATCAAAGAAGGTTAAATAAAAAGGAGACGTGATGTTAAATCCGGCAGAAACCGCTCAAGCGGTCTCAAATTCAATGGAGCATAAAGCCCATACGCCACTTGTAAGCATTATATTTCTTGCTATCATGGCTGGTGCTGCTATTGCTATGGGTGATATCTTTTGGGCTCACTCAACAGTTGGTATGGCTGAAAAACAGTCTATCGGTCTTTCAAATTTCATCGGTGGTATCACATTTAGCTGCGGTCTTATGATGGTTGTATTTTATGGTGGTCACCTATTTACTAGCTCTGTTTTAAGCGGTGTTAGTGCGTATGAGGGCAAATTGCCACTTGGTAAAACCATAAGCTACTGGGTAATTGTTTGGATATTTAACTTCGTTGGCGGTGCATTGATCGCTTATATGTACTACTACTCTGGTTTGCCACTAAAATACGACGGCTACATCTTGCAACACTTCGTACCAGCAGCTATTGGCAAGATCACAGCACCATTTCATGAGCTATTTCTTCGTGGTATCTTTTGTAACGTCTTTGTTTGTATGTCTATTTGGACTGCGACAAGCGAGAGCAACCTATCTGGTAAATTCTTTGCCATTATGTGGATGATCGGCGCATTTGTCGCATGCTCAATGGAACACTGCGTTGCAAATATGTTCATCATCACTGAAGCTATCATCTCTAAAGCTCACTACATAGCAGCAAGCGGTGGCGACATCAACGCTGCAGCAGCTTTACTCCACACTACAGCTGATAAACTAGATGTCATCAACTGGACAAATTTCTTAAGCAAAAACTTGCTTCCAGTTACACTTGGCAACATCTGCGGTGGTCTTTTCTTTGTTGGTCTTGTTGGCTTCATGGCTAATAAATTTGATATGAAGAAAAAAGCTTAAAACTAACTTTTAGTCTTTGCTTTTATGGCAAAGGCTAAATTTTAAATTTCTCTCTTTCTTACCTTAAAAGTTTCAAAAAAATCTCTTATTTTTTATCTAAAAAATGTCACACTCATCTTAAATTTATCGTTTTAACTCTCTTGTTTTTGAAAATTTGTGACATTTTGGAGTTTAAAACATCTTGGCTAATAAATTTAGAGCAATAATAAAGCTAAAATTTAATATAATCCAACGAAAAAAGGAGAGTCTATGAAATTTTTCAATGCATTTTTTACTGGCATTATATTTGTTCTTGCTCCTATTTTTACGCTATTTGTTGGAATTTACAACAACTACTTTTCATTTTATGGCATAAATGAGTATTTCAATGTGATTTTTGTAGATAATGTGCCTTTTTTGTGGCTTTTACCTGTGTTTTTTATATTTGGATATTGTTTCTTTTATGCGCCATTTAGAAAAATTTTTAGAGCTTTTTATCTGCTCCTGCTCCTGCTTTGCGCACTTAGTTGGTATCCTGATTTTGGACGAAGCTTGGGCGAGGCTTATTTTATGAGTAAGCCACTTGAGATGGATCTATCTTCAAATTTACAAAACGAGCAAAAAACAAGCGGCAAAGTCCTTTATGACGGACGAAGAGAAATTTATTTTCTAAGAAGTGACAATGATAAAGTCGTTAAAATTTCAAAGTAAAGTTTTACCTTTATTTAGTTACAATGGCATAAAAATTTAAAGGTTTAAAATGCGTATAAAACTTCCACACGTACCTTATGTCTCACATAAAATAGCAATAGATCTTTTAAACTGTGGTTTTGTAAAGTTAAACAAAGGTATTGAGCCAATCGTAGCAAAAGCAAGTGAAATTTTAACTACTGACGTTCAAAAAGAAAGAGCGCTAGATGAGCGAGTAAATGAGCTTTTAGAGAAAAACGAGGACGAGATGCAAACGATGCAAATCGATCGCAAAAATATGTTTTGGCTCGTTAAAAAGAAACTTGCTGGCGAATTTGACGTCATTTTAACTCATGAAGATAGATTTAGCAATGTCGCTCACAAGATACTTGAGACTATTTGGAAGAGCGGGTTGGTTGATTATAGCGTATCTGAAAACCGCGTAAAAAACGTGATATATGGCTCGATAGATGAGTATCTAAAGAGCTATGAGAAGATAGAAGATAGCGTATATGAGATGATGCAAAACTACAAACGTAAACTTATCCCAGGAACTGATGAATACGACCTGATTTTTGAGCGTTTGTATCAAGATGAGCTTAAAAAAAGAGGAATGCTTTAATGAAAGCTTATATCTACATTGAAAACGGCGTTTTTTTAGAGGCAAAGGCCTTTGGTGCTCACGGCGAGTGTGCAGGCGAGCTCGTTTTTAATACCTCTATGACTGGCTATGAGGAGATCATGAGCGATCCAAGCTATGCTGGTCAGTTTATCGTCTTTACTATGCCAGAGATCGGCATTGTTGGCATAAACGAAGATGATATGGAGAGCCTTAGAATTCACGCAAGCGGCGTAATAATGAGAAGCTACAACGATACTCCGTCAAACTACCGCTCGCAAAAGTCTTTAGGCAAATTTTTTGAAGAGCAGGGCAAATTTGGCGTTTATGACGTTGATACTAGATATCTAACAAAGATGCTACGAGATGAGGGCGCTTTGATGGCATACATCTCAACGCAGATAAGCGACAAAGATGAGCTAAAACGCAGGCTCGAAAGTAGCGGACGCATAGAAAATATAAACTATGTAAAAACAGTCAGCGCTATGGACGAGTACGAGCATAAAAAAGGCGCTTGGGATAGAGATTTAAAGTCATATAAGCCGCTAAAAAGTATCGGAAAAAAGATAGCTGTTTTTGACTTTGGCGTAAAGAGAAACATCCTAAATGAGCTATGTGAAACTGGTCTTGAGGTCATCGTCGTGCCACACGATACCAAGGCTGAAGTTTTGATAGATAAATTTAAAAATGGCGAGATAAATGGTGTCTTTTTATCAAATGGCCCAGGCGAGCCAAAAAATTTAAAGGCTGAAATCGCTGAGATTAAAAAGATGATAGAGGCAAAAATCCCGATATTTGGCATCTGCCTTGGACATCAGCTGCTTTCAAATGCCTTTGGATACGAGACATATAAACTTAAATTTGGTCAGCATGGAGCAAACCATCCAGTCTTAAATTTAGAAACAAAAGCGATCGAGATAACAACGCAAAATCACAACTACAACGTGCCAGAGAGCATCGCTGAAGTAGCGGTTGTGACACATAGAAATTTGTTTGACAACACGATCGAGGGCGTAAGATACAAGGACTATCCGATCTTCTCGGTGCAACATCACCCAGAAGCAAGCAGCGGTCCTAACGAGAGCAAATATATATTTAAGCAGTTTTTAGAAATTTTATAATATGCAAAATATAAGCCTTTACATGATTATCTCAGTTGCGCTTTTGAGCAGCTTTAGTCATTGCATCGGCATGTGTAGCGGGTTTTTGAGCTTGCAAGCTCTATTTTTTAAAGGCAAAAGCAAGAGTGAAATTTTAATGCTAAGCGCGCTTTATAACCTAGCTAGAATTTTTGCTTATGTGGCTTTGGGAGCTTTATTTGGCGCTTTTGGAGCAGCCATTAGTTTTGGTATGCAAGCAAGAGGCGTGATATTTTTCATAGTTGGCTTAGCGATCGCATTTATTGGCATCGCACTGCTTTTTAGGGGCGAGCTTTTAAAATTTGTAGAGAGCGAAAAAGCACTTAAATTTATAGTAAAAATGGCAAAAACAAGCGTGCAAAAGAGAAATTTGGCAAATTTTTTACTGCTTGGCTTTTTAAATGGGCTTTTGCCTTGCGGTGTGGTCTATTATTTCTTAGCGCTTGGAGTTTTAAGCGCAAATGTGGCTGACGCATCCCTGATAATGCTTATCTTTGGGCTTTGCACCTTGCCAGCGATGTTGCTAGCTAGTTTTGTTTTTGGCTTACTAAGAGAGAAATTTAAAGAGATCATGTTTAAGCTCTCAGCTTGCATAATGATCTTAAACGGACTTTATCTATCATTTTTAGGATATAGAGCAAATGCCTAGTTTAAATTTAGATGAAAATTTCCTTTCAAGTAGCGATGGCATGAGGATTGCTAAGCTTGCGATGATGGGCGAGATGATGGCAAATATAACTCACCAGTGGAAGCAGCCGCTAAATGAGCTAAGCTTAGTTTTATATAAGATGAAAAAGCTAGCACGCAGCGAAGATGGCGAATTTATTGGCTCTTATGAGAGGGCTATGCAGATCATAAAGTATATGTCAGAAACTACTGATGAGTTTAGCTCGTTTTTAAACCCAAACACACTTTCGCAAGAATTTAGCCTAGCAGATGCAGCTAGAGCATCGATACAGATCGTAAAAGGTGTGATGAAAAAAGATGGCATTCGTATAGAGCTTGAGGTGCTAGGGGACTCTAAAATTTATGGTCACAAAAACAGACTCATGCAAGTCATTATAAATTTACTAAACAACGCAAAAGACGCACTAAATTTAAAAAAGATAGAAGATAAAAATATAAAAATAAAGATTGATAATGACGAAAAATTTGCTTACCTAAGCATAGAAGATAATGGCGGTGGCATAGATAAAAATGTGATAGATGAGATATTTAAGCCATATTTTACCACCAAAGAAAATGCCAAAGGCACTGGCTTAGGACTTTATATGTCAAAGCAAATAATCGATCAATTTAACGCAGAAATAACAGCGGGCAACAGCGACAATGGGGCCTGTTTTTTAATAAAGTTACCACACAAAGGAGAGATAGATGAATAAAATTTTAAAGAACCTAACGGTTTTGCTTGTCGAAGATGATAGCGATAGCAAAAAGATCATGCACGATGTGCTAAGTGACAATTTTGAGAAAGTTTTTACTGCTCAAAATGGTGATGAAGGTTTGAAAAAATTTAAAAAATACAACCCAAATATGGTAATTACAGATGTATTTATGCCAATTAGTGATGGACTTGATATGACAAGATATATCAAAGAAATTTCTAAAGACACACCTGTCATCGTCCTAAGTGCGCATAGCGAAAAAGAGACTTTATTAAAGGCGATCGATGTTGGAGTTGATAAGTATCTTATAAAACCTATCATGGCAGATGATCTTTTAAAAACCATAGAAAATGTCGCAAAAAGCAAGATAGAAACTGCAAATATCATCCAAGTTGCAAGCGGATATAGCTTTAATAAGATCAAGCGCGTACTTATCAGAGATGGCGTTGAAATTTCGCTTACTAAAAAAGAGCTTGCATTTATCTCACTTTTGATAAAAAGACTTGGTACACTCGTGCTTCACGATGAGATCAAAAGCGTCGTTTGGGTTGGCGAGAGCGTTACTGAGGCAGCTATTAGAACCTTTGTTAAGCGCGTTAGAGACAAAGTTGGTAACAACTTTATAAAAAATGTCCCAGGACTTGGTTACAAAATAGACAGAAGACTTTCCTAGTTAATGAGAATTTATATTAATTAAGTTTTTTTATAGTCCTTATACTCTAAAATAACAAATCATTAATATAAATTTAACTAGGAGGATATTTTATGCGACCATCTCAGCTACTACACTATGATTATAGTGTAGCAAGGCTATTTATGTTTGCCACGATACTCTTTGGTATCATAGGCATGGTTGTTGGCGTAGTTATAGCTTTTCAAATGGCCTGTCCAGAGCTTAACTACATAGCCGGTGAATATTCGGCGTTTGGGAGGTTGCGTCCTCTTCATACTAATGGCATCATTTTTGGCTTCATGCTCTCAGGCATCTTTGCCACTTGGTACTACATCGGACAGCGTGTTTTAAAGGTCTCGATGAGCGAGTCGCCATTTTTGATGTTTATCGGCAAGCTTCACTTTTGGCTATATATGCTTGTTATGATTTTAGCTGTTGTTACGCTTTTTATGGGCGAGAGCACAGCCAAAGAGTACGCCGAGCTTGAGTGGCCACTAGATATCGCAGTGGTTGTTGTTTGGGTACTTTGGGGTGTTAGTATATTTGGCCTCATCGGCATCCGCCGCGAAAAGACACTTTACATCTCAGTTTGGTACTACATCGCTACATTTTTAGGCGTTGCGATGCTATATCTATTTAACAATATGGAAGTTCCAACAAGACTTGTTAGCGGTTATGGCTCATGGCTACACTCTGTATCTATGTACGCTGGCTCAAACGACGCTTTGGTTCAGTGGTGGTACGGCCACAACGCAGTTGCATTTGTCTTTACGGTGGCTATCATCGCTCAAATTTATTATTTCTTACCAAAAGAGAGCGGTCAGCCGATATTTTCATATAAACTATCGCTATTTTCATTTTGGGGTTTGATGTTCATCTATCTTTGGGCTGGCGGACACCACCTCATTTACTCTGCTACGCCTGATTGGATGCAGACTATGGGCTCAGTCTTTTCTATCGTTTTGATCCTGCCTTCGTGGGGTTCAGCCATAAACATCCTTCTTACGATGAAGGGTGAGTGGGCGCAGCTTAGAGAGAGTCCGCTTATTAAATTTATGGTTCTAGCTTCGACATTTTATATGTTCTCGACACTTGAAGGTCCGATACTTTCTATCAAGTCTGTAAATGCCCTAGCGCACTTTACTGACTGGGTACCAGGACACGTTCACGACGGCGCTCTTGGCTGGGTTGGCTTTATGATCATGGCGGCACTTTATCACATGACACCGCGCGTGTTTAAGCGTGAAATTTACTCAAAGTCGCTAATGGAAGCTCAGTTTTGGATACAAACAACAGGTATCGTCTTATACTTTGCGTCTATGTGGATCGCTGGTATCACGCAAGGTATGATGTGGAGAGCGACTGATAGCTATGGAAATTTACTCTACTCGTTTATAGACACAGTAGTTGTTCTTATCCCATACTACTATATAAGGGCTATTGGCGGACTTCTTTATCTAGTTGGCTTCTTGATGTTTGCTTATAACATCTACAAATCAACTTCTGCTAAAGCTATCTTAGCAGAGCCAAAAAGCGCTTCACCTATGGGCGGCGTGGCAAAAGCTAGCGCGGAGGTGATGTGATGTTTGCTTGGTTAGAAAAAAATCCATTCTTTTTTGCAGTTTGCGTTTTTATAGTCATCGCTTACGCTGGCATAGTTGAAATTTTACCAGACTTTGCAAACAGAGCTAGACCGCTTGAGGGCACAAAGCCTTACACCGTTTTAGAGCTAGCTGGCAAAAACATCTATATGCAAAATGGCTGCAACACTTGCCACTCACAAATGATCCGTCCGTTTAAAGCCGAGACTGATAGATACGGCATGTATTCGCTAAGCGGCGAATTTGCCTATGATCGTCCGCACCTTTGGGGCTCAAAAAGAACAGGTCCAGATCTTATGCGTGTGGGCAACTATAGAACGACCGACTGGCATGAAAATCACATGCTAAATCCAGCCTCAGTAGTGCCAGGCTCGATCATGCCAGCATATCCATTTTTATTTAAGAAAAATGCTGACATAGAGACTGCTTACGCTGAAGCGCTAACGGTTAAAAAGGTCTTTAACACGCCTTATGATGAAAAAGATATGCCAGCTCTTGGCACGCTAGAGCAGACAAATGCTAACGTCAAGGCTGAGGCTGCAGCTATCGTTGAAAATATGAAAGATGAGCAGGTAAAAAGTGCATTTGAAAAAGGTGAAATTCGCCAGATCGTAGCACTGATTGCTTATCTAAATAGCCTAAAGTAGGAGCGTAAGATGGAGAACATTAGAGAGTTTCAAGCTTATGGCTATTTTTTCTTGACAGCATTTTTGGCGATCACTTTGTATGCTTATTTTTTTCATCTTTATAAGAGCGAAAAAACTGGTAGAAGAAACTATGAGAAATACTCAAAACTAGCGCTTAACGATGAGATCGGTGGCGAAATTTTAGAGCGTAAGGCTACAAAGGAGAGCGTATGCAATGGCTAAATTTAGAAGATAATGTAAATTTACTAGCTCTTATAGGAGCGGCTCTAATCATCGTGCTTACCATAGTTGTAGCTGGTAGGTATGTGGGGCAGATGAAGGTTAAAAAAGATGAGAGCGTTGAGCTTAGCGAGCACAACTGGGACGGCATAGGAGAATACAAAAACCCTGTTCCACTTGGCTGGGCGGTCGTCTTTTTACTAGCGCTAGTTTGGGCGATCTGGTACTATTTGCTGGGCTACCCACTAAATTCTTACTCACAAATCGGTGAGTATAACAAAGAGGTCAAAGAGGCAAACGCCAAATTTGAAAAAGAGTATGCAAATCCAAGCAAAGAGACGCTTCACGCTATGGGTGAGAGCATATATCTTGTGCAGTGCTCAGCATGTCACGGCATCACAGGCGATGGCATAGGCGGCAAGGCTGCAAATTTACAAATTTGGGGCAGCGAAAAAGGCATAGTTGAGACTATACTTAATGGCTCAAAAGGGCTTGATTATCCAATGGGTGAGATGCCAGCAGGCTTAGCTGACGCTGATGGCGCTAAGGCGATCGCAGCATACGTAGCCAAAGAGATAAGCGCGATAAAAAGCACTAAAAATGAAAATTTAGTAGCCACTGGTAAAGAGCTTTATGCTGCATGTGCGGCGTGTCACGGCGAAGATGGCAAGGGCATGGATGGCATGTCGGTTGATCTTAGCAAATATGGCTCGGCTAGCTTTGTGGCTGAGGTGCTAAATCGTGGCAAAAAAGGAGCGATCGGCACTATGCCTAAATTTAATGATGGCAGGCTAAATGAGATCCAGCAAAGTGCAGTTGGCGAGTATGTCATATCGCTGTCAAAGGGCGAATAATGGAAAATAAAAATAGAAATATCTTTGCCTTAAACGGCATTAGCGGATTTTTAATAGCGGTGGCGCTTTTGCTCTCTATCCTAGCGGTGCTTACATACGTTGGCATCGGCTTGCAAAAAGAGGTCGCAACCAAGCCTTACTCACTAAAAGATGCAGCTAGCATCGAGATGAAGAGCGTAGATAACGCTAAACACGTCATTGTAAAGGAGTAGCGATGCTAGGCATAATAGAAAAAGCCATTATCCTGCTAATAGTCGTCGCAGGCGCCATTTGTGCCTGGTCAGTACTTACGCCAAATCACCTATTTGTAGGCTAAATTTGAAGAAATTTGCACTCATTTTTATCATTTTGCTCTGGCAAAATTTGGCTTGGGGTGCAAATTTTGTTATCAATGATGATGGAATTTTAAGCCAAAAAGTGAGCCAAAAACTAAATGAGATCGGCAGTGAGCTTTATCAAAAAAGCGGCATAAATTTAGTAGTTGGCGTATATAAAGATGGCGAGCTAAGCGAGCTTTTTAAGGAGCAAAATTTAAGCTCGCCTTTTGTCTTTTTAGCACTCATAAAAGATAAGCAAAAGGTTGAAATTTTTAGCGATACAAACACTTCAAAGCTCTTTAACAAAGAGCAAATTCTAAGTGTAAATCCAGAATCAGGCACCATTATCCCCATTTTGGTCTCAAAAAATGGCAAAGATGTCTATAACGCCGCTATCTTAAACGGCTACGCTGATATCGCCGAGCAGATCGCTGAGAGCTTAAATTTAAAGCTAGAAAGCGGCATCGGTAGCTCAAACAAGACGACCTTAAATTTCTTACGAATTTTCATATACGGCTTGATCGCATTTTTCGTGCTCATCATCTTTTATAAAAAGGTAAAAAATGGCTAAAAAAACATTTTGGCCTTACGCCATAGTCCTTTCTATCATCGCTATCATCTTTGCTTGTGCCGCAACCATCGTTATAGCACTGCAAAACCCAGTAGAGATGGACACTGCTTATATGCAAAGCTACCAAAAAGTCGATGAAAACATCACTTTTATAAAAGAGAGCGAGGCGAGATTTGATGAGAAATTTGGCCTTAAATTTGAGCCAGAGTTTAAAGGCTTGCAAGGTAAGTTTAAATTTCTCCTAACGCCAAAAAATGGCGAAATTTCAAGCCTTAGATATGAAATTTTACTTACCCGTCCACAAACAAATAAAGACAATAAGGATCTAAACGCCTCTTGGCAAGAAAATGATCTCGTAAGTGAGAGTGTAGGCCTAAAAGAGGGCAGGTGGCAGCTACTTTTAAGGCTAAGCGACAAGCAAGATACGAGATATTATAAATTTGATTTTAACGCTACAAGATAGGCTAAATTTGCATCCAAAAGTTTTTAGCCAAGGTCAAAATCAAATTTAAATTTTCGCTTTCTAGCCAGCCAAAACGCCAGATCAAACCTCTTTAAAGCCAAAATTTAATCCCAAACGCTTGCCAGTTGTGACGTACTCTTTAAATTTATAGATTAGAGGCGACCAATTTTTAGTATCGATCTTTTCATCTTTTAGTAAATTTTCATCCACAAAGATGCCAACTATCTTGCAAGTAACGATGCAAAACCACTCCTTTATCTCGCACTTTTCTACGATCGTTTTTATCTGTATCTTGCACTCTTTTATGCGCGCGCTTTAGTTTTTGGCGCTAAATTTAAGCAATATAAACCCCGCGGCACCCGAAACTACCGAACCTAGCAAGATAGCGAGCTTGTCGGCGTAGGCAAAGGCGTCCGTGTCGTTGTAGGCTAGGCCGTTAACGAAAAGGCTCATCGTAAATCCTATGCCGCAAAGCACGGCGATGCCGTAAAGCTGGATGAAATTTGACCCCTCGGGCAGCTTGGCTAGCTTAAATTTGATCGCTAAAAAGCTAAATCCAAATACTCCGATTTGCTTGCCGACGAAAAGCCCCAGCGCCGTGCCTAGCGCTACCGGAGACAAAATCTCGTCCAGTCCGACGCCTCGCAGTGAGATGCCTGCGTTTACGAAGGCAAATATCGGCAGCACGCCAAACGCTACCCAGCCGTGCAGGTCGTGCTCGATGCTTTTTAGCATAGATTTGCCTGGCTCGTCTTTAAAGCTAAGCGGTATGAAAAAGGCCGCCACGACGCCGGCAAGCGTGGCGTGAACGCCTGATTTTAGCACCGATACCCACATCACCGCGCCTACGATCAGATACGCCGCCTTGCTCTTTACGCCGAGTCTGTTTAGCACGAAAAGCGCGGCTAGACAAACGCTCGCGACCGCAAGCATTTGGGCGCTAAGCTCGCTCGTGTAAAATAGCGCGATAATCACGATCGCGCAAAGGTCGTCGACGATCGCTAGCGTCATGAGGAAAATTTTTAAACTAGTCGGTACGCGAGGCCCGAGTAGGCTCAAAATCCCCAGAGCAAACGCGATATCCGTTGCCGTCGGTATCGCCCAGCCGCCAAGCGCGAAGGAGTCGTGTTTCGTAAAAAGATAGAAGATAACCGCGGGCACTATCAGGCCGCCTGCCGCGCCGATCGCTGGTAGCGCGATTTGCGACGGATTTTTTAGCTCGCCCTCCAGCACCTCGCGCTTTAGCTCAAGTCCGATGAGAAAGAAAAATACCGCCATCAACCCGTCATTCACCCACAAGATCAGGGGTTTGCTTAGTCCGTATTCGCCGAAGCTCATGGTAAATTTGGTATTTAAAAATTCGTTGTAAAAATCGCTCAAAAACGTATTTTGACACAGTAGCGCCGCGACCGTAGCGATCATCAGCAAAATCCCGCCGCTGGCTTCGTGTTTTAAAAACTCTTTTATTCCGCCCATTTTGCTTCCTTTTTATAAATTTTGGCGATTATAGCGTATTTTTATGCTCGCATAAAATTCGGGCGAATTTGGCTATAATCAAGTCAAATTTAAAGGTAAATTTAGTAGACGCATCTCTAAAATTTGCCGTGCCGCGCTTGCGGGAGCGGGACGCTTGCGCACGGTTTTTATAGATTAAGGAGCGAAAATGAATGAAATTTTAGATATATGTAAGCGTGCAAAGGCTGTTTGCGGCGAGCTTTTGAGACTTGATAGCAGGGCTAAATTTGCAGCCAAAAGTTTTTAGCCAAGGTCAAAGCCAAATAAATTTACCAAACGCTAGATCAAACCTCTTTAAAGCCAAAATTTAAGCCCAAACGCTTGCCAGTTTTAACGTACTCTTTAAATTTATAGATTAGAGGCGACCAACTTTTAGTATCGATCTTTTCATCTTTTAACAAATTTTCATCCACAAAGATGCCAACTATCTTGCAAGTGACTATACAAAACCACTCCTTTATCTCACACTTTTCTACGATCGTTTCTATCTGTATCTTGCACTCTTTTATGCGCACGCTTTTTGCCTTTACGCCTGGCTCTTTGTGTAAATTTGCCACCTTAAATTTATCACTTTCGTAGCTGTATCCAAGGGCTCTTTTCTCCTCTAGCACATCCTCGTCGCCTGTTAGTTTTTCTATCTTTTTTATAGCTTCAAGCAAGCTCTCATCACATAAATTTAGCGTGATGTCTGAGCCATTTTGGATATTTTTATAGCCTTTGTTATCAACTCCGATGCCAAGTACCACGCTATCTCCTAGCGTCCAAGACGACGAAAGCACGGTGATATCATCTCGCCCTTTTTGATCTTTTGTGGTGGCAAGCAAAACTGGAAAGCCGTAGTAAAAGCCATATCTGTTTAACTCTTTATGCATTTTTACTCCTTTTTGAAATTGTAGCCCCCAGCACTTTAAGGCTTAAATTTTTAATGAATTTAGAAAAATTTTCAAAGCTTAGCTTAAGTGAGAAAAAGCGCTCTTTTATCAGCTTTTGGCTATCATTTTTAAAAATTTAAGAGAGAAAAATGCACAATCTAAATCAACTTTTCGTCTTTACAAACTCGCGTAAGATCAGGGAATTTAACGCTGGTTTTAATGACGAGCTAATCCCCAAAAGTCTAAGCATCGCCGAGTTTTATAAAAAGGCCGTTTTTGTAAATGGCCGCTTTGAGTGCGATAGCACCTACGCTTTAGTGCTTATGAACAGAGCCTGTGCCAGCGTCAAAGAGGCAAACTCGGTGCTTAAAATCCCAACTGAGTTTTTTGAGTTTTTGAAAAACAACGACTATCTTTTTTCATTTTTTAAAGAGCTAGCTATTAGCAAAAAGAGCATTAAAGAGATCAAATTTAACGACATTTACGCTGATTTTGAGGAGCATTTAAGCATACTTGAAGCGGTTTTAAAAGAGTATGAGAGCTTGCTTGATAAAGAGGATCTTTATGATGATATAACCCTGCCAAAAATTTACTCGATAAATGAAACTTACATAAAAAGTTTTAGTGAAATTTCACTGCACATTGATGGCATTTTAAGCGAGTTTGAGTGGGAAATTTTAGAGAAAATTTCAAAACTAACCACGCTAAAGATCATCTTTCAAACTAGCGTTTTTAATAAAAAACTAATAGAAAAGATAAGGCAAATTTCAGCCATTAGCGAGTTTGAAAACTATAAAAAATATGAGCTAAATTTAAACACAAACGAGCTAGTTTGCTTAGAAAATATCACAAAATTTGAGCCAGTTTTAGTGAGAAATTTCGCCACAAGAAGCTTACAGTGCGCCTATGCCATGGCAAAGGCGAGTGAGTTTGTGCTTTATGGCATAAAGCCTGAAAACATCGTAGTGATCTTGCCAGATGAGGGCTTTAGCGAGATTTTAAGGCTTCATGATAGCGCTAAAATTTTTAACTACGCCATGGGCGAGAGCTTTAAAAATACAAAATTTTATGAAGCGCTTTTCTACATCACAAGAGCGATCAACGAAGAGGCAAGCCCAGTTTTTGATCAAAGTAAGTGTGAGAGCTACGAGGAGCTTGGCTTTATTTTAAGCGAATTTGGCGTAAGTGAGCAGCTTTTTGAGAAATTTAAGGCTAGCTATTTTGAGGCGTGTGAATTTAGCAAATTTAAAGAGCTAATAGATGAGCTTTTGTTGCTTGAAAATGAGCCAAGATGCGAAGAGAAGCTCGCACTTGAGCTTTTTAGGATGGAGAATTTATGCAGGTATTTTAGCTTTAGCTTAAAGCAGCTAAGTGAGATTTTCTTGTTAAATATCTCGCGCCTAAGCATCGATGATGTGGGCGGTGGAAAGATCAGCGTCATGGGCATGCTAGAGAGCCGCGGGATGAAATTTGATGGCGTTATCATAGTTGATTTTAACGACAATTTTATCCCAGCAAGAAGCGCAAACGAGATGTTTTTAAACTCAAAAGTGAGGCAAAAAGCTGGGCTTATAAGCTATATTGAGCGTGAAAATTTGCAGAGATTTTACTACGAAAGCCTTATAAATAACGCCAAAAAAGTGGCGATAAGCTGCTGCGTAAATGAAGAGAGCATACCTTCAAGATTTTTAAAAAATTTTAAAACTATAAAAGATGAAAAATTTAGCGACGAGGCCTATTTGAAGCTATTTTTAAAAGGGGAGGCGAGCTTAAATTTAAGTGACGATGAGGTTATTTTGGAGCATGATTTCTTCGCAAATCCACTTTCGTTTTCGACGTTAAATTTATTTCTAACCTGCCCAAGAAAATACTACTACACAAAGATAGCTCACATAGATGCGCCAAAAGCTATTGCAAGTGAGCTTGGCACAAAGCAAGGAAATAGCGTTCATAGCGCACTTTTTGAATACTATACGAGTGAATTTTATAAGCAAAATAACACCTTTGATCTAGCCGTTTTTAAAGAGATGTTAGCAAAGCAAAATCTTACGCCACTTGAGTTTGAAATTTGGACGCATAAATTTAAAGAGTATGAAATTTATGAAAACGAGCGTTTAAGGGCTGGTTTTAGGGTGCTTGAGTGCGAAAAAGAGGTGCAAAGCGAGTTTTGCGGCGTGCAGATAAAGGGATTTATCGATAGGATCGACGTTGGCGCAAACGGCGACGTGCTTATACTTGATTACAAAACGGGCGAAGCAAATGTAAATTCGCTCCAGCTTGCCTTTTACGAAGCACTTTACGGCGGAGAGGTGCGAAGTGCTTACTATGCCCTAAAAAACGAGCCTAGCTTAGTTAGCTCGAAAAAAAGCGTAGAGGATCTAAACGGCGAGATAGAAAAGCTAAAAGGCATAAACAAAACCAAGATAAATTTTGAGAGAAAGAGCGGCGCTTGCGCATTTTGCGAATACGCTACACTTTGCAGGAGAGAGTTATGAAAAATTTTTTAGCCCTAAAAGCAAGCGCTGGAAGCGGTAAGACCTTTGCGCTAAGCGTTCGCTACATCGCTTTGGTGCTTCGAGGTGAAAATATAAACGAGATCGTCGCTCTAACTTTTACAAAAAAGGCAGCAAACGAGATGAAAGAGCGCATAATCGCCACTTTTTTGGACTTGCAAAACAAAAAAGGCGAGCTTGAAGCGGTGTGCGCGGAGCTTGATATAAGCCAAGACGAGGCGATAAAAAGGCGAGATGAGAGGCTTAGCGTCTTTTTGCAAAGTGAGCTAAAAATTTATACATTTGATGCGTTTTTCTCTGGGATACTAAAGAAATTTAGCCAAAATTTAGGGCTTAGCCCTGATTACAGCGTGCAAGATAGCTTGCAAGATCTGGCGTGGAAAAAATTTGTAAAAGAGGCGAGCAAGGATAAAAAGCTTCTTAGCGAGCTAGCCTTAATGATGATCATCTCAAGCCAAAAGGAGGCTAGCTTTTCGCAGACTTTGGCGAAATTTTATGAGAGCTTTGGCGGCGAGCTAAAAGATAGTGGCGCAAGCTATCCAGATGATAGCAAGGTAAGGGCGGCGCAAAGGGCGTTAAATGAGCATATAGCCTTGCAAAATGGCGCTAGCGATGTGGCTAAAAAGACATTTAGCGAGCAAAATTTATTTGAGCTATTTAAGAGTAAGGTTTTTGCTAGGCAAAGCCTAGACTACCGCACTTTTAGTAAAATTTATACCCCTGAGCTTGATAGGCTTTTTTGTGAGCTAAAAGAGGCAGCGAAAAACTACATCTTAGAGGTCGAAAAGTATAGGCTAAGTGGCTTTAGTAAGCTATTAAAGCTTTATAAGGCTTCAAATTTGGAGCTAAACAAAGAGATAAATGCGCTAAGTTTTGCTGATATAAACAAGCTCGTTTTTAAGCTTTTGGTGCAAAGCTTAGACAAAGAGGCGCTTTATTTTAGGCTTGATGGCAGGATAAATCACCTCTTAGTCGATGAGTTTCAAGATACAAACGTGATCCAGTACGAGATCATCTTACCGCTCATCGCTGAAATCGTCTCTGGATACGGCCAAAACGGGCTTGGAAGCTTCTTTTACGTGGGCGACACGAAGCAGAGCATCTATAAATTTAGGGGTGGCAAAAAGGAGCTTTTTGACAAGCTGGGAGATGATTTTAGTCAGATAGATATAGAAAATTTGCCAAGCAACTACCGCAGTTTAAAGGCTTTGGTGAAATTTAATAACGCCGTTTTTGAAGAAATTTATCATAGATATGGCCTTGAGTTCGAGCCGCAAGACCCAGCCAAAAAAGATGAGACGCTAAGCTATGAGGTAAGTGGCGAGTGTGCGTATTTTGAAGTAGAAAAAGATGACTACGGCTACTTGCGTGTGCTAAGCGATGAAGATATCGCAGGTGCGGTCGTTTCGCAAGCAAGTGAGCTTTTAAAAGCTGGCGTAAATGCAAGCGATATAACCGTACTTTGCTGGAAAAATAGCGACATTAGCCTCATCTCAGAAGTGCTTAGTAGTGCAGGGATAAAAAGCGTCAATGAAGGCACTTTGGAGCTAAAAAGAACGCCGCTTGTCGCTGCTATCATCGAGTATGCGAAATTTTGCCTATTTAAAGAAGAAATTTATGAAAAAAATGTAAAAGCGCTAGTAAATGCAAATGTCAAAAAACTAAGCATAAAGCCAGAAGTGAGTGCTACAAATAGCCTATTTTACCTAGCTAAAAATTTAGGCATAAGCATGGCTGATGTTGATATTTTAAGGCTTTTTGAGCTAAGCGCGGGGTATAAAAATTTAAGTGATTTTATATTTAACCTTGAAAACTTTAGCTCTAAAATCAGCCCAAAAAGTAGCGACGGCGTGAGAGTGATGACCGTGCATAAGTCAAAGGGGCTTGAGTTCGCTCACGTCATAGTTTGCGACATGATGGGCAAGGGCAGGGGAGATGACTCAAATTTCATAACCGAATACAGCGAAAAGGGCGAGTGGATCGTAAAGAGTAAAATTTCAGGCAGAGAAAATTTTGATAGCGACTACGCAAGCATTTTAGAGCAGATGAAAGAGCTTGAAAAGCAAGAAAATATCAATAAAATTTACGTCGCTTTCACAAGGGCAACAAAGTCGCTCATCATTATCAAACAAGCCGTCCCAAGCGGAAACAGCCCAAGCTTTTTCTCGTTTTACACAAGAAGCGACAAGAGCGAAGCAAATGACTACCTTGATCTAAAAGAGTTTAGCTTTGGCAAAATTTTGCCTAGTAAAACTGAGCAAAAAGAGCTAAAAAAAGATGAGAAAATGCCTGAAATTTTAAAGATAGAGAGGCAAGAGGTAGAGGCAAGAGAGCAAAAGACGAGTGGAAAAAATTTAAGTGCGATATATTTTGGTCTGGCGTTTCACTATCTGCTTGAGATGAGCGAGAAATTTGATGAAATTTCACTAGAAAAAGCTAAAAATTTGATGCTAAATAAATTTCATAAATTTTTGTCGCTTGAGGCACTTGAAGATGCTTTTTTTAGGGCAAAAATGCTTATAAGAGAGCCAAAATTTATAGAGTGCATAAAAGGCAAAGAAATTTATAAAGAGCAGCCGTTTAAAGTGAAAAATGAGCTAAAGCAGATGGATCTTTTTTGCTTTAATGAGCGTGAAATTTGTGTGATTGATTATAAAACGACAGATAAAAACATAGAAGAGAACAAAAAGCAGGTAAAAGAGTATAAAGATGCGCTCGCTAAATTTTATGAAAAACATAGTATAATCGCCATCATTTTCTATGCTATTGAGGGCAAAATTTCATATATTGAAGTTTAAATGCTACTTAATTTAAGCTTTGTCAAAGCATTGTTTAAATACAATCACAACTCAAAAATTAACTTGGCAAAGGTAAGAAAATGACAAAAATAACAAAGCCAAACGAAGTTAAGCGAGACTGGATCGTAGTTGATGCAGCTGGTAAGCGCTTTGGTAGATTGCTAACTGAGGTAGCAACTATACTTCGTGGCAAAAACAAACCATGCTTCACGCCAAACGTAGATTGTGGCGACTATGTTATCATCATAAATGCTTCTAAAGTAGAATTTACTGGTAATAACAAAGCTGAAGATAAACTTTATCACAGACACTCAGGATATTTTGGCAGCGTAAAGAGCGAGAAATTTGGCGATTTGATAGCAAATAAGCCAGAAAAACTATTTAAATTAGCTGTTCGTGGCATGCTTCCAAAGACAAAACTTGGAAGAGAGATGATAAAAAAACTAAAAGTTTATGCTGGCAGTGAGCATCCTCATACGGCACAAATAGCTAAAAAAGAAGGAAAATAATTATGGCAAAAGTTTATGCAACTGGTAAAAGAAAAACTGCCGTAGCAAAGGTTTGGATAAAAGCTGGAAGCGGTAAAATCGTAGTAAATGGTATGGATCTTAACACTTGGCTTGGCGGTCACGAGGCTATCAAGCTTAAAGTTATTCAACCACTTTTAGTAACAAAACAAGAGAGTTTAATAGACGTAGTAGCTACAACTTTAGGTGGCGGTTATTCAGCACAAGCTGAGGCTTTAAGGCACGGCATTTCACGTGCTTTGGCTGATATGGATGCTGATTTTAGAGCGGCACTTAAACCAAAAGGCTTACTAACTAGAGATTCTCGTGTTGTTGAACGTAAGAAATTTGGTAGAAGAAAGGCTAGAAGAAGCCCACAATTCTCTAAACGTTAATGGTTTTTTGCAAGTGCTTTTGCATTTGCAAAATTTAGGTTGTGTAAATTTCGAATTTACATTATTAATTAAATTAGAATTTAGAGTTGGTTTATATTTTTTTAGTTAAAATGAAACCACTTTAAAATAATCCCTATTTGAAAGGAATTCTATTATGAAAAAGATTGCTTTAGCTATGGTTGCCGCAACAGCGGTTTTTGCGTCTAACGCAGCATACAACTATGAGATCACTCCAACTATCGGTGGTGTTCATCCAGAAGGAAATTTACGTGTAAAAGACCACAATTTTGTTGGTATTAGAGCGGCTAGAAACCTTGAAGATTTCTTCTTTGATCAAGTTGAACTTGGTGTTGATTACTCTCAAAAACTAAAAGAGAGAACAGGTAACGTTGTAAGAGAGGGTAGAGCTCTTAGATATCACGCTAACCTTGTAAAAAATATCGTTGACTTTGGACCAGTTAGCCTATATGGTTTAATCGGTGCTGGTTATGAAGATGTTCCAGCTATTTTTGTTAAAAACGAAGATGGCGGTTTTGGTCAATATGGTCTTGGTTTAAGATACCAAGTAACTGATAGATTTGCTCTTAAAGCAGAGGCAAGAGATGCTATCAAATTTGAGCACGCTGATCACAACCTATTCTATTCACTAGGCTTTGGCATAGGTCTTGATTCAAAAGCAGCTCCAGTTGTAGCAGCAGCTCCAGCAGCTCCAGCTCCAGCTCCAGCTCCAGTTCTTGATGATGACAATGACGGTGTGCCAAATGATATCGATCAATGCCCTAACACTCCAGCTGGTGTAGTTGTTGACGAAAGAGGATGCGAGAAAGTTATCGTTCTTAGAGACCTAGATGTTAACTTCGCATTTGATAGCTACAAAGTTGGACCAAAATATGCAGCTGAGATCAAAAAAGTAGCTGACTTTATGGGTGAACACCCAGATTATAAAGTTGTACTTGCTGGTCACACTGATAGTGTAGGTGCGGAAGCTTACAACCAAAAACTATCTGAAAAAAGAGCAAAAGCAGTGGCTGAGGTTCTTGCTGGTTACGGCGTAGAAAAAGCTAAAATTTCTACAGTTGGTTACGGCGAACTTAAACCAATCGCTACAAACAAAACTAAAGAAGGTCGCGCTCAAAACAGACGTGTTGAAGCTACTTTCAATAAATAATTTTATTATTTAAAATTACTTCTTTAGGGCTTGGCTTCGGCTGAGCCTTTTTTTATTTCTGCGGAGATTATCATGAAAAAAACTATACTTTTTGACTTAGATGGCACACTTATAGACTCTACTTCTGCTATTTTAAAAGGTTTTGATGCAGCATTTTTAGCTCACGACAAGAAAGAGCCTGATCATGATGTACTAAAATCTCTAGTAGGATATCCGCTTGAAATAATGTTTGAAAAACTCGGCGCTAAAAAGAATTTAATAGGTGAATATGTAAAAGAGTATAAAGCTTGCTACGAGAAGATCTATTTAGACGAGACTGTGCTTTTACAGCATGCTATGGATGCTTTAAAAGAAGCTAGCACGTTTGCTGATATTGGTGTTGTTACGACAAAGACATCAAAATTTTCTATCATTTTGTTAGAGCATTTAGGCGTTATGAAATTTATAAAAACGGTTGTTGGACGAGACGATGTTATTAATCCAAAACCAGATCCAGAACCTATAAATTTAGCCTTAAAGAGACTAGATAAAGAAAAAGATAATGCCTTTATGGTTGGCGATACCATCATGGATCTAAAGGCTGCTAAGGCTGCTCTTATAACGGGTGTTGGCCTTACATGCGGATATGGCAAAGAGTCTGATTTGAGGCAGTTTAGTGAGCATATATTTGCAAATCCACATGATGCTGTCAGCTTTATCAAAGAAGCATAATAGTGAAAGTTTATTAAGGCTCCTGAGTCTGATACCATTTAAACTTAAATTTATTCATAAATTTTTGTTTTAACTTATTGCAAAATGCTTTATATAGATAAAAAAGAATTTTATAATTTCATATCAAGAATACCTGCTACTATTTGATTAAACTAAAAAAGTCTTGTTTTTAGTAAATTCTGCATTTAATTTGTTATTTTAGATAAATTTGCTAGCAAAATATGCCAACTAATATGCTCGTATTAGAATTTATTAGGTAGGAATTTTGTAGGCATTGAAAAAGAGCCGAAATTTATAGACATAGCACTTAAGCGAAGCTGGCGTGGAGGCTGAGTTTGTCTATAAGATAAGCGAGGGCAGACCAAACGTCGAAGATAGACTAAAAAATGGCGACATAGCACTTGTTATAAACACAAGCGATACAAAATCAAGCGTAGATGACGGCAAAAAGATCCGCCAAAATGTGCTTAGATTTAAAATCCCATACTTCACAACTATCCGTGCAGCACTTGCAGCTGCTAAGTCGTTAAGCACAGTTCAAACTGGCAAAGCGCTTGAGGTAAAAAGCTTACAAGAGTATCTAAGCGAGAGATGAATTAAAAAGAGTGTGTAATAGAAGCGTTAGCTAACCTTGGTGGTATGGCAACCTTTTTGATCTTTACCATGAAACTGATGTTAGCACTTGGGGTAGTAAAACTCCATTTGCTAGTATAAGACGGATAGTGCAGACTAATAAAGAATTTTATAAGATTAGAGCTGGGCTTTGGGGACTTTGCGAGTTTAAAGATAAAAATTTAGCTAAAATAGGCGATAGCAAGAGTGAGCAAAATGAGAAATTTACACATTCTTATTTTCAAGGTGTCATTGTCGAGATAGGAAATTTAAGATATTTTCAAACATTCATCCCTGCTTAAAATAAGAACAGAATTTATAAATCAGATAAGAAACTTTGTGAGATTGTGAGCTTAAGCGAGAAACAATAATTTTAGTGGCAGTCTTTGCTGCCACTAGCTAAATTCACTTCTTGATTAGTTATTTTTTAAAGCGCTAGCTACCTTTAAAGCACTTGCAAAGGCTAGATGCAGATTATATCCTCCAAGCATACCAGTGATATCTAAAACTTCGCCTATAAAGTAAAGCGCTTTTAAACTTTTACACTCTAAATTTTCATCTAAAAAATTAGTTTTTACGCCACCTTTTGTAACTTCAGCCCTTTCAAAGCCAAATGTCCCAGCTGGAGCAAAATGATATGCAAAAAGCCTTTTTATGATGCTTTTTTCATCATCACTAAATTCATAAAACGCTCTATCTTTTAAATCAAAATTTCTTAAAAACTCCAGCACAAATCTCTTTGGTAAAGGCAAAACCGAGCTAAGTTGCTTTTTGCCATTTACTAAGTTTTTCTCACTAAATTTAGGCAGAAAATTTATGCAAATTAGACCCTTTTGCCAAAAAAGTGAGGCATTTAGTATCGCTGGGCCGCTTATGCCTCTATGTGTAAAAAGTAGATCACCATTAAATTTATAGCTCTCATTTTTGGTATTTATAGCTACATCAGCACTTAGACTAATGCCACTAAGCTCTTTAAACCAAAACTCATCTTTTTGCACGCTAAAGCCAACAAGAGCAGGGGTAAAAATAAGAGATGAGTTAGCAAATAGGTTAAATTTATCAGTTAAATTTAGTTTTTTAGATTGGCAGTAAATTAAATTTACTGCATATTTATACTTCCAGCTGGAGCTGGCATATCGCCCTTTTCATCTACAAATGGAGGCCCTTTTTGAAGTAGTGCAGTCACTTCAGAGGCAACCTTTGGATCCATCTTAGCCATGATGGTTGAGATCTTTTTTGCATCAAGGGCGTAAAGTATGGTAGCAGCGTTTGACCTTGGCATTTGCGAGAGCACTTCGGCTGCTGCGCCATCTTTCATTTTGGCGTAAGATTCATTGACTTTGTCAGTTGTCATCGTGCGAAGCTCTTTTAAAATTTTCTCATTTTTAGCGACAACTTCGTCGATCTCTTTGCGTTTTTGCTCGATCACTTTCATCGTCACATTCAGATCAGCCTCTTTTTTGGCGAGCTTTTTGTTGTTCTCTTCATAAGCCGCAGCCGAGCTTGCTCGAAAGACCTCTAGGGCTTGGCGCTGCTCATCGATGACCTCAAGCTCCTTTGAAATTTCCTCTTTTCTAGCTTCAAAGATCTGAGTGCAATCAACTGGCACTTCAAAGCAAAATGCAAAATTTATGACCATAAAAAAGAGTAAAACAGCTCTCATCACGCCTCGCTTTTGGCTGCAAATTTTATAACCGCAAACTCATCAAGAGCCAGTGCTTCAGCCTTTTGTATGCGTTTTATCTCTTTTTTAAAATCTTCTTTTTCTAGATATTTCATCTTTTCATACTCTAAATTTGCATTTTTATATTTGTGCTCGTAGTGCAAGACCTCTTTTTTTGCTATCTCTAAGCTCTCTTTGCACGCGTTTAGTTCGGCTCTTGCTATATTTATGAGCTCTAAATTTTCTCTTAGCTCGCCTATGTTGCCACTTTTTGGCAGGCTAAACTCGTTAAGTTTGGCCCTTAAGAGTGCTATTTTTTCTTCAGCATTTCTTACATTTAGCCTAGCAACGACGAGCTTAGCCTCTACCTTATCCATCTCCTGCTTTTTGACGCGGACGACGGAGGTAAATTTACTTTTCATCTAATGATCGTATCGCTTCTTTCAGGGCTTGTTGAGATATAGCCAACCTTCACGCCAGTTAGCTCCTCGATGCGCTCAATATACGCTCTTGCGTTTGCTGGCAGGTCTTCATATCTACTGATGCCTTTTACACTGTCCCAGCCCGCAAGCTCCTCATAGATAGGCGTTGCGTTTTCAAGGTCTGTTGGCACGTAGTCGATCGTCTCGCCGTTATATTGATAGGCTTTGCAAATTTTTACCACTTCAAAACCATCAAGTACGTCAAGCTTCATAAGCGCATAAGTATCGACGCCATCGAGCCTTGAAGCGTATTTTACGCTTACTGCGTCAAACCAGCCACAACGTCTGCGGCGGCCTGTTGTTGTGCCAAATTCTTTACCGATCTCACACATCTTATCGCCATTTGTGCCTTTGTCTTCAGTTGGGAAAGGTCCGTGTCCTACGCGAGTTGTATATGCTTTGATGACGCCTATTACCTTGCCTATCTCTTTTGGATTTAGTCCAAGGCCTGTGCAAGCGCCAGCGCTTATGGTATTTGAGCTAGTTACATAAGGATATGTGCCGTGATCTATGTCTAAAAGTGTGCCTTGAGCGCCTTCAAGTAGGACTTTTTTATCTTCATCTAGCGCTTTCCAAACTAAATTTGTAGTGTTTGCGATAAATGGAGCAAGCACCTCTTTATATCTTTTTAGCTCTTCAAGTAGCTCATTTTCTTCAGGTATCTTTACACCAAGTGCGTCAAATACGCATTTATTTGTTTCAAAATCGTGCATCAAAGCATCACACAAGCGCTCTGGCTCAAGTAGCTCGCCAACTCTGTGGCCGCTTCTGCTTATCTTGTCTGCGTATGTTGGTCCGATGCCTTTGCCAGTCGTTCCGATCGCTTTTTCGCCTTTTAAGCGCTCTTTTGCTTGATCGACTTGGCTGTGGTAGCTTAAATTTAAGTGAGCTTTGTCGCTTATATAAAGTCTGCCCTCTAAGTTGTCAAATTGCGCCATCTCAGTGATGAGCACCTCTGGAGAGACAACGACGCCGTTGCCGATGATATTTATGATATTTTTGTGCAAAATTCCGCTTGGGACAAGGTGAAGTGCGTATCTTACGCCATCGACCCAGATCGTATGACCAGCGTTGTGGCCACCTTGAGAGCGACAAATCATGTCATAGTTTAGTCCTAGCATGTCAACTATCTTGCCTTTGCCCTCATCACCCCATTGAACACCAACTACTAAATCAGCCTTTCTCATTCTTACTTCCTTAAATTAATTTTTTCTTCTATCAATGCATCAGTATAAACAGCGAATCCGCTGCCTGAAATATCGTCTATTTCATAGTTTCCGCCACTTGCTAAGATGGCGTTGTCTTTTAAAAATCTAAAAAATAAACTATCATAATATCTCATTTTTGAGTAATATAGCGGAACTATTCTTAAATTTTTATATTCTAGTGATTTGGCTACGTTTTGTAAATTTTTTAGCGCCTCTTTTAGCTTATCAGGGACTAAATTTACTATCTCATCAAGCTCGCTAGCGTCCTTTAAAAGGGCTAGTTTGCTAAGCCATGGCACGTTTTGGGCTAAAATTTTTTCTAGCCATGAGTTTTCAAAAATTTCTATCTCTAAGTTTAAAATTTCGCAAATTATCCTTGGGATTTGCATGTTGCTAAGTTGCAAACAAGCGCCGATCTCAAGCTCGCTAAAGAGCTTTGCAACGATGTTTATGCTCTTTAAAATGTCGTTTTCGCCGATAAGTTCAGCGCCTATTTGATAAATTTCTTGGCTTGGGTAGCGAAAGACTGGCTGGATGTAAAACCACCTTTTTGGCTCGTTTGCTTTAAGTCTTCTAAGCACGATCCTAACGGTATCAACCGTGCTATCAGCCCTTAGGCTTATCTCGTGATTTAGACTGTCGCTAAAGCGAAGAAGATTTGTTGCATCCACGCTTAGATGTTGATGATACGAAAAAAACGGCGTTACGATCTCGCTAAAACCTTCATTTTCTAAAATTTCACTCGCTTTTTGCTCGATTTTTCTCTTTAGTTTTGCACTTTTTGCAAAGTAAAGTTTGCTTCCGTTTGGGATCTCGTGCTCATAAACATTTACATCACTCAACTCTTATCTCCTTACTAAAACCTAAATTTATATCGCACTCTTTGATGATGGATACGGCTAGATTATAGAGTTCGCCGCTATCACTACTGCTTGCTAGTTTGCTTAAATTTATAGAAATTTCTTGATTATATTTACCTATATTTTTTATCTCATCTTCTATTTTTTGCTTTAGGCTTTGTGCTAGTTTGTCGTCTTGATTTAAATTTGCTATCACTTCATTTGCAAGCTCTTTTAGTACGACTAATCCTTTGAAAAGCTCGAAATTTTCACTATTTTTATAATCTTTTATGTGTAGATTAGGTCTTTCAAATTTAAATGAAGCTGCATCTTTTGCCAAAAGCGCTAATGAGAAAATATTGCCTTGAAATTTATCAAATCCAAGACCAAGCAAAAACTCAAGCGTTCTTTTATCATCGATATTTTTTATAGTCGTATTTAGTCCAAATTTATCAGCCACAAACCTTATCATATTTATACTCTCAAGCGCCTCTTTTGAGCTGAAGATATGTTTGCAAAATTTATTATCTATATTAAAGCGGTTTGTCTTTAGCATGCCAAGAGCTTCTATCGAGCTTGAGTATGAGGCAAAATCATCAAGCGAGAAGTGTATGCCAAGCTCTTTATATTTTCTCACATAAATTTCTAAAACTTCTAAATTTGTAGCTGTTGCAGCGTCGATAACATCGATGATAAGCCCAGTTGGATCAAGGCTTTTATCCTCATCAAATATCGCTTTAAATTTATGCCAAAACTCCTCTGTAAAGAGCTTTTTAACGCTTAAATTTACGCGAACCTTTGCGCTTATGCTATTTTCTAGCCACATTTTTCTTGCTAAAAGCGCCTCTTTTATCGTAAATAAAGCGATATTACTCGATGCGCTACTTGTTTTTATAAGTGGTAAAAAGTCGCTTGGATAGATGATCTCGCCATCTTTTCTCCATCTAATAAGCGCTTCAAAACTTAAAGTCTCGCCCGTGCTAAAGCTGATCTCTGGTTGAAATTCTAAAAACATCTCGCCAGCGTCAAGCGCTTTTAAAATTTTTGAACCATCTTCGTATTGGCTCTTAAAATAGACATCTTTTTTCGCATCAAATGTATAGCTTCTGTTTTTGCCGCTTATCTTGGCTTGATACATCGCCCAGTCGGCTCTTTGTAGCACATCATCAGCCCCAAGCTCACTATCGGCCAAGGCTATGCCTATGCTAGCGCTTGCTTTTAGTTTTAGCTCGTCTATCTTTACTTCATCTGAAGCTAGCCTTAGCATATTTTGCGCTATCTCATAGACTTCGCCTAAATTTTCGTAGTTTATGACGCCTACAAACTCATCTCCGCCTATCCTTGCAAAGATATTTTTGCCATTAAACATAGCGCCTATCTTTTCAGAGATAGCTACTAAAAATTTATCGCCTATTTGGTGGCCGAAGTTGTCGTTTATGCTCTTAAAATCATCCATATCAAGGTAGATGACGGCTATTTTTTGTTCATTTTTTTGTATGAGAGAATTTAGCTTGTTGTAGAGTAAAAATCTATTTGGTAGCTTTGTAAGCGGATCGTGATATGCGATAAATTCTAGATATTTCTCATTTTGTGCTTCGTTATTTGCAAGCATTGCTAGCATGATGTAGCCAGTTTTTTTCTCGTTCGCATCGATAAGCGGTAAAATTTCTATGACTTCAAGCTTGCTTTTGTTTTTATTATTTTCGCTCCAAACCTTGCCACTCCACGAGCCGCCTTGGTTTATAGTCTCTATGATCTGGTGTTTTATATCGCTTAAGCCTTGCTTTATAAAGGTGATATCCTTTAGATATACGCTATCTTTTGCGCCCGCACTTTCAAAAAATGCGTCATTTGCGTCAATAACCCTCATCTCCTCATCAAGCAATACGACCTCTTCTTTGCTAAATGAGAAAATTTTTGCAAGCAGGTCTTGGCAGACAAAGAAGCTATCTTCTAGGCTAAGGTCTCTTAATGTGCCTTTTATCAAGCTTACTTCGCCAAATTCGTCGTATTCAAGCGCTTTTGCCCTTAGTCTAAAGTGTAAAATTTCTTTATCTATGCTGTAAAGCTTGATATCTTTGATGTATGTTTGAGCATCTCTTAAGCTCTCAAAAAAGCTATAAAAACTATCAAACTCATCGACAAAGACCGACTTTGCTTGCTCGAAATTTAGAGTGCTTTGCGTGCCAAGAATTTTACTTAGCTCGTCTGAGATGTTGAGCATATCGCTTCTTTTATCCCAAGTAAAGACATTTGCCTCACTCGCCCAAAGCAGTGCCTTGCTCTCTTTGCTTTGTTTTTCAAATCTCTCTTGAAGCTTTAGCATGTCGCTAAGATCGGTAAATGAGTAGATGACCTTTTGCTCGTCTGCATCGATAAATTTAGCCTTTATCTTAAATGGAATTTTCTTGCCGTAAGCGTTTGTCATATTTGCTATGAAATTTAGCTCTTCATTTTTAAAGCTTGCTTGTAAAAAGGCTTTTTTACTTGCTAGCACGGCAGCTTTAAAGCTATCAAAGTCCTCGCTTGCGATGATATCTTCTAAATTTATGAGACCTTGGCTTTGGACGTTAAAAATTTTCTCGACATTGTTTGTGCTTTGGATGATCAAAAATGGCTCTTGTGCCGAAGCGATCGCGATGACATTTGGCGATAAAAAGACGTAGCTTTTGATGATATCGTCATTTCTTTGCGTCATCTTTTCTTGAGTGATATCTTTTATGAGTATGAAATTTAGCCTTGTGTTTTCTAGCTCAAAGCTACTTTGGGTTGCTAAAACGTCGATTATCTCGCCATTTTTACGCCTTAGCTTAGCCTCATAAGATATATCATTATTGATAGCGTTTTCTCTATCTTCTGCTAAATTTTTAGACTCATCTTCAAGTAGCTCTTTGATATTTAGATCTGCTACGTCATCTTTTTTGTAGCCTAGATTTTCTAAAAGAGCGTTGCTAATGTCCGTGATGACGCCAGTATAAGCGTCATAGACCACGATCTTTAAAAAGCTCTTTTCAAAGACATAGCCAAATCTACTCTCGTAGCTTTGTGCCGTCTCGTAAGCTTTATCTCTATCTTCGTAGAGTTTTTTGATGCTGTTATTTAGCGAGGTAAATTCTTTTATGTCAAATTCTTCATCAGCCAGTCTACTTTTATCTGCCGCAAAAAGAGCGATTCTAATAAATGGAGAGAGAATTTTATCTTTTATATATGAGTTATCACGTAGCCAAAGTATGCTAAATGCGACAAAACACAAGAACGAAAGCACGACTAGAACTAGCTGGATAAAGATCTGCGCCTGCCTGCTAGAGCCTGTTATGACAAATAGCTTTTGCTCCTCTAGGTAGCTGATCTTGTAAAAATTCATATCCTTTAGTATAAAAATTATCTTGTCAGTTTTAAACTCGCTACCTTGCGAGATGTATTTGTTAAAGTCCTCTTTTATAAATTTTCTATAAAACTCATCTCTTGAGAGGTTGCCATCTTTATCGACCAAAAAGACGTATGCGGCAAGGTTTTTATTGTAGCCTGTATCGACCTTGTTTTTTAAAAGATTTTGATTTAGCTGAACGAGAATTTTATTGCCATTTTTTAGCCCGTAAGCTATGTAGATATCTTTAAAGCGTCTATTTTTATAAAATCTATCAGAGAGCCTAAACTCGCCTGCTTTGATATCTGAAAACCACGAAATATCGTAGCTATGAAGCTCAAAGGCATCATCAAATTTACGCTCATAAAGCAAGGAGTTATCTTTTGCTATCACGTAAAAAGCGGCGTAGAATTTACTTACAACAGTATCTTCATAAAATGGCTCTACGCCGTTTGCAATGAGTCTTGCCTTTGTGGTGATATTGTCTTTTACCTCTACAAATGTATTGACGATATTGTTTCTAGTGATTAAATTTAGCGTTGAAATTTCATATTTTATATCGTTTATGCCAGCAAATATGACAAAAAGTGCAAGAAAGATGAAGGCAAAAAGAAGTAGTGCTATCTTTACATAGAACCTCTTAAAAATCTGCAAAACTGGTTTAGCGCTATTTTTTTGCATTAAATTTAAGCCTCGCTTTTTAAAACTAGCCATGATTTTAACGCAAATTTACTTTTTTTAGCTTATAAAATGCCTTTTTGTTTAAATTTAAAGAGATCACAGGGCGTTTTGCCCCGTGACTTAGTAGATCCAAGTAACTACTTCGGCTCTTTGTCTGCGTAGTTTTTCAGGTTGTGGATTTAGACGGTAGCCAAATGGCACTACGATAGCCACTCTTTTTTCGCTCTCATCAAGACCTAAAATTTCATTTAAAGCGTGTCTGTCAAAGCCTTCTATCGGGCAGCTGTCAATCCCAAGGCTAGCGGCTGCGTTCATCATATTTGTCGCAGCTATCATGCACTGCTCGTGCGACCACTGAAAGGTTAGCTCATCGTCGTTTTTGAAATTTGATAGCAAAAAGTCGTGATAAAATTTCTGCCTTGCAGCGATAGCTTCAGGATCTTTATCAGCCCTTTTAGCGATCATTTTATCAACGTAGTTGCTGCCAAATTTTACCTCTTTGATCTTTGCTAAAATAACAACCAAATGCGAACAAGAGGTGATTTGAACTTGGTTCCACGAAACAGCTTTTATCTTCTCTCTAAGCTCTTTATTTTGCACGACCAAAAAGTCCCACTGCTCAAGCCCAGTCGAGCTTGGGCTTAGTCTGCCAGCCTCTAGGATAAAGTCAAATTCGCCAGCTCCGATCTTTTTGCTCTCATCAAAAATTTTGCAAGCGTGACGAAATTTTAAAATTTCAAGATAGTTCATCATATCTCCTTTGTTAAATTTGTTAAATTTTTGAAATTATAAAGCGGTTAGGTAAATTAAAAGAAATTTAGCCAGACTTTAGCTGGCCTTAAAATAGGCTAAATTTAGCCTAGAGTTAGTTTAAAAATATATCAAACTCGCCTTTTTGTATCGCCTCTGCGATGATGGCTGAGCGCTCATAGCCAGCCTCTTTTAGGCGCTTTAGAGCTAGGCTCGCATCGTTCTCGCTAACAGCTAGCAAAAGTCCGCCCGAAGTTTGCGCATCAAAAAGCACGATATCAGCCTCTTTGCTCACAAAATGCTTTGCAAATTCGCGGTTTTTATAGCTTCCCTCTGGGATGATGCCCATATCGGCAAATTCTTTCGCGCTTGCGATCACTGGCACATCTTTTTCAAAGACATTAAAGCTGATCTTGTCGTTTAACATCTCGCTTAAATGCCCTAAAAATCCAAATCCCGTCACATCGGTTGCCGCATAAACTTTGATGCCACTTAGTGCTTTTAGAGCGTAGAAATTTAGCTGAGCCATGATGCCTGCGACCTCATTTACCTGCTCCATGCTTAGTAGATCAGCTTTGATCGCTGTGCTTAGGATACCGCTACCAAGAGGCTTTGTAAGGATCAAAACGTTACCAACTTCTGCTGTGTTGTTTGCCCAGAAATTTTGTGGGCTCACCTTGCCAGTCGCGCTTAGTCCATAATACATCTGCTGCGTCTCTATCGTGTGTCCGCCAACGATGACGCCGCCACACTCTCTTACTTTATCGGCTCCGCCTTGCAAAATTTCGCCTAAAATTTCAGGTGCAAGGTTGCAGCTATCAAAGCCCACGATATTTAGGGCGTTTATCACCTCGCCACCCATTGCAAAGACGTCGCTTAGGCTATTTGCAGCAGCGATCTGACCGTAGATAAATGGGTCATTGACTACTGGCGTGATAAAGTCAAGCGTCTGAACGAGTGCAAGATCGTCTGAGAGCTTAAAAACGCTCGCATCTTCGTTTGAGCCGATGCTTGAGAGCAGGTTTGGATGAGATAAATTTAAACTACTAATCGTTTTGTGAAGACCCGACGGGTCAAGCTTAGCAGCTCAACCAGCGGCTTTAACGAACTGCGTAAGCTTTTTGTCGTGATAGATCATAGTTTGATTTGCTCGTGAGTTGAGAGTATGTCGATGATCTCATAAGCGTTTGAAATTTCGCCAACTGCAAGATCGCTTACTAGTTTATAAGCCTCCAAGCAGCTTCCGCAGCTTAAAATTTGAACGCCAGCAGCTTCAAGATCTTTAAGTGGCTTAAAGCTTGGATGTGCGCGGTTTGTGGTCATCTTAACGGCGTTATTTACGCAGATGATTATCTTTGGTTTTTTCTCTACTTGAAGAAGTGCGCCTAGAAATTTTGATAGCAAATTTATGCCAACTTCGCCGCTACCTGCGCGCTCTTCGTTTAGATAGAGCACTTTTTCGTTTTTTGGTGTTATATCGCAGACAAATTCGTCAAAATTTGTAAGCTCAAGTGCGCTTTTGCCCTTGATGGCTAAAATTTTAGTCTCATTGCCGTTGCTTTCTAGGCTAAATTCTATATTTTGATTTTTTAAAAATCTTGAGATATTTTCTTTTGGAGCTAGGGCATTTACGATGATCTCTAGGCTCTCTCCCTCATTTAAACCCTCAAGCGCGTTTTTAGTCATGATGACTGGTTTTGGACACTCTAAATTTCTGCAATCAATTGTTCTTGTCATTGTTTTTCCTTTGTGATTAGTATTTCAAACCTTGAAACTGATTTTGGATTATAGCTAAAAAATATTAATTTTTTAAAAGGATTTGTACTGTGAAATTTGCTATAAAAGAGAGTTTGACCCTGCGTAAGTCGCAAGGTCAAGATTGATTATTTTAAATTTGTGTAAGATTTCTCGTAGTCAGATACTGGGATCTTGTTTTCCTTAACAAGCTCTTGATACCAGTAGTGGTGAAGTACATAAACCTCTTCTTCTTCTTTGTATCCAGTGACCATTGACCAGATAGCGCCATGTATAGCGATCGCAGCCATATAGATATGAACTAAGAAGAATACCGCACAGACGATACCAAGGCAGTTGTGGATAACTACACTATATCTCAAAAGATCGATTTGTTGGATACCAAACCAACTAGCAACTGCTGGCTCTTTAAAATCCATGAAGTACATGATCGCACCAGTGATGATCATCACGATACCACCAGGGATAGCGATCCAGTACCATGCTTTTTGACCAGCGTTAAATTTACCAGCTGGGACTGGTCTTTTCTTCTTTGATAGATAACCACCAACTATCATCATCCATCTGATGTCATAAACAGCTGGAAGCATTCTGATAGTCCAAGCAAATAACATAGGAAGCACAGAAATAGCAAATATAATAGTCGCTATATCGTGCAAGTATCTACAGAAACGCACAAATGTGCCACCGCCAAGCTCTGCACCCCACATAATGATGATACCAGTTGGCACCAAGATGATCCAAGAGATCGCAGCTAAGCCGTGAGCTATACGTTCGATTAGCGAAAACGCAAATACTTTTTTGCCATCATGACTAAAGTGTTTTGGTCCGATGATCAAGAAGTGTAGCACGAACGCGCCGATAACAGCTAAAATGATAGAAAGTGCAGCTATCGCGAAGTAGTCGTTGCCTTGTATAAAAGTAAATATCGGGCCCCAGCCATGCTCATAAGGCTTGATATTTTCTATCCTCTGTGCTGCCCAAATGGTGCTGTCATATTGATTGACGCCAGTTGGTCCCTCAATGGCCATTGCCGCAACGGACAATGTAAAAAGTAGAGTAAGAATTCTCGTCATTTTATTCCTTTATTTGCTAAAGCTTAAATGATTTAAGCTTTGGTTAAATATGCTAAAATCACACAGCTATGCCGTTTTGTGGCTATTATATCAGAGCTAATCACAAGCAAACCTTAGCAAAAAAGATTACTAAAAATTTTATAAAAAATATTTAAGTTTTGTTAATTTTTATCGTTTTTGATCTGAAAATTTAGCTAAAATAAAGCCAAATTTTAGCCGAAAAAGGACTGCACTATGCATCTTTTTTGCCTTATATTTGATGATTATGAGACGCTTGATCTCATGGGACCAGTGGAGTTTTTAGCAAGGGTGCCTGAAATGAAGATAAGCTACGTCTCGTTTGATGGCGGGATGAAAAGAAGCAAGCAAGGCTTTCTTATAAAGACCAAAAAACTTAACAAGATGCCAAAAGAGAGCGTTTTGCTACTCCCTGGAGGTCAGGGCACTAGGGCACTTGTAAATGATAGTGAGTTTATTTTGAGGCTTAAAGAGTGCGTTTTGGCATCTCAAATTTGCCTAAGTGTATGCACTGGCTCAGCGCTCATCGCTCGCACCGGAGAGCTTGACGGACTAAAGGCTACCTCAAATAAAAGATCGCTTGAGTGGGTAAAAAGTTGCGGCGAAGCTGTAAAGTGGCAAGAGCGCGCTAGGTGGGTAAGAGCAGGTAAATTTTACACAGCTTCAGGCGTGGCTGCTGGTATGGATATGGCGCTTGGCTTTATCAGTGATCATTTTGGCAAAGAACTAGCCCAAAAGATCGCAAATGAGACCGAATACAAGTGGCAAAAAAGCTCAAAGATAGATAAATTTGCCAAAATTTATGGGTATTAAATTTTAGATAAAGTCAGAAATTTGCTAAATTTAATAATGACAGCAAGCCAAGATAGCTTTACAAAAGTATTGAGCTAAATTTTATAGATAATAAATTTAAATCAGTTTGGAGCCTAGCTTTAAATTTGCCAAATTTAATAAGTTTAAATTTTGAAAACAAAAATACATTCAAGATAAATTTTTAAATTTAGCCAGCTCAAAGCCCTTTTAGCAAAATTTGCAAGCCAGATAAATTTGACCTAAATTTAAAAAGCCAAATTTACCTTTAAAAATAGATTTTAGCCTAGTTTCTGCGCCTATACTCTTCGTATCCAAATTCACGGATCATCTTTATCTCGCCATTTTCTTTTAAAAGCACTAAATCAGGCAGTTTTATGCCGTTAAATGTCGTATTTTTCACGATAGTATAGTGAATTTGATCTTCAAAGATGACGCGGTCGCCAATTTTAAGCTCGTTATCAAATTTATACTCCGCGTCGCCCGCTTCAAGCCCCACTATATCGCCAGCTAGGCAGGTATTGCCGCCAAATCTATAAGTAAATTTGCCATTTTCACTCTCACCCCTAACGGCTGGGCGGTAAGGCATGAGCACGGTATCTGGCATGTGCGCCTCGGCCGAGGTGTCAAGTATGGCGATATCTTTTTCGTTATGCACGATGTCAAGCACGCTGCTTATCAAAAAGCCAGTCTGCCAGCCCACAGCCTCGCCAGGCTCCAGATAGACCTCTACGCCGTACTTCTCGCGGAAGCGCCTAATTATCTTTATAAGTAGCTCCACGTCGTAATCAGCCCTCGTGATGTGGTGGCCGCCGCCCATATTTATCCACTTCATCTTTGATATAAACTCGCCAAATTTCTCCTCAAATGCCTCCAGCACGACCTGCAAGCTACTCGCACTCTCCTCGCAAAGCGCGTGAAAATGAAGCCCAGTGATGCCATCAAGAAGTTCTGGCTTAAAATTTGCCCTCGTGATGCCAAGCCTGCTAAATTTAGCGCATGGGTTGTAGCTATCAGTTGGCGCAAGTGAGACCTCTGGATTGACCCTTAGGCCGCAGATGATGCCATTTTGAAGGGCAATGCCTTTAAATTTTTGCCATTGAGTAAAAGAGTTAAAGGTGATGTGCTTTGAAATTTTTAAAATTTCATCAAAGTCCTCATCTTTAAAGGCTGGGCTATACGTGTGGATCTCGCCTTTTACGTATTCGCTCGCAAATTTGGCCTCGTGAAGCCCGCTGCAAGTCACTCCATCAAGATATAAGCCCACCATATCCATCACTCCGCTAAATGCAAAGCCTTTGAGCGCTACTAAAATTTTAGCTCCGCTTTGCTCTTTTACATACTTTAAAAGCTCCAAATTTTTACGAACTTTTGCCTCTTCGCAGACGTAGGCTGGGGTTTTTATGCTTTTTAAAATTTCGTTCATCTTCTATCTCTTTTGTAAATTTTCAAATAAGTATATCTAAATTTATTTTTAAGTAAAATCAGCAAAAATTTCAAAGGATAAAATGTGGTAGAGATCGAATTTCTTGGGCCTATCGGGCTTGAGAGTATAAAAGTAGAAGCAAAAAATTTAGGCGAGGTAAAAGCGGCAATAAGTGAGAAAGAAGAGCTTAAAAAGTGGCTAAATATCTGCGCTGTGGCTGTAAATGACGAGATCGTAAGCGATATAAATTTCGCTCTTAAATCAGGCGATAAAATTTCTATATTGCCACCAGTTTGTGGAGGCTAAGATGCAAATTTATAATGGCAGCTTGGACGTTCAAAGCATCACAAACGAGTGGTATGATAAATTTAAAGATAAAAACTGCGGCGCGCTCATCACTTTTGTGGGCATAGTAAGAGAAGAGGGCGGTATTTCGGCGCTTAGCTTTGATATCTATGAGCCGATCCTTAAAAAATGGCTAGATGCTTGGCAAGAGCGAGCCAAAAAAGAAAATGCTTACGTGCTCTTTGCTCACTCAAAAGGCGATGTACCAGTGCATACGAGCTCTTATGTAGCAGGTGTTGTTAGCCCTCAAAGAAAGGTCGCGCTAAGGCTTATAAACGAGTTTGTCGAGGACTTTAAGGCAAATGCACCGATCTGGAAATATGACGTGATAAATGGCGAGAGAATTTACGCCAAAGAGCGCAGCCAAGCGATAAATGGCGCTGGACTTTTGGCATAAAAAGGGCAAAAATGATAACCAAAGAGAGTAAAAAAGATGTTTTTTGGGCGCTAGCCTTTGGGCTTGGGCTCTTTGTCTTTAGCGTCGCTAGCTACTTTTATCTTGATCTTGGCACGCCCTCTCTTTTTGGTGTCATCGTTGGCGCCATTTCAACCTTTTTTTGCGTGAGAAAGATCTTGCAAAACAACTTTTTTGAGATAGATGATGATGGATTTGTCATAAAAAAAGGCTCAAAAAATATCAAATTTTTCTTCAAAGATATCGACGAGATCGCCATTAAGAGCTTTGGCGATAAGAAAAAGGTCGATGCGCTAAGTGTTAAATTTAGAAAAAATCGCCTCGATAGAGATGCGTGTTTTGGCCTAGTGCAGGCACTTGGTGATGATATGATCGTTATTTTTGACAGATATGAGCTTTCGCAATTCACACTTTCAAAAGAGCTTCGAGATAGGCTGACTAAATTTAAAGATAGGGCGTAAAAGCTTTTTAATTCGTGTAACTTTCAAGTTTTTCGTGGTCGATGATGAGAAATTCGTGCGGTGTGATCTTTCTGATGATGTCGTCTTTGATAAGCTCATTAAAGGCTGTTGAGGCGCTTTGGCGCTTGAGACCAACAAAGCTTGAAAGCACCTTTAGAGAAAACGGCAAAAACACATATCGGTAGCCATTTTGTTTTAGATCTTGCTCATTTGCTAGCTCGATCAAGAAATTTGCGATCCTGCCCTTTGCGTCCTCAAAGAGTATCGACTTTGTGATCTGGCGCTGCACGATGATGGTGTTTAGTGTGGTTGTTAGGATCTCGCTCGCGGCTTTTTGATTGTGCAAAATTTCACCTATCTCATCTAGTCTAATAACGTAAATTTGGGCATCTTCAAGCACTTCAAAGGCGCAGTTGTCATCGAGTATGGCGATGTTGTTTTTTTCTAAATGATAAAGGATAAATTCCTCGCCATCTTCAAAAAATGAGAGCTTTGCTGAGCCGCTTTTTAAAATGATGATCTCGATATCTTCGGTGTAGATCGTGCTTGTCTTTGGCAGCTCTTTAAACTCAAATTTCTCCAGCTCATCTTGTGTTAAGATATCTAAAATATGTGTTTGTAAAAGCCCTAAGCGTGATTTTTTCATCTTTCTCCCAAAAAAGTGTAAGGGCTGATTTTACTTTATAAAGCATTTAAATAAGTTGAAATTTATCTTTTTTGAAGTTAATTTTTTTCAAATTCTTTTAAAAATAGTGATAAATTTAGGGGTTTGGCTGCATAAATCGCAACCAAATTTTAAAAGCCGTGCAGCTCTTTTATCTTCTCATCTATCGGTTTTTTGTGCCCATCTTTTGTCACACTAACATAGGTCGCAGTCGCGCTTGTGACGTGTATAGTCTCTCTAAAACCACCGTCATTTAGCCTAAGTGCAGTTACTTCTATCTGTGTTGTTATCGATGTTTTGCCAACTGCAATGATCTTTGCGTAGCAGCTTAGCACGTCGCCAACAAAGACTGGTTGTTTAAAGATGATCTCTTTCATCGAAATTGTCACAACTCGCTCAGGCGAAATTTCTCTAGCAGCCTGCGCACCTGCAAGGTCGATCTGACTCATTATCCAGCCGCCAAAGATATTGCCAGCTGAGTTTGTATCTTTTGGTAGCATAACTTGCTTTATGCGTGGCTCGCCAAAGTCCTTTAAAATGTCCATTTTTTGCCCTTTAGATTTTAAATTTTTGGTAAATTGTAGCAAATTTTAATGGCTTTATGCTAAAATCCTGCAACTTTAAGGGATGAAAATATGAATGATTTTAAAAGACTAAACGAACTTACAAAAGAGCAAAAATCCAAGCTAAACGCGATTTATAAAAATTTAGATGACAAGATCATAACTGAAGCTGTGAAAATTTGCGGCCTTACTGGCACACCAAGCCAAAAACTAGCCCTTGCAAGAAGGATAGTTGATCTTAAAGTTGATCCACTTCAAAATGAGCTAAAAAGGCTAAATTTAGGCGAGGACGAGCAAAAACGCGTGTTAAATTTGATCTATGGCTACGTTAGAAATTTATATGAAAATCTGCACGCCCAGCTTATAAAAAAGGCACGTGATGAGCAAATTTTAGACCCATTTTTTCAAGCCTTTGTTGAGGCTATGCACGAGGTTGGGCTTAGTCTAAATGCGTGGCAAATTTCATGGCAAGAAAAGATAATAGATACTACAAATAAAGAGTTTGAAGCTAAATTTAAAGATCTAAGCCTAGCAAATGAGTTTATCACTAAAAATGGCTTGTTTCAGTGCGATAGTAACGGCGTAAGAGCTGATAGAACTTACGGCACAGTTTGCAAAGATGGCGAGAAATTTAGCTTTTTGCCTTACGCGCTTGCCTTTAAAGATGAGGTGAGAGAGCTTAAAAAAGTCTTTGTAAAAAATCTTGAAATTTTAAGAAATTTAGCCAAAAATGACGAACAAAAATCTTATGTAAAATACCTTGAAAAGCTGCAGAATGCCTTTTGCGAAGAGGACAATGCAAAGGTGATAAACGCTTGGCAAGAGGCTGAGATAGCGTGGATGGATGTAAAAGGCGCACTTCAGCCGGGCCATCCGCTAGAGTACTACGAGGATGCCTACACGCACGCAGTCGCGCTTGAGTGGGACATCAGGCTGGTTGATAGCGAGGGCATTGACGAGCTTAAATTTAAAGAAAAAGTGGCAAAAACTTACAAAAGCGTTTGTAAAAAGATCAAATTTGATAACGCCGCGACAAACAAGGCAGTTAGCGAAAATATCGCTAGAACGCAGCTTTATATAAGCGTGCCGATGATCTATTACGCAGCGGAGCTAAACGGGCTTTTTAGCGCTCAAGTCGTGCCAAATGATGAGAGTGTGAGTGCAAAATGTGGCAAGAAAATTTTTGCCTTTGTAAATCATGTCTATGAGGGCGCAAAGGCAAAGCCTTTTATGAAGCTTGGGGCTGAAATTTTTAGCAAGGAATTTTTGGATTTTGGTAGAGAGATTTTATTTTTAAGGCCAAAAATTTGGAAAAAAGTATATGAAATTTCAACGATCGGCCATGAGTTTGGCCACATCCTCTTTATCGGGCTTGATACGGAGATGAGCATGAATAAAAGTGGCGTCTTTAAATTTATAGAAGAGTACAAGGCGACGACTGGCGGGCTGGTAAATTTCTTCTTGCACGAAGAGGCGGAGTATAAAATGGCCGTCTTTCACGAGCTAATAGCCCGTGCGGTTGGGCTTATCGCGTGGCGAAAGGTCGATGAGGTGAGGGCTTATTACTGCGAGGGGCTCATACATCTTAGCTTGCTTTTTAGGGCTGGAGTGCTTAAATTTGACGGCAAACTAAGCGTGGATATGAGTGAGCAAGCTTACGCTAAATTTAAAGAAATTTGTTTGCAAAACTACTTCGAGCTAGCGCAAACATACGCCAAAAAAGCTGATGCGAGCACGTTTTTGGAGAAATTTTGCCAAAAAGATGAGCAGAGCTATCTGCCAAAAGATGAAGAGTGCAAAAAATTTGTCGAGCATTTTTACGCTAGGTACGAGGCTATCGGCAACGACGTCGATGATAGCGGCGAGTGGCAAAGGTGGCAAAAGCTAGACCAGGAAGCGGAGAGTGGCCGTGCTTGATAGGATAACAAATTTTCACAACGGCTCTTTTTTATTTATATTTGCCCTGATTATTGCTTATTTTTTTGCTATTTATCTGGGGGATCAGTTTTATCTGACGGCTACATCAGTCGGCACTGATGTAGTGATCGCCTTGTTTTTGTTCTTTTTCTTAAAAAGTAGTAGAAATTTAAACTCATACTGGACCTATATATTTTTAGCTATAGCGAGCTGGGCGTTAGCAGATATCCTTTTATTGCTTTATGATAGATCGCTTCTTATGCCAGGAAACATCTCCCGCACGGATCTTATGCAAATTTTATATTTGATCCCATTTTTTATGTTTCTTGTATCTGCTATTGCTTTTTTTGCAAGAATTTTAAAAAGAGTGATATGGCAGCAAGTCGTGGTAGATGCGCTTGCTTTGATGCTTATTACGGTTAGTTTTTTTTGGTTTGTAGTTTTTGATAGAAGTCTAGCAGTAGCGCTTAATAAAGAATTCGTGACTAGCTTTTCATACATCATAATGGATATTTTTATCTTTTGCTTTGTCTTTGTTGTCGCATTTTCACTAAATTTTGTATCAAAAAAACCAGTTTTTAGCTATAAAAGAGTTAGCCTACTTTTATATCTATTAGCCTTGCTTATCATTTGCATTTGCGACGCATACTACTCATCAAAGGCCTTTTTGACACATGGCGGCACAAATGTTCATTACGAGTTTTTCTTTAAAGTTGCGTTTTTTATTATATTTGTAGCTTGCTTGCATCTAAAGGAAAACGAGGCAAATATCAAGATAAGAAGCTATAGAAAAGACTATATAAGGGCGCTTATATATAAATTTATCACCCTGCTTATCGTATCTTTACTCTTTTTAGGAGCTGCTAATACAGATAAAATTTACTCAGTTTGGATAGTTTTTCTACTTATGGTTTTGCTAGCCTATGCAGCGCTAATCTATAGTATCTCAAGTACAGTTGCTATGAGGGATTTAGCTAGATCTGAAAGGCATATCATCGCTCAACTTGACGAAGAGATCCAAGATAGCTTAAAAGAGCTTGAAGAGAAAAACGAGCGCTTAAGGCAGCTTAGCGAATTTGACTCACTCACTGGGCTTTTAAATAGACAGTCATTTTTAAGCAAACTATCAGAGATGATAAAGACCAAAGCGCTTGGCGAAAAGATAGATATTTATTACATCGACATCAACCACTTTAAGGCTATAAATGACTCATACGGCCACTACGTGGGCGATGAGGTGCTTTTGAAATTTTCTAAAAATATAAAAGCGATCTTGCCAGAGGGCGCTATCGTCTCAAGGTTTGGCGGCGATGACTTTATGATAGTTTTAAAGCAAAAAAATGAGGGGCATTATAGAGAATTTTTATACTATCTGCTAAACATCATAGCCGAGCAAATCTCAGTTGGCGATTATAAGATAGCTCTTGGAGCAAAGGTTGGCGTTAGCTCAACGCAAACAAGTGAAATTTTAGCTGATGATCTTATCATGCAAGCTGGAGCGGCACTTGGTGCAGCAAAAAGAGATGTTAATACAAAATATGTCTTTTACGATGATATAAAAGAGATCATTCAGGAGAAAAACTATATAGAAATTTTGCTAAATTCTATGAATTTTGATGAGGAATTTAGCCTAAATTTTCAGCCGCAGTATCTACTAAATGGTAAAAAGATAATAGGCGCTGAGGCTCTTATAAGATGGAACTCTCCAGTAAAAGGCTTTGTAAGTCCGGCTAAATTTATCCCAGTTGCCGAGCAAAGCTCTATCATAAATACAATAGGAATATGGGTGGCAAAAGAGGCCATAAGGCAGATGAGCTACTGGAACAAAAAGTATGGCATCAGCCTAAAAGTTGGCATCAACATCTCGCCAAAACAGGTTGATAATGTAAATTTTGCATCGGATATCTTTGGCTATGTTGAAGAATTTGGTATGGATCCAAAGTGTGTTGATATCGAGCTTACAGAGGCAAGCCTCGTCAATGCCGAAGAGATCATGCAAACAGTCTTAAAGAAATTTTCAGATAAAGGCATGAGCATCTCGATCGATGACTTTGGCACTGGCTTTTCATCGATGAACTACATCAAAAAGTATCCATTAGATAGGCTAAAGATCGCAAAAGAGTTAGTTGATAACATCGCTATAAATGAGATCGATAGAGACGTTGTAAAAAGCGTTATAACGCTAGCTAAAAATATCGAGCTAAAGACGATCGCTGAGGGTGTTGAAGATGAAACTCAGCTTGAAATTTTAAGAGAGCTAGGCTGCGATGAGATACAAGGTTATTTCTGGGGCAAGCCGATGAGCGCTAAAGATTTTGAAGAGCTCATAAGAAGCACACTTGATCACATCTAAGCTTGTAAATTTACAAGCTTAGCCCATAACGATTTTGTAGTCTAAATTTTCAAAAAGTAGTAGCTCTTTTTTGCTCTCTTTTATAAGCGCTTTTACTAGTTCTGAAGTTTCTTTATTTTTTGGTAAGACAAGGTGGATTTTTTCATTTATAAAGATGACAAAGATATTTTTAAGCTCGTAAATTTCACTTACATCTTTTATGTCAAAAATTTCATTTTCTTTTGGCTCATTTTCGTAAAATGCCAAATTTTTCTCATCTACTTCAAAGATCATCTCTTTTTTAAAGTCTGAAATTTCTAAGCTTTTTAGCACCGATTTTCGTCTATTTTTTAAAAAAAATGGATAAAAAATGATCCAAAAAATAGCAAAAATGATGCCTATAATAGTAAAAATTTTGGTTTTTAAAAGCATATCAGCGACAAATCCAGCTATAATAGCCTCCGTAAAAATCATAAAAACATTTATAAAATACTGTTTTCTAGCCTTTTTTGAGAAAAATAGATTAAATGCTTGGTAGTCTATTAAATTTTCTCCAGATAAGACGATATTACATTTCATGATTAACCTTAAAGAAAAATTTGCAAAATTATAACTAAAAATAAGGTTTGAAACAGAATAAACAATGGAGAGAAACATTTTTTTTACGTCAAATTCGTCACTTATCGTAAGACAAAAACAAATTTTCTATGCCGTTATAGCTCTTTTTATATTTTCTCAGTTTGCCGGCATTTTAAACTATAAAATTTTTGAAAATTTGTTGATATTTTTTGGCTTTGGTCTTGTAGTTCTTGGTATCTACATCTCTATGAATAGATCAAAGCTTAAAGCTATGCACTGGCTTGCTGCATGCTTTGGGGTCTTTCTTTGGACGATTATTGATGCCATTAGAAGTGTCAATGAAGACTTTCTTTTAAGAAGCAAAGAGCAAATTTCTTATCTTGATTTTTTCGATCTGCTCCCTATGTTTTTACTATTGGCCGCTGTTGGTATATTTTTTGTGGTCAAATTTATAGCTAGCGATAAAAAGATCATAGTTCTAGCCGATAGCTTTAATGTGCTTTTGCTAGTTTTCACGCTTGCTTATTGCATTGTTGGTGATATGGGTGATTTTGATATATTGATCCATCCTAAAAGCCCTAGTGAGCTTGCTGCTAGCATTGCTATTTTTGTAAATTTATCTATTTTATTCATCGCTCTTAGTGAAATTTTTAATAGCAACCATCTTTATATTAGACATAGCGGCTTTTTCTTGATAATCGCAAGTGCGATTTTTACGCTATTAAATTTATATGTTTTTTATAATGAGCTTATAAACAAAGGGCATGATTTTACTCTGCACTCTATCTACCTTGTGCCATTTTTTCTCTTAATGCTCGGGGCTTTTTACTTAAGGGGTGATAACAAGCGTATAAGCGCAGCAGATGTTGGCATAAAAACAACATCTAAGCTTGTGCCTATTATCTCAGCTGCACTAATACTAATAAAAGCTGACCTCTCATCTTATGTTGATCTACTTATAATTTTTGTTGTTGTAGCTGGAGCGGTTATTAGCTATTTTATGAAAGTGCTTGATCAAAGCGAAGAGATATATAACGCAGAGCAAAATTTACATGATGCTAAAAACAAAGAGAAACACCTAAAGACAAACGAACTTGAGATGATAAATTTAAGCTTAGAGGGTGTATCTGAAAAAGACTATCTAACCTCTCTTGGCAACAGAGACTCTTTGCTAAATGAGCTAAAAGGTATGTGTAGTATTTTGGGCGAGAAGCAGGAGATCGCAGTTTATTATATAAATATAAGTCGCTTTAAAAATATAAATACATCTTATGGACATGAGGTTGGCGATAAAATTTTAAAAGCGATAGCAAAGCGCATACGTGAAGCGTGCAACAGACAAGAGGTTACCGCAAGGATCGGCGCTGATGAGTTCATCGTGCTTTCAAAAATGGAAGAAAATAGCCACACTAAACGCATGAAGCTTGGTATGGAGCTAAGAGATACGATAGAAAAACCTTTGCAAATAGATAAGTATCACTTTGCGATCAAGAGTGTCGTTGGTATCCACGTTGTCACAAGAGATAACATCAGCGATCCTAGAAATATCATCAAAAAAGCTGATATGGCGATGTACTACGCTAAGCAAAATCCAGCCAAAAACCCGATGGTTTATAATAATGAGATAGATAGCGAAATACAACAAAGCTCAAACATAGAGATAGCTCTTAAAAAAGCAAATTTACAAGAGGATTTTGAGGTATATTTTCAGCCGATTTATGACATTAAAAATTTAAAGATCATCTGCGTAGAAGCGCTACTTAGATGGCAGTCAAAAGAGTATGGACAAAAAGAAGCTGGCGAGTTTATGGATATAGCTAGCTTAAATAGCGACATCTTAAACGACATCTGCACGCTTTCTGTCTCAAAAACAGTAGAACAAGCCGTAAGATGGCAAAACAAAAAGCTAAAAATGCCAAAAATAAGCATAAACGTAGCACAAATTCAAAGCACATCTGAAAAATTTGTAAATGAATTTATGCTAACTTTAAACTCGCACCACCTAAATCCAAAGCAGTTTGAGCTTGAATTTAGCGAAGATATCTGGAAAAACGACCAAGAGACGCTTGATAAAATTTTCTCACTTTTGGAGAAAAATAGCATAGATGTTTGTATAGATGACTTTGGATCTGGATATACGTCATTTGTCTATATCAGAAAGTATAAGATCGATCGCATAAAGATAGCAAATGACTTTGTTGCTCAGTCAGTAATCAACAAAAAAGATATGCAAGTAGTCGCTGCTATCATAAATATAGCAAAATCAATGAAGCTAAAAGTGACAGCAAAAGGCGTGGAAAGCCACGAGATAAAAGAGCTTTTAAAAGAGCTTAATTGTAATGAAATGCAAGGATATTTCTTATCTCGTCCGATGAGTGCGGAGGAGTTTGAGAATTCTTTAAGGCAGAATTCTCACATGGTGGCTGATATTTAAATTTCAGCCTTTATCTCTTCGTTTGATTTTACGACTATGCCTGAGCCATGTATCACGCTTGGGATACAGCTTGTGCAGATATCGACCTCTTCGCCGTTTTTGTGAGCGTGGATGAAAACTGCATTTTTATCATCGCTGCTTTTTAGTCCGCAAACGTTGCAAACTACTAGATCTTTCTCTCTCATCTTTTCTCCTTTGAAATTTTGGGTGATTTTACATCTTGTAAGCTTGCATTAAGATGATTTGGGTCAAGCTTGTCGCTTAAGCATTAATTGTTTTTTGTTATAATCATTTAAAATTTAAAAGGTTTAAAAATGGATGAAAGAACTATTGTTTTAGAGATGTTAAAGATGCAACAAAGCCTAAATGACGAGACAAACGGGCTTGGTTGGGAAAATGGCTATACAAATAAAAATAAGCTAATCAGCTGGAGGCGCTGCATATATATGGAGTGCGCTGAGCTCATTGATAGCTTTGCTTGGAAGCACTGGAAGAGCATAGATGCTAAGACTGATGAGCAAAATTTACGCATCGAGGTTGTCGATATTTGGCACTTTATAATGAGCCTAGCACTACAAATTTATAAGGCAAAACAGCTTGGCGATGTTGAGACTTTGGCTGATGATATCTGCCAGTCAAGCGGCTTTAGCGACTATTGCAAAGAGCCGTTAAAGGTTGAAGATGAGAGCATTTATGAGATCATGAACGACGTTGAGATGCTCATACATGAGTGCAGCGGCTTTGACTATGATATCTTTGATATCTTCAAAATTTATTTCTCAATGTCTTTAAAATGTGGCGTAAATTTATACTCACTTTATGAGTGCTACATCGCTAAAAACGTGCTAAATCGCTTCCGCCAAAATAACGGCTACAAAGAGGGAAGCTATAAGAAAATTTGGAACGGACGCGAAGATAACGAAGTGATGAGTGAAATTTTATCAAATGGCGTTAGCACGATAGATGAAATTTACGCTGCACTTGAGCGCGAGTACAAAAAGGTAAAATGATAAATCTTCTTCGCCTTGGTTTTAAAGACTTTTTTACAGCCAAATTTATAACGCTATCTATATTGCCGCTTTTTCTTAGCATCGCAAGCCTTGCGTGGCTTACGATCTGGGGAGGTGGTGAGATATTTGATCTTTTAAGTGATGGCGCAAAAAACGAAAATTTCGCCTTTTTAGAGTCAAACTCGACGCTATCTTTTATAGCTATTAAAATTTTAAGCTTTAGCGCTACAAAGTGGATAGTTAGCATACTTTTTTATGTTTTAAGCACCTTTTTAACGATCATCATTAGCATCGTGATCGCCCTAGTCGTAGCTGGCTTTTTAACGCCAGTTGTAGCCAAAGAGATAAACAAAAGGCACTACAACTACGTGCTTAAAAGTGAGGCTAGCACGGCTAGAGTGCTAAAGGTGATGATGGTTGAGATCATGAAATTTCTTGGGATCTTGCTCGTTTGCCTGCCACTTTTGTTTGTGCCATTTGTAAATTTTTTCATCATCAACGTGCCGTTTTTTTACATCTACTATAAGCTTTTACTCATAGACGTTGGCTCAAACACGCTTGATAGTGATAAATTCGAGCTAGCACTGCTTGAAGGTGGTGGGGTTAAATTTATAGTTTTTACACTTTTATTTTATCTCATCTCGCTTGTGCCGCTTGTGGGATTATTTTTTCAGCTTTATTTTGTGATAGTCTTGTCGCACCTCTTTTATCAAAGAGAGGCGCTAGTTAAAATTTAGAGCCAAAAGCTCTAAATTTATGCGTAGTAAGATACTTTTTTGCTCTCATCAAGCAATGTGTCAAATAGCCTTTTTGTCGCGCTTAGTAGATTTTTATTAGCGTCATTTTTAGCTAAAAGTTCGTCAAACATCTTTAGCATATTATCATTTATGAAATTTTTGTGATCCAGGTCTTTTGCGTCAGGCAACATCTGTTTGATCTTGTTTGAAAGCTCGCTTATGCTTTGGCTGCTACCTGCGATCTTGTCGCCCTCTTTGACATTTTTCATAAACTCATCAACTTGTGGGCGAATTTGCTTCATCGCCTCTTCGATCTCTTTCATATCTTGCTCGTCTATGCCGTTTCCTTTATATAAAAACTCATAGCCGTATTCATGAGTGAGAGTTAGACTTTTTTGGCTTGAAGTGCCATTTTTCTGGCTAGAAAACTCCAAACTTTTGTTGTCATACATCGAAAAGCTTATCTCATCGCCTGAGCTAGTCTTCATCGAAAAGCTCATGTTGTTGTAGCTTCCTTGAGAGTAAAAATTTGTTTGCATTTTTAAATCCTTTTGAGGCTAAATCGGCAAATTTTTAATTTCATAAAGCAAAATTTTGTAAAATGCGTCGAAAAAGGACGGGCGATGTGTTGTTTTGGGACTAGGATCTTTTTGCTGATGCTTATCACTGTTTTAAGCTTCGTTTTTGCTAAGCTTTGCCCAGTTTTGCCAGTCGTTGGCTACTACTTGATACTTGCAAATTTGCTTGCCATTTTGATGTTTTCACTGTTTTTCAAAGGGCTTTTGCCAAGCTTTGTAAAGGTAAATGCGATCCACTACTTTTCGCTAGTTGGCGGCTTTTTGGGAGCATTTTTAACGATGATAGTTTTTAAAAAAGTGGCAAAGGATAAATTTAATCTCACCGAGCTCATCATCTTTTTGATCTGGGTCGTTATCTTGCTTGTTGTTATCTTTAAATTTCAAGCTATTCTTGACATTTTTAGGGGAATTTAGATGGATGAGAGGATAGTTAAATTTTTAAAAAAGATGCATCTTGCAAGTGTCTGCACCATTGATGATGATGGGCAGCCTTACGCTTTTAGCGCGTTTTACGCCTTTGATGAGGTAAATTTTTGCCTTTTGCTAGCTAGCTCAGACGATAGTTCGCATATCAAATTTTTAAAAAACTCAAAGCTCGTTGCTGGCACGGTCGCTCTTGATACGAAGATCGTTGGCAAGATAGAGGGCGTGCAGTTTCAAGGAGTGATGAGAGAGGCTAGCACAAGTGAGCGAGAAATTTACTTTAAAAGATTTTTTTACGCAAAAGCGATGGATCCAAAAATTTGGTCTATAAGCCTTGAAAAGGTTAAATTTACAAGCAACACTCTAGGTTTTGGCAAGAAAATTTTTTGGCAAAAGTAGCTAAAAATCGCATAATATTTTCGTGTTAGCTTAAAAGATGCTCTTTCTTAAGGCGTTCAGAATAACGCTTTTATGAAACGAAAGGTACATGTACCATATAAAAATTTTTTTTAAAATTTTTTACACAAAAGTTACACAAAATGCCTTTTTTAGGGGTAATTTTAAAAATATTAAAGTGTGATAAAAGAGTATTAAATAACTAAAAATAAACTTAAATTTACCCAAATTTTACTTAATATCCCCAGCCTCACTCTTATTATATAATCGCCGAAAAAATTATTAAGGAGAGTTTTATGGCTAAAGAAGCGGGTGTAGTAAAATCGCTAAGTGGCAAGGCGGTCGCAGTTGATCAAAACGGAAACGAGAGAGAGCTAAAAGTTGGCGACATCGTTTATATGGGTGAGAGTGTCAAAACTAGCGATGCAGCCGACAAAGTAACTATTGTTGCAAATAACGGCAAAGAGCTAACTGTACTAGGTAGTGACACGCTTTCTTTAAATCCAAATACGATAGGTGCTGAGGGCTTAGCTGATATAAGCGCTTTGCAAAATGCTATTTTAAACGGCGGTGATCTAACAAAACTTGAAGAGACTGCTGCTGGCGGTAATGCTGCTGCTGGTGGTGGAGATGGCGTTAGCCTTGGAGAAGCTAGATTTGCTGAAGGCGGTCACTATTCAAACATCAATGAAACTTATAGAAATTTAACTGATACAAACAGAGCTTTTGCTTCATATGATAACCCAGTAGGTGGTTACAGAGATGGCAATGATGGCGACGATACTATAATCCCAGGTGCACCGCTTGTAACTTTTGTAAATGATACTAACAACGACGGCACCTTAAGTAGAGTTGAGCATGGAAATGATACAGATATAAATACATCTAAAGTTCTTATCACTGTACCAAATGATGGCACAGTAAGAGCTGGCGATATACTAAAAGTCACTGTAACTGATCCAAATGGTAATGAAACTACAACAAACATAACCATCACTCCATCTATCATAACTAATGGCTATCCAATAGATGCGCCTGTAGAGCCAGGTAAAAACTCAAAAGTAGAAGCAAGCGTTACAAATTTCCAAGGTAACACTGGCGGCAGCAGTGAAGATCACGTAACTCCTACAAAATCAAGCGTAAGTGTTGAATTTACAGAAGATAGAAATAACGATAGATTTTTAACTTACACAGAAAATAACAATGACAACAAACAAAATGAGTCACCAGTACTTATAAAAGTAAGTGATGTTATCCCTGGAGATAAACTTCACATTACTCTAACAAAACCAGATGGTACTACTGAAAATAGAGAAGTTACTATCGATCAAAATATAATCAATAATGGCTACAAGATAGACAATATGCCAGTTGCTGAGGGTAAAATTTCAAAAGTAGATGCTTATGTTACTGATAGTACAAATTCTAACACTTGGAAGAGCGATATAGCAACTGACAAGGTTACTCCAGATGTAAGACCGACTTTAGTATTTACTGAAGATCTTGACAATGATACTGGATTAAGCGATCTTGAAAATGGACGAGATGGTAATTACAGAAGCACTCCAGTGGATATAACACTTCCAAAAGATGTAGTAGTTGGTGATAAGATCGTTATAACTTATACTGATCCGTTAAATTATAACAACCCATCGGCTCCTCATGAAAAAACATACACACTAGAACTAACTCCAGAAATGGTTAGAGATCATAAAGTAACTGGTGTGCCACTTGATATATTCCCTGGTGTAAGAACATATGCAAGCGTTCACGTAGTAGCTGCTGATGGTACTCAAAAAAGTGCAGAGTCAGATACAGACAATGTATATCCACTTGATACTGGATTAGCCATAACACTATCAGAACAAAAAACTCTTCATGAAATTTCAAGACAAGAAAGTGTTTCTAAGATAGATAGAAACTTTAATGGAGTAAATGAAGATCTAGGTGATGAAAAAGTAAATCATACAACTGCAAAGATCACATTGCCAAACAGAGTTGATGATGGTGATAAGCTTACACTTTCTATAAAAACTCCTAAGCTAGATCCTAATGACCCTGAAGGAAAAGCATTTTTAAAAGATTCTAATGGTAAAACAGAATTTGAAAATACTACTAGAGACTTTACTATACATGTAGATGAAAAAGGTGTTATAACAAGTGTAGTAGAGCATACCTCTTCTGGTGATGTTAATTACACTCCTTTAAAAGAGGCACTTAATCTATGGTCTATTAATGTTGAAGGTTTTAGCGTAAGACATGGAGAAGACACAACCATAAATGCTAGTATCACCCATATAAATCCAAACAGGAACGCTCCTATAGCTTCCGTAGAGGCTTCAGCTAGCTTAGAGTATGTAAAAGCGCCTGAAGTTATCTTCGAAGAAGCTCATGGTGCGAAGACTATGACTAGAGAGCAAGCTATCAGTGATAATGATCTCAACAGTACAACAGTTACCATTAAGCTTCCTAAAAATGCAGTAAGTGGAGATAAACTAACTGTAACCATAAATGAGCCAAATGAGACTCCTAGAACAAAAGAATATACTGTTGGAAGAGACGCGAATGGTAAGTTTTTTGTAAAAGATAGTGCTGGTAATGAAATAAATACAGAAACAGATGGCAGAAGTTTTAAAATTTCTGGTATCAAAACAGCAACTGGCGAAGAAACTAAAGTAACAGCTGAGATAGTAGATAGTGACGGTAGCATCCAACATGCTAAAGGCTCAAGCAGTGTTACGATAGCTGGCATAAACGATATGGCTGTAAGATTTGTAGAAGATGGTGATGGCAACGTATCTTTGACAAGAGCTGAGAGTAAAGATGGCGACAATGATCTACTTAAGACTACAATCGCAGTAAAAGTGCCAAATAATGTTATAGCTGGTGATGTTGTAAATGTAACAATAAATAATGGCTCTTCAACTGAGACTAAAAATTATAAGGTTACTGGTAGAGATAATCATGGTAAGATCACACTAGAAGATACTTCTACTCACACTTCTATAACCGCAAGTGATAAAAACGAGATAGAAATTCCAAATGTGAAGATCATTGCAGGCGAACCTATAAATGTATCTGCGGAGACTACTGATGCAAGCGGTGGTAAAAAAGCTGAAGCACAAAATCACAACACTCTTGAAAAACTTCACGATGATATGAAGATAACTTTTGATGCAGATGATGGTGACGGTATCTTGGGTAATGCAGAAGCAACCGGAACCACTACGATGACAACCATTAAATTACCTTCAAATTTTGTTGATGGTGATAAGCTCATAATAAACAGTAAAACAGGTAATAATAGTGCACCTGAGGAAATTTATACGATAAACAAAAATAATGGCGTTGTTACTGTTACAAATGATAATGGAGGCGCTCCTCTAATAGTAAATGGCAATGCAGTTAAATATCCTCTAACAAATTTACAAAATGGCGAAGAGACTATCATCACTGCTAAAGTAACTGATAGTACTGGTGCTGATAAAGTAGAAACAAAGAGTGATATCATACTTGACACTGGTGCTGGAACTGGAACAAGATTTAGACTACTTATCGATGAAGATAAAGATAGAAATGGTTGGCTAGATAGAGAAGAAGCTATGAAAGATGGACAACTAAATACAACTTCAGCTACGCTTCAGATACCAACAAGTGTAAATGTAGGTGATACTATAACTGTTAATGTAGATGGAGGAACTCCTAAATCTTATGAAGTTGTTTCAAATGATGGTACAAACATTACTATAAAAGACACATCAACTAATACTCCTGTCACGCTTGAGGCAGGTAATAAGCTAAAAATTCCTAATGTTCATATAGACAAAGATCATCCAGCTAAAGTAGAAGCTACTATAAACGGAGAAACAAAAACAGCTGAAGCTAAGCTAGAAACATTTGATGCTACAAATTTAAAGGTTGAATTTAAAGAAGATGATGCAAGCAGAGATGGCAAGATAGATAGAGATGAAGCTGTATCTGATGGTGACGTAAAATCAACAACTATAAGCGTTCAAGTGCCATATAATGTTATAGATGGTGATAAAATAGAAGTTAAAATTAACCAACCTGGTGATCCAACACCTAGAACTGAATCTTTTACAGTTTCAAAAGCTCCTAATGGTGATATATCACTAGTAGATGCAGCTGGCGTTTCTCATCCTTTACACAACAATACTATCGAAATTGGTGATGTTAAAATGCTCCCAGGTCGAGAGACTAGTGCAACTGCAACCATAACAAATGCTGCTGGCGATATGTCTGCAACTTCTTCTGAGGCTAAAGCACAACTTGCTCCATTAAGCGAAGCAGGACTAAACATAAGCATAGCTGCTGATAAAAATGATAATGGCATTATCACAAGAGATGAGTCAGATAGCAATACTTCAAAAGTAAAAGTTTCTCTTCCAGGAAGCGTGATAAAAGGCGATAAGATAGATGTTGAGATAACAAATCCTGATAACTCTCAAGCAACTAAACATTACGAAGTTATAGACAAAGATGTTAATGGCAACATAACACTAAAAGAGGCAGGCTCTGCTACACCTATCCATGTCTCTGCAAATGATCCTCTTGAGCTTGATGCAGCTATCGCAGTAGGACAAGAGACAAAAGCAAAAATAACTCTAACTGATGCATTTAATAATAGCGTAAGTAAAGAAGATAAAGCACATGCTGAGATAGATGTTGTAAGAGGTATTCAATTTACAGAAGATGCAAGCAGAGATGGTGCGTTGCAAAGTTATGAGAATTCTCAAAACGAAGATAAGACTCCTATAAAAGTCTATCTGAACGAAGATGCAAGAGCTGGCGATACAGTTGAGATCAAATATACTGATCCAGATAACCATGCGCAAGTTAAGACACAAACGCATACTATATCAGGTGAAGATATAACAAATGGTACATTTGAGCAGGTGCTTGATATCAATCCAATATCAAAATATGATCTAAAAGTTGATGCTACGTATAAAACTCATGATGGCTTAGAGACTAAACTTCCAGCTGAGACACTTTCTATATCGCCTAAGGCAGTTACAGCTGAATACAATGAGCACACAACTATGAAAGGTGGTGATAACAATAGTGACACTTTAATAGTTGATGGACATGGACAAACGATTGATTTTAGTAATGTGGATGGCCTTGATGCTAAAGTTGAAAGCTTTGAAAATATCCAACTTAAAGGCAACTCTGAGATCAAATTTGATGCAAATGCAATCTTTGATATCACTGATAATCTAAACACTATCCTTAAGATAAAAGGTGACGCAACCAATAAAGTGGATATCAAAGGTAAGTGGGAGTTAGAAAAAGATCCTTCTATACATGCAGATAGTGGCTTTAAGGGCTACTCAAGTGTTGATAAAGTAGATGGACACACTATCCATATACAAATAGACGATAAAGTCCAAACAGACCTATAATCCCAAAAAAGTGAGTGCACTCTAAGCACTCACTTCACTTACCTAACCTCAATTCACATCATTTTTTAAGCCTTATTTTACTAATATCACCCCTTTTAAAGGAGAAAATATGAAAAATTTAATAGCCATAGTTGTGGTCATAGCAGCACTTGTTTTTGGCGCTTTCAAATACGCAAATTCATTTGTGGTGCTTGATGAAAACACCAACGAGAAGTGGTCACAGGTGCTAAATCAATACAAAAGAAGAGCCGATCTAGTGCCAAATTTAGTTGAAACTGTAAAAGGCTACGCAGCTCACGAGCAAAAGGTCTTTGAAGACGTGGCAAACGCAAGAAGTAAGAGCATGCAAGTAAGCATCGACGCAAGCAGCCTTAGCGACGTAGCAAAGGTTAAAGAATTTATGGCAGCTCAAGGTCAGCTAGGCTCCGCAATTGGCAGGCTAATGGCTGTTAGCGAGAGCTACCCAGAGCTAAAAGCAAATCAAAATTTCCTCTCACTTCAAAGTCAGCTTGAAGGCACAGAAAACCGCATAAGCGTAGCAAGGCGCGACTACATCGAGGCTGTAAAAGAGTACAACGTAGCTCTTAGAAGCTTTCCAGGTAAATTTATAGTAGGCATTTTCTACCCAGAGATGAAGCCAAAACAAGGCATCGAGGTTAGCAGCGAAGATATGAAAAACCCAAAAGTTTCGTTTGAGAAATAATGAAAAAAATCATTAGCCTTCTTCTCTTTGCATTTAGCTTTTGTTTTGCTCTAAATTTCAATGAGCAGATCAACGATGAGGCTCATATCTTTTCACAAAACGAAAGAGATGAGCTTCTAAATTTAGTGCAAAATTTCGAGCAAAATAGCACCACGCAAATCGCCATAGTGACTTTAAATTCGCTTGAAAGCAGGAGCATTGAAGAGCTGTCTCTTGAGATCGCTAGAGGCTACAAACTAGGTCAAAAAGAGAGTGACAACGGCGTGCTTTTGGTGGTCGCTCCAAATGAGAAAAAGGTCCGCATCGAGGTTGGATACGGGCTTGAAGGGGTGCTAACTGATGCCGTAGCAAGCGAGATCATAAATAGTGTGATGATACCTCGGTTTAAAAATGGAAAGATGAGCGAAGGCGTGAAAGAGGGCGTTTTAGCGATCATAAAAGCAGCTAGCGGCGAGGAATTTAGTAGTAAATCCGGCCTTAGTGACTTGCCTTTTGGCGTATTTGCCTTTTTTGCTGGCATGCTCTCTTGTTTTGCCTCCGTGATCTTTGGCAAATTTTTTATGCGAACTGGCTTTAGCACGTGCTTTGCTGGACTTGTATCAACCGCACTTGAGCAGGGATTTGGCGTGCAAAACTACCTTATCATCTTTGGCGCATTTGCCTTTATATTTGCGGTATTTTTCTTTATTTTAAAAGACGTTTTTAAGAGAAATAGCCAAAGTGACTCTTTGCCAATGGGCTTTAGACGCGATAATTCAGGCTCAAATGGTGGCGGTCGCTCAGGTGGTAGAGGAGGCGGCTTTAGTGGCGGCGGCGGTGGATTTGGCGGAGGCGGAGCTAGCGGCAGCTGGTAAAATTTGCCTGCTTTAGAAGTAAATTTCACTACCCTTTGCAAATTTTAAAATTTACTTGACGCCTATCTAATTTAACTAAGTTATTCTGAAAATTTTAAAATCTTACTCGCTCGCCTTAGCAACTTATTAAATTTAGGGTTCATAACTATTCGCCACTAAATTTAGAGCCGTGATATGCCAGCTCTAATTTTAAAATTTGCCTGACACTTGCCAGATGATAAACCGCATGCAGTGTGAAGCACTAAAGCATGCCTCTTCTAACGTTGTCGTGATTGAGGGAAGGGATTGTTAAAGGGGCTCTTTTGCTTCACAGGCTCGCAACTGCAAGCAGACCGTAACTCGAGCCCCCTTGTCTCCCTTTTGGATAAAAGAGTTTTTAAATTTAAGGTCTGTATTTTTAAAAGAGAAATTTGCTATTTCGCAAATTTTAAAATTCCATTCACTCGCAAGAATTGACTACTAAAATTTGGCTTCGCTTACAGCTTAGCTCAAATTTTAGAGCCGAAATTACTCGTTCATGAAATTTTAAAATTTGCCATTTTTCTTTGTAGAACAAAGGATCATTTTATGGATTTTAGACCCAACATTTGCATATAAAAGCTAAATTTCTTAAAATATGCCAAAAAATTAGGAGCAAAAATGCTATCAGGTGAGTTGCTTAAAAGCCATTTTGCTAAATTTGATCTAGTGGCAATGCTTAGTGGGTTTTTAGAGCAAAGTTGTTTTGATAAAGAAAAATTTAAAGCACTAAGGCGAGATGGTTTTAAAAGTTTAGATAAGAGCCAAAGGGATGAGCTTCTTAAAATAGCAGGTTTTAAGGCGTATCTTGATGCAAAATTTCAGGGCTTTTTACGTGAACTGATGCAAAGCAAGATCCTCGTTGTAAGCGGCGTGGAGTATAAATTTAGCGAGCTTGAAATTTACACATGCTTTGATGCAAACACCTACAAAAGATCGTGCGAAGCGGGCGAAATTTACTTTCACAACTTTGGTTTTGACATCTCTTTTAAGAGCGAGCCAGCGCTTTATGGTGGCATTTTGGTAAGGAGTTTAAAGGCATTAAAAGAGCGAAATTTCATCTTTGGACCAAGAAAATGTGCCTTGCATATCTTAAATAGCAAAATAAGTAATTTAAATTTTGATCTAAAAGAGGCTGATTTTAGAGATGATGAGGTCGCTTTTACGCCAAGGATTAGATCATTTAAAGATGAGACCGAGCTTCAAAATGACACTTTAAGGGCGGTTAGTGGCGAGTTTAGAAGGGCGCTTGAAAGCGCAAAAGAGTATAAAAAAAGAGTTGAAAATGCCTATAAAAAGGGGTGAAATTTATCTTTTTATCGGCTTTGAGGCTGAGAAATTTAGCCCCAAAATGCTAGATAAAAAAGAGCGTAGAAAACTAAAAAAATATCCAAATTTAGTAAATTCAAACTCATTCAAACTCTCTCGCTATTTAAAATTTAAAGCAAAAAAACGGGGCAAAATTTGCCTCTCTCACAAAGAAAATGTCGCTGTTTTAGCTATCTCAAAAGAAAAAGTTGGCGTTGATGTGGAGGAGATAAAGGAGCGAAATTTTGACGGTGTAATCAAATTTTGCTTTAGCAAAAAAGAGAGCGAAATTTACGCAAACTCCAAAGATAAAATGCAAAAATTTTATGAAATTTACACCGCAAAAGAGGCTGTGATAAAAGCCAAAAATTTAGCCTTTAATGATCTTGCTAGCGCTAAATTTGACGAGATGGAGAGAAGATACTTGATTATTAATAATCTATTTATCATTTGCCTTGCATTTAAGCATTGCAAAGATATAATTGTTAAATTTTTATAATTTTAGAACACTAAAAAGGCAAAAAGTGCTTGTAAAAAAGATAGCTATGATCCTTGCAGTAACGCTTCTAGCTCTTGGCTGTGCGAAGAAATTTGATGCGCCAAAGCTGGCGGATTTTAGCTTAAAGGCATTTGAGGTTAGTTCACCAAAAGGGCCGCTAATGCTCTATGTGCAAAATAGTGAAAATGAGTATAAATTTAGCCTTGTAAACGCACTTGGCGCACCAGAAGCTAGGCGAGTTTTAAAGGACGGCACGTTTGCAAATTTAGGCTTCTTGCCACCAAATAGCGCCTACAACGAGCTTTTTATCAAGGTGCTTGAGATGATAAAAGATGAAAAAAATGAGCAAAAATTTATGATAAATGATCAAATTTATGAGGTAAAAAGCGTTGATCTACGTTAGCAAACCAGCCATTATCAGCGCCGCAGGTAGCAGTAGTGATGAGAATTTAAGCGCACTTTTAAGTGGCAAGAGATTTTTAAGCAAAAGCTGCGAATTTCACCCGCAAAATGAGTTTTTGGTGGGTAAATTTAATGGCACTTTACCTAGCTTTTCAAATAAAACCAAAGAGCACTTCAAAACTCGCACAAATGCTTTGCTTTTAAGCACGATGCTAGAGATCGATGCTGAGATAAAAAGAGCTATCAAAAAATATGGCAAAAGCCGTGTGGGAGTAGTTCTTGGCACTACAACAAGCGGTGTTGAGGAGAATTTCGAGCCATTTAAAGGCTATATCGCGACTGGATTTTTTGATAAAAGCAGGTTTGGCATAAACAGAAACTGCCTTGCAAACGTGGCTGAGTTTGTGAGCGACTTTTACGAGCTTAGCGGTCCAAGCTACTGCGTATCGACTGCGTGCACCTCTGGTGTTAAGGCGGTTATTGAGGCAAAAAGGCTCATTGAGAGCGAGCTTTGTGACGCGGTCATTTGTGGCGGCGTCGATAGCCTAAATACGCTTACGATAAATGGCTTTAACTCGCTTAGCATCCTAAGTAGCACCCCAAGTCAGGCCTTTTCTAAAAATAGAGAGGGGATAAATATCGGCGAAGGAGCTGGGCTATTTTTACTAAGCCGTGATGAAATTTCAAACGTCGTAGTCGCTAGCTCAGCCTCAAACTGCGACGCTTTTCACATGACGCAGCCTGATTTTAGCGCTAAAATGGCGGTAAATTGCATAGAGAGCGCGCTAAAAAGAGCTGGCATGTGTGGCGTGGACTATGTAAATTTGCATGGCACCGGCACGCAGGCAAATGACAAAATGGAGGCAAAAGCTGTAAATTTAACGCTTGGCACCACCTTTGCAAGCACGCTAAAGCCACAGATCGGTCATACGCTTGGGGCCGCTGGAGCTATTGAGAGTGCCATTTGCGCCATGCTTTGCATGGAGGAAAATAGTACCTTGCCACCACACGTTTATGACGGCGAGTATGATGAGAGCTTGGAGGCTATAAATTTAGTAAAGAGCGGCACGAAATTTGACGTAAAAACAGCGATATCGCTATCTTTTGCCTTTGGCGGAGATAACGCCGCGATAATATTTAAAAGAGTGAGATGATGATAAGTGATTATTTGCCGCATAGCAGCGCCATAACCCTGATCGATGAAATTTTAGAATTTATCCCTTGCGAGAGCATAAAGGTAAGAAGCGTGATAAATGAGCAAAACCCCTTTTTAGAAGATGGTAAATTTATGACGCAAAAGGCGATAGAGATGATGGCTCAAAGTCTTGGGATTTACGACTCAAAGATGCGTGAGCTAAGGGGTGAGAAGGCGATATTTGGCTTTTTGCTTGGCAGTAGAAAATTTGAAATTTTTAGACCATATTTTAAAGTGGGCGATGAGATAGTGATCGTCTCAAAGTGCTCCATTCAAGATGAGAGCGGATTTGGCGTTTATGACAGCGAGCTTTTTGTAAATGGTGAGCTTGGCGCAAGGGCGGTTTTAAACGTGATGAGCCCTGATAAAGAATTTGTAAAAAAGGCACTTAGTGAGTAAGAGAGTATTGATAACTGGATCAAGTAGAGGCATAGGAGCTAGCATTGCTAGGTGTCTTGCTGGCGAATACGAAGTGGTGCTTCACGCAAGAAGTAAGAGCGATGAGCTTTTAAAGATGGCTAGTGAGCTTGGGGCTAAATTTATGACATTTGACGTGGCTGACACTGCTGCGGCAAAAGAGGCCATAGAGGCCGACATGGAGGCAAATGGCGTCTATTACGGCGTTATTTTAAACGCTGGCATAACAAGGGATAATACCTTTGTTGGGCTAAGTGACGAAGAGTGGTTTGATGTGATAGATGTAAATTTAAACGGCTTTTACAACGTCCTAAGGCCAGCGCTAATGCCCATGATAAGGGCTAGAAAGCCAGCTAGGATAGTGACGCTAAGCTCTGTTTCAGGGGTTATTGGTAACAGAGGTCAGGTGAATTACTCAGCTAGCAAAGCTGGCATCATAGGAGCTAGTAAAGCCCTTGCAGTCGAGCTTGCCAGCAGGGGCATAACAGTAAACTGCGTGGCACCTGGGCTTATAAAGACAGATATGAGTGAAGAAATTTTAAATAGCGACTTCTTAGACGAAGTGCTAAAGGCCATACCTGCAAAAAGAGCTGGCGAGGCAGACGAGGTGGCAGGGCTTGTTAAATTTCTACTAAGTGGCGAGGCTAGCTACATCACAAGGCAGGTCATCGGCGTAAATGGAGGACTTTGCTAATGCGTGTATTTGTCACAGGTATCGGCGCAGTCAGTGCTTTTGGCAACAGCTGGGAGGAGATGAGAGCTAAATTTCTTGCAGGCAAAAATGCCGTGAGATATATGAGCGAGTGGGAGAGCTATAAAGAGCTAAACACACGCCTAGCAGCTCCTATCATAGACTACAAACACCCGCAGGAGTGGGACAGAAAACAGTTAAGAAGCCTTGGTAAGGTCTCATGTTATAGCGTGCACGCAGCTGGGCTTGCTTTAAAAGATGCTGGTTTGCTAAATGGCGAAGGCTTGCAGGCTGCAAATTTAGACCCAAGCGTGCAAGATGGCAGGATGGGCGTAGCTAGTGGCTCAAGCACTGGTAGCACCGACTCTATCCTTGACATGGCAAAGCTAGTTTTAGACATGGATAGCGGCTTTAACGCAAATACCTACATAAAAATGATGCCTCACACCACAGCGGCAAATATCGCGCTATTTTACTCGCTAAAAGGGCGCATCATCCCTACATCTTCGGCATGTACTAGCGGCTCACACGCCATTGGCTACGCTTATGAGAGCATAAAAAATGGCAATATAGATATGATGCTAGCTGGTGGGGCTGAGGAGCTTTGCGTGAGCGAGGCATACGTCTTTGATAAGCTCTATGCGACCAGCGTCAAAAACCACGCGCCAAATTTGACACCAACGCCGTTTGAAAAAGATAGAGATGGCTTGGTGCTTGGTGAGGGGGCTGGATTTTTAGTGCTTGAAAGTGAAGAGAGCGCCTTAAAAAGAGGAGCTAAAATTTACGCTGAGGTCGTTGGCTTTGGCTCTACGTGTGATGGCACGCATATCACTAGACCACAAAGTGCTACGATGAAAGCGGCGATGAGCCTAGCACTCCGCGCGGCAAAACTAGAGCCAAAAAGCATAGGCTACGTAAATGCCCACGCTACCGCGACAAAACATGGCGATATAGCTGAAAGTATCGCTACAAACGAGCTTTTTGGAGATGGCATCGCCATTAGTTCGCTTAAAAGCTATCTAGGTCACACGCTTGGCGCTTGTGGCGGGCTGGAGGCTATCGCTAGCATAATGATGATGAGAGAAGAGCTATTTTTCCCAACTATAAATTTAAACGTAACTGATCCTGAGTGTGCAAAGCTAAACTACTTAAAGGAGCCAACACCGATAAAGACGGACTTTGTGATGAGTAACAACTTTGCATTTGGCGGTGTAAATACATCTTTGATATTTAAAAGAGTAGATAACAAATTTTAAAAAGGATAGAAAATGAAAAGATTAGTTTCATTAGTTGCCGTTTTGGCATTTGCCTCAAGCCTTAGCGCTAGAGATGACGTGAAGTACCACTCACTAGACTTCTTAAACGGCCCAAAGGCTAAAGAATTTTTGCTACCAAACGTTAGCATCAGCTTTGGCACAGGATACACTGGCAAGGTGATCGTAAGAGATCTAACGTCAAACAAAAAGACAAATGGCTTTAACAAAAGCGACGAAGAGGCTTGCCAGATCGCACTTCTCTCTGCTTTAAAGTCATTTCAAGAAAGAGCGGTTAAAGAGGGTGGCACGAAGGTTGTAAATTTGACTGGATATTACAAAAAACAGCCATTTAACTCTAAAACTCAGTTTGAGTGCGGCAGCGGTTCTTTGATGTCTGGCGTCACACTAAGAGGCGACATCGCGAAATAATGAAATTTCAAGTTGATTTTTATGACGCTATAGCTTATGGCGAGATCAGCGAGGATCTAGCTAGATACAAAAAAGAATTTGATCTAGCAAAGATCCCGCCCATGCAAAGAAGAAGGCTAAGTAGTGCTGCAAAGTGCGCTTTTAGCCTGCTTAGTAGTTTTGAGAGTATCAATATGCCAGTCATTTTTAGCTCTTATGAGGGCGAGATAAATCGCTGTTTTGAGCTAGAAACTGCGCTTGCAAAGGCTGAGCCAGTATCGCCAACGTCGTTTTCGCTCTCTGTGCATAACGCTATCTCGTCGCTTCTTAGCATCGAAGCTAAAAATCACAATGAAATTCTAGCCATCTCATCATTTAGCCCAGTAGAAGATGCGCTGCAAGCTGCGTTTTTGAGGCTAAATGACGGATATGAAAAGGTGCTCATACTTGCCTATCATGAGTCGATATCGCAGAGCTATTTTGATGAGAAAAAGCCATCATTTATGCTAGCTCTTGTCGTCTCAAAGGCAAAAGATAAGAGAGTTTTAACTCTAAAAAGAGTGGAAAAAGAAGAAGAAATTTCAGAAAATTTACTGCAAAGCTTCATTGTAAATTTTGACCCAAATGAGGCAAAAACATGGCAAAGTAGCAGTCATTTTTCGTCTTGGAATTTTAGCTATGAGCCTTAAAATTTTAAGAGCTGGATTTTTATTTTTCTTTTTTGCGCTAATTTGCATAAGTGGCGACCTTTTGCTCGTGCCAGTCGTGCTTCTTGAGCTAAATAAATTTAAATTTATGCAAAATTTATGCCGAGATATAGTTAGAGTTTCTTGGGGATTTTTTATAAAAGTTACTAAAATTTGTGGGTATCTGGACTATAAATTTGAGCTTACAAAGCTAAATGGCGGCTCAAATTTAGTCATTGCAAACCACCCTTCGCTGCTTGATGTGGTCTTTTTGGTTTCAAAATTTAAAAGGATAAACTGCATCGTAAAGGGCGAGCTTGGCAAAAATATATTTTTATTTGCGGCTATTAGGGCGTGCAACTACATACCAAACACAAATAACGAGGAATTTTTACAAAAAAGCGTAGATGTTTTAAAAAGCGGCGAAAATTTGCTCATTTTCCCAGAGGGCACACGCACGAAAGAGGAGATCATCTTTCATAAAGCGGCCGCATATATGGGCATAAAAGGCGCGTCTAACGTGGTTTGCGTGGGTATAAATATGGCTCCAAGAAGCCTTAGAAAAAATGAGCCATGGTACAAAACGCCAGATGAAAAGATAAAGTACGTCTTTAAAGAGCTAAAGAAATTTGAAGTTAGTGAGTTTTTAAAAGATAGGCCAAGCCCCGTAAGGGCCAGGGCGCTACACGAAGAGATAAGTAAAATTTATAAGGAGGAATTTAGTGAAAGAACTAGTTAATGAGATAAAAGAGCTGATCATCACAAGCTTAAATTTAGAGGATATGAAGCCAAGCGATATCGACGAGAACGCACCGCTTTTTAGCGAGGGTCTTGGGCTTGACAGCGTCGATGCACTAGAGCTTGGGCTAGCTGTGCAGAAAAAATATGGCCTCGTGCTTGACTCAAAGACAGCAAATTTAAAAGAGATATTCTTTAGCGTATCTTCTCTTGCAAAATACATTTACGAAAATAGGAAATAACAATGAGCGAAGTAGAAATTTTTGAAATTTTAAAGAAGGCTTTGATCGAGCTTTTTGAGATAGACGAGGGCAAGATAAAGCCTGAAACTAGGATATATGAGGACTTGCAGATAGATAGTATAGATGCTATTGATATGATTGATTACATCAAGCGCCAAACTGGCTATAGACTGATGCCAGAGGACTTTAAAAACGTAAAAACGCTTGATGATATCGTAAAAGCCGTTGCAAAGAAATTTGAAGCATAAGATAGTAAAAGTAGCGCTAGTTTTAGCAAGCATCGCCTACCCTTTGGTGCTATTTTTTTGGCAAAAGGGTGCAATATTTATCTTTTGCGCTCTTTGCGCTCTTTGGCTGGCTAGGGCTTATTTTGAAAGCGGTAAAACAAGGCAGGTTTGCTTAGCGGCTGGGCTATTTTTTGCGGTTTGTGCTATTTTTAGAAGTGTAAATTTAGCGCTTTTATACCCAAGTATCGTAAGTCTTGGCTTTTTGGCGGTATTTTTTTACAGCTTAAAGGGCGAGGCGGTCATAACAAGGCTTGCTAGGCTAAAAGAGAAAAATATAGATGAAAAAGTCGTTAGCTACACAAGAGGTCTAACTAAAATTTGGTGCTGGTTTTTTGTTTTTAACGCAGCTTTTGCCTTTGTTTTGGCGCAGTTTGAGGATAAAATTTACTGGAGCATTTACTGCTCATTTGTATCTTATATCTTGATGGGAGTTTTGTTTTTTGGCGAAATTTTATATCGTAAAATTTTTATTTTAAAGAGGGAAAATGGATTTTAAAAATTGTCTAAAGGCATTTAAATTTGTGGATATAAACAAGGATCTTTACGAGTATGCGGCTACTTTTGGGGCAAATTTAAAAGAGAAAAATTTAAGCGAGATAGAAATTTATTTAAGCCAGAGCTTTGACTTTTGCGCAGCTTTTTTTGGAGCGCTTGGGGTTGGCGTAAAACCTATCTTGCTTGCAAAGCCGATATATAGTGGTGATAAATTTGTCATTAATGATGAAAATTTTGGTGATTTTTTAGACTTTAGCAAGAGCATGGAGCTAAAATTTGATCAAAATTCTACATTTTTCCTTCAGACCTCAGGCTCGACAGGAAATAGCAAAAATATCCCAAAAAAACTTGGCGCGATGATAGATGAGGGGCTATTTTTAAAAGATGAGCTTGGATTTAATAAGGGGGATAAATTTTTTGCTAGCGTCTCGCACCAGCATATGTTTGGCCTTACATTTAAAGTCTTTTTGCCACTCATCTCTGGCGCAAAGGCCGTTAGCAAGGAGCTAAACTACCCAGAGGCGATCTTTGAGCTTGACCTTACAAATTTAAGCTTTGTAACAAGCCCAGTCCTGCTTCAAACGCTAGTTTCTAGCCCAAGAGCAGCTGAAATTTCAGGGCTAAAAAATATTATCTGTGCGGGATCTGCATTAAAGAGCGAGCTAAGAGCAAAGATAGAAAGCTTAAGTAGCGCTAGGATAATTGAAATTTATGGTAGCACCGAAACTGGCATAGTTGCTAGAAATTTAGGTGATGAGCTTTTACTTTTTAGTAAGGTAAAGGCTGCTTTAAACGAGGATGAGGCGTTAAATGTGAGCTCGCCGTGGTGCGAGTTTTTCCAAACTAGCGACTGGGCGCAGATAGATGGCAGCAGGCTCACGCTAAAAGGCAGGATCGATAGGATCGTTAAGCTAAATGACAAAAGGGTCAATCTAATAAGTATCGAAAATAAAATGTTTGAAAGCGGGCTTATAAAAGACTGCTACTGCGACACGCATCCTAAATTTAAGCGTCTAGCTGCGCTTTTGGAGCTTAGCGACGAGGGTGTGAAACTCTTTAGAGATAGCGGTAAAAAGGGCGTTGTAGCAAGGCTAAATGAGCTTTTAAGGCCTGAGTTTAAAAATAGTGTTAGATATTTTAAGATCGTTAGCTCTCTTTGTAAAAACGCTCAGGGCAAGTTTTTAAAGGCAAATTTTAAGCTACTTTTAGAAAAAAACGAGGAGCTTTCTTGGGATAAAAGTAGCGAAGAGGGCATTTATAAATTTAAGACAAAGCTTAGCCCTGCACTTGGCATTTTTATGGAGCATTTTCCAAATTTACCGCTTTTGCCTGGCTTTGTGCAACTTGATTTTGTATTTAAATTTGCAAGAGAGCTTGGCGTAGAAATAGGCGATCAATATGTGGTGGAGAATTTGAAATTTTTAAAATTTGTAAGGCCAAATGACGAGCTTTGCATAGAAATTTCGCAAAGAGATGAGAAGATTTACTTTGAGATATTTTGTAACGGCACCAAGAGTGCTGGCGGTAGGATAAAGCTGGGCTTATGAAGACGCTCTTTCTCATACCATTTTACAACCATCCAGAGAAGATAAAAGCCCTTTGTGAGGCGCTTGCAAGATACAATCTACACATTTTGATAGTCGATGATGGCTCAAACGAGGCATCAAAAAAGGCATTACAAAATTTGAGCGAATTTGACGTAGAAATTTTAACAAGAGAGCAAAACGGCGGCAAGGGAGCTGCACTAAAAGATGGCTTTAGGCACGCCTTGCAAAATGGCTACACGCACGCGTTTCAGATCGACGCTGACTTTCAGCATGACATAAGTGAGGTGGCGGAGTTTTTGGAGCTTAGCAAAAGATATCCAAGAGATCTAATCATGGCTGATCCAATTTACGGCGAAGACGCGCCAAAGTCGAGGTTTTATGGCAGAAAGATCACAAATTTTTGGGTCAAGATCAACTCTTTAAATTTTGACATAAAAGACGCGATGTGTGGCTTTAGAATTTATCCGTTAAAAGAGCTTGAGAACGCGACCCTCCAAAGCAGCTCAAATAGGATGGAATTTGACATGGAGATCTTGGTAAATGCCATAAGATCTGGCGTAGAGATCAAGTGGATAGCACTAAAAGTAAGATACGAGGCTGGCGGTGTTTCGCACTTTAAAATGCTAAAAGATAACGCGCTAATAAGCCTCATGCATGCAAGATATTTTTTTAGTTTAGTGCCATTTTTGCTTGGCAAGATCACTGGTAAAGAGAAGTACATATGGTGGCAACAGGGCGAGAGATCGAACGAATTTTTTCTTAGAGTTAGCCTATTTTTAACTAGAAATTTGCCTATATTTCTCATAAAACCTATCGTTATCATCGTCGTTTGCTTTTACTACGTCTTTTCAAAAGTTGAGAGAAAAAATATAAGAGAATTTCTTTTAAATGTAGAGAAATTTAGCGGCAAAAAGCCGGAAACTAGCGTTTTTAGTAACTTTTATGACTTTGGTATAGCAATATGTGATAAATTTCGTATCTGGCAAAATGGTGTGCTTGAAAGCGAACTAGAGTTTAGTAAATTTAATAGCATAAAAGATGAGTTTGAAGCCTCTAAGCGTGGCAGGATCGTGCTTACAAGCCATCTTGGAAATGTAGAAATTTGTAAGGCGCTCTCACTTAGATCGCCAAATTTTCGCATGATCATCTTGGTTTATAGCAAGGGAAGTGAGAATTTTTATAAAATTTTAGAGCAGATCAGCAAGGGGCAGATCAAACTAATCAGCGTTGAAAAGCTCGACGCGGCTGCTATGCTTGAGCTAAAAGAGGCGGTTGAAGATGGCGTAAATATCGGCATAATGGGCGATAGGACACCGCTTAATGGAGATAAATTTATAAGGCTTAGCTTTCTTGGCAAGGAGGCTAAATTTAACTACGGCCCATACTTGCTAGCTGGGATTTTGGGAGTAAAAATGAGCGCGCTTTGGTGCGTAAAAAATGGCGATAAATTTGACATCGAACTAAGCGATATTGCTGATGAGATAAAACTAGGTCGCGACCGCAAGGCAAGCGTCCTGCCATACGTGCAAAGCTATGTAAGGCAGCTTGAAGCAAGGGCTTGCAAGAGCCCGTCGCAGTGGTTTAACTTTTTTGATTTTTGGAGATGAGAGTGAAAATTTCACACGTTAGTACGTTTAAAGTGGCGTTTTTTGACGTTGATAGCATGGAGGTGATGTGGCACGGCAACTACGTCAAGTACCTAGAAATAGCGCGCTGCGAGCTACTTGATAAGCTAGGATACAACTACATCGCTATGAAAAAAGATGGTTACGCCTTTCCTATCGTAAAGCTTGACGTAAAGTACGTCCGCCCAGCCTTTTTTAACGACGTCATAAAGGTCACTACGACGCTTAGCGAGTGTGAAACTTTTTTGAAATTTCACTACCTTATAGAAAATGAAAAGGGCGAAAAACTAAGCGAGGCAAATACCGCGCAAGCTGTCATTGAGATGAATAGCTTGCAAACTTGCTTTGAGATGCCAGACACCCTAAAAAAGGCGCTTAAAGCCTATAATGAAAAGGAGAAAAGATGAGAAAAATAGCTCTTTTTTTAGCCATTTTTATATCTTGCTTTGGCTATGAGCTAGCTGAGCTTAAAAATATAGTAAGAACAGATGGCGTAAGCGGAAATTTCACGCAGATAAAGAGCCTGGCTGGCTTTAACAAAAGCATAAAAAGCACGGGCGAGTTTAAGCTTGAAAAGGGCGGACTTTACTGGGATACGCTTGAGCCTGTAGTTTCAAAGGTTTTTATAAATAAAGATGGCATTTTTAAAAACGAAAATGGCAAACTTGAAAAGACAACGGCAAATTTTGACGAGAAGCTCTTTCTTGCTATCATCAGCCTCGATGAGAGCGAGCTTAGAAAAGAATTTGATATAAAAACAAGCGGCAGCCTAAAAGAGTGGAGTATAGAGCTAAACCCTAAAAATTTACTCTTTAAACAAATTTTTAAATCCATAAAGATAAGTGGCGATGAGGCGGTAAAAAAGATCGAGCTTGATGAGGTAAGTGGCGATAAAACACTAAATGAGTTTAGTATAAAATGAAAAAACTAGCCACGATCTTGGCTTTTATCTTTGTTTTTTTAGCCTCGCTTGGATATTCGCTTGCGAGCCTAAAAAACGTCCAAACCGACATCTTTTCGCTGATAAATTTCAAAGACGCCAAAGAGGCAAAGGTGCTAAAAGAGGTGCAAGATGAGATGGCGTCAAATTTTTTAGTGCTAGTAAATTCCAAAGAGCTAGCCAAAAACATCCAAAGCTTAGCATTAAAAAGCTCTCTTTTTAAGAGCTTTGAGGCGAAGATTGACGTAAATTTAAATGATATAAAAAGTGACATCAACCGCTCAAAGATCGCACTTTTAAGTAGGGGTGATTTAGAGCTTTTAAAAAACGATAAAAACGCCTTTTTCAAAAAACGCGCAGAGGAAATTTTTAACAGCTTTAGTTTTAGACTTTTAAATGTAAATGATGATTTTTTCTCGCTAAGTAGCGGCTTTAGCGCAAAAAATGGTAATGTGAGCTTAAATTTAGCAGATCTCATGCTTGAGGTAAAAGACGGCAAAAAGAGCTTTTTCTTGCTAAAAGGCGAGCTAAAAAAGGGAGCTTCGAGCGAGGGGCTAATAAATTTTTATAATGAGCTAGAAGCGCTAAAAATTGGGCAAAATGAGCTTTTTGTGCATTCAAGCGCCCTTTATCAGGCATTTTCAAAGCAAAAAAATGAGAGCGAGAGCCTTTATGTGAGCGCTGTTTCGCTTAGTTTGACCGCTATGTTTTTGATACTTGCTTTTAGAAATTTACGAATTTTTTATGTGATATTTATAGCTGCATTTGGCTTTAGCGTGGCATTTGCAGGCACTTTGCTCTGCCTAAATGAACTAAATATCCTTACTATTTTAATAAGCACGAGCCTCATTGGCCTCATGTTTGACTACATTTTGCACTGGCTTAGCAAAAACGAGGGCGAAGCGATCAGGGCTAGCAGCATAAAAAATATGCTAAAAATTTTCTTGCTAGGCCTACTTATCACGCTTAGTGGCTATCTAGCTTTTACTTTTTCTGATCTTAGGCTACTTAAAGAAGTGGCGCTCTTTTCGGCATTTGCGCTAGTTGCTGCCTTTTTAGCTAGCTACTTTTTTATGCCTTTGGTCTTTGAGGGGGTGAAATTTTATAGATCAAAGGTTTTTGACGCGTTCTTAACTAAATTTTGCGAGCTCTCAGGCGCGGTTGCAAGGCATTTGGGGGCTAAATTTCTAGCGGTTTCGCTTGTTTTACTAACTATTTTTCTTGGATTTGACCTTAAAAATTTATCAAAAAGCGAAAACGTAAAAGACTACTCAAATATGCCAAAGAGCCTGCTAGCGGACTCTTCTTATATCTTAAGTCTAACTGGCAACAACCAAAACACGATGATAGTGACAAGATCTAGCGGCGACATTTTAGGAAACGAAAAGAGCCTTTTAGATGAGCTAAAAAAGAGAAATTTGATAAAAGATGAGAGCTCGCTAAGCGATATGTTTTTAAGTAAAAGCGAGCAGAATGAGCTAAAAGAGGCCTTTAAAAAGGCACTTGACGATGAGCAAATTTACGCGATTTATGAGAAATTTGGCTTTAGCAAAGATGAAGTGCGAAGTGAAATTTTAAAGGTTTTGAGCGAAAAAGAGCTTGGTGTTGGTGAAATTTTAGCTCTCAAATCTATGAAGGATTTTAAGAAATTTGTCCTTGATGAAAATGCAAGTGTGGCTTACGCGAGTGGCTTTGTAAAAGGGGCGCAAAGTGATGAGGTGCTAGAGCGCTACAACGCTTTTAGCCTAAATTTCACTAGATCACTAAATGAGAGCCTAACGCAGGCAAAAGAGCTAGCTCTAAAGCTAAAAATAGCAGCGCTTGTGATCGCGTTTTTACTGCTGTGGGTTTATTTTAGTGCGCTTATATCGGCACTTGTGATGGGCGTCATCATCTTTGGCGTGCTTCTTACACTCTTTATCCTTGCCGTTTTTGGCGTAAATTTAAGCATTTTTGGCGTCTTTGGGCTCATCCTTGCAAGCGCTGTTGGGATTGATTACATGATATTTGCGCTAAATGAGAGTCTTAGCGAAAAAGAGCGAGTTTATGGGATATTTTGCGCATTTATCACGAGTTTTATCTCGTTTTTCACACTCTCGTTTAGCCAGACCACCGCTCTTAGCGTCTTTGGACTAAGCGTTAGCCTTTGCGTGCTGATATATGGGCTATGTGCTAGCGTTTTATCTTGTAAAAATATAAAAATTTAGCTTTGTTTTCATACCTCAAATTTTGGCTAGCTTAGGGCTTTGGTTTTATTTTATAACGGCTAGTTTGCTACTGCCTGCGTTTTTCTTTGCATCGTTTTGGACGTTTGAGGCTTGAATGAGTTCAAATTTATATGGTGGCTCAAATGGTGGCTTAGTTAGCTTTTCACAAACGCTACCTTTTTTAGAAAGCTCTATTTGCCGCTTTCAAAAATGGTGTCTTTGTTACATTTGTAGCTTATCTTGACGCCATTTGTAAAGTAGTTGTTTTGAGCGTATAAAACGCACGCCAACAGCGTATTTTTGGTTATAAAAGCCATCTTTTGAGTCGTAAAAATTGTTATAGACATGCACCTTTGCATTGCGTGCCATAGGCAGGCGTTGTGCGCAGTTGTCAAAAATGTTGTAAGCGAGTGTTATCGTCCTTGTTTCGCTACTGCCATCTGAGTCTTTTGAGCCTATTAGTATCGTTTTGTCGTGGTTTCCAAAGATATTGTGCGAGATCGTGATAGCTGCACTATCTCTCGCACAGTTCCGTCGTAAGTCTGCCATTTGGTAAGCTCTCCGCCTGCTAAATGCACATGGCTAAGCTCAACCATGTCCTTAAAATGGTAGTGATCTACCCAGATGTTTTTGCTTGACTCTATGCTGACGCCGTCATATTGCGCATTAAAGCCGTCATTTTTTTGTATATCTGGAAATGGATCAAAAGCATCTTCAATCAATATGTTGCGGATAGCGATATTTCGGATATTTTTTAGTAAAAATGAGCCACCTTTTATGCCTGAGTTTTCGCCTAAGCCGATTACCTTGGTATTGCTAGCTACCGGCACTACGATGAGCTTTTTCCACTCGTTGGCTAAATTTTTGCGAAGCGCTGCTAACTTTGGATCTTGCGAACCGTCTAAATTTGCACGACATGAAGCACCGTAAGCCTGCATAAATTTGGCATAAGAGCTAAACTCGCCACCGCTAATCTCACTTATAAATTTATCCAGCCCATCGCTATTGCCATTTTGTGGGATCTTGCCTTTGCTAAGGTCTATGAGCCCATCCACATAGATGACGTAGCCGCCCATTTTGGCGTATTTATCAAGTTCTGCCTATCTTTTGTGGCGACTTGCTTGCTGTCGTATCTACCAAAATTTGGCTCTGCACTCAAAGCTTTTATCTCAGCTGACGTCGCATAACATGCAAATAACACACCAATGGAGAGTAGAAGTATCTTTTTTAAACATTTTTAGCCACCTAAATTTGGCTTTTAAGATCACCTCTACGTTTTTGGCCGGTTAAATTTAGTGCTATTTTTAGAAAGATAAAATTTACGCGAAAAATATCTCGCTTTTTAGACGAAGTAGGCATAGATAGGCGCTTAGTACGCTTTGCTCTCTAACGTAGTTGCGATCTCCTTTAAAAAGTAGCCTCTCAACCTCGATGTTGCCGCTTCTATCGCCAGCTGCGACATATACCGTGCCAACTGGCTTGCTAGCTGTGCCCCCACCAGGTCCTGCTATGCCACTTATAGCAAGCGCAAAGTCCGCATTTGTCGTGCTTAGCGTGCCTTTTACCATTGCTTTTACGCAAGGCTCGCTCACAGCTCCGTAAGTATCTAAAATTTCATCCTCAACGCCCAGCCACTCGTGCTTTATGTGATTTGCATAAGTCACCAAAGAGCCATCAAAGCTAGCTGAGATGCCGCCATATCTTGCAAATTTAGCCGCCGCAAGCCCAGCCGTGCAAGACTCAGCAAATGAAATTTTAAGCCCCTTTTGCATGAGCTTTTTTGCTACAAATTTGATCACATCTTTTTGCGGGATAAATTTTTGCGAAAATAGCGTTTTTACCCCTTGTAAAAAGCTCTCGATCTGGCCAAATTTATTGCTTTTTGCCCTTACTAGTATCAAATTTGGCAGGATCTGTGCAAGAGTGATATCAACTTCATAAGTTTTAGCAAGTGGTAGCATAAGGATCTTCGCGCTATCTGCATCGATGTCTATTAGATGAAAGTAGCTAAAATCAGGCTCGTACTCGGTGAGAAACTCGCCTAGCTCTTCATTTGGATTAGCTTTTATGAGATTTATCTGAGCGTTATTTAGACTGGCTAAAAAGCTATTTTTAGAGTAGTCTAAGCTATCTTTAAGCGCAAGTGTCGTGCTATCTTTTAGCTCGAGCGAGCCCCCAGTTAGCGTCGCTACGATCTTTGCGGCGATGGCAAAATTTTCATCCGAGCCAAAAATGCTTACAAAGTCGTAATCTTTTGATAAATTTTCGATGATAAAAGGCAGCTCTTTGCTATTTTTTGGAGCAAAACTGACCACTCCAAGCTCGCCAAAATGATCCTCGTAACTTTGAAAAATGTAGTTTAGAAATTCTCTATTTATCTCAAGATCTTCGCCTATTATCAAGATACTTTGTCTCATTTTTAAGCTCCTTTTTTTGCCTCATTATACTATTTTTCAGTGTGATTTAACCAGCACAGGTGTAAAATTAGCAAATTTTAAAATCAAGGTAAAAAATGGACTACAAAGAGACACTTTTACTCCCAGAGACAAATTTCCCGATGCGCGGAAATCTCCCACAAAATGAACCACAAAGACTAAAATCATGGTACGAAGAGCGCAAGGTTTATGAAAAAATGAAGAAAAATCGCCAAAATGCGGTTAAAAACTTCAACATCCACGACGGCCCTCCGTATGCAAACGGCCACCTACACATCGGTCACGCGTTAAATAAAATTTTAAAAGATATCATTACAAAAACGCACTATTTTTACGGTGAAAATGTCCGTTACGTGCCAGGCTGGGACTGCCACGGTTTGCCTATCGAGCAGCAAGTCGAAGTAAAGCTTGGCGATAAGAAAAAAGAGCTTAGCAAGGTCGAGATCAGGGAGCTTTGCAGACAGCACGCGAGAGAATTTATAGATATTCAAAGAAATGAATTTAAAAGCCTTGGCATCATCGGCGACTTTGAAAATCCATACATGACGATGAAATTTGAGTTTGAGGCTGACATCTACAAAGCGCTTTGCGAGATCGCTAAAAAGGGGCTTTTAGTAGAGAGAAGCAAGCCAGTTTATTGGAGCTGGGCAGCTAGATCGGCGCTAGCTGAGGCTGAGGTTGAGTATGAGGAAAAAGAGGACTATTCTATTTATGTAGCCTTTGGTCTTGATAGCGACGCGCTAGAAAAGCTTGGCGTAAAAGAGGCAAGCGCTGCCATCTGGACGACTACGCCTTGGACGCTTCCAGCAAATCAAGCTATAAGCCTAAATCCAGATGAAATTTACGTCCTAACAGCTGAAAATTTGATCTTTGCAAAGCCTCTGCTTGAAAGCGTTGTGCAGAGTGGCCTAAGCAAGGGCGAGATAAAAAAAGAGTTTAAATCAAGCCTACTTGAAAACGCTCACGCGATAAATCCGCTAAACGGCAGAAAGTCGCGATTTTTACTGGGCGATCACGTTATGATGGACGGCGGCACTGGACTTGTTCACACAGCTCCAGGACACGGCGAGGACGATTACTACGTATGTTTGAAATATGGTTTTAGTGAAATTTTGATGCCAGTTGATGACGGTGGCTGCTACGATGAGAGCATAAAACATCACGGACTATTTAGAAGTGACGTGGTAGACGAGTTTGTCGGTATGCACATCTTTAAAGCAAATGAGAAAATTTTAGAGCTACTTGGCAAAAGCTTACTTAGCGTCTCTAAATTTAGACACTCTTATCCATTTTGCTGGAGAACGCATAAGCCTGTCATTTATAGAGCTACAAAGCAGTGGTTTATAGCTATGGACGAGGCAAAACTAGGCGGCAAAACGCTTAGACAAACAGCACGTGCGGAGCTTGAAAAGGTTAAATTTTATCCAAGCGTTGGTATAAAAAGAATAGGCTCTATGATAGAAAATCGCCCAGACTGGTGTATCTCTCGTCAGCGTGACTGGGGCGTACCGATCGCGTTTTTCAGAGACAAAGCGACAAAAGAAGTTATATTTGATAGTGAAATTTTAGACCACATCGCAGGCATTTTCAAAGAAAAAGGCGCTGATGCGTGGTGGGCGCTAAGCATAGACGAGCTTTTACCAAAGGGCTCAAAATACAAGGCTGAGAATTTAGAAAAAGTTATGGACATCCTTGACGTTTGGTTTGATAGCGGCTCGACGTGGCATGCGGTCTTGCAAAGTGACAACTACGACGCTGGCAAATACCCTGCAAGCATGTATCTTGAGGGCTCAGACCAGCACCGCGGCTGGTTTCAAAGCTCGCTTCTAGTAAGCACAGCCATAAATTCTCATGCACCTTATGAGAGCATCCTAACTCACGGCTTTACTGTTGATGCTAAGGGTGAGAAGATGAGCAAGAGTAAGGGCAATGTCATCGCTCCACAAGACGTGGCTAAGACTCACGGCGTAGAAATTTTACGCCTTTGGGTTGGTATGAGTGATTATTCAAGTGACCTAAAGATAAGCGAAGATATATTAAAGCAAATAAGCGAGCAATACCGCAAAATCCGCAACACTATACGCTTTTTACTAGCAAACGTAAATGACCTTGAGAGCCTAAATACAGAGTTTAACATCCTTGATAAATGGATATTAGCACGCGCTAAAAAGGTCTTTGATGAGGCGAGCGCTTGCTTTAAAAATTATGACTTTTCAAAGGGCTTTAACATCCTTTTAAATTTCCTATCAGCCGATCTTAGCGGCGTATATCTTGATGTATGCAAAGATAGACTTTACTGCGACGCAAAAGACGCTCCAAGAAGAAGATCAGCTCAAAGCGCTATGGCGATCATCACAAAGGCACTTTTGCCACTCATCGCTCCAACGCTTACTTACACAGTTGATGAGGTGATGGACTACGCTCCAAAGATCATCAAAGGCGACGCAAAAGACGCGTTTGATCTAGTCTATGAGCCAATAAAATTTGATCTTAGCTTTGAAGATGAGCTACTTTTTGCTAGCAGGGAGAAATTTAACGAGATCGTGGATGTTCTTAAGAAGGACAAAAAGATAAAATCAACTCTGGAGCTAAGCCTAGAGACCACAAACCACAACATCACAAGCTACGACGAGCGCGAAGTGGCCGATCTTTACATGGTAAGCTCAGTTAGAGCTTATGATGATAGCGAGCCACTAGCCGAGTTTGAGCTTGAGGGTGATAAATTTAAGATCATAGCAAGCAATCTTCACAAATGCCCAAGATGCTGGAAATTTAACGCTAGCAAAGAAGACGCGCTATGCCCAAGATGTGAAGAGGTCATAAGTGCTAAGTGAGCCAGTAAGCGCAACTATTATAGTCGCAACGATCGCTGCGGTGGTCGTTGCTAGCTTGTTTGGCATATTTTTGGTTAATAAATTTAAAGGATAAAAATAGTGGTAACTTTAAAAGAAGCTTTGAAATTTTCAGCTGAAGAGATAAGAAATTTAAGAGCCGAGCTTGAGGCGAAGATCATAAAAGAAAAAGAGCTTGGTGCTTATGTCGAGCAGCTAGCAAATTTAGATATCGCAAAACTAGGCGAGGGCGTACCTATCGCTATAAAAGACAACATCCAAGTAAAAGGCTGGAACATCACGTGTGCTTCTAAAATTTTACAAGGCTACGTAGCACCTTATAATGCAACTGTCATCGAAAAGCTACTTGGCAAAAATTTAGCTCCATTTGGCCGCACAAATATGGATGAATTTGCGATGGGAAGCACGACTGAGAGCTCATTTTACGGCAAAACACTAAACCCACTAAATCATGCTCACGTCCCAGGTGGCAGTAGCGGCGGCTCAGCAGCAGCAGTCGCAGCTGGCCTTGCAGTAGCCGCACTTGGTAGCGATACTGGTGGCTCGATCCGCCAACCAGCGGCATTTTGCGGATGTGTGGGACTTAAGCCAACTTACGGCAGAGTGAGTAGATACGGCCTTGGTGCATACTCAAGCAGCCTTGATCAAATAGGACCTATCGCTCAAAACGTAGAAGACGCTGCCATTTTATATGATGCTATCGCTGGACACGACCCAAAAGATAGCACGAGCGCAGATGTGCCGTTTGTGAGCATTAGCGATAAGATAGATAGCGAGAAAAAACTAAAAATTTGTGTCATCAAAAATTACGTAGAAAACGCAAGTGAGCAGACAAAAGCTTCTTTAAATTTAGCTATTGAAAAGCTAAAATCACACGGACACAGCGTAACTTACACAAATTTTGAAGACTCAAAATATGACGTCGCTGCCTACTACATCATCGCAACCGCAGAGGCAAGCGCAAATTTAAGCCGCTACGATGGTGTAAGATACGGCAGACGCGCAGATGCTAGAAATTTAAAAGAACTATATGTAAATTCGCGCTCAGAGGGCTTTGGCGAAGAGGTGAAGAGGAGAATTTTACTTGGTACATTTGTGCTAAGTAGCGGATACTACGATGCTTACTACATCAAAGCGCAAAAAGCAAGAGCGCATATAAAAGCTCAATATGAGAAAATTTTAGAAGAAAATGACCTTATCTTCATGCCAGTTGCTCCAAGCACAGCTTATAAATTTGGAGCACACAGCGATCCGCTTCAAGCCTATCTAAGCGATATCTACACGATCAGCGTAAATTTAGCAGGCCTACCAGCTATCTCTGTGCCAGTTGGCAAAGATGATCAAAATTTAAATGTGAGCGCCCAGCTCATCGCAAAAGCGTGGGACGAACAGACCTTGATAAATGGTGCTAAGAGCCTAGAAAATTTAATAAAAGGATAAAAATATGAAGATAGTAAAGAGAGCTTTAACATTTGAGGATGTGCTTCTTGTGCCGCAATACTCTGAAATTTTGCCAAAGCAAGTTGATGTAAAAACCAGGATCAGCAAAAATGTCACGCTAAATATCCCGATCGTCTCTGCTGCGATGGATACGGTGACTGAGCATAGAACTGCTATCATGATGGCAAGGCTCGGCGGTATCGGCGTCATCCACAAAAATATGGACGTCGAAAGCCAAGCAAAAGAGGTCAAGCGCGTTAAAAAAAGTGAAAGTGGCGTCATCATCGATCCTATCTTTATAAATCCAGAAGCGACCGTGGCTGAAGCTCTAAGCCTTATGTCGGATCTTCATATTTCAGGCGTTCCAGTCATCGACAAAGACCGCAAACTAATAGGAATTTTAACAAACCGCGATTTGAGATTTGAGACAAATATGAGCGTTTTGGTAAAAGACCGCATGACAAAAGCACCGCTTATCACTGCACCAAAGGGCTGCACGCTTGATGATGCGGAGAAAATTTTCTCTCAAAATAGAGTTGAGAAGCTTCCTATCGTCGATAAAGACGGCAGACTTGACGGCCTTATCACCATAAAAGATCTAAAAAAACGCAAAGAGTATCCAAACGCAAACAAAGATAGCTATGGCAGACTTCGCGTGGCTGCGGCTATTGGCGTGGGTCAGATAGACCGTGCCAAAGCACTTGTTGATGCTGGCGTAGATGTCATAGTCATTGACTCAGCTCACGGCCACTCAAAGGGCATCATCGACACTTTAAAAGAGGTAAAGGCAAATTTTAAAGTCGATGTCGTAGCTGGCAATATCGCAAACCCAGCAGCCGTAAAAGACCTAGCAGAAGCAGGAGCGGACGGCATAAAAGTGGGCATCGGACCAGGATCAATATGCACCACAAGGATCGTTGCTGGCGTTGGTGTACCGCAAATTTCAGCGATTGACGACTGTGCAAGCGAAGCAGCGAAATATGGCATCCCAGTTATCGCAGACGGTGGTTTAAAATACTCAGGCGACGTGGCAAAAGCCCTTGCAGCAGGGGCAGCGTGCGTTATGGCAGGTAGCTTACTTGCAGGTTGCGAAGAGAGCCCAGGCGAGCTTATAACATTCCAAGGTCGCCAGTATAAAGTATATCGTGGCATGGGCTCAATAGGCGCTATGACAAAGGGCAGCTCGGACCGCTACTTTCAAGAAGGCACCGCTCAAGACAAGCTTGTGCCTGAAGGTATAGAAGGCCGTGTGCCATTTGCTGGCAGCATAAAAGATGTAATCCATCAGCTAATAGGCGGCCTAAGAAGCGCTATGGGCTATGTCGGCGCAAAAGATATCCCAACTCTTCAAGAAAGAGCTGAATTTGTCGAGATAACAAGCGCAGGACTAAAAGAGAGCCACGTCCATGACGTAGTTATCACTCACGAGGCACCAAACTACAAAGTTAATTAGTGTTAGACCTGCAAACTAGAACTATTAAATTTAACGAGCCACTCTATCTTGAGAGTGGCCGTATGCTATCAAATTTCAAGCTTATTTATGAGACTTACGGCACGCTAAATGCTGATAAAAGCAACGTTATCGTAATCTGCCACGCCCTAACTGGCTCACACCACGCAGCTGGCACATACGCAGGCGATGAGAAAGCTGGCTGGTGGGACGGGCTAATAGGCAGCAAAAAGGCGGTCGATACGGATAAATTTTACGTTATTTGCGTAAATATCTTAGGCTCGTGCTTTGGCTCGACCTCGCCGCTAAGCGTTGATCGAAGTAGCGGCAAAGAGTATAGGCTAAATTTCCCAGTCCTTGCCATAAGCGACGTGGTAAAGGCGCAGATGAGGCTATTTGGCGAGCTTGGTATCACAAGGGCAAGAGCTGTGATAGGTGGCAGTCTTGGCGGTATGCAGGCACTTTGCTACGCTATCGAGTTTCCAGAGTTTGCGCAAGATATCATAATGCTTGCAAGCACCTATCAGACTAAGCCTTGGGCGATAGCGTTTAATAAAATCGCCATCGAAGCCATTTTAAACGATGAAAATTTCAAAAACGGCGAATACGACGCAGAATTTATAAGAAAAAATGGACTAAAAGGCATGGCTTACGGCAGGATGGCAGGGCACATCAGCTTCTTAAGCCCTGATAGCATGGATAAAAAATTTGGACGAAACTACGTCGAAACCGACGGCCTTTACGATCTTTTTGGACATTTTCAGGTCGATCGCTACATGGAGTATAACGGCTACAACTTCCCAAAAAGGTTTGACCCGCTAAGCTACCTATACATCGTAAAGATGATGAATATCTTTGACTGCACAAGGCACTACGATAGCCTAAAAGACGCCCTTGCGCCGATCAAAGCAAATCTGCATCTAATCGCTTTCAAAGGCGATCTACTCTTTCCGCCGTGCTGCATGAGAGAAATTTACGACGCACTTTGCGAGATGGGCAGAGGCGCAAAGACAAATTTTGTAGAGATAGATAGCAACTACGGCCATGACGCCTTTTTGGTCGAGATAGAAAAATTTGATGGATATATAAAAAATATATTAAAAGGATAGAAAATGGAGCAAAAAGAGCAAAGTTTTGAAGAGAAATTAGCCCTTGCAGATAAAATTTTAAACGATCTAAATAAAGATGATGTGAGCTTAGAAAACAGCATAAAGCTGCACGAGCAGGGCAAAAAGCTCTTAAATGAAGCAAGAGAAATTTTAGAAAATGCAAAACTTAGCATAAAGCAGGTGGATGATGAGTAAAATTTGTGCCCTTCAGCTACCAACGCAGCCCTTAAGCGAGGCGAGGCTTGATTATTACCTTAAAATTTGCGCGGACGAAAACGCAAGGCTGGTTGTCCTTGGCGAATACGTGCTAAATAGCTTTTTTAAAGAGCTTGCCACCATGCCAAAAAGCCTCATAAAAGAGCAGAGCGAGCGCAAAAAAGAGGCGCTATTTGCGATGGCAAAAAAGTATGATCTAAACATCATCGCACCTATCATAAATTTAAAAGGCAAAGAAATTTATAAGAGCCTAGCTAAATTTAGCCAAACGCAAGTAAAGCTATATGACCAGCAAATTCTCATGCCTTACGCGCATTGGAATGAGGCAAAATTTTTTAGCAACGCAAGCGAGGAGCTAAATTTACCTATCTTTACCTACGATAAATTTAAGGTTGGCGTCATGTTTGGCTTCGAGGCGCACTTTGACGTTTGCTGGGCTTATATGAGCGCTAAAAAGGTCGATATCGTGCTTGTGCCAACGGCTTGCACGTTTTTTTCTCAGGCGCGCTGGGAGGAGCTTTTAAAGGTTAGAGCCTTTACAAACAACCTCTATGTGCTTCGCGTAAATCGCGTGGGGAGCCACAAGAGTGAGGACGAGCAATGGAGTTTTTACGGCGACTCGATGCTCATTAGCCCATTTGGCGAGGTTAAGAACAGACTTGGCAAAAATGAAGAGATGATGATAGATGAGCTTAGTAAAAAGGAGCTTAGCGAGGCTAGAAGCACCTGGGGCTTTATGCAGATAGAGGCTAAATTTAAAAGATGAAACGCTGCGCCTGGGCCAAAAAGAGCGAATTTAGCAAGAGTTATCACGACTATGAGTGGGGCAGGGTGGTCAAAGATGATAAGAAATTCTTTGAAATGCTCATTTTAGAGGGCTTTCAAGCAGGCCTTAGCTGGGACTATGTGCTACGAAAAAGAGCTGGGCTTGCTCAAATTTTAGACGGCTTTGACGCAAAAAAGATCGCTAGCTATGACGAGGCAAAGCTTCAAAGTCTTTTAAGCGACGATCGAGCGATCAAAAACCGCCTTAAAATTTACTCTTTGCCAAAAAATGCCAAGGCTTTTTTAGGGCTTTGTGCCGAGTTTGGCTCGTTTTATAACTACATCTATAAATTTACAAATGGCAAGCGCGTGATAAACGACATAAAAAGCGCTAAGGACATGCCAGCAAGTAGCGAGCTCTCAGAGCGCATCTCAAAAGATATGAAAAAGCGTGGCTTTAAATTTGTAGGCGCTGTGATCATCTACTCGTTTTTACAAGGCGTTGGCGTCATTGATGATCACGAAAATGAGTGCTTTTGTAAAGGAATTTCGGAGTGAAATTTGAAACGAAGCGAGATTAAAAAATATATAAAAGAGAAATTTGGCATTTTAGGTGAGCAAATTTTTCCAAAATATCCAAAATTTAGCGTCTTTCGTCACAAGAAAAACAAGAAGTGGTTTGCGCTACTTATGCAGCTAAGCGATAGCAAGCTTGGTCTTGAAAGTGACGAGATGATCGAGGTTTTAAATCTAAAATGTAGCCCAGATCTAGCCATGGTGCTAGTTGATGAGCAGCAAATTTTTAAAGCATATCACATGAATAAAAAGCACTGGATAAGCGTAAATTTAAACTCCAAAATCTCGCAAAAAACCGTTTTTGACCTGATAGAAGAGAGCTTTAGCTTAAGCAAATAAAAGCCATTTTTCAGCCTTAAATTTAGTAGTTTTTGTTAAAATCACGAAAAACTTAAGGATAAAATTTGCAAGAGCTAAACAACGAGATCAAAAAAGTCCATTTCATAGGCATCGGTGGCATCGGCATCTCAGCCATCGCTAGATTTTTACACGAAAAAGGCCACAAGATAAGCGGCAGCGACATCAAAGAGAGCAAGACGACGCTTGAGCTAAAAGATGAAGGCATCGAGGTCATCACGCCGCACTGCAAAGAGGCGATAAAAGACCAAGATTTTGTGGTCTATTCAGCTGCGATAAAAGAGGATAATATCGAGCTAGTGGAGGCTAGAAGAAAGGGCATAAAGTGCTTTTCAAGAAAAGAAATTTTGCCTTATGTGCTTGAAGATAAGTGCGTTTTTGCAGTTGCTGGCGCGCACGGCAAAAGTACTACTTCAGCGATGCTAGCAAGCCTAATAGAAGGCTCAGTCATCATCGGCGCCATCTCAAAGCAGTTTGGCTCAAATATGCGCTACGCCAAAAGCGACAACGTCGTATTTGAGGCTGATGAGAGTGATTCTAGCTTTCTAAACTCAAACCCATATCTAGCCATCGTCACAAACGCAGAGCCAGAGCACATGGAGCACTACGACTACGATCTAGCTAAATTTTACGCAGCCTACAAGGGCTTTTTGGAGCGTGCAAAAGTTAGAGTGATAAACGCTGAGGACGAGTTTTTAAGCACGCTTAAGCTTGACGCGATCAGGCTTTATCCAAGCACCGATATCACCGAGCTTACGATGGTTGTAAGAGACTATCAGCCATACACCAGTTTTAACCTTAAAAATTTAGGCAAATTTGAAGCCTTTGGCATGGGCGAGCACATCGCTATAGACGCATCTTTGGCTATCCTTGCTGCGATGCACGAGACGCCGCTTAAAGATATAAGAGAAAATTTACTAAATTTTAAAGGCATCAAAAAGCGTTTTGATATACTTAGTGCAAATAAAAATTTCGTCCTAATAGACGACTACGCGCACCATCCAACCGAGATAAAAGCGACGCTAAAATCAGTCTTTGAATACGCCAAAATTTTAGGTATAAACAGCGTCACAGCGATATTTCAGCCACACCGCTACACAAGACTTAGCACAAATTTACCTGGCTTTAAAGAGTGCTTTAAAGGCGTTGATGAGCTTGTCATCTTGCCAGTTTATGCAGCTGGAGAAAATCCTATCGAAGTTGATATGAAGAGCGAATTTAGCGAGTATAACCCGATCTTTACAGACAAGGTCGAGAGGGTTGAAGAGGGGATAGAATTTACAGATGAATTTGGCGTGAAAAACCGCCTAAGTGACGGCATCGTAGTTGGCTTTGGAGCGGGCGATATCAGCGTGCAACTAAGAGGCGGATATTAATGGATCTAAGTAGTTTTAAGCCTCAAGATGAAAATGAAATTTTAAAAGAGATAAAAGAAAAAGAGCTAAGCGAGGATGAAATTTCTAGCCTTATAAATTTAGGCAAAAAAGATATTTTAATAGCCCTTGCAAGGTCACAAAAGCTAAATAGCGCTCAGATAAAAGATATGCTGCCAAATGCCCCGTATCTAGCCGTTTGCTTGCTGGTTGAAAAGCAAGATATCAGCGAGGTTAGAGCTGAAATTTTAGAAAAGATCAAGCCTCATGCTGAGATTTACAAGGAGCTCATCGCAAAGTATAAAGGCGTAAAATGGTAAGAAATTTGATAATAATCGCTGGCGTGATGCTGCTTTTTGGAGCGATCTGGGCGATAAAAGATGAAAAGATCAGCAAAAGTATAAAAGCGCTCGTTAGCGCGGTGCTTGTAGCGATCCTTGTTTGTGTATATTTTTATGAAGAGAATTTATCAAAAAACGAGGACGCCATCTCAAAGCTAGTGACTGACTTTAAGCAGGGTAAAACACTAAAATGTGGCGAATACAACGTGAGCGCTGAGAAATTTAACTACGAATTTGGCACGGCGTCATTTTTGCCAAAACGAGAATTTAGCGAACTTTCAGGCGTCATCGTGCCTATAACGAGCTGCGAGCAATGAACGATATATTTGCAAAGCTCGATCTGAACGAGTATTTAGAGAAATTTAACTCATTTTTAGCAAGGCAAAAACCGCTATTTTTACAAGGCGACAGCAAAATCCACTTTGAAAATATAAACGAGCTTTCAAAGTATGATTTTAAGGCACCCGACGAGATAAAAGAGCTTGATGATGCACTTATGAGACTTAGCAAGCAAGCAGTGCTTCACATCAGCGAAATTTACGAGTTTGCAAAGATCATTAAGTATTTTTCATATCTAAAAAAGCAAAAATTTGAAGGCAGGCTTGGTGAGTGGATCGCAAAGGTTGAAATTCCTGAAGCGATGAGCCAGATGGCAAACAGCTTTGATGAAAACGGCGAGTTTAGCGACAGCGTGGATGAGAGATTTTACGCTATAAAGCAGGCGTTTAGCGAGAAAAAGCGCCAGATCGACGCCGAGCTTAAAAAGCTCATCTACTCAAAGCACATCACGCCCTATCTAGTCGATACCCAGACGCACTACATCAACTCGCAAGAGGCACTTTTGGTGCGTGGCGGCTTTAATCACGCCCTAAAAGGCACCGTCATCGCTAGAAGCTCGGGCGGCTACTTCTACGTCGCACCTGCAAGCACCGAGCGCCTAAAAAAGGAGCAAAGCGAGCTGCTTGATAGAAAAGAGGAGATCATTTTTGAGCACTGCAAGAAATTTAGCCTGCAGATGAGCAAGAGCCTGCTCTTTTTGAAATTTATAAATAACGCTTTTGATCAGTTTGACGCATATCAAGCTCGTGTAAATTTGGCTAGATCGCGTGACTATGAGTTTGTTTTACCAAATAGCTCACACGTTATCAAACTTGAGAAATTTGCCCATCCAGCGCTAAAAAACCCAAAGAGTGTGAGTGTGGATTTTAGCAAAAAGGTGCTTCTCATTACCGGCGTAAATGCTGGCGGTAAGTCGATGCTTTTAAAATCAATCATCTCAGCCACGCTGCTTGCAAAGTATCTGCTGCCTATGCGTATCGACGCAAACCGCTCAACGATCGGCTCTTTTAAAGAATTTGACGCGATCATAGAAGATCCGCAAAGTGTGAAAAACGACATCTCGACCTTTGCTGGCAGGATGGTGCATTTTGCAAAGCTTTTTACTAAAAAATCGATCATCATCGGCATCGACGAGATCGAGCTTGGCACCGACTTTGAGGAGGCTGCGAGCTTGTATGGCGTCATGATAGAGCGTCTCATCACTCAAGATATCAAAATGATCATCACGACCCACCACAAGCGCCTTGCGATGTTGCTAGCTAAAAACCCAGAGGTTGAGCTAGTGGCGGCACTTTACGATGAGGCAGCTCAAAGACCTAAATTTGAGTTTTTAAAGGGCACGATCGGCAAGTCTTACGCCTTTGAAACGGCGGCAAGATACGGCATATCTCAAAATTTAGTGGCGCAGGCAAAGAAAATTTACGGCGAAGATAAAGAGAATTTAAACGAGATCATCACAAAGACGCTAAATTTACAAACCAAGCTTGATGAGGGGATAAAAGAGGTCACGGCAAAAGAGGAGCGGCTGGAGCGCTTGCTTGAAGAGCAAAAAGAGCTAAAAGAGAGAAATGAGATCAAGCTAAATGCGACTATTTCGCGCCTTGAAAAAGAGTATTATGAAGCGATAAATGCGGCAAAAGCTGTTATAAATTTCAAAGAGATAAAAGATAAACAAAGGGCGCTAAATGTGGCAAATGAGAAAAAAGCCGCTATCGTTAAGCCTAAGAAAACTGAGCGTGAGAGCCTAAAAGTAGGCGATAGAGTAAAGTATGAAAATATAAAAGGCACGGTTTTAAGCATCTCTAAAAATGACGCTATGATCGAGTCAAATGGTATAAATCTGCGCGTGCCACTGGAGCTTTTAAGAAAAAATGGCAACGAAGTAGTCTTGCCTAAAAAAGGTGGCGTAAGTTTAAGTGTAGATAAGCCAAAAACTGCCTCGCTCTCGCTTGATCTGCACGGCATGAGAGCTGACGAGGCGATAGCAAAGCTTGATAAATTTATCTCAGATAGTCTTGTTATGGGATTTGATGAGGTTAGCGTATTTCACGGCATCGGCACTGGCAAGCTCGCTTTTGCTGTTAAAAATTTCTTAAAAGAGCATCCAAGCGTAAAAGAATTTCATGATGCACCGGCAAATCAAGGCGGATATGGTGCAAAGATCGTTAAACTTTGAGCTAAATTTTTAATTAAAAAATGAAAGAAATTTTTTATTTAGCTTAGATATAATCTATTAGAAAAATTTAAGAAAGGAAGTTTAAACTTTATGCCAAGCGACGAATCGCAAAAAAAGCACTTTAGTATGGTTAAAACCGTCACTTTGGTCGTGGTTTTGCTTTTTGCTTTCTTTGTAATTGAAAATTTAACTGTCTATTCATATAAATACAATAATGCGCTCTCTACAAACAACTTTGGCCTCAAAAAAAAGACTGAGTATCTAACAGATCAATATGTGAATTACTTTAAAAATATAAGTAAATTTAGTGTCTTAGATTTTCAAAATTACATAAGCAATGCCGCCTTTGGTGATGTCTTTTTACTAAAAGAAAATGGCAAAAATGGCTTTAAGATAGAGGCATCGTCAGACAAAAGCCTCGTAAATAAAGACTACGAAGACAAGAGCTGTGGCGACATCTATTCACATGATTTTCAAAAGAATTATTTCAAGGCTGAAATTTTGCCAGAAAATAGTGCTAAAGTATGTATGTTTGTCGCAGTAAATGAATATATTTTAGGCTTTAAAGCGCATATAGATCAAAGGATAACTGGCACTAGCGACCCATTTTATTTTCAGTGGCTGATGAAAAACATGACTGTCACTTTGATCTTAAGCTCGATCGGTCTATTTTTGGGGCTTGCGGTCTGTCTTTGGTTTGTATTTAAGTATCTAAACATCAAATTTGACTATCTAAAAGTAAAAGAAGAGAGCACTATTAAGATCGCTGAACTAAAAGAGAGGCTATACATCGATCCGATGACTGGACTTTTTAACAAGGCAGCACTCATAAAAGATGTGAGCGAGTATAAATATCCAAAAGTGATACTTATGGATATCGATGATTTTGGCAAGATGAACGACTACTACGGCAAATACGTGTGTGACCAGATACTAAAACAGATGGCAAATCTCATCAAAGAATTTGCAAAAAATGAGAATATGAAGGCTTATTGTATCGAGGCGGACAGATTTGCTTTGGTTGAAGATAATAACGACTTTATTGACAGATACGAAGAGCTTGCTGAAAATTTACTAGATATCTTTAAAGGCAGGATGCTTAGCATAAAAGATGAAAACGGCGTAGAGGTCGATGATATAGAAATTCACAACACCATAGGCTTTGCGCTTGATAGCGACCAGACCTTAAGAAAGGCGACCATCGCGCTAAAATCAGCTAAGACGCTTGATAAAGACTATGTTTGCTACTTTAAAGGGCTAAGTCAAAAAGATGAATACGCAAATCAGATCGAGCGCTCAAAGCTTATCCAAAACGCTACGATAAATGACAACATCGTGCCGTATTTTCAGCCGATATTTGACGAGAAAAAGATCCCTATAAAATATGAATGTTTAATAAGAATTTTAGACCGCGACGACGTCATCTCACCAAGCGTATTTTTGGATATCTCAAAGCGTATCAAGCGTTACGCAGACCTTGAAAAACAGCTGATTAAAAAGTGCTTTGAGCACCTCACTGAAGATCCAAATTTGGTTCTTTCTATAAATTTAAGCAGCCGAGATATGATAGATGGCGACGTCTCTGCGCTGGTTTTAAATTTACTAAACAAGCACAATGTCGCTGGCAGGATAGTTTTTGAGATAGTTGAAGACGAGGAGCTAAAGAGTGCTGAGCGCGTCTCAGTCTTTATCGAGCGAGCAAAGAGCATGGGTGCTATGATAGCGATCGACGACTTTGGCTCTGGCTACTCAAATTTCTCTTACATCATAAAAATCAAGCCAGACTACGTGAAGATCGATGGCTCTATCATCAAAGACATTGATATCAATAAAGACTCATACGCCATCGCAAGCGCGATCGTGGCATTTGCAAAGGATCTTGGCATAAAAACGATCGCAGAGTATGTTCATTCTAAAGAAATCTTTAACGTCTGTAAGGAGATAGGCATCGACGAATTCCAGGGATTTTACTTGGGACTTCCTTCTAAAAAGGCGTTTTAGTGGTAGTTAGCTTTTTAAAAGAGCTTTTAAAATTTCACTCTATCACGCCAGATGATGCAGACAGCTTGGAGTTTATCGCTAAATTTTTGCCTGATTTTGAGGCTAAATTTATAGAAAAAAACGGCACAAAAAATCTCATACTTTCTAAAATTTATGGAGACGGCGAGCATCTAGCCTTTGCAGGACACGTCGATGTCGTGCCACCAGGAGATGGCTGGGAGAGCGAACCATTTAGCCCACTTGAAAAAGATGGCTACATCTACGCAAGGGGCGCGCAGGATATGAAAAGCGGCGTGGCTGCCTTTGTTTGTGCTGCTAAAGAGGCTAAATTTGATGGCAAGCTAAGCCTCATCTTAACAAGTGACGAAGAGGGCGATGGCACTTATGGCACGCCTTTGGCACTTGAATATCTGCGTGAGATAGGGGATCTGCCAAAATTTTGCGTCGTGGCTGAGCCAACTTGTGATAAGAAATTTGGCGATAGCATAAAGGTCGGCAGACGTGGCTCGATAAATGGCAAGATCGTGATAAAGGGCGTTCAAGGCCACGTGGCATACCCAGAAAAATGTGTAAATCCAGTAAATTTAATAGCTCCACTTTTAAGTAAGATAGCTGATCACGATATGGACGGAGGGAGCGAGTTTTTTAGCCCAAGCAAGATCGTGGTGACGGACATTCGTGGTGGCATGCAAGTTTGCAACGTCACGCCAAGCGAGCTTAGCATAATGTTTAACGTTAGAAACTCAAATTTAACTGACGCAAATGACGTTGAGAGCTATCTTAGAAGCGTTTTAGATGGGCTTAGTTACGAGCTTAGTATAAAGCAAAGCTCGAAGAGATTTTTAACAAACAAAGATAGTAAGATCGTAAGAAATTTAATGGCATCTGTCACAAAGATCACTGGCGTTACGCCACTTTTAAACACAAAGGGCGGCACGAGCGATGCAAGACACTTTGCCGAATTTGGCGTAGACGCGATAGAATTTGGTGTAATAAACGATCGCATACACGCCAAAAACGAACGTGTCAGCATTAGCGAAGTAAATAAACTTTATGAAGTTTTTAAAGAACTTATAGAAAATTTCCGCTAATCTCTTTTATTATTAAATAGTTAAATTTAATCGCCATTTCTAGCGTTTTTTTAGAATAAATTTTCAAAAAATGGCTACGTTTTGCCTGAGAGCGAAACTACTACAAAGGCGATAGGACTTTTGCCAACTATCATTGCTATTTTATTTTTGATAGCACTTATCTTTGGTCTAAAACTTGGCGAAAATGGCGCATTATTTAGCTCAGAAAAAGGTCCAGGCTCACAGCATGCAAATTTATTTAACTCGTTTATTTGTGTCATCATCGGCGCATTTATGCAAAGAAGTAAATTTTGCTCAGTTGGCGCAATAAGCAAAATTTTCGAGCGTGACTTTTCGATGTTTTATGGCGTCATCTCTATCATCGTCTGCGCAAGCGTAACAAATTTGGTGCTAAATCAATACAAATTTGGCTTTGAAACTTAACCTATCGCTCACAATGATATGCTTTGGAATTTTCTTGGCATGACACTCGCTGGTCTTTGCTTTAGCCTAAGCTACGGCTGCCCTGGCAAACACCTAGTGCAGATGGGAGCTGGCATCACACCTTTTGCCCCGTATGCCGTAACAACCCTCATATCTACGCTATTTACGTTGAATTTTTACCAAAAAATCGTAATTAAATTTGACTGCTTTTGTAGGTTTTTGCTTATAAATTTTGAAGTTAAATTTTTGGAGAAATTTAGCCACTAAAGATGGCTAAATTTGAAGTTATCTTAGAATTTGAATTTTTGCTTTTGCGCGGAGTTTTTCGAAGTAATCACTCATTAATTTTTCTTGCTCGCCTTGGTAAAGCTCGTTTATAACGCTATCTTTTACATCAGCAAAGCTTGGTGTATATGAGCCGATCTTCTCTTTTACCAAAAACATATCAAAGCTGTCAGGTCCTTGCAAAGGCTGTGTGTAGTCGCCGTTATTTGTGCCTGAGATGATAGCGGCAAGCCTTGGATCTATGCTTTGGTAGTCCAAACTGACCTCTTGTGTTTGCACGCCGTCTAGTAGCTTCGGGCTTGTCTTTTGAGCTTCAAGCAGATCGGGGTCTTTTGCTCTATAAACTACGACTCTAGCGGTGCTAAAGACCTTAAATTTATCAGGATTAGCGTCAAAATACGCCTTTGCTTTTTGCTCATTTATATTTTTGCCAGCCTCAGCAGCTATGCTTTTATAAAGTTTTTCTTGAAGCATCTTGTGCTCTAGGTTGTTTTTAAAGTCCAAAAAGTCCATGCCTTGAGCTTGGATAGAGCTTCTAAACTGCGAATTTGTCATACCATTTTGCTTTGCGATCGCTTCGATCCTGTCGTTTAACTCAAAAGGTGTCACGCTTAAATTTAAGTTTTTTATCTGTGCATCTTCAAGTCTATCTCTGATAAGCAAATTTAAAGCGTCCTGCTCTGTTGTCTTTAGCTGTTCCTTCAAACTATAAACCTCGTAAAGCGTGATAGGCTCGTTCTCCACGATAGCTGCGATGCCGTTTATCATCTGAGCTGAATATAAATTTAAGGCACTTAACACGCCAACAGCCAAAAAGAGCAATTTTTTCATAATGAAACCTTTATTTAAGTATTTAGTAAATATAATTTTGGGCAATTATAACATAAAAATAAGGCACAAAATGATAGTTACTAGATTTGCTCCGTCGCCTACTGGATACCTACACATAGGCGGACTTAGGACAGCTCTTTATAATTATTTATACGCAAGAGCTAACAATGGAAAATTTTTGCTCCGCATCGAAGATACTGACTTAAAACGAAACTCAGAAGAAGCCACACAAGCCATAAAAGAGGCATTTGCTTGGTGCAAGCTAGATCACGACGGCGAAGTGACATATCAGTCAAAGAGGTTTGATCTTTACAAAGAGTATGTTAAAAAGCTGCTTGATGAGGGCAAAGCCTACAAATGCTACATGAGCAAGGACGAGCTTGAAGAGCTTAGAGCTAGCCAAGAGGCTAGAAAAGAGCGCCCAAAATATGATAATAGATATAGAGATTTTACTGGCACACCTCCAGCTGGCATCGAGCCAGTTATCCGTATAAAAGCCCCACTTAGCGGCGAGATCGTCATACATGATGGCATAAAGGGCGAGGTTAAATTTAAGGTTGAAGATATCTTGGACGACTTCATCATCGCAAGAAGCGACGGCACGCCAACATATAACTTCACAGTTGTGATAGACGATGCGCTAATGGGTGTAACTGACGTTATTCGTGGCGACGATCACCTCTCAAATACCCCAAAACAGATCGTTCTTTACGAGGCACTTGGCTTTAAGGTGCCAAAATTTTATCACGTCGCTATGATAAACGGCGAGGACGGCAAAAAGCTTAGTAAAAGGCATGGCGCGACTGACGTTATGGAGTATAAAAAGATGGGCTATTTGCCTGAAGCGCTCTTAAATTTTCTCGTTCGTCTTGGCTGGAGCCACGGCGATGATGAGATTTTTACTATCGAGGATATGCTTAAATACTTCAATCCAAACGATATCAACAAAAGTTCAAGCACCTACAACGCTCAAAAGCTTGACTGGCTAAATTCTCACTATATAAAAACTTTGCCTTACGAGAGACTAGCGCACGATATGCTCGAGTTTGGCGTGGATTTTAAGGCTTTGGTAAAGGGTGAGCTACTGCTAAATTCGCTCCGTGAGAGGTCAAAGACACTAATTGAGATGGCAAACAGCGCAAATGCGATCATAAACGCCCCAAAAAGCTATGACGAGAAAGCTTGGGTTAAATTTATAAATGAAAGTAGCAAAGAAATTTTGGCGAAATTTGCTCAAATTTTAGACCGTGACCTTGACGCAAAGGGATATGAGGAGCTAACTAATAAATTCTTAGAGCAAAATGGCTTAAAACTAAAAGACCTAGCTCAGGCTCTAAGGATAGCGCTAACTGGCTCAAGCGTGAGCCCAAGTATCTTTGAAGTGCTTGAAGTAGTAGGTAGCAACGAGATCAAAAACAGAATACAAAATTTATTAAAGGAAGAGAAATGACACATGTAACTAAAGAAGAGGCACTAAACTACCACATCGGCGGTAAGATCGAGATCAGGGTAAAGACACCTTGCGAGACTTCAAGAGACCTTTCAATGGCCTATACACCAGGCGTTGCTGAGCCATGCCGTGAGATAAATGCAGACACTGAACTAGCTTATAAATACACAAATAAGGCAAATTTAGTAGCTGTCATCACCGATGGCACGGCTGTTCTTGGACTTGGTGACATCGGCGCTATCGCTGGTAAGCCAGTTATGGAGGGCAAGGCGGTGCTATTTAAGAAATTTGCAAATGTTGATGCCTTTGACATCGAGCTAGATGAGCATGATCCTGATAAGATCGTTGAGATTTGCAAGGCTCTTGCTCCGACATTTGGCGGTATAAATTTAGAAGATATCCGCGCTCCAAAGTGCTTTGAGATCGAAAGAAAGCTTCAAGAAGCAGTCGATATCCCTGTAATGCACGACGATCAGCACGGCACAGCGATGATAACAAGCGCTGGCATTATAAACGCGATGGAAATTTCTGGCAAAGATATATCTAAGATAAAGATCGTAGTTAGCGGCGCAGGTGCAGCCGGCATCGCTTGCGCAAAGATGTATAAAGCACTTGGCGCAAAACACATCGTGATGATAGATAGCAAAGGCGTCATCCACTCAAAAAGAACAGACCTAACTCCAGAGAAGGTTGAATTTGCGCTTGAAACTGAGGATAGGACTTTGGCTGATGCGATGAAAGGCGCTGATATGTTTTTAGGTCTTTCTAAGCCTGGCGTTGTGACAAAAGAGATGGTTGCGTCTATGAACAAAGAGCCTATCATCTTTGCTTTGGCAAACCCAGTGCCTGAAATCTTCCCAGAGGACGTCGTAGCTGTAAGAGATGATGTTATGATGGGCACAGGCAGAAGCGACTATCCTAACCAAGTAAATAACGTTTTGGGCTTTCCATTTATCTTTAGAGGTGCGCTTGATGTTAGGGCTAAAAAGATCACTGAAAATATGAAAATGGCAGCTGCTAAAGCGCTTGCACAGCTTGCAAAAGAGCCAGTGCCAGCTGAAGTTTTAAAAGCAAGTGGCGTTAGCGAGCTAAAATTTGGCAAAGAGTACATCATCCCAAAACCATTTGACAAGCGCGTGCTAACAGCCGTCGCTTCAGCAGTTGCAAAAGCTGCAGTTGAAGATGGCGTAGCGAGAGTAAAAGATTTTGATGTTGAGGCTTACAAAGCCAAACTTGCAAAAGGTTTTTAATCAAATTTAGCCCAATTTTGGGCTAAATTCTCCTCTTGGCATTTTGTAAAAGACAAACCTTGTAAAAACAGTAAATTTAAGGACAAAAAATGCAAAACGTGAAGCTCATCTCACACCCATTGATCGAGCACAAATTAACCATTTTACGTGATAAAAACACCCAGCCTTTTCAGTTTCGTATGCTAGTTGATGAGATCAGCTACCTTATGATCTTTGAGGCGACTAGAAATTTAAAGGTAAAAGATGTCAAAGTCCAAACACCAGTTGCGGTGGCAGACGCAAAGAGGCTCACTACAAAGGTGATGATATGCCCTATCTTAAGGGCTGCGCTTGGCATGCTTGATAGCGTCTTTACCATCATCCCAGATGCGAGCGTTGGCTTTTTGGGCTTTCAGCGAAACGAAGAGACAGCGCAGGCTGAGTTTTTCTACGCAAAGCTTCCAAAAGACGCAAAAGAGCGCATGGCGATCATCATCGACCCTATGTTTGCAACTGGCGGCACGGCGATAGATGCGGTTAAGTTCTTGCGTGAGAAGGGAGTTAAAGAGATCAAATTTATCTCTATCATCGCCGCACCTGAGGGGCTAAAGAGATTTAGTGAAATTTACCCAGATGTCGAGGTCTATACGGCATCGATCGATGAGAAACTAAATGAGAAAAACTACATCGTTCCAGGTCTTGGTGATGCTGGCGATAGAGTTTTTAACACTCTTTAAGGGCTAAATTTGAACAAAAGACTTTTGCCAGCTCTAGTTGCCTTTATCATTGCTATCATCATCGGTACTTTCTTTTTTTCAAAAGAGGGTGGCGAGGCAAACAAAAACGCTCAAATTTTACTTGAACAGCTTAATAAAGAAGGTCAAAAGAGCCTAAAACTAGAGGCTGAGGGCTCATACACCTCAAAAGATGAGGTCGCACTTTATATCTATAAATTTAACAAGCTACCAAAGAATTTCATAACTAAAAAAGAGGCAATGGCTCTTGGCTGGGACGCAAAAAGCGGAAATTTATGGCAGATAAGCGGCGGCAAAAGCATCGGTGGGGATAGATTTTCAAACCGAGAAAAGAGGCTGCCTGAGGCTGATGGTAGAAAGTGGTTTGAGTGCGATGTGAATTATAATGGCGGCAGGCGCGGCGCTGAGAGAATTTTATACTCAAACGACGGGCTTATCTACTACACGCCCGATCACTACGAGCATTTTTACCTGCTTTATGAGAAGAGGATGCAATGAAAAGCGTGATCTTAGATGCCAAAAAGATGCTCGAAAAAGAGAAGATGCACGAGTATTTTGCGAAGAAATTTGACCTGCCAGAGTACTATGGCAAAAATTTAGACGCGCTCTTTGACTGTCTTTGCGAGATAAATGAGCCAACTCTTATAAAGCTAAAAAACGAAAATGCTTTGGATAGTGCCACAAAAGAGAGCTTAACCCAGCTATTTCGCGATGTTTGCAACGAAAACGCGCTAGTTAAATTTGAGCTTGTAAAAGATGAAAAATGATATTTGGAAAGATTGATTATCTAAATTTACTCCCATTTCACGTATTTTTAAAATCAGCCCCACTAAGCTCTCAGATAAAAAAGGCGATAGAGTTTAAAAAGGGCGTGCCAAGCAAGTTAAACAGAGCCTTAAACGCTAGAAAGATCGACGCTGCGGTGATCTCAAGCATAGCTAGCAAAAAGGCAAATTTAAAGAAGCTAAATTTTGGAATAGTCGCCAAAAAAGATGTCAAAAGCGTGCTTGTACGCAAAAACTCAGCCCCAAAACCAGACCCTGCCTCAGCTAGCTCAAACACCCTAGCCAAGGTGCTTAAGCTAAATGGCGAGGTGATCATAGGCGACAGGGCGCTAAAGGCATACTTAAGCGAGGGCAAAGAGTGCTTTTACGACCTTGGTCAAATTTGGCATGAAAAGACAAATTTGCCATTTGTTTTTGGTAGATTTTCTTACGTAAAAAATGGCTCGTTTTACAAAAAACTGGTCGCAAAATTTTTGCAAAAAAATGTAAAAATTCCAAATTATATATTAGCCAATTACGCTAAAAGCCGCGACATAAGCGAGCAAGATATCAAGTGGTATCTCAAATTTATAAGCTACAAAATAGGCCCAAAAGAGCAAAAATCACTTCGAAAATTTTTTAAAGAACATAGGTTTTTAAGAGAGGTAAAGTAGTAATAAGCCTAGGTAAATTTGCTAGCATCATTTTTATTATATTTGACCTTATAAATGGCGAAGATAACGAGGCTCGATACGCTATTTAATAAATTTTAAATATATTTTTAAATTTTAAGCTATTATTAATCTTAGCGTGAAATTTATGTTATAAAGATTTACTACAATTACACACAAAGCAAATCATTTTTGTTATTCCTTTTACTGATTTAAGCCTTGGTTTTTGCCAAGGCTTTTTCTAAATTTTATAAGCTTTATGAGTAGAGTTTATAAAATTTATCTAAAGGAGATGTTATGAAAAAGACTTTGAGTTGTGTTGCACTAGCCTCTGTGCTTTGCTCGAGCGCTTTTGCGATAGGCGGTCCAAGCGGAGCTAAACTTGACTACGCTATCACTGGGCAGATCGGCGAAGTAGTGGTAAATCCATACGATACTGCCCCACTTACAGCAGTCATCAAAAATGGCGGCTACACACTAAGCAATGCAAAAGTAACCATCGTGCCAAAGCAAGGCGGTCAGGTGATAAGCTACAAAGTGGCTGACAAGCATCTTCGCACACATGGTGGCATCCCAGTTTTTGGTATGTATCCTGACTATCAAAACACCGTTGAAGTCGAGTACGACAAGAGCTACAAGGGCAAGACTGAGCATATAAAAGAGAGCTATAAAATTTACGCCCCAGCTATCTACCTAGAGAGTGCTGGCACGCCAAATCAAAAGGGCGCGCTATTTGATAAGATCGAGGTTACTAAGCCAGCAAGCGCTAAATTTGCAAACCGCCTCTACTATGTAAATAACTTTGTAAATAAAACAGGCAAGGGCACAAAAGTCGTTTGGAACAACCCAGCCGGCGGTGCGATCGAGTGGAACTACAGCCCAAATAACTTCATCCTTGATACAAAAGGCGAGGTTAGATGGTATCTTGAGCCAAGTAAAATTTATGACCTAAAACAGCCATTTCACGCTGGTGTAATGATGGGCTTTAAGCAAAATGACGACGGCGCGATGACTTGGGGATATGGCCAAAGATACGCAAAATATGACATCATGGGTAGAGAAATTTTCAACCGCGAGCTACCAGCTAGCTACAACGACTTCTCTCACTCGATGGACGTAGCACAAAACGGACACTACTTCTTGCGCGTGGCAAATGCCGACTACAAAAGGGCTGATGGCAAAAACGTAAGAACAGTGCGCGACGTCATCGTTGAGCTTGACCGCGACGGCAACGTAGTTGATGACTTTAGATTATATGAAATCCTCGATCCTTACCGCGATATCGTGCTAAAAACGCTTGACCAAGGTGCAGTTTGCTTAAACATAGACGCTAAAAAAGCAGGCCACACAGCAAGCTCTGATGAACTTCAGTCTATGGATACACACGATAAATGGGGCGATATCGTAGGAGCAGGTCCAGGACGTAACTGGGCACACGTAAATAGCGTGGATTACGATCCAAGTGACGATAGCATCATCATCTCAAGCCGCCACCAAGACGCAGTTATAAAGATCGGCCGTGACAAACAAGTAAAATGGATCATGGGTGCTCACAAGGGCTGGAGCGATAAATTTAAAGATAAGCTTCTTCAGCCAGTTGATAGCAAAGGCAACAAGATCGTCTGCGAAGATGAGTACTCAAAATGCCCAGGATACGAGAGCGATAAAGGTGGCTTTGACTGGCAATGGACTCAGCACACGGCATTTAGGATAGATAGCAAGTCTAAAAAAGGCGAAATTTATCTAAGTGTCTTTGACAATGGCGACACAAGGGGCATGGAGCAACCAGCCATCGCTGGCATGAAGTACTCTCGTGCGGTCGTTTATAAGATCGATGAGAACAAAAAGACCGTTGAGCAGATCTGGGAGTACGGCAAAGAGCGCGGCAAAGAGTGGTATAGCTCAGTTACTAGCCTTACGCAGTATCAAGATGACCTTGATAGCGTTATGGTCTACTCAGCCGTTGCTGGTATGCAGTTTGACATCGCAAAAGGCCGCCCAGTAGGACTTCCTAGCCCGCACATCGATGAGTTTGAGTGGGGCGCAAAAGAGCCTAGCATCGAGATAAAGATGACAAATGCTATGGGCTATCAAGCGTTTCCATTTAGCTTGCAAAAAGCGTTTGAAAAGTAAATTTTTCCCTCCTTTGCTTCGGCAAGGGAGGCTTTTAGTTTTGTTTGATTTTAAAATTTAGTTGGTATTTTGCTCTCTTAAAACAACCTTTGCATTTTTCTCTCTTTTACAAAACTCTAAAAAATTTAATCCATTTTTTGTATCGTCATTTAGTCCGATGCAGCCAATTCCTCTCTCATCATGCGGATAAAGCGCTAAATTTAGGCTTGGAAAGATGAAAAAGCACCACTCATTTAAGGAGTATGTATAGAGCATGAGTAGTTTAGCTAGATATTTGATCTCATCAAATTTTAAAGTATCTATCCTAAGGCAGATGGCAGGCAACAAAATTTCACTATTTAAACCAAGATCAAAGTGTTCATTTGGCTCTTGTAAGATGCCTAGCTTTTTAAATTTATCGTGCAATTGTTTTATTTCAAGCGCTTCATCGTTCAAGTTAGTATCATCATAGGTTAAAGCGCTTATGATAAATACTTCATTTTTAAATTTATTAAAATATTTATCGAAAAGTTTTAGCGCAGTATCTACCTCAGAGGTCCAGTTTTCATCCTCTATCTCAAAAAAGCCTATCCAGTTTTTAGAATGGCTAAAGGAGTTAAAATTTATATCGTTAAGCTTTAGAGCATTATTTATTAAGCTTGATAATTTTTCCATTTTGATTTTACTCAATGAACGATCTGGTTCTGTAAACCCTATAAACTCAAAGCCTCTCGCATAGAAATTTCTATCTTTTTCTCATCGAGGCTGCCATTATAAAATAAATTTAACGCCAAGACCGCTTGGTACAAGAGCATATCAGCTCCGTCTTTGCATGCTAAATTTTGGCTTTTTGCCTCTTTTAAAAATGGCGTTTGCTTGCCGTAAATAACATCAAATGCAAATTTAGCACTTTTTAAAATGCCATCTAAAATCTCTTTTGGTGCTGGCAAAAGATCATCTTTTAGCCCTGCTGAGGTCGAATTTACCACTAGATCAAATTTATGCTCTTTATAGTCATCCCAGCTAAAGCACTCATAGTGATCTTTAAATTTATCAAGTCTTGCCTTGCTTCTATTTAGTATGCAAACATCTATGTTTTGCGATCTAAGTGCGTAGACTAGGGCGTTTGCGGTGCCTCCAGCTCCAAGGATGATGGCGCTTTTTGCCTCTTTGAAATTTGCTATCGCTTTTAAAAAGCCAGGTGCGTCAGTGTTGTAGGCATAAATTTTCTCATTTTTTAGCACCAAAGTGTTTGCAGAGCCTATTTTTTGAGCTGCCTCTGAGGCGTCATCGGCTAAATTTAGAGCAAATTCTTTATGCGGGAGCGTGACATTTGCGCCGTTTAGTTTTAAGGATTTAAATTTATTGATTAGCTCATTGCCATCTTTTAGCAAAACCCTAGTATATAGGGCATCAAGAGCTAGATCGGCAATGGCTTTGTTGTGTAGTCTTGGAGATACCGAGTGAGCTATCGGATCTCCAAAAACTGCAAAGGTTTTCATTTTGCTCTAAAGACAAAAGCGTCTTTATTGACATCTTTTCTTATGTCATTTACAGCTTTTTGTAGCCCTTTTTCATCAAATGGACCAACTAAAATTTTAGTTAGCTCGCCAGCTTTTATAGTTTTGTAGCTATAACCTTTGGCTGCTATTTTTTTCATATAGTCGGCATTTGGGTTAAATTTACTAGTTGCAAATACTTGAACATAAGAGCCTTTTGCGACGCTCTCAGCTTTTGCTGGAGTTTCAGCTTTTTTCTCTACTTTTTCTGCTTTTGCAGGAGTTTCAGCCTTTTTCTCTACCTTTGTTTCAGGTTTCTTCTCGGGCTTAGTTTCAGCTTTTTTCTCTGTTTTTACCTCAGTTTTAGCTGGCTTTGTTTCAGCTTTTTTGGCTGGAGCCTCTACCTTTGCCTCAGCTTTTTTAGGCGCTTCAGCTGGATGCTCTACAGCTTTTACTACCTCTTTTGGCTCTTCAGTTTTAGGAGCTGATTTTGCGCCTTCTTTATCTTTTAGCTTTTTGATCATATCTTCAAAATCATCTTGTTGCTTGTTTTCAGGCACGATAGGCACTTGCTCGAAAAGTTGTGTATCGCCTTTTTTAACATCTGAATTTGTATCTTGTGCAGGCACCTGCGTATCGACTGGCTGCTCTGCTGGCACTGGAGGCAGAACTAGTCTTGAGTCGGCTTCATTTTGTGCTTGTGTTGAGTCGCTTGAGTTTATAAGCTTCATGGCTACGATGATGATTAAAAAAAGTATAACAAGAGCTGCTATAAACATAAGAAGTTTCTTTAGTTTTGCACCCTTTGCCTCATCATCTTTTTCTAAAAGTATATCTTTTAACTCTTCGTTTTCCATTATTTCTCCTTACATATATTTTGACCAACTTGCCCCACGCTCTTTTTGATAGAGGTTATATGGCAAAGTTAGGATGTTAAATTCTTTTGGCATATCTTGATTTGGGAACATTCTCCACTCTTTGGCTAGCTTTTGTGAGAGCTTTGCGCTTAGCATATTTGCAAGCGTGCAAGCTTCATTTAGCGTAGTGTGACCTTTATGCACATAAAGGTGCAAATGTCCTGGCGTCTTGGTCTCGTAGGCTGTGAAATTTATAAAGCCTTCTTCTCTTAAAAGAAGCTGCGCTCTATGCCAAAACCTATCTGGAGTTCTGCCGTTGTAGTCAAAGACTATATTTTCGACCTTGTCACTTGCATTGATTAGCGAGTGGGCGATTATAGCTTTGCCCTCCTCATGCTCTTTCATGACACTATAAGTTAGTGGTTCGTTGATCTTTTCAAATTTATCAAAGAAAATTTTGCCCTTGTACTCTATCTTATTTACGATCGTGTCACGTTTGATGTAGTAGTGGGTCGTGATAATTTTTATAAGAGATGTGTCGATACTTTGCATCAAAATGTCGCTTTATCGTAGATTATAAATTTATGAGCAAGATCGACTAGTTCGGCTTTTATCTTCTCTTGTAAAGATGCGTTGTTTATGTCGCTTAGAACGTCAGCGATCTTGTTTGCTATTAGCTCAAACTCAGCCTCTTTCATACCACGAGCCGTAAGAGCTGGACTACCTACACGTATGCCGCTTGTGATAAACGGACTTCTTGTCTCGCCTGGGACTGTGTTTTTATTTACAGTTATGCCAGCGTTTCCAAGAGCGATGTCCGCGTCTTTCCCGCTAAATTCGCGGTTTAAAAAGCTCATTAGGATTAGGTGGTTATCAGTGCCGCCACTTACTAGTTCAAAGCCTCTACTTATTAGCACTTCGCCAAGTTTTTTAGCGTTTGCTTTTACTTGTTTGGCGTAAATTTTCCACTCAGGGCTAAGGTTGTGCTTAAAGCCAACTGCCTTTGCAGCGATGACATGAACTAGCGGACCGCCTTGGATGCCTGGGAAGATAGAAGAGTTTATCTTTTTAGCGTACTCTTCGTTGTTTGTCATGATGATGCCGCCTCTTGGGCCTCTTAGAGTTTTATGCGTAGTTGAGCTTACGACGTCGCAGTGTGGGAAAGGATTTTGATGCTCGCCGGCTACCACAAGACCAGCGATATGAGCAACGTCTGCAAATAGTATAGCGCCAACAGCGTCAGCTATCTCTCTAAATTTCTTAAACTCAATCTCTCTTGTATATGCGCTCGCGCCACAAACGATCATCTTTGGTTTTACTATCTTTGCGATATCCATAACTCTATCGTAGTTTATGCGACCATCAAGCTCGACGCCGTAAAAGAAGCTCTCATACATCTTGCCAGAGCTGCTCACCTTTGCGCCGTGAGTTAGGTGTCCGCCGTGGCTTAGATCCATGCCTAAAATTTTATCGCCTGGGTTAAGCAAAGCACCATAAACGCCTTGGTTTGCCTGAGAGCCTGAGTTTGGCTGAACGTTTGCGAATTCGCATCCAAAAAGCTCTTTGCATCTATCGATCGCGATTTGCTCGATCTCATCGACAAATTCGCAGCCACCATAATATCTCTTGCCAGGGTAGCCTTCGGCGTATTTGTTTGTTAGGATTGAGCCCATCACTTCCATGACTTCTGGATAAGTGAAATTTTCACTAGCGATCATTTCTAGATGGTCGCACTGGCGTTTTAGCTCTAAATTTACTAGATCAAAAATTTCTTTATCGTAGCTTTGCAAACTCATTTTTCATTCTCCTTTGTCTCAGTTTTTAGTGGTCTCATCGCTGGGAAGAGAACAACGTCGCGGATTGATTTTTTATCTGTTAGAAGCATCACAAGTCTATCTATGCCTATGCCTTCGCCTGCAACTGGTGGCATGCCGTATCCTAGGGCTTTTACATAGTCTTCATCCATCTCGTGAGCCTCGTCATCGCCTGCGTTTTTAGCGTCGATTTGCGCTTTAAAGCGGTTGTATTGATCGATTGGATCATTTAGCTCGTTGAAGCCATTTGCTAGCTCGCGACCAGCGATAAATAGCTCAAATCTCTCTGCCACGTCAGGATTTGTGTCGCTTCTTCTTGAAAGTGGGCTTATAGAGATCGGATAGTCGATGACAAAAGTTGGGTGGATGAGCTTGCTCTCCACGTAGTTGTCAAAGAGTTCAGCCTGTAAGTGGCCAAGGTCAAGCTTTTCGTTTGCTTCAAAGCCATCTGCTCTTAGTTTTGCTAAAATTTTTGCCTTATCGCTTACGATATCTTCAGCAAGTCCGCCTATCTCAACTAAGGCTTTTTTATAGCTTATGCGTTTAAATGGCTTGCTAAAGTCAATCTCCATGCCATCAAAATTTATCACTTTTTCCATGCCAAGCTTTTCTAAAATGACATTAAATAAATCCTCTGTGATGCCCATTAGATCGTGGTAGTTGTGATATGCCCAGTAAAACTCTATGCTTGTAAATTCAGGGTTGTGGGTTAGATCCATACCCTCGTTTCTGAAGTTTCTATTCATCTCATAAACAGCTTCAAAACCGCCAACTACAAGGCGTTTTAGATATAGCTCGGGAGCGATCCTTAGGTATCTCTCAACTCCAAGGGCGTTGTGAAATGTCACAAATGGTTTTGCATTTGCGCCGCCAGCTATTGGATGAAGCATCGGAGTTTCGACCTCTAAAAAGCCCTTTTCTTCAAAAAATCTTCTAATCGTGCTTATAATCACCGAGCGCTTTTTAAAATCAGCCCTAACTTCAGGGTTCATTATCATATCAAGGTATCTTTGGCGGTATCTTGTCTCAACATCAACTAGCCCGTGGTATTTCTCTGGAAGCGGACTTATCGATTTTGTAGCTAAGCTAAGCTCATTTACATGCATTGAAAATTCGCCAGTTTTTGTTATAAAAGCGTAGCCTCTAACATAGACGATGTCGCCTATTTCTACATATTTTTTAACGATTTTAAACCACTCTGGATCAAGCGTCTTGTTGCTAAAATAAATTTGTAAATTTCCATTTTCGTCTTCGATGTTTGCAAAAACCGCTTTACCAGCGTCACGGATCAGCTTTATCCTGCCTGCAAGGCCTACTAGCTGCCCCTCTGCTTTTTTCTCTTCTGTATCTTTTATATAGTTAAATTTAAGTCTAAATTTAGAGATATTCATATCTCTTCTAAGAAAATGTGGATATGGATTTATGCCTAAATTTCTAAGCTCATCTATGCTTTCTAATCTTTGAATTTCGTGTTGGTTGTCAAATATCACCTTACTTTCCCTTTATATTATTTTTTGAACATTTTTCGCAAATTCCATAAAGCTGCATCATGTGACCAGTTAGTTTAAAGCCATGCTCTTTTGCGATGCTTATCTGCCTTTTTTCTATCATAGGGTCTTCAAATTCTATGATAAGGCCGCACTTTCTGCATATCATGTGGTCGTGGTGTGGCTTTGTGGCAAGTTCAAATTTCTTGCCTTGAGAGCCAAAGCTGATAGATGTTACCATCTCTGATTCTTCTAGTAAATTTAGCGTCCTATAAACAGTTGCGATGCCGATATTTAGCTCAGGATAGGTCTCTTTTATAAAAAGATATAGCCTCTCTGGTGTAAAGTGCTCGTCGTTGTTATAAAGCGTTTTTAGCAAAATTTCACGCTGTTTTGTATATTTTAAACCGTTGTCGCGAAGAACTCTTTTAAATTTCTCAAGCAAGGCATCATATTCTAAATTTTCTATCATTTTTCTTCCCCTTTAGTGACATTTGTGTCGGTGTTTGTGCTCGCATTTGCATCCATTGATATAAATGCATCACTCTTGTTTGTATCCTTTGGTCTTACTACCATCTCATCTAGCTCATTTTTGATGTTTTTCACATCGATATTTGTTATCCATCTACCAGTTTCAAGTAGGAGCGGATAGACCTTGCTGTTTGTAAAGTATGGCTCGATCATTTTATTTAGCGAAGTGCCTGACATCACGGCAACGACTGCTGAAAATGTGAGGAAAATTTTGCCACTTCCCATGACAAATCCACCAAGCCTATCTAAAAAGCCAAGGCCGCTTACTGAAACTATCTTTGATAAAAATTTGCCAACTAGCAGACAAACTAGCCAAAAAACTAGCCAAAGTCCGATAAATGCGACAAATTGTAAAAATGAAGGATTTTCAAATTTATAGATATTTTTGCTTATGAAGCTCTCAGCTACATCTGAAAATCTACTAGCGACAACTAGACCGCCGATAAGTCCGATAAGTCCAAAAGTCTCTTTTATAAGCCCGTTTATTATGCCTTTTACACCAAGTATCAGGACAAGGGCGATGACGATAATGTCAAACCAAGTTACTAAATCCATCATACAGTTCCTATTAAATTTTGAAGTTCTTGCTGGCTAGTCGAGTAGGCTAGCGCGTTTTCTTTTGTGATCAAGCCCTCTTTTAGCGCTTTCATCAGGGCTTGAGTCTGCGTGCTCATGCCAGTTTGTTGCTGATTTAGCTGCATTTGAGAGTAAATTTGATGCACTTTGTTTTCGCGTATCAAGTTTGAAATCGCCATATTATTTATCAAAATTTCATGTACAGCGCACCTTCCGCCGCCTATTTTTGGGATCAGACTTTGTGAGATGACGGCAGTTAGCGAAACGCTAAGCATATTTCTTACTTGAAGCTGTTCGCTTCCATCGAAGCTATCAACGATCCTATTTATAGTTTGTATGGCTGAGTTTGTGTGAAGAGTGCCAAAGACTAGGTGTCCAGTCTCAGCCGCTGTAATAGCCGTAGAGATCGTCTCTCTATCCCTCATCTCGCCCACAAGTATGATATCTGGGTCTTCACGAAGTGCAAATTTTAGCGCCTTTGAGTAAGAGTGCGTGTCGGTGCCGATATTTCTATGTGAAAATAGGGCTTTTTTGTTATTGTGCACAAACTCGACTGGGTCCTCAACAGTGATAATGTGCTTTCTATAATTTAAATTTATCTCATTAAGCATCGCTGCAAGCGTCGTTGATTTACCACTGCCTGTTGGTCCAGTAACCAGGATAAGGCCTTTTTCTCGTTTGATGATATATTTAAAAATTTGTGGTGCATTTAGATCATCAAGCGAAGGGATGTCAATAGGTATGATACGAAAAGCTGCGGCTAGATCGCCATTCATCGTGTAGTAGTAGTTGCCACGAAAGCGGCCGATATTTGGAAGCTCAATAGCAAAGTCAAGTTCTTTATTATTTTCAAGTTCGCTCTTTTGGGCATCTGTGATTAGAGCGTAGCATAAATTTTCTATATCTTTGCCACTTAGCACGCCAAATTCAAGTGGCCTTAAAGTGCCATCTATCCTTATTTGAGGCTCAGACCTTGAGACTAGGTGGAGGTCACTGGCTTTATTAAAAACAACGGTTTTTAGAAGCGTTTGGATGTCACCAGAGAGATTGCTCTCTGATGTTTTGGTTTGGGCATCCGAGCTTTGCGCTCTTAGTTGTTCGATTAGATCCATATTTTACTCTATGATCTTTGGCACGGCAAAGAAGTGTCCCTCGCGTGAAGGGGCGTGCTTTAAAATTTCATCGACAACGTCACTTAAATGTGGCTCATCTTCTCTTAATGGAGTGCCACCTTTTATAGAGCTAACTACGGCCTCATCGCTGCTTAGATCAAGCTCGTTTAAAATATCGACAAAAGATACGATTTCGCTTAATTGTTTCTTGATCTCTTCTCTTTTTTCATCATTAATTTGTAATGCGGAGAGTTTTTCTAGTTTATTTAAGAGAGTGTCGTCTATTTGCATTATTAAGCAACCTTTTAATTGATTTTGAGGCATTATATCACATTCAAGCTTTAATTTTGGGCTACTTTTAATTTAATTATGCTAAAATCTGCGAATTAAAATTTTTCAAAAGCAAGGAAAAACGTTGGCTATAAAAGAAGACTTAACCGAGATAAAAAAAGAGATCGACGCCCAAGAGCAGTTTCTTGAGAGTATGATCAAGGGAGAGCGTTTTTTTAGGAAATACAAAACTTTGCTGATCGTGCTATGCGTTGCAGCTATCGTCGCACTCATCGGATTTTACGCTAGTAAGGTTTTAAACGACAACAGGGTTGAGGAGGCAAATTTAGCCTATTCAAAGCTTATCTTAAACCCAAATGACGCAAGCGCTTTAAATGTTTTAAAGGAGAAAGAGCCAAGCTTATATGCACTTTTTTCACTTGGACAAATGCTCGATAAAAACGATACAAAAGGCATTAGCGAGCTTGTAAATTTAAAAGTAAATCCAATCGTAAAAGATATCATCCTTTCACAAACTGGTGATGCAAATACTCAAATTTTAAGCGAATACAACGCACTTTTAAAAGGTTTTGAGCTTTTAAAACAAAATAAAATCAAAGAGGCAAATGTGGAATTTGACAAGATCGCACTTGACTCACAACTTCAAACTCTAGTTAAAAATTTAAAACACTATCAGGGAATAAAATAATGAAAAAACTTACACTATTCTTGGCTTTTGCCTTGGCTTTAGTTCTAAGCGGATGCGGCACAAAAAGACAATATTTTGAGCCTGCGCAAACTTCTGGTGAGATATCTTTGTCAAAAGATCTTCCTTCTTACATCAAATCAGCAAATGCAAATGGCGCAACGCTTGATAATGGCAACATCATCACGAAAAATGGGCTAAATAAAAGCATTATCTTGCCTGAAAATTTCAACTTCTTAAATGAAAACAACGGCTTTGTTATCTCAGCTAGCATAAATGGCGACCTAAACGTGACTGATCCTAGCGGTCACAGCGTTTATAGCGGTAAATTTCCAACTGCGATCGTAGCAGCTTCGCTTGATCAAAACCAACTTGCAGCTATCAGCGCATCAAACCACATCTATCTAATCGATATAAGCACTGCTACTACGCTAATGGAGTATAGCTCATCTGACATCGCTGCGGTTGATTCAAGAGTTGTGGCACCTTACTTCATGAGCTCGCTCATCGTCTATCCAGCACTTGATGGCAAAATTTACATCGTGCAAAAAGATAGTGGTAGAATTTTACGTGACGTGGTCGTAAGCTCTGAAAATTTCTTTAACAACATCATATTTTTAGGCGTTGAGGGCGATAATCTAATCGCAGCAACAGCCAAAAAACTAATCGTCATCAACCCAAGCCAAACAGTCTATTATGACGGCGAGATCAAAGACGTGCTAGTTCATAACGATGAAATTTACATCTTTAAAAAAGATGGCACGATCGTAAGAACAGACCTTATGCTAAAAGAGAAAAATAAGGTAAATTTCAAATTCGCTATCTTCTCAGCAGCAACCATCATCAACAACAAGCTCTATGTAATCGAAAAAACAGGCTATGTTATAAAGACAAATTTAGACCTTAGCGGAGCTGAAATTTATGAGTTTAGCGACGAGATAAAAGATAAAAGCTTCATGGGTAATGGCGCATTTTACTACGATAACGAGTATGTTAATCTAGGGCAATGAACCAAAAAATTTGGGAGCTTTTTGAAGCTAAAAAGATCTTGCTAAGGGATCTAAAAAGGCTTGACCTTAGCGAATTTACCAAGAAACGCTCGCTTGAAGCGTTTTTTGGTGTTGATACAAAAAATTTCTACGAGATCGTTTTTTTAAGAAGTGCAAAGAGCAGGCTTTTGCTCAAAGAAGCCAGCGAGATAAATGAAATTTGCACTAAATTTGAAGAGAAATTTCAAACCAAGATCAAAAAACGTGTGATCTTTTACAACTCTCAAATTTGCTCAAAATCCCTAAACTACTTCAAAGAAGAAGGCTGGAGCTGTTATGATTTTGTGTGATATCGGCAACACCAACGCCTCTTTTTTGCAAAATGGCAAGATCACACATATAAAAGTTAGCGAATTTAAAAACTACAAGCCAGACGAAAAGGTCTATTTTATCTGCGTAAATGAAGAAATTTTGCGCATGATAGATAATGACGAAATGTTTGTAAATTTAGAGCCTTACTTTGAGATAGACACGATCTATCAAGGTCTTGGAGTAGATAGAAAAGCAGGGTGCTATATGATAAATGATGGCGTTATAGTAGATGCCGGAAGTGCCATAACCGTCGATATAATGGCAAACTCACTTCATCTTGGCGGCTACATCTTGCCAGGCATCGCAACTATGTTAAATGCCTACAAAACGATCTCACCACGCCTTGATGTGACACTAAATTCACAAATCGACATCGATGCATTGCCTCAAAAGACGAGCGACGCTGTGAGTTACGGCATCATAAAGCCCATTATCACGCTCATTTCAAAGCTTGCAGGCAGCAAAAAAGTATATTTTACTGGCGGAGATGGCGACTTTTTATCTAAATTTTTTAAAAATGCCATTTGCGACAAGATGCTGATCTTTCGTGCCATGCAAAAAATAATCGATGAGAAAAAGGAAATTTTAAAATGATAACAGTAGCCTTGCCAAAGGGCAGGATCGCAGAAGATACACTTGAAATTTTTAGAAAAATTTTTGGCTCTAGCTTTATGTTTGAGGATAGAAAGCTTATCCTTGAAGAGGGAAATTTTAGATTTTTAATGGTTCGAAACCAAGATATACCAACATATGTCACCGAAGGTGCTGCGGACATCGGTGTGGTCGGCCTTGATGTGCTTGAAGAGCATAAGCCAAATGTGGTGAGACTACTTGATCTGCAAATAGGTAAGTGCAAGGTCTGTATCGGCATAAAAAACGAAGAAGAGCTTGATTTTTCAAGGTCTGAGCTAAAGATCGCTACAAAAATGCCAAATATCACTAGAAACTACTTTGCCAAGCTTGCCGTTGGCGTGAAGATCATCAAGCTTTATGGTTCGATCGAGCTAGCGCCACTTGTTGGGCTAAGCGATGCGATCGTCGATGTGGTCGAAACTGGTTCAACTATGAAGCAAAATGGGCTAAAAGTAGCTGGTGATATCATGCAAAGCTCAGCTTACTTGATTGCAAATAAAAATAGCTTCATCATCAAAAAAGATGAAATTTTGGAGCTTTATCAAAAGATAAAAGATGAAATTTCAAAGTAAAATTTGAAATTTCGGCTTCTAAATTTAAAAATTATTAAATTTATGCCACTAGCTTTATCCAAATTTTAAAAGCTTTGCTACTAAAATTTAAGCTAAGTAAGATAGGGCAAAAGCAGTAGCTGCCACTATATTTAAAAGTTAAATTTGAATGTATTTTGTTGGGTGCAAATATGTTTTTCGGTTAGGCTTATGAGCTGGCATGATCAATTTTATTTCAAAACCAAATTTGATATATGTAGAGCCAGTTTAAATTTGAAAAACAGAGCTAGTTTTACAGAGGCTGTTTAAAAAACAAAATGCTTAAATTTTAAAATCTATTTTTAAAAGACTTTGCTGTTAAAATTTAGGCAAATCAAAAGTTATATCCACAACTAAATTTATAAGTTAAATTTAAAAGGAAAAGCAGATATGCTTTGCTTTGCGGTTAGGTTTCTGGGTTGCTATGATAAATTTTAAATTTTTATTTCAGACTGACTAAATTTGATATAGATAAGCCTGTTTAAATTTAAAAAACATAGCTAATTCTACAGAAGCTATTTGAAAGCAAAGCGTTTAAAATTTCAATGTGATTATGATATAGCTAGTTGTATCTGTGCTGGTATTTAAAAATAAATCGCTTAATCTCTAAAACATATTAAATTTAACTCAAAAAATTTAACCTAAATTTTCCCGCCAAACATCTCATACATCGCCTTTTCCTCGCCCCAAAGCTCACGGTGTTTTTTGATAGATGATTTGATAGCGTTTATGAGATAGAACACATCCTCTTTTGTATGCGTGTAGTGCATGCTCACCCTTACAAAACCTGGCTTTTTCTCTAAAATTTTATTTTCTTTAAGCCCTAGCAGATCAAAAGCATAAGGCCCAGCGCACATCACGCCAGCGCGGCTTTGTATGCCATAGTTGTTGCTAAGTGTTGCAGCAAAGTCATAAGGCGAAATGTCTCGCACATTAAATGAAAAAATAGGCAGCTTTTCTGCATTTTTAGGACCATAAATGGTGATATCTTCGATATTTTCTAGCTCTTTTTCAAAGAAATTTGCCAGCTCCTCTTCGCGTGCTTTGATATTTTCCACTCCGACACTTGCTTGCAAGTTGTAGGCTAGACTTGCTCGCACCAGCCCCAAGATAGATGGCGTGCCAGCCTCTTCAAGCTGCTCGGCATTTTTTATAAAAAGGTGCTTTGATGGCGTCGCAAGAGCGATGGTGCCGCCACCTGCAAAGCTTGGTATATCACTTGTATAAAGCTCTTTTTTGATCGCTAAAAGCCCACAACTCCCAACTCCACCAAGTAGCTTGTGAGGCGAGAAAAAGGCTGCGTCAAAATAGGCGGCGTCTAAAATTTCATGCGAGCTGGTTGCTGCGCAGTCAAATGCCACCACTCCGCCAAATTTCTTAACGAGCGAGTAAATTCTCTTGTAGTCGGTTTTTACGCCCGTGACATTTGAGGCGGCGCTAAAGCAGGCGATGATCTTTCTTTTTGCGTTTAGTTTTAGCGTCCTCTCAAGCATCACGTAGTCTATCTCGCCGTTTTCATCAAGCAAGGTGCGCTCGCAGTCGCAAAGCCCCTCGCGAAAGCTGATCTCGTTTGAGTGGTGCTCATAGGGTCCAACCAGCACAAGTGGTAAATTTACGCTTCTTAAATTTGCTTCGCCGATCAAGGCTCTTGTCGTTGGCGGCAGATAAATTCCCATTATCTCTTGAAATTTCTTTATCGCAGCCGTTGCGCCTTGACCTGTTGCTATTAGATAAAAGCTCTCATCAAGCCCCAAAAGCTCCTTTAACTCAGCCCTTGCGTTTTCGTAGCGTTTTTGCGTTAGCACGGCGCTTGAGCTGCTGTCTGAGTGAGTGTTTGCGTAGGTTTTTAAAAATTTTGAAATTTCATCTTCGATAGGCTCATAGGCAAGGCCTGAGGCCGTGTAGTCAAAATAGTAAATTCCATCTTTTAAAATGATATTTTTTCTTACTTCATCTATGGTTGGCACAGTTTTCCTTTGCTTAAATGCAGGGATTATAATGAAATTTTGTATAAAGTGAGGTTACAAGCGGGCAGGGCGCCCACTTGCGTTATTTGTTTAAGAAGTTTTTTTCTAACCACTCGTTAGCTTTTGCTTCACTCTCAAATCTTTGGCTCTTAGCAACTTGGTTTGCACCCTCATAAAAACGGATACGAATGCCGTCTTGAACGCTATCGATCTTGATTCTAGTAATCTTATCTTTGTTTAGATAAGTCCTGTCGTTTAGTTTTACATACATGTTTTCTCCTTATTAAAAATTTGGTTTATTTTTTATCGTTTTTCTTTTCGTCTTGTTTTAAAAATAGCTCTTTAAAGCGCTTATTTGCATAGTCTTCGATGTCGTTTTGAAGCTGTTTATAAGCGTTTATGAGCTCATGTGCTCTATCATTTAGCGTGGTGCCAGCGCTATCTCCGCCGCCTTGCTTGGTCGTAAAGAGATCTTCTTTTAAATTCTTTTGCAAAATTTGCAGATGCGACCAGCATTTTTTATAGTTCATGCCTAAAATTTCAGCTGCCTTTGATATCGAGCCAACCTCGGCTATAACGTCTAAAACTTCGGTTTTACCCTTGCCAAATATAAGCTCGCCCTCGTCGTTTTCTATCCAAGTCTTTGTCTTTACTCTCATCTTTTTGCCTTTCTTTTCCTTAAAACAGCCTAGCTGACAGTACTTCACGTCAAAGCCGTAGTCTCTAAGCGTCGAGCGCATGGTCTTTAGTCCGCCATTAGCTGCCGCCATATCCCTTGCATCTTTGCAAAAAACTCTGCCCTTTTCGTCGCTCATTTCTTTTAGTTTTAGTGACAATGTAAATTTACCGCGGTCTTTATCCAAGCCACCAAACTGTCCAAGCTCGCAGTTGTCTATCTTGATGCCAAGTCTGGTTGCCTCGTCGCTCACTTCGCCGACTTCTATGCCAAGCTTGTTTGCGATCTTAAAAGCCGTGCCGCAGTCAAGTTTGCCGCTTTTATTTAGCGTTTGTTTTATTAGCTCTTCTAAATTTTTACTCATAAATTCTCTCTTCGCCGCTATAAACGTTGATATTTTCGCCCCTTGCAAAGCCGCAAAGTGTGAGCTCAAATTTACGAGCGATCACCACGCCAAGGCTAGTCGGTGCTGTCCTTGAGATAAGCGCTGGGATGCCGTGCATAACAGCCTTTGCGACCATCTCTGAACTAAGCCTGCCACTCACCATCAAAAATGAATTTGCTAAGTTAGCTCCGTCTAAAACGGCCTTGCCAACGGCTTTGTCGATCGTGTTGTGCTGAGCGATATCCTCGCCTATGTAAAATTTATCTTCGCTTACAAAAAGCTTTGCCGTATGCACGCAGCCAGTCATCTCGTAAAGCTCGCACTGCGTGTAAAACTCCTTCATTTGAGCAAGGATCATATCTTTGTTAAATTTAGCTCCGCTTTTTACGGCTCTTGCTGCCATCGCCTGTGGGTCGATATTTGCCGTTGAGCTTCTGCCACAGCCACTTATTATGACCTTTTCTTCGTCAAACTGCTCTAGGCGCTTTTCGTTCACTTTGGCGCTTACATAGACGCTTAGCTCGTCGCTTGAGAGCTTAACTTCTGTTATGTCCTCTGGCTTTGTGATGACGTTTTCGCTGATCAAATAGCCCACAGCAAGCGCCTTTTGATCAGTTGGCGTTGCCATAACGGCACCAAATTTTTTGTCATTTATGTAAATTTCAAGCTTGATCTCACGCACCAAGATATCATCAACCTGCGCTTTTTGCTCGCCTTTATATTTGATGATCTGCGTTTTATAAATCGGTTCCATCTTGCTCCTTGAAGTTTTCACAAATGATAGCCCAAAAAGCTAAATTTAATTTTTTGGATTGTAGTAAAAACTTGCTTAAACAAAGCAAAAAGCTTAAATGCATTTTGATACGAAATAAACGTTATTATAATTAAAATTTGATATGCAAAATAGGCATATTTCTTAAAGTATAAAATTAGAGAAAATAACAAATTTTATAGGTGCAAAAAGCACCTATAAATTTACGCTTTTAGTTTTAGTCTGTCGCCAGCGTAGTAAGCGATCTTCCAAACAGTAGTTTGTTTTAGGTTCTTTTCGCCATAACCTCTTGCAGCAACTCTGTCATTGTAGATTTTTTCGATCACATCTGACTCGCCAACTAACAAAGCCTTTGTAGAGCACATCGCAGCACAAACTGGCACCTTGCCCTCAGCAATTCTATCTTGTCCATATACTTCGCGCTCTTCTTCGCTATTGGTTGGTAGCGGGCCGCCTGCACACATGGTGCATTTATCCATTACGCCTCTTGCACCAAAGGCACCATCTTTAGGGAATTGTGGCGCACCAAACGGACAAGCATATAAGCAGTATCCACAACCTATGCAGATATCTTTATCGTGAAGCACGATGCCATCAGCTCTGATGTAGAAACAATCAACCGGACAAACAAGCGAACAAGGCGCGTCTTCGCAGTGCATACATGCGATTGATGTTGAAATTTCTTTACCTGGCACACCTTCATTTAGCGTTATAACGCGGCGTCTTCTAACGCCAATAGGTAGTTCATGAGCTTCATCACATGCTACTGCGCAGCCGTTGCAATCAATACATCTATCTGTATCGCAGTAAAATTTAAGTCTATTGTTATCGTTAAATGCGCTCATATTATGCCCTTTCTATGCGGCAAAGACCGCCTTTTGTTTCTGGAATTTGAGTGACTATATCATATCCGTAGTTTGTTACGGTATTTGCACTCTCACCAACTGCAAAAGGTCTTGTCCCCTCAGGGAAATTTCCAGTCATATCAACACCTTGCATATATCCAGCCCAGTGGAATGGTAAGAAGATCATATTAGGCTTAACTGATGGCACGATCCTTGCGCGAACTTTAATCTTAGTGCCCTCAGGTGAATGAACCCAAACAAAATCCCAATTTTTAATGCCATGTTTAGCCGCTAGCTCTGGGTGGATGTCGGCAAACATCTCAGGCGTAATGCGTGATAGATACTTGCTAGCACGCGTCTCCATACCAGCACCACTGAAATTTACGAGACGAGCTGTAATGAGATTGATAGGGAATTCTTTTGAGAAGTCCTTACTTTGTTGCAAGCTCTTATACTTCGTATATACGCGGTAGTGATTTGGTTTATCCTCAAAGCTTGGATATTTTTGCGCAAGATCTTGACGCTGTGAGTGGATCGGCTCTCTATGCTGAGGGATCTGATCAACAAATGTCCAAACTATCGCTCTAGCACGTGCATTGCCGTATGGAGCTATGCCCTTTTGCATACATTTTTCAGCGATTATGCCACTGCCATCAGTCGCCCATGTAGCGCCCATTTTTTCACGCTCTTCATCTGTAAGTTTTATGCCAAGAACCTCTTCGATATTTTTCTTAGTTATCTCAGGATATCCGCCATTTATCACGCCTTGTTCTGGAGCAGAGCCATCGGCTGCAAGCTGATTAACGCCGTTGTGCTCTAGGCCAAAGCGGTTTCTAAATCCCATACCACCTTGCATTACCGGTTTGCTTATATCATATAAATTTGGACTACCAGGGTGCTTTTCCGTCCAGCAAGGCCATGGCAAGCCGTAATACTCACCAGCTACGTCAGTGCCCTCTTTGCCCATAAGTGTTTTTTCATCAAATTTATCCCAGTTCTCTTGGTGGCGTTTTAAGCGCTCAGGTGTCCAGCCTGTAAGTCCGATGCTTTTTACGATATTTGCTATCTCGCGGGTAGCAGCTTCTGGCCACTCTATCTTGCCATCAGCGTCCCTTATAGTGCGAGTTAGCTCGTCATAGAAGCCTATGCGTTTAGCTAGTTCAAATAAAACTTCATGATCTGGCATGCTCTCATAAAGTGGCTTACATACTTGGCTTCTCCATTGACCACTTCTGTTTGTAGCTACGACTGTGCCGCTAGTTTCGTATTGAGTTGCTGCAGGGAGAAGATAAACTCCATCTTTTTTATTAGTGACAACGCCAGCATCATTTACAAATGGATCCATAAGCACTAAAAGCTCAAGCCCATCAAGACCCTCTTGAACCTTTGCTTGTTGTGCAGTAGATGTTATGCCGTTACCTATAACTACAAGAGCTTTTAGGCTATCGCCTGCGTTTTCAATAGCGTCGTTGCCATTTTTGCCATCAAGCACACCAGCCCACCAGCGAGCTAGGGTAAATCCAGGCTTCATCATCCACTCTGGTTTTACGAAATTTCCTTGTAACCACTCGTAATCCACCTTCCACATTTTGGCAAAATATTTCCATGTAGCTTCGTTTTTAGCGTAGTATCCAGGCAAGCTATCAGGTGCGTTTGCCATGTCGCTAGCGCCTTGAACGTTGTCGTGGCCTCTTAGGATGTTACATCCGCCGCCACTTACGCCCATGTTGCCAAGAACTAGTTGTAAGATTGGAGCTATACGAGTGTTTGAGCTACCTATTGTGTGCTGAGTTAGACCCATCGCCCAAACGACTGAACCAGGGCGGTTTTTAGCATAGACTTCTGTAATCTCTTTTAGCGTTGCAGCGCTCACTCCAGTCACATCTTCAACGACTTCTGGTGTCCATTTTGCAGCCTCTTTACGGATCTCATCGATGCCGTATGTGCGCTCATCTATAAATTTCTTATCTTCCCAGCCATTTTCAAAGATGAGATTCATCATGCCATACATAAATGGTATGTCTGTGCCTGGGCGAATTTGTGCGAAATAATCAGCCTTTGCAGCTGTTCTTGTGTATCTTGGATCGACAACGATTAGTTTTGCGCCATTATTCTCTTTTGCTTTTAAAAAGTGTCTAAAGCCAACTGGGTGATTTACCGCTGGATTTGCGCCGATTATAAAGATAGACTTCGCGTTTTGGATATCTCCAAGGTGATTTGTCATAGCTCCATAACCCCACGTATTCGCCACACCGGCGACTGTTGCGCTATGTCAAATTCTTGCTTGGTGATCTAGGTTGTTCGTCCCAAACATCGCAGAGAATTTACTGATATAGTAGCTCTGCTCGTTGCTATCTTTTGCTGATCCTAAGAACATTACTTGCTCTGGGTTTTTCTCGCGGTAAGCTTTTAACTTTGCGCCGATCTCGTCAAGTGCTTGCGTCATAGAGATGCGTTGCCACTTGCCACCAACTTTTTTCATCGGATATTTTACACGGCAGTGTGAGCGCACCATATCGATAACGTCTGCACCTTTACAGCAGTGACCACCAGCACTTACTGGGTGATCTTGTGCTACTTCTTGACGTACCCATGCACCATTTTCTACCTCCGCTAGTACTCCGCATCCTACAGAGCAAACTGTGCAGACAGTTTTTACTATTTTTGAGTCTGGAAATGGGTTTGCCATCTCTTGAGCTGTTACTTCTCTTGTGACATTGCTTGCTGCAAAGCCGGCTGCGCCACAAGTACTTGCTAATGCAGCCATTTTTAAAAACGATCTACGGCCGATGTTGTTTGGCGTAGTGTTTAATCTAGCTTCAGACATTTTCATCCTTTCTTAAATTTCTATCAAATTTTATTTTGCTTGTTTGTAGTAAAGTTCCCAGTATTTGCTTCTTTTGTAAAGCACTTCGGTCTTTTTACTCTTTCCTGATTTTAAATTTTCATTAGCATTTGCTGCTACCGCACCACTTGCTGCCACAGCGCCAACTAGACCGACTTTTTTTAGAAATTCGCGTCTATTTTGCATATGTACCCTCCGTTCTTAGTTTTCTTATCCTATTTTTTTCTCTTCTTATACTTTCAGATCTTGAAAGACCATCGCTCTTTTTGTGGTCTATCTTGACTGGTTTTGGTGAGTTTAGTGCCACGCGCTCAAACGCGATAAATTCGTTTAGCAAAACGGCCACATCCTTGTAAATTTCACTATTTTTATGCTCATATAAATTCTCTATAAACTCATCAATGTTTGGATTTATAATATTTTTAAAAAGCTCCTCTTCGCACTCGTCAAATTTACCGATAAACTCGTTCATAAGCGTAAAGACAAAGCCCACGTTATCTTCATTCTCTTTAAATTTACTCTCATCTCTTCTGATGTTTGTCTTAGCCAAAATTTTACGCACATCAGCGCAAGCATGCCCCACTTCATAACCCTCATCGTAAAAAGAGAGCGAGTTTCGAAGCGGACTTGGCGGAGTGTGAAAAATGTCATCAAATTCGGTGATCAAATTCTCTGGACTTTTTTCATTAAATTTACTTTTTATCTTTGCAACAGCATGCGAGACTTCATCGTTTAGGCTGTATTCTTCTATGAGATCAAGCATTTTACTAAGGCCATCAAATCTCTTTTCATCTTCACTAAATACGAAGAATTTAGAGAAAGTAGCGTAGTAAAGTTTTCTGCCAGCTGCAAATTCTTCTTTTGTGCTCACCTTTTTCCTTAAATAGTTTTTTAACGACACTGAAACTATACAATTAATTGCCTTATTAATGTGGCTTAAAATAAAATAAATTAGAAAAGTTAAAAAAAGCTTAAATATGCCTTAATTGCATATTTAAAAATGCTATTTTTAGGGAGTTATATAAGATATGATTTTTTAGCAGGATTATTAAAATTTAGCTCTTTTTTGATATCCATTTTTATTTTTGGGCTAAATTTAAAAAGTGAGAGTAAATTTTACTCCAAAGCTAGCATCGAGCCATCTTTAAATTTTAAAAATACTCGCTCGCCGATCTTTGTAATTTCATCATTGTGGCTAAAAATTTTTATCAAAAAGTCGCCAACTTTGACCTTTAATAGCTTTTCATTGCCCATGTAGAGCGAGGCCGAGTGCAAAATCCCTGAAATTTGACCCTCACCACCTGTTTTAGAAATTTTTATCTTGCTTGGGTTGATCGTGATCTTGCTTTTACCTTTAAAATTTGAAGGTAAATTTAGCTTCGCATCATCGCCAAAGCTTAGCACGCCACCCTCTATCTCAAAGATATTTTTGTATTCAAACTCGCAGACTCTGCCTTTGTGCAAAAACACGCACTCGTTTGCTAGCATGCTAAGCCACTTCTCGTCGTGACTTGCGATGACAAAGCCGCAGCCATATTTCTCGTGCATCAAATTTATAGCCTTACTAAAGAGCTTTGAAGTGCCGATATCAACGCTATTTGTCGGCTCATCAAGCAGATAAAATGGCGCTCTTAAAGAAAGTGCCAAAGCAAATGCGATGCGCTGCGTCTGCCCTGAGCTTAGCTCAAAGTGGCGCTTGTTTAAAAACTTCTCATCAAGTCCTACAAGAGCGAGTGCTTCGCTAGTTCGCTCCTCAAATTCGCTTAGTAAATTTCTACTTTTTAAGATGACTTTGAAATTTTCTCTAACACTTCTTTTTAAAAGGGCAGGCTCAGGCAGTAAAACGCAAATTTTACGCAGCATTTCAAGGCTTGGTTTATTTTCACCCCAGAGTGAAATTTCCCCACTATTTGGGCTTTGCAAGCGTGAGAGCACTCGTATGAGCGTGCTTTTGCCGCTGCCGTTGCTACCCATTAGAGCAGTTATTTTTTTAGTATTTATATCAAGGCTTGGGATATTTAAGATCTCGCTTTTGCCGTAGCTTAGGTGTAAATTTCTTATCTTTATCAAAATTTGCTCCTATTTGTCGAGTTTTCTTAGCGCAAAGATCGCTAAATTTACTAAAAATGCGATAAGTATCAAGACCATAGCTAGTGCTATACCCATGGCAAATTCGCCCTTGTTTGTTTCAAGCGAAACGGCTGTTGTGATCGTGCGTGTAAAATACTTGATGTTGCCACCTATCATCATCGCAACGCCCACTTCAGCCACGATCCTGCCGTAGGCTGTGGCGATAACTACCATGAGAGCGTAGCGTAGCTCATAAAGCACGCAAAAAACTAGCTTTGCTGGCGCAAGGCGTAAATTTAGGATAGTTAGATAGTGTTTTCTATCCATATTTTCAACCACGCTTGCAGTAAGCGAGATGATGATAGGAAGGGCAAGCACAAACTGGCCTAGCATGACCGCTTTTAGTGTAAAGAGTAAATTTAGACTACCAAGCGGGCCGTTTCTAGTGATAAATGCGTATAAAATAAGACCGATCGCAACCGTTGGCATGGCAAGAGCTGTGTCACTTAGAAGGCGTAAAATTTTGCGACCTTTAAAGTCATAAAAGCCAAGTATAAAACCAAGTGGGAAGCCCACAATAACAGCAAAAAGTATCGACACGCTTGATGTGTAAAGGGTAGCCTTGATGGCTGAATATGTTTCAAGATTGCCGTTTAAAAGTAGATTAAAAGCTTCTGCAAAGCCATTAAGTAAAAAATCCAAATATTATTCCTATTTTTTTATTCATATTATTTTAATATGCTATAATACCACATTTTCTAAAAAGGAGAAAAAATGAAAAAGATTATTTTAGGCTCACTAGCAGCCGCAGTTTTGGCGTTTGGCGCTGACAATGAACTAATCATGGCGACTACAACAAGTACAGACAACACTGGCTTGCTTGATGCGATCTATCCAGCTTATAAAGCAAAAACAGGTGTTGATATAAAATGGACAGCTGTTGGTACAGGTGCAGCTCTAAAGCTTGGCGAAGACTGTAACGCTGACATACTTTTCGTTCACTCACCAAAAGTTGAGAAAGAATTTGTAGAAAAAGGCTTTGGCTTAAAAAGAAATGCCGTAATGTACAATGACTTCGTCGTTATCGCTGATAAATCAATCGCTGATAAATTTAAAGGTAAAGATATCAAACAAAGCTTCGAGCTTATCAAAAAAGATGGTATCAAATTCTTTTCACGTGGCGACAAATCAGGCACAGACAATAAAGAAAAAGGCATCTGGAAAAAGATCGCTGGCGAAGTCCCTGAAAAAGATAGCTGGTATATGCAAACAGGTCAAGGCATGCTAGCTACGATAAATGCTGCTGCTGAGCAAAAAGGCGTCACATTTACTGATCGCGGTACTTACATTAAATATGAAGCAAACCAAAAAGGTCATCCTGAGATGGTCATCATCAACGAGGGCGACAACGACCTTAAAAACTTCTACTCTCTAATCGCAGTAAATCCAAAACACTGCCCTAAAACTGACATCGAAAATGCAGAGAAATTTATAAAATGGGCGACAAGCGAAGAGGGTCAGAAATTTATAGGCGACTTCAAGCTTCTTGATAAGCCACTTTTCACTCCAGACGCAAACACACGCAAAAACTAATTCAAAGGGCGAGCAATCGCCCATCTTTTTATAAATTTTCATATTTTTTAAATTTATTTTTAATCACTTAAGCTAAAAATCAAATTTAAAATATGGTAAAAAACTATAAAAAGCTCCGTAAATTCAGCGTCAAAGTAATATGCAAAATTTGCATATTACTTAAAATTTTTTTAAATAAAATAATTAATTTTAAAACTACTTTTATTTTATAAGGTATATAATAACCGAACTATTAGAAATATTACTTGAAAGGAAATCTATGCAAAAGATTGTTCAAACAACCTGTCCGTATTGCGGAACTGGTTGCGGCATAGACCTTATCGTAGAAAACGGTAGGATAGTCGATGCAAAGCCGACTGAGAACCATCATGTAAATGATGGCGAGTTGTGCTTAAAAGGTATGTTTGGTTGGGAATTTGTAAATTCTCCAAAACGTTTAACTAAACCAATGATGAGAAAACTAAACGGAGAGTTTAACAAAGAGGGCAAACTTGAAGAGGTTAGCTTTGAAGAGGTTTATGAATTTTTAGGAAAGACTTTTAAAAATAGCGTTGAAAAATATGGTCCAAGCTCTATCATGGGCTTTAGTTCAGCTCGTTCAAACAACGAAGACAACTATGTATTTCAAAAATTCTTTCGTGCTTTAGGAAGCAACAACGTAGATCACTGCGCTCGTCTTTGACACGCTCCAACAGTGGCAGGTCTTGCCAGCACCCTTGGAAACGGAACAATGACAAACGATCTTGTTGAATTTGCGACTGATACAGATGTATTTTTACTAATAGGCACAAACACAAGCGAATGCCACCCTATCATCGCTATGCAGATGCAAAGAGGCTTAGAGCGTGGTGCAAAAATGATCGTCGTGGATCCAAAACGCACCGATATGGCTAAAAAAGCCGATATATTCTTGCAAATTCCAGTTGGCTCAAACATCAAAACACTAAACACAATGATGAACGTCATCATCTCTGAAAATTTACAAGATAGTGAATTTATCGAAAAATATGCAGAGGGCTTTGAGTACCTAAAAGAGGCGGTAAAAGACTTCACGCCTGAGAGATTTGAGCGTGAGACTGGTGTCAAAAAAGAGCTTATCACTGAGGCTGCTAGGATGTATGCAAAAGCTGGCAGTGCTGCTATTTGCTACACTATGGGTATCACTCAGTTTAGCGACGGCACATCAAATGTATTCTCGCTTTCAAATTTAGCGATCCTAACAGGAAATTTAGGTAAAAAAGGCGCTGGAGTAAATCCACTCCGTGGACAAAACAACGTTCAAGGCTCATGTGATATGGGCGCACTACCTAATGTCATCCCAGCAGGTGCAGTAAATAGCGCTTACGCACAAGAGCAAGCTCGAAAAGTTTGGCACTTCGAGCTTAATCCAGTGCCTGGCTTTAAACTAACATACGCACCTGATAAGATGGATAGTGGCGAGCTAAAAGTGCTTTATGTTTACGGCGAAAACCCTGTTATGAGTGACCCTTGGACAGAGCACTTTGTGCATGCTACACACCACCTAGACTGCTTTATCGTACAAGATCTATTCTTTACTGAAAGTGCTCAAAAAGCTGACGTTGTTTTACCTGCAGCTGGTTGGGGTGAGAAAGATGGAACATTTATCAACACATCTCGCCGCGTTCAAAGAACTAGAAAAGCAAGCGAACCAGTAGCTGGCGTAGAGCCTGACTGGAAAGTAGTTTGCAACATCGCAAAAGCTATGGGACTTGAGGGATTTGACTTCTTAAGCGCAGAAGAGGTTTGGGATGAGCTTAGAAAGCTAATGCCTAAATTCTTTGGTGGTATCAGCTACTATAGGCTTGAAAAACTAGGTGGCATCAGCTGGCCATGCCCTGATGAAGATCACCCAGGCACACCTGATCTCTATACCGATCACAAATCAATGCTACCTGATGGTAAATTCCGCCTAGCTCCAGTACTTTACGCTGACGATAAAGATAAGCGTGCAAGTATGGAGGCTGAATTTAAAGCCAAAATGCATATACCTGATGGCTATCCAGTAGGCTCAGGCGCGATGAGCGAAGTACCAGATGAGGTCTATCCTTGCCTATTTACAACAGGTAGAAAAGTATATCACTACCACACTGGTACGATGACAAGAGAGTGCCCACCGCTAGAGTATGGTGCTGGCATCGAAGGTCCGCTAATCGAAGTAAGCCCTGATATCGCAAGAGAGAGGGAGTTAGAAGATGGCTGCTACGCAATGGTAGAGAATAAACGTGGTAGGATCGCAGCTAAACTTCGCGTAAATCCTGACCTTAGAGAAAGTACGATATTTACGACTTTCCACTATAGTGAGGCTGACGGCAACGAGCTTGCAAACGCACAAGACCACGACCCGCTCTCAGGTATCACACCTCTTAAGATCACTATAGCTAACATAAAAAAATTAAGCGAAGAAGAGTATATAGCATTTAGACAACAAAACGAGATGTCTATGCACTCTGAAAAACCTTATCTTTCACCTGTTAGATCATAATTTCAAGGGCGCAATGCCCTTGAATTTTTAATTCAAATTTTCATAGCAAATCAACTTTTATTAACTAAAATTTTCTATTGTTTCTAGATGAAATTTCATAGTAAGAATGGGTTATATAAAATTGCTATGAAGTGTTATCACTATTTTTTACATCTATCAAGGCTCTTAGACTTTTAAAGCTTGTATGCGTCGGCTAAAAGCTTTGTTGGCTTTAACTTTTAAATTCTGTGATCACTAGCTGGCGTGAGAGTTTAGGTGTTGTTTTTCTTTTAGCTGACTAAGACAGAATGTTTTGGCTGTTTTTTGAGCTAGTCAGCCAAATAGTCAGCTAAAAAGTTATGATAATAATAGTTTGTAATTTTATAAATAAAGGCTTTAAAATAACGTTAAAATCGTGGCTCAATGCTTGCAAAAGTTGGTAAAAGTTTGTGATTGTTTATAAGTGGTGGCGGACAGAGAGGGATTTGAACCCTCGAGCCCCGATTAAGAGCTGCACCCTTAGCAGGGGTGTGGTTTCAGCCGCTCACCCATCTGTCCACGTTCAAGAAAAATTTTATTAAAAAGAAATGGTGGTTAGAGGCAGAATCGAACTGCCGACACGCAGATTTTCAGTCTGCTGCTCTACCGACTGAGCTATCCAACCACCTTGATAAAAGAAATTGGATTATACATTTTAAATATTTAAACTAAGTTTAAAAATCTACAAGAAGCTTTTGTTTTTAAGAAATTTAAATATAAAACTATAAATTTTAGCCTGAAAAAAGTTAAATTTAATGCACCAAATTTACTACACTTACATCTTTATCTATCTCGATAAAAAATGTTTGTGCGCCAGCTCCACTACCATATACGCCTTTATAGACTTGATTTAGCGCATGTCCGCTACCATCAATCGCCACTTGGTTGTACGTATCACCTGAAGCGCTATGCTTTAAATTTAGTGCTGCCACTTCGCTGTCTGTTGCTTGCGTGAAGATAGTGCCTTTGCCCTCTAGCGCCACTTTGTCATTATTGTCGCCTTTGATCTTTAGCACGGTATTTACGCTTTTTAGACCACCATCTGTTACTTGTGCGTCTATGATATCAAGCACGCTTTTGGCATCTAGTCCTATGGAGACCGCCTGAGTGCTCTTGCTACCAAGCTGTAAAGTTTCAAAGCTCTTTAGTTTATCATTTAGATCAGCCACTTTGCTAAGATCGATATTTTCAGTAAAGATGAGCGTATCAACGCCACCTTTTGCGTCTATCTTGTTGCCTTCGTAGGTAAAGGTATTGTTTTGATCATCTCCTTCGTGAGTGATCTTGATATTTTTATCTATCTCAACGAAAAATGTTTTTGTGCTAGTTCCATCGGTGTATGTGCCCTTATAGACGTGATTTACTGGAGTGTCGTAGGAGTCGATGATCGGTTTGCCACTTGCATCTTTATATGTTTTCCATACATCTGGGTTATGCGTTGGATCTGGTTGAAATTCTCTTACACGTCCGTTACCATCAGTTTCTACTTTGTTGTAGCTGCCACCTATGGCTTTGCTGTGCTTCCAGTTTAGCAAAGTGACCTCTTCGTTTGTTGCTAATTCAAATTTATTTGTGCCATCGTTTATTAGTTTTACGATATCGTTGCTATCTCCTAGTATCTTTAAAACTGTATTTATGCTTTCAGTGCCAGATACGGTTGTTAAAGTTGAGTATTCGCCCTCTGTGATCTTTGTTGTTCTAGAGTCTATTATGTCAAGAACATTTTTTGTGTTAAATGATATTGAAACAGCTTGGTTTTCTGTGCCTAGCTGCAGGCGTTCGAAGCTTTTTAGGTTATCATTTAAATTACTCACCTTTTCTAGTTTTGTATCTTCAACAAATATCAGCTTATCAACGCCACCTTTTGCGTCTATATTCTTGCCATTATAGATAAATACATCGTTTAGGTTACTACCTTCAAGGCTATCGTTATTGTGTTTGAGATGTATCACTTTGTTAAAGTCATCCGTGTCATCACCAAAATATTTTGCTGGCTTGCTTGTATCTTTTTCTTGATTTACTAAGCTTCTATACCCCTTTTTACCAGCTATAAGACCATCTTTTTCATCGCTAACATATCCTTTATCATGTAGGGCTTTTACGTAGCTATCACTAAAAAGGTGCGTGCCGCTTCCTTGTGAGCCTATGATTTTATAGTCGCTAGCATTTTGTGACCTTTTCTTTATCATTATGTCTAAAAATGTATCTTGCGTCCTATCAACATAATCAACCTCTATCCTATAAAATCCTTTTTTTAGATTATAAATATGATTGCCTCCGTGAGGGCCATTGTCTCCTGAGCCAAACCAATATGCCCACTTTCCAAAACTTTCATCTGCTATTTTTACATCTACCATATCTTGAAAGTGCTTTGCTGCTATGTTGTATTGGCCATCTTCTTTTATGTATATCCAACCTTTCATTTTCATGATCAGATCAGTTCCTATAGGCTCCGCCTCCTCAAGGACGTAGTTTCCAGTTTTATTTAGGTTGTAATGCGCCCCAGTGTGATCAGTGTCGCTTGCTTCTGGAGAGTGTCCTACTTTTGCTATATCGTTTGTGTTTAGCTCACCTGCGTGTGGTCTTGTTGATTTTAGCTTCCAGTCTTTGCCTCCTTGAAAAGAAAGCTCATTATAAGTTGTAGTTGCACTTACGCCAGTTCCTGCCCATTTCGTCCATGCCTCATAGTGATTTGCTACGTGGTATCCATATCCTCCAGGAGAGATATTGTCCGCTCTTGGACCAGTCGTAACTGCTGGATCGTATGACCAAAATTCTGTATTTGTGCAGTCAAAAAACCACATATCAACGTCAAGCCCTTTGTTTGCCACCATAGTCACGGTTTGAACAGCTAAATTTCCTGCATCATCTAGTCTTTCTACTATGTAGTTTTTGCTACCGGTGTTTTGCGCTACGTTAAAGCTTCCAGAGTAGCTTAAATTTCTATCAAGTGTCAGTGTCGTCTTCTCAGACGTCTCAGCGTCTATGACCTCTACATCTTTTGATTTTTCATCGTGTGGATTGTTTGCAGCTTCGCCTTTGCCGCTAAAATTTATAGCGTAGTTGCCAGAGCTGTTTTTTATATTATCAAAGTCAGATTCTATTAGCTTATCAGGCTTTGAGTCAAGATCGACTGTGATAGTTAGGTTATCATCTCTTTGAGGCACGCCGTCAGTTCCCACGTAGGTGGCGTCTATGATGTGGTGAGTTCTATCTAGCTTTTTGCCAACCTTTTCAAAGTCTGCTATGACGGTGTTGTTTTCGATCTTGGCTATAAAGCTGTCGCTTACATTTGCGTTTTCGTCTTTTATCTCGATTAGCACGTAGCCTTTGCCGTCGCTTGTGGTATCGGGCTTATTTATACCAAATTTAATGTATGGCTGTTCGTCATTAGTAAGGGCGATGCTATAGTTTATCTTTTGGGCCAGATTTGACTCATACTGGCTTGTCGAGATGATGTGCTCGTAGTCCTCTTCGTTTAGGTATTTTGCGGAGTGGATATCAGCATTATCTATCTTTGTAACAAGCTTTACATCGTCTATATAGTCAAGCACTCCAAAGGCAAATAGCCTACCACTTGAAGTGCCAGAGATTGCGCTTCCATCATCTTTTATAAGGGTCGCATCGACTAAGGTCGGACGCTTGCTACTTACCGTCACGTCTGGTATGGTGATAGCGCCGTCACTTATCACTTTTATATCGCTTGGATCTTTTTTGTTTATCATATGTACGCCATCATCGTCTAGGATGTAGCTCACGGTTGATTGTTTGTTGGTAAGTGGATTTAGGATACTTATCTTTAGCTCATCTTTTGGCACCGCGCTACTTGGGAGATAGACCTTTACATCAGAGGTCGTTATGGCTCCAGTGGTGTCATCTATGAGCCCGTCTCCGTCAGCATCTTTGACAAATTTCGCCACTGGGCTGTCGCTAAATTTTATCTCATTTGTGTCGCTCTCGCCTTTGTTGCCAGCCTTGTCCATCATGGTCGTCGTTATGCTTGTGGTTTTGCCATGCTCTATTGGCACTGTGATCTTAAATTTACCATCATTTAGTGGCACTTCATTGTGATCAGGGGCGATTATCTTGCCATTAGTGTATGTGTAGACCTTGTGCGTTTTACTGCCGTCTGGGTTGGTGACATCGATGGCTATCTTATCGCCTTCTTTTATCACGCTTGGGATTTTTATAGAGGCCTCTGTCTTTGTTGGGTCGCCGTCATTGTATCTGTTTTCTGAGGTATCTATCTTGCCATCTGGTGTTCTATTGCTAGAGCCCAAGTCACTATCAAAGCTTATCTTGGCTGATTTTACAGGAGGAGCTACTACGACGCTTGGAGTGGTTTGGTTGCTTGAGCCATTTGGTTTTGGCGTGCCATGCTCGTCATTAACTGTTGTGTTTATAGATACACTTGAGCCAGGTGTCACTGGTACGCTTACGCCTGGCACTTCAAATTTACCATTAACTATTGGCACTACTATGCTTGGGTTATTTTTATCATAAACGCTTGTGCCATTGTCACTTACGACAAATTCTTTTGGCGAGCCACCTATGTTTATAGTGACGCTCTCTTTTGGTTTTATAGTGCGAGGTAAATTTATCTCAACCTTTGAAGTGCCGTCTCCTATCTCGTCGCTACTTATCAGCCCATCGCCGTTTTTATCAGCTGTTAGCGTCACTTTGACTGTGTCACTTACGCTGCTACTTGGCGTAGTGCTTGTGGCTGAGACGTTGCCAAATTTATCAACTACGCCAGTTTCTATGCTGCTTCCTGCTGTGATGTTTGCGATATTTGGCACGCTAAAGCTAACTGCGCCATTTTCATCGGTCGTAAATGTATAGGTATTGCCGTCCTCGTCAGTGGCTGTGCCATTTTCTTTATCTAGTGTAAATTTCTTCTCAACTGGCGGTTTGCCTGGCTCATTTAGCTTAAACGTGATCTTATCTCCAGTGCTAAGCTCATCAGGCACTACAAATTTCATGCCGCTAGTTTTCGTGCCATTGCCATATCCTAGCTCGGTCGCATCTATCACGCCGTCGCCATTTTTATCAAGATCAAGCGTGGCTGTCACTTTTGAGATGGCTGGCGTGTCGTTTAGCTCATAAGCAGTTGGTGGCGCGGTAAATGTCTTGCCACCAGTGGTGTATGAGCTTGTCACGGTTGTTTTGCCATGGTTTAAAATTTCAACTCCAGTGATCTCTGCTTTGCCATTTACGATAGGTGTAGCAGGCGCTCCAGTGGGCGTGCCAGTGCTATCAACTGGGATTAGCTCGTTTGTTATCGTATTTACTTTGTAGTTGCTAGTTTTGCCGCCACCTTTCATATTTGTCTTTATCGTGATGATGTCGCCATTTTTAGCAACGTCTGGGATATGGGCGTCTATGCTTGTGATGATCTTTTTGCCATCAGGAGTTTTTGGTAGCGAGTTTAGCTGAGCTCCTCCTAAAAAGCCCTTTTTCTCGCCAGTGTCGCTTGTGAGGTTAAAATTTAGCACGATGTTTGGCTCTGGAGGTGTAAAATTTAGGTTTTGACCGCCAAATCCAGCGTAAGAGACCCCGCCGATTTTTGCCTCGCCAACTGGCCATTTGACCTCGTCATGCCTAGCTTCAAGAGCGCGCAAACCAGTGTAGAAGTCGTAGATATTTGAGTAGTGGCCACCTAGTTCAAATTTGATGCCGCCACTGCTAGCAGAGGCGAAGTTATGTGGTGATGAGCCGTGAGAAGATAGCTCTTGATGGGAGATTTGATCATCGTCATTTGCGTGTTCTTTGTGATTTTCAAGGATGTTTGCATTTTTTGGGATGACTAGCTCGCCTTTATGCTCAGCAAAGACATTTACCGTGTGAAATACCGAGCTAAAGCCGACATAAGCCTTTTCGCCGTCATCAAAAACAATGGTAAGGTTCGAGTTTTCGCTCGTTTTTATATCGTCACCAAGGTAAATTTCATCGCCTTTGTGCAGCACTCTCATAGTGCCGTCCCTGCTTATGGCGATGGCTTCACCCTTGATTTTTTTGATAACGCCGATCCTTATGGCGTCAAAATTTGGCATTTTTTCATCCCTGTAAAAGTGTGTATTGTAATATCGGAAAATCTCTTAAAATTTATATAGTTTGGTGGCTTTTTGGGATGAGGTCTTTAGCTCTTGTAAATTTACTACATCACCTCGACATGCACGTTTTTATCTATCTCTACGAAAAATGTCTGTCCAGCGTTGTTTTCGCCTCTATAGACTTGATTGACCGCTTCGCCCCCAACTTCATCGAGTTTGTTATAACCAGCTCCGATTACGCTATTTTTTGTATTTAGCGTAGCTACCTCGGCGCTTGTAGCTTTTATGAAATTTCCAACGAGCTGCACCACGTCGTCACTATCGCCTGAAATTTTAAGGATGGTATTTAGGCTTACTTTACCATCAGGCCCCTCGGTAGGGTTGGAGTCTATCATGTCGCTTATGTTTTGGCCATTTAGCCTTAGTTTCACTGCCTTTGTGCCGTCAAGCTCGATGCGCTCAAAGCTCTCAAGGCGCTTATCTAGCTCACTTATCTTTGTTAGATCTACGTTTTGGGTAAAAACTAGCGTGTCTATGCCACCTTTTGCGTCGATATCGTGTGAGTTGAAGATAAATCTATCATCATCGTTGCTGCCAACATCTTTTGTGCCTTCAAATTTTAGATCAAATGGCTTATCAAAGTCGCTTGCATTGTCGCCAAACCTCGTACCGTCAGTCCTTTTGATCGCCTTATAGAAGGTATCGCTCTCTTTTGTCACAAGACCAGTTTGAGCAAGAGCCTCCATGTAGGCGTTGCTGACTAGTTTTATAGAACCATCGTCTGTATAAAGAAAACCACCTCTATTATTATTTATACTGAGCTTTAGTGAGTATTCAAACAACTCATCAGATGTTTCGACATGAAATTTATAAAAACCTCCATCTTGTGTTAAATTAACATTACTGCCTAGATCATTTATATATGGAGTTTCATAAGTGCCTGTTAAATCTGCAAAAGCTTTCCAAAAAATTTCTCTACCATCAAATTCAATTTTATAGTTTTGTCTTTCTTTTAGGTCAAAAAAAGTAAATGCATTAACAAGTGAGTGATTTCTAATATATATCCAACCATCGAAGCTAGCGATTATGCCATCGGCTACTATCTTTGACTCATATAGATTATAATTACCATTTTTTCTATCTGGATTTTTATAGCTTCCAATGGTATCTCCTATTCTATCTGTGGTTGCATTACTATCTGGGGATCGTCCTATGATGGCGAGCTCATTTGCCAGTGGTGTGCGGTCCATTAGTATTGCTCGTTTATCTGCTGGTTTAGTAGAAATAGTGTCGTCGCTTTTTGTACCGTATCGTAAGTCATCTAATGTACTTGTCGCACTTACGTGGTGATTTGCACTCCACTCTTTTAGCATGGTTTTGGTTGTTGGTTCTGTATTGTAAAAGTCAAGCCCTCGTCCATGGTTTTTAGCTGAGTCATAAAGCCAAATGTTTGCATCTAAGCCACGATTTGAGATAGTCATCTTATTTATCGTGTCTATAAATGGCTCTTCTTTTGGCTCCACAGCGGTGCTACTTTTTTCTACCAGCGTGCTAGAAGCGCCTGAGATGCTTTTTAGCTCGCTTGGCTGGGCGCTACTTACGTTTGGCTCTAAAGATCTGTGTTGGTTGTAAATTTGATGGATATTTGCGCTATGTCCGCTTGTGACAAAGCTAGCCGCGCTCAAAGATATGCCCTCGCTCGCGCCAAAGCCATTAGAGTGATCGCTTTGCTCCTCGGCTGCTTTTGCTGAGATTTTTAAAATTTCATCTAAATTTATGCTTTGATGAGCGCTTAAATTTACCTGCTCGCCATTTTCTAAAGTGATCTTGGCATCTAAATTTTTAGTAAAAATTTTCTGATCAGCGTAAATTTCATCGCCATCTTTTAGCATTTTTATGCTTCCATCTTGGCTTATGACGTAAATTTCACCCTGAATGTCTTTTATGATCAGCTTTTTTTCTTTCATATCTTTCCTTGTTTTAGTCTAAGCCATATCGGACAAATTTTTAAAACATATATAGCTAAAGTATTATTTTTTTGGGGATTGTAGCAAGACACGCCAGATATTATCATTGTTTTATGTCAAAGTGATACCTTTAAACTCATCCTTGTTTGGTGAGTATTTGGACTATTTGTAGGTTATTTTGGTTTTTAAAAACTATATAAATCACGGATACTCAAAGCCAAATTCATATTCTTTTAAAACACCGCCATAAAAGATAAATTTCTCATAGTAGAGCGGCATGTCAAATTCTTGCAAGAGTTTGCTTTCATTTTGTTCAGTGGTATAGGTAACAGTAGTTGTGTCACTTTTCTCTAGTAGGTTGTTTGGCTTGCCAAGTTTTTTTAAAATTTGTTCTTGTTTGTCGCCAAGCTTGATACCAGAATTTGTAGTAAATTCTTTGAGTTTGCTGAAATTTATATAGTCTTTAGTCAAATTTTTATCATAAAATTTGACATTTATTCTTTGAATTTCGCCGTTACCTCCACAGCAAAAATTAAGCGTCATTATTTGTGTTTTGTCTAAATTTACAAAGCTTGCCTTTTCGCCGTCTAAGAAGTATTTGACGTTTTGTAAAGTCAAATTTTTACCAACCTTGATATCATCAACACTCGTTATGTGCGGCAAATTTTCGCTAGCTATTAAATTTAGAAAGCCTAAAACTAGAGATAGTATTAAAAAGCTTTTTATAGAAAATTTACTCATCCTTGTTAAAGTCGCTCCAGCCGTTGTTAAGATATTTTGGACTAGGACTAAACTCCCCAGCTCCCACATCAAGATCGCCGCTGTTTGGTATCCTATAATGCCCCCACGCGCATGGTTTTGTTTGCGCCTTGCCCACCTTACACTCTCCGCAAAATAAATCATTTGCGTACATATCCTCATCTTCTGATATATCGTCATACGCTAGCCTTTGATCGCTATTAATGTACCATTTTATGAGCATTTGACCTTTGGCTTGAAAACCTCCATCGCCTTTTAAAAAATAGCTCGCTAAGGCTATGCCTTGGGCATTGATCTTGCCTTTCATAAAGTCATCAACGCCGTAGTTTAAATTTGCATACTTTTTTATCTTGGTTATTTGAATTTCGCCGTTAAATGGGCGAGCCTCTGTGGTTATTTTGTACTCACCAGATACGATATATCTTGTCTTTGAGACCTTTTTGACGCTACTAAAATTTATATGAAGTCTTTGATAATCAGCTCCGATATAGCCCAAAAATTTTGTACGAGTGTCAGCTATAATGCCAGAAAAATCAAATTTGTCAAATTTGTTTTCATTTATAAAACGAGCCTTGCTATCTAAATATTCGTTGAAACAGTGTTTAGCAGTTTGTTCTGCAAAAAGAGCTGGCGACATAAATAGCACTAGATAAAAAAGAATTATTTTATTGATAGTCTTCATATTTTTCCTCAATTATAACTTTTACATTATCTATTCCATTGCTCTCAATATATTCTATGAGCTGATAGAATTTGTTTATGCTACCAGAAACACCTGTAACATACTTTTTCCTATTTATTTCACTAACAACGATATCACTCCCTGGCAGTAAACATCCTTCAGAATGCTCTCCTTTACTACCAACATGTATTAATATGGCTCTACTTTTAGGAACATCATTATTATATAATTTTGGAAATCCATTTTCTAAAAAATTTCCACGCTTATTTTTAGAGTATTTGTCTTTTGAATATTTTGTAGAAACATGCCACGTTAGATTATATTTTCCTGTAGGTATTCTTTTGTCCTGACCAGATTGTTTTGTAGTTTCGCCATATGGTTCTAATATATAGCCCGTTAAATCGCTATCGCTAATTTTAAATTCACTTACTGTAGAACTGGATGAGTGAGTAGGCGCTTTATATTCCCATTTTCTAGTAATCCGAATTACATTACTATTTGTGATAATAACCCCAACCCCCTCATCCCCATCCACCCACATACCTTTATCTACTCTTGTTATGCTCTTTGACTCGTTAAAAGAGTTTATAAAGCTATTCATATTATCTTTGCTTAGTAGGTTGATACCATACTTGGTATCTTGGTTTATCTTTGTTTGACCTGTTTGGTTTGTGTTGCTTGGGTTTTGATTGTTTGCGGAAT
>NZ_PIRX01000005.1:0-200644 GCF_003048605.1 Campylobacter concisus | reverse complement strand
CTGCGTTGGATTCGAACCAACGGCCCCCTCATTAAAAGTGAGATGCTCTACCGACTGAGCTAGCAAGACATGATTATTTAAAAAAGAATTGAGATTATACAAAAAACATTATTATATGTCAAGAAAAAATTAAATTTTAAATCAAATTAAAGCTATTTTGTCCGCTATTTCTAAGCAAAAAATATAAAATTTTATTTTTAAATCTTCTAAATTTAAAGCCAAAATTTCTTAGAAAATCAAACCATTTTTACTTTATAATCCAACAAGCAAAACACAATCAAGCACACAATCTGCTTAACAGCAAATTTAATCCCTACCTAAAAACCTTACCGCCATTTTTCTAGCTTTTTCTATCTTTTCAGCCTCTTGATTTTGGACTGCGCTAGATGATATCCACTTTTTACCAAATAAAATTTGAGCTGCCTCTATCATAACTGCGCAGGCGTATGGCTCTTTTTCGCTAGAGATGCCTTGCAAAAATGCGGCTTTTGTTTTATCTCGCAAGATTGCTTGGCTGGCCCTATGAAATGACATCTGCATAAGGCTAGCTGCCGCCCAAGCCCTGCAAAGGCTATCTTTGCTACCAAGCATCTCGCTTATCAAAATTTCTATCTGCTCTAATGTGCCAACCCAACCAAGCGCTATTATAAGCTTGCGGCGAAAGGTATCATTTGTCCCAAAAAAAGAGGTTATTTGAGGGATAAGGCGGTCGCAAAATGCGGCATAAAAGTCTCTATGCTTAGATTTAGTGAGGATTTGCGCTATAAGATAGATGGTTTCTATTTTTAGTTTTTGATCGCTCTCCTTAGCTAAACGCTCAAACAAAAACTCCAGCCCAGCGCCTCCATGCCTGTCAAAGCTACTCTCTAAATTTAGCTGCCAGCCCTCTTGCCACTCTTTGCAAATGAGATCATAGTGATATGCTATCTCGTCACTTGCGCCCAAATTTGCTATAAATTTGATCCTTTTGCTGTCAGGAAAATTCTCTTTTTTAAGCCCCAGATACTCTCTTTCAAGATCATTTAAACTTAGCATTAAATTTTACTTTATCATCTCAAGTTTGGCTTTGCAGGCATCTTTGTAAGCACTTGTGAAATTTGAGCCAACACATTCATTTAGATATGGCTTAGCCAGCTTATACTGCTTTTGCCTGATGTAAATTTCACTTGCCAAATTTAGAGCATGCAGGCGGTCCTCTGGCTCAAGCTTCATATTTAATATAAATTTCGCCTCGTCAAGCGCCTCGTCAAGGTTATCTGTCTTTAACGAAGCCTCCGAATAGTCAAAATTTAGCTTTGGCGAAAAGGTATTTATCTTAGCTCTAGTTTGCAGCTCAAGCGCCTTTTTAGCGTAGGTTGCAGCGATAGCATAGTCGTTGCTCTTCATCGCGTAGTCACATATAGCCGCATACGCCTCGATGATCTTAAAGTCCTGCCCTCTTAGCTGCTCGATCGCGCTGATTGTTGAGACCGCCTCGGTAAAGCGCTTTAGCGCAAGCAGCGAGTAAAATCTATCAAAAAGTGATGGCGTAGGATCCGAGTACTCGACCGCTGAGCCAAGCGAGAGCGCGTCATTTGCCGCAGTGATCGCATGCTCGTAGTCTTTATTTTTATATAAAATTTTACTCAAATTTACCAGCCACTCGACTCTATCTTCTAAATTTTCATCCTTCACGTGCGCCTTGGCAAGCTCTAGCGCATCGTTGTAACGTGCCGTTCTAAAGTAGCAGTTAAATAGCTTAAACTGTGGCAAAGAGACCTTGCTCACATCGTAGTTTTCAAGTAAATTTACAACCGCCGTGCAGTCATCTTTGATGAAAAATTCTTTTGTTAGCTCAAGCGCAGCCTCATTTACTAGCTCCATCGCCCGGCTTAAATTTTCATCTTTTGCGAGGTTGTTGTAAGCCAGCGCATCGGCAAATTTACGCTCTTTTAGATCAAGCTCAAGCTCGCTAATTAGTGCCTTTTGGCTGATATTTGTGCCGGCATATTTTTCGATGAGATCTTTATATCTTGCGTGAAGTGCAGTGGCATTTTTGTCGTCCTCTTCAAAAAATAGCCCATCCTTTGCCTTAGCGACCTCATCGATATAATCGCCATATTTAAACTCTTTTTCGTATCTGTTTAGATACTCATACGCCCTTTTTTCATCTTTGGTTTTGGCTAAATTTAGCGCTAAATTTTTTAATGCTGCCTCGTAAAAATCCTTTGTCCTGTCGCTATTATTTACCAAAATTTCATAAATTTTAGCAGCCACGTCTGGCATATCTTTGCTGGCAAATGTATAGGCTAAATTCATCGATTTTGTCGGATCGTTCATGAAAAATTTTTCATTTGCATTTGCGATCTTTAGTACAAATTTCTTCGCCTCGTCAAATTTCTCTTTATCGATATTTGCGTCTGCTAGGCTTAGTGCAGCTCTACTTGCAAGATCGATGTCATTTGTAGAGTAGAGCACCTTTTCATAGTCGCTTAGCGCCTCTTTTTGCCTGCCTATTTTATATAGGTAGTCAGCATAATCAAGCGTGGCAAGCTTTGTAAATTTAGACTCTGCGTGCTCTTCACTTAGTATGTCAAGCATATATTTTGCATCACTTGCGATGCTATCTTTGAGGTAAGCTCTGGAGATGAGATATAGCACCTCAGAGTAGTTCTCATCAGAAGGGAATTTTCTTATCCAGGCTCTGCCCTCGCTTACGATATCTTTTGGCTCAAGCCCTTCAAACTCGCTCTTTGTCTCAAAAATTTTATCAAGTGCTCTTAGTCTAAAAAGCAAAAACTCACTTGAGAAAAGACTGGCTGGGTGCCTTTTCATCGCTGTTTGCGTATCTTTTACCACGCTTTCATAAGCGCCCTTTTCGTAAGCTCTTTTTATATTTATGTAGATGTCTATATCGTTGCTATCAAGCCCAGCGATAGGCGCTTTGTTAAGATCAAGCGCTCCGATGCTTGGACTTAGCATATCTCTAAAATCAGGCGAAAAATTTAGCCCAGATCTCTTTTTGCTGCTCTCCACCAAAGAGGTGTCGATGATGATACTAAAGTGCTTTGAGATGGTCGTCTTTGGCGTATCTTGCACGCTTGAGCTGCTGTAAAGCTCGGTTTGAACATTTAGAAGTTTTGAAGGCGCCTTTGGCATGATGACGATGAAGAGTTTGCCGTCTTGCTTTTTATATTTTATGTCCATTAAAGGCAGCGTCGTATCTTCGATCTTTGGCAAGATCCCATCATCGAGCATACAAACGTAGCGCTTCGTGTCATAGGCTAAAATTTGCTCCACACATTCAAATTCTTTCTCGTCGCTTAGCTGAAGGACGCTATAAGGCTTATTTGCGTTTGCGCCGCTGTTTAGGCTAAGGCTAAAGGCGGATAGATAAAGCGGTAAAAATAAGATGGTTAAGAGCTTTTTCATGCCGCCATTATAGTTAAATTTTCTAAAATCCTGAAGCAAAGACAAAATGCTCGATAAATTCCAAAATCGCCCCAGAAAATAAAAAGGCAAAGACTGTGCCAGCAACGGCAACTCCAACGATCACTTTTAGCGCCATCGAGACGTTTGAGATGTAGATACTTTTATCTTTTACGATAGGCTCTTTTAAAAACATAAAGACGATGAGCTTTAGGTAGTAATAAATGGCAATGGCAGAGTTTATCATGATGATAAGACTAAGCACGACGCAGTCAGACTTTATGAGCGATGAGATAAGCACCATCTTGCCCCAAAATACGCTAAAAGGCGGTATGCCAGCAAGGGCGATCATGAAAATTCCCATTATCACGGCGTAACTTGGCAAAATTTTAATAAGCCCTGAAAATTTCTCATACGGATGTTTAAAGCGCTTGTCCCAGCAGACGACGTCATCGCACCTTGCTACCCAAAGCATAGAAAATGCGCCCAAATTTGCAAACAAAAACATGATCCAGTAGAAAAACAAGGCGACATTTGCCTCGTGAGAATTTGCCACAAGCGCGCAAAGCACGACGCCAGCGTGAGCTATCGAACTAAAAGCGAGCATCCTTTTGACGTCTTTTTGCACTAGCGCCATGATATTTGCAAGGCTCATCGTAAGCACGGCGATGATGTAGAGCATATCTTTTATCCATGAAATTCCAGAGCCCTCAAGCATCGCAAAAATTCTTAACGCGACGATAAAGCCCGCCACCTTTGGCACGATAGACATATAGCCTGCTAGCGGGGCATTTGAGCCCTCATAAACGTCTGGGATCCATGTGTGAAATGGTATGAGCGAGAGCTTAAAGCCAATGGCTGATGCGATGAAAACGCAGCCAAGAAGGATTATTAAATTTTGATTTAGGCTAAGATCTTTTATGACAACGCCTATACGGGCGATGTCTATTGAGTTTGTTGCTAGATAAAACATCGCTATCGCCATCGCAAAAAAGCCAGCTGAGAGCGAGCCCATCGCGAAGTATTTGATAGCAGCCTCGACGCTTTTTGCCTTGTTGTGAAGGGCGATTAGGGTGTAGAGGCAAAGCGAGCTGATCTCAAGACCTAAAAAGATGATGAGTAGGTTGTTTGAGCTCACCATAAACAAAAATCCAGCGATCATAAACAAAAATAGCGCGTAGTACTCGTAAATTTTATACTCAAAATACTCTTTTGTGCTAAGTGCCAGCGGGATGAAAAGGGCTGAGGCGATTAGGATGATGATCTGCGAGATGATAGAAATTCCATCGACTAGGAGCATATCCCAAAAGCTTAGGCTAAGCCCGTTAAAATCAAGCGTAATGCCTAAATTTACAAATATAGCGATGATGCAAAATACGCAGTAGAAATTCCTCGAAAGATCCTTTTTTATCGCTCCAACTATGAGGATAAAAAGTGCAAAAACCATCATGCTAAGCATCGGCGAGAGCGATTGCAAAGATATCTCGTTTAGGTCTAAAAAGGCTATTTCGTTCATAGTTTGCTCCCGCCGTTTAAAGATGAAATTTTATCCTTTGTGCCGCTATTTACAGCTCTAGTTTGCATTTTGCTTATGATATTTTGCACGCTTGGCTCAAGCGGTTTTAGTATCAAATTTGGTGTGATACCAAGAGCGATTATGAGCAAACAAAGTGGCACAAGAGCTGCTAACTCTTTAAAATTTAGATCTTTAAGGCTCAAATTTTTCTCCTTACACTCGCCAAAAAAGACCCTTTTATAAAGCACCAGCATATAAACAGCGCCCACGATGATACTAAAGCCACCAAGTAGCGCAAAGAGCTTGCTTAGCTTAAATACGCCAAGTAGGCTCAAAAACTCGCCCACAAAGCCAATCGTTAGTGGCAGACCGATACTTGCAAGCGTTGCTATAAAAAATATAAGTGCATACTTTGGCATCACCTTAGCAAGGCCGCCAAATTCGCAAATTTCTTTTGTGTGAGCTCTCTCGTAGATGACGCCAACTAGCAAAAATAGCGCGCCGCTTACGATGCCGTGGCTTATCATCAAAAATATTGAGCCGCCAAGGCCTATTAAATTTAGTGAAAAAATGCCAAGCATGATGACGCCCATGTGCGAAATAGAGCTATAAGCGATCACTTGCTTCATGTCGCTTTGCGCGTAGGCAACAAGGGCTGCGTAGATGATCATGATGATAGCTATGACGCAGACAAAGCCACTTAAAAGCAGGCTCGCATCTGGAAAAAGTGGGAGCGAAAATCTCACAAAGCCGTAAGTGCCCATCTTTAAAAGCACGCTAGCAAGCAGCACCGAGCCGATAGTCGGAGCCTGTCCGTGCGCGTAAGGCAGCCATGTGTGAAATGGAAATAGCGGAGTTTTCACGCCAAAAGCAAAGAAAAATGCTAAAAATAGCCAAATTTGAGCATTTTCTCCGATGCCAAGCTTGTACCAATCAAGCAAGTTAAAGCTAAAGACGCCACTTTTTTGATAGCACAGATAGCCGATAAAAATGATCGCCACTAGCATAAAGACAGAGCCTAAAAATGTGTAGATGAAAAATTTAATCGCCGCGTAAATTCTATTTTTACTGCCAAATGCGCCGATGATGTAAAGTAGCGGTATGAGGCTAAGCTCCCAAAAGCTGTAAAATAAGATCATATCAAGCGCGCTAAAGACGCCCATCATCGTGCTCTCTAAAAATAGCACGCTAATAACCAGGTGCTTTAAATTTCCATCATCGCTAAGGGCTGCGATAGAGATGAAGCTCATAAATGCGCTAAGGACTATAAGCACAAGCGAAATGGTGTCGATGCCCACAAAATAGCTGATATTTAGGCTTGGTATGAGCGAGACTTGATGCGTTAAAACAAAGTCATAACCCTGAAAATCGACATTTACACAGATAAAAATGGCAAGTAAAAGTTCGATAAGAGCGATGCTTGCTCCATAAAATTTGATGCTTTTATTTTCTATCAAAAAGCCAAGTATTGCGCTTATGGCTGGGAAAAATATGATAACACTTAGCATTATTTGGCTCCGTTTAATAAAAATATAAAGCTTAAAAGCAAGGCAAATCCTGCGACCATAAATCTAAGCATGATGCTTAGATCTCCGCTTTGCATTTTGTTTGCAAGATATGCAAATTTAGTAACCAAAAGTGCGACGAAATCGACACTTTGATCAACTATCATCTCATCAAATTTCTTACAAATTTTAGAGATAAAAGCGTAGCCATTTATAAAAAATTTCTCATAAAATTTTGGGATAAAGTAGGCATTTTGCAAAATTTTGTAAACTTTACTTTCGCAAATGCTCTCTTTAAAAATTTCTTTTTTATAAGCAAACACAGCAAAGCCGGCGCTTGCAAGCACTAAAGTAAGCGTTAAAACGAGTAAGAAAATTTCACTGCTGTGAGATAAATTTAGCTTAAAATCCCCAAGGCTAGCACCCAAAAACTCGCTAAAGTTACTCCAGAAAAAGCCGCTGATGACTGAGAGCACTCCAAGCAAGCTCATGCCAACAAGCATGTAGTTTTTGGCCTCATGTGCGTGCTCCTCGCTCTTTGGCCTTGCAAAAAAGACTAGCATAACAAGCCTAAAGCTATAAAATGCCGTAAGCACCGCGCCAAAGAGCAAGACGGCCCACAAAATTTGATCTTTGCTAAAGGCGACTTCTAAAATTTTATCTTTTGAAAAAAAGCCAGCAAATGGATAAAATCCAGCCAGTGCGCAGCTTGCGATGATAGAAAGTAGCGCGGTTGGCTTCATAAATTTATAAAGTCCGCCCATTTTTTTGATATTTAGCTCGTCGTTCATCGCGTGCATAACGTTTCCAGCGCACAAAAAGAGCAAAGACTTGAAAAATGCGTGCGTGACAAGGTGAAAAAGTGCGATCTTGTAAGCACCAAGACCAGCGGCTACAAACATATAGCCAAGCTGCGAAAGCGTCGAGTAAGCGACTATATTTTTAAGGTCATTATGCACTAGCGCGATGCTAGCGGCAAATATCGCTACAAATGCGCCAAGGCAGGCGATAAAGTGCGATACTTCAGGCACGTTTGCAAAGATGAAATTTGCGCGTATGACTAGATAGACGCCAGCTGTTACCATGGTCGCAGCGTGGATGAGTGCAGAAACCGGCGTTGGTCCCTCCATGGCGTTTGCAAGCCAAGTGTGAAATGGAAACTGCGCGCTTTTACCCATGGCGCCTATGAAAAGAAGTGTGGCGATGATGCCTAAATTTAGCCCAGAAAGGTCGCTTCTAGCGTTAAAAACCTCGCTAAATTTAAGCGAGCCAAAGCTATAAAATATATAAAAGATGCCAACAAGCATGGCAAGATCAGCCACTCTGTTCATCACGAAAGCTTCGTTTGCAGCGACGTTTGCGCTAGGTCTTTTATACCAAAAGCCAATGAGCAGCCAAGAACAAAGCCCAACGCCCTCCCAGCCGATAAATAGCCCTATGAAGTTATCGCTTGATACAAGGACGTTCATGCAAAAGACAAAGAGCCCAAGGTAGCTAAAAAAGCGGTTAAAACTCGCGTCATCTTTCATGTAGCCAATGGAGTAGATATGCACGATGCTAGCGACCACGCCCACGGTGCTAAGCATCACAAGGCTGATCGCGTCAAGGTAGAAGCTAAAGCTAAGATCAAGCGAGCCTAAGTTTATAAACTCTTTTAGGGTTAAATTTAGTGGCTCATCTACGCTAAGACTAGCCGTTAGCATGAGTGAAGCTGTGGCGCTAACGATCATGAGAAGCGAGCAAAAAAGACCGATAAATAAATTCTTACTGCTATGCGAAAAGATGCCAGCTATAATGAAGCTAAGAAGTGGGAAAAATAGCGAAATACAAAACAAAATCATCTCTTAGCCTTTCATATTTGTCATCGAATCTAAACTGATACTGCCAGTCTTTTTATACCAAAGCACGAGCAGGCCTAGTCCCACGGCGACCTCGCTAGCGGCGATGGCTACTATGAAAAATGCAATAATCTGCCCAGTTAGGTCAAAGTAGTATTTTGAAATAGCTGCAAGTGCGATGTTTGCTGAGTTTAGTAAAATTTCACTTGAGAAAAATAGCATTATCAAATTTCTTCTTCTCATTATGCCAACAAGCCCTATGACAAAGACTAGGCTTGCTAGGATGAGGTAGTGAGTAAGGCCTATCATAGCATCTCCTCAAATTTGCTTTGCGCGTCTAGGTCTTTGTGTATCAAGATGATGCCAGCCACCATCGCCACAAGTAGCATGATAGCGCACATCTCAAAGGCCAGCAGATACTTGCTAAAGAGTAAAATTCCAACCGCTTCGATGTTGCCAAGATTAGCGAGGGTAGAATTTACCACCTCTTGCTTAGCGCTATAGATCGGTGCTAAAAAGATAAATATCAAAAGAAGCGCTATGAAGCTACTTAAAAGATAGACGATGATCTTTGCTTTTTTGCCGCTTTTTGGCTCGCACTCCTTGCTGGTGTCAAAAAACATCATCGCAAATGCGTATAAAACGACCACAGCGCCTGTATAGACGACGATTTGCACCACGCCTAAAAACTCAGCCCCAAGCAAGAAAAATATAGCTGAGATAAAAACCATGCCAGCAGCTAGCGCAGAGACCGCGTTTAGGGCGTTCTTGCAAAGCACGCTAAAAGAAAAACTAACTAATATAAGGGCGCTAAAAAGATAAAATGCAAAGCTCTCATACATCGCTTGACCCTTTTAAATTTATATCCATCGTTTCTGCCTTATCTTCATTTGTAAGCGCATTTGGCGTCTTTTTCACTAGGCTACTAGCATTTTTAGGTAGTGCGCCATAGCCCTCAAACTCAGTTTGATCTTTTAAAAATTTATCATCTGTTAAAAACTCAGCCTTTGTGCCAAAGAGGATTTTGTTTTCACTTGCGACCTCGTACTCTTGCCCGCAGACGATAGCAAGCTCAGGGCAGACATCAGCGCAAAATCCGCAATATACGCACCTGCTTAAATTTATCGTGTAGCTTGCGACCTTTTTGCGGCCGTCTTCGCCAAGCGAGGTCTTCATCGAGATGCAGTTACTAACGCAAATTTTCTCGCATAATCCACAGCCTATACAGCGCTCATTTTCGCTTTCAACAAATTTTAAAAGTCTGTGAATTCCCCTATATCTGGCGTTTAGCTCCATCTTTTGCATAGGGTATTTTAGAGTGTGCGACTTGCTAAAGAGCATCTGCTTTAGCGTGATCTTTAGCCCCACTAAAAGATCGAGCTTAAAAGTAGCGGCGATGAAGTGCTTAAATTTATCAAATGCCCCTTTTGGCTCTATCTTTTCGTCTATCAAAATATATCTTTTCTCGCTCATTTTACGCCTTAGATAAGTAGTGCAAAGCCGGTGATTACGACATTTAAGATGCCAAGCGGAAGCAAAATTTTCCAGCAAAGCATGCTAAGCTGATCAACCCTTAGATGCGGCCACGACGCCCTCGTCCAAAGAAAAAAGAAAAAGACGAGGCTTGATTTTAAGATGATCATTAAAGCACCTGGGATAAATAAAAACTCATTAAAACCACCCAAAAATAGGAGCGTGATGATGATGCTTGCTGCGATCATGTTGGTGTATTCGCCGATAAAAAACATCGCCCATCTCATGCCGCTATACTCAGTGCCGTAGCCTGCTACGATCTCGGTCTCGTTTTCTGTTAGGCAAAATGGCGTTCTGTTGCACTCCACAAAGCTTGCCATCACGAAAAGCACGAAGGCAAGGGGCTGCTTGAAGATGAGCCAGTTAAAGATGCCTTTTTGGTAGTTGTTTATATCAACTAGCGAGAGCGAGCTAGTCACCATGACAACGCTTAAAAGCGCCATGCCAGCGACCACTTCGAAGCTAAGAAGCGCCACGACCGCACGAGCGGCGCTAATTAGTGCAAATTTATTGTAGCTTGCAAGACCTGCTGCAAGTGGCGAAAAGACGCAAACTGCTGCCACGCCAGCGATATATAAAACGCCCACATTTATATCTGCAAGTATCGGTCTAATAGTATGCCCAAAAACCTCAAACTCAGGCAAAAATGGCACGGGCGCGAGCGCTGCAAATGCCGCGATAGCAGAGATTAGAGGGGCTATTAGAAAGATAAATTTATTTGCATTTGCTGGAGCGATGTCCTCTTTTGTAAAGAGCTTTATCATGTCAGCCACGATCTGAAGCACGCCAGCAGGCCCCACCATATCAGGCCCCACGCGGCGCTGCATGTAGGCTAGCACCTTTCTTTCGGCGTAGGTTGCAAGCCCTGCAAGGCTCGCCATGACGGCCAAGATGACGACTGCTTTAACAATAGTTGTTATCACAAAAAATAGCATTTCACTCATTCTCTGCCTTTATTATTTTTACGCTAGCAAAACTCTTGCCATCAAAAATGGCGCTTACATCAAGCTTATCATCGTAGTCGCCAAGATAGGCTGCCACGCCTCCTAGCTCGCTATCAAGCTCCACACAAATGGCAAGCTTTTGCCCATTTTTTTCTAAAATGACCGCTTCATTTTGTGAAATTTCAAATTTAGCCATGAACTCGCTACTTGCGTAAATTTTCGCGCGTTTAGCTGTCTGGCTGGCATAGTTCGCAAAAAATGAAGGCAGATTTATAGGATTTGCAAGGCTTATAAGCGCTTCGTCCTCTTTTAAATTTAGCTCGCTTTTTTCTTTAAAAAGTGGCTCTATGTCCTCTTTTGGCGTGAAATTTGAAATTTCAAGCTTGTAGCCTCTATGGCTTGTGCCATCATTTGCGTAAAAATTTTCTAAATCATCAAATTTAACGCCCCTATAGCCCTTCTCTTTTGGTAGCTGCGCGGTGTAATCGATCGTATTTTTAGCCGCTATGTTAAGCGCATTTGCGATGTCGTTTAAGAAGTAGCCGCTATGAGTTAGCGCCGCATTTGTCGGCACTACTTCGTTATTTATGCTTGTAAATGTGCCCTCTTGCTGATTTAGCGCACCAGCGTCAAGATCGCCCTCAAAAATGCTAAATTTAAACTCGCCCATTTCATTGTATCCTAGCGTCTTGCCGGGCTTTTTCTCGCGTGAAAGCGTGCAAATTTTAGCCACGCCAAGCGAGTTTGTGCGAGGCGGTATGAGCATCACAGCAAAAGGCGTAGCTTTTGCGATCACTCCAGCAAGAGCTGCAAGTAAATTTGCATTTTCATGAGCGTAAAAGTCGCTACCTAAAATGAGCGTAAATTTAGTCTTGCTCTCGCAAAGAGTGGCTACTTCTAAGCCAAAGTTCTCTTCAAAATTTTCAAGTCTAGCCTGAAGTGCTGCTGGTAAATTTTCGCCCCAGTTTTTAAGCACAAAGAGTAAAATTTGCTCCAATTTGCCAGCCTCATAGCTCACACATGCAAAATTCTTTGAAAATTTCTTCACCACCTCATCAGTGATGTGATGAAAGTAAATTCCACTAGCTTTATTCATCTTAAGGGCATTATTTAGCTTATAGCTAGTTACTGGGCTCTCATGGCGCAAGAAGCTGCCAGTAGAGATGATAAAGTCGCTATTTTTTAGGCTCTCATAGTCTGCATTATATGAGCTAAGACCGCTAAATTCGCTAAAAATATTTAAGAAATTTTGAAATTTAAAAGCCTCATCGTTTAATAAATTTAGATCAAATTTCTCTCTCAAGAGCTCTAAAATAAGCGCCTCTTCGTTTGTTATGAAGCTATTAAATTTTATATTTTTTATGTTGCCGTTTTTAAAATTTGAGATGAGCTCATTAAATTTCACCTCATTTTTGCGGGCATTTTCGTTGTGAAAGTCGTAGCCAAACCTTGCCGCACCGCTTATCTCGCCAAAGTGAAAGTCGTTGCTAACGCGGTAAATTTGCTTGCTTCTATCGCTAGTGCTTTTCTCTTTTACGTCATAAAAAATGAGCTCGCAGTCGCTTTGGTGCGGATTTGCCGCTGGGACACGGCTTAGCTCCCAGATGTTTGAGCTATACTGGAAATTTGAACTAACAAGCGCGCCAACAGGGCAGACGCTAATGCACTCGCCACAAAATGAGCAGTCCAAGCTTTCGCCAACGCTTGGGGCAATTAAGCTCTTTTGCATCTTGCTAAAGACGGCGTAGGCATCTTTTGGCATGCTCTCTTTTAGCTCTTTTGGCACCTCAACGCCCCTTGGCGCCGTTTTTAATGCGCTCTCGCCGATCTTATCTTTGCAAACCGTCACGCACCTCTCGCAGACCACGCAAAGGGCTGGGTCGTAGTTTATGAGCCCCCATTTTTTGTGCGGTTTGTGTGTGTCAGTAATGGCAAAGCTTTGCTCTTTTACATTTAGATGCGTCGTTAAATTTTGCAATTCGCACTCGCCACTTTTGTCGCAAACACCGCATTGAAGGGGGTGATTGACGCAGTAGGTCTGCATGATCGCATTTCGCTCAGCAGCGATCTCTGGCGTATTTGTGTAAATTTGCATATCCTCTTTGGCTTTGGCGTTGCAGCTATAGACCACTTTGCCGTTTGCTTCGACCATGCAAAGCCTGCAAGCAAGCGTTGGCGAACAGCCGCTAAGGTAGCAAAGCGCAGGGATGTAGATGCCATTTGCCCTTGCGATGTTTAGGATACTCTCGCCCTCGTTTGCCTCTAAAATTTGATCGTTTATGGTGATTTTCATTTGCTAACTACTACTTGTTTAAATGCATATCCATCAAAATTTTTTGCGCCAAGCAGGGCAACCGTGCCTTTTAGCGTTGGATCAAGTCTAAATTTAGCGCTCACACTAAAGTCTTTTGCCTTTAAATTTAAAATTTCGCCATCCTTTGCCTTTGCCACGATGCCAAACTGCACGCCGCCCACGATCTCGTCGCTTGCGTTTTTGTTTAGATAGACGACCGCTCCGTCAAAATTGTCAAGCTCTCTTAGCTCGCCAACTTCGCCACCTGCTGTAAATTCTCTCACTTCGCTGCCTGCTAAGACGACATTTTTACCTAAAATTTCAAGTAGCCAAAAGATCGCCTCTTTGTCTGGATGAGTAAAGAGTGAGTCATCTATGATCACGTTTTTAACGTCCTTTATCCACTCATCAAGCTCCTCAAACTCCTCCTCGCCCACGTTGCACTCGCCACTTATGAGCCCATCATCAAGCTCGTCAAAAAACTCATTTTGCACCAAATTTGCATACTTACAAAGAAGCGCTAAGACATAGCTTATCGATCCTATCTCGCAGCGGATCAAATTTTCGCCGCCAAGCTCGTTATCTTCAAAGCATGAGATGTATTTAAACTCGTGCTCTTTTATCTTTTTTGCTAAATTTTTGTCGCTCAAACTTAGTAAATTTGCGATACTTAGGCTCTTGCCTGCTATTAGATCATTAAATTTCATATTTTGCCCTTTTTTATCGTTAATGCCCAATCAACTTGGTTAAATTTAAGCGAGTTCATCACCTCGCAGTTTAGGTTATAAGCCAAATTTACGGCCTTTGTGACACCGCTGTAATCTCCTATCTCAAACAAAAATATCACCACTTCGTCTGGCTCGCTCGCCTTTATCTGCTGTCCAAGAGCGCTCAAAAACTCTCCCTTTAGATGCCTAAGATCGACCCTTCTCATCTATCAACCTCGCCTAAGATGATATTTGTGCTGCCTATTATCGCGGCCACATCTGCCACATACTGCCCAACTAGCATATCTTCATAAATAGCGCAGTGCCAAAAGCTTGGCGTGCGAATTTTTAGGCGGTACGGGCTTGCGCTACCGTCTGAGTTTATATAAATTCCAAGCTCGCCCTTTGGCGACTCACTAGCAAAGTAAATTTCGCCCTTTGGTGGCTTTAGCCCCTGAGTTATCAGCACAAAATGCTGCATAAGTGAGTAGTTTTGGCTCATTATCTGCTCTTTTGAAGCGCTCACATACTCTGGCGCGTCGGCGATGATGGCAGGGCTGCTGGTCTGATACTTGCTAACGCACTGCTTTAAAATTTTTACGCACTCTCGCATCTCTTTCATATAAAGTAGGTATCTCGCGTAGCAGTCGCCTTTGGTGGCGTAAGGCACGTCAAATTCCAGCTCGTCGTAGATGAGATATGGCTCTTCTTTTCTGATGTCACGCGCCACACCACTTGCTCTTAGCATGACACCAGAACAGCCGCTACTAAGGGCTAGCTCTTTGCTAACTACGCCCACATCAACAAGCCTTGCTTGCCAAATTCTATTTTCACTTAGCAGGTCTTCATAAAGCGTGATGTCGCTTGGAAATTTCTCGCAAAATTTAAGCAGCTCCTCGCACCAGCCATCAGGCAGATCAAGCGGCACGCCACCGATCCTTATCGAGCTATGAGTTAGCCTTGCGCCGCAGTATTTTTCTATGAGATCAAGGACATATTCGCGCTCTCTAAATGCGTATAAAAAGACGCTCATAGCACCCACGTCAAGGGCGTGCGTGGCTAAAAATAAAAGGTGCGAGCTGATGCGGTTTAGCTCCAAAAGCATAACTCTAATGATCTGCGCACGGCGAGGCACTTCGATAGCGCAAAGCTTCTCCACAGCCGCGCAAAATGCGTAGTTATTCGCACTAGATGCGATGTAATCGACCCTGTCAGTCACTGGGATAAATTCTTGATAGGTCATATTTTCAGCCATCTTTTCAACGCCTCGGTGCATAAAGCCAACCTCTGGCATAGCGCGCACGACCTTTTCACCGTCAAGCTCAAGCACAAGCTTTAACTGACCATGTGCGCTTGGGTGCTGCGGGCCAAAATTTAGTATCATCTTTCCATCATTTTGCTCAAATTCTAAATTTTCAAAAAATGGTTTTAAGCGGTTTGGTGCTTGGCTCAAGGTCGTTCCTTTACTATCTGGCTTTGGTTAAATTTAGCCTTTTTGACAAATTTCACGCCGCCTTCTTCTTGATACTCGTAGTCTTCATTTTCATCAAACACACGTGAAAATCCAAAGGTATCTTTCTCATCCACAAAGGCTGGATCGCGGTTCTCTTCGCCGATCTGCTCTCTAAACTCGCTTCCAAAAATTTTATCCACCTCGTACCATTTAGCAGCCTCGTCGCCAACTAGCGGATAGCTTTTTAGTAGTGGGTGCGAGTGCCAGTCATCAGGCATTATTAGACGCTTTAAATTTGGATGATCTTTGATTAAGACGCCACTTAGATCATACATCTCGCGCTCCGCCCAGTTTGCGCTTTTATAAAGCTCGCAAACGCTTTTTAGCATTTCGTCCTTTTTAACAAAGCATTTTACTCGCGTGCGCCTATTTTTGCTAACACTTAAAAGCTGATAAAAGACCTCATATCCACCTTTTTGCGCTATATAATCAATCGCCGCTAGCTCACAAAGCTGTTCGTAGCCAAAGCGCCTTAACTCTTCAAGTGCTTTAAAATTTTCACTAGAATTTACATAAATTACGAGCTGATCAAACTCAACGTAGCTAGATAAAATTTCCACTCCGCTTTGCTCTAAAACAGCTAGCTCTTCGTCAAATTTAGAGCCACTTGCTACTTCTTTTGGCGTCTGCTTAACGATATAAAATTTCTCGCTGTAATACTGCTTTTTTTGCAGGTCGTTTTTTGGCTTATACTCTCTCATATATCTAGCTTTCTTGGCTTTTGCGCCCTAAATGCACTTTGTTTTCTTATCTTTTTTTGAAGCATCATAAGTGCGTATTGAAGCGTCTCTGGGCGCGGGGCACAGCCTGGGATGTAGATATCGACGGGGATTATGCGATCTACGCCTTGAACGGTTGAGTAGGTGTTAAACATGCCTCCAGTGTTTGCACAGCTACCCATCGAGATGACCCACTTTGGCTCAGGCATCTGATCGTAAAGGCGTCTTGTAAATTCAGCGTGCTTTTTAGTTAGCGTGCCAGCTATGATCATCACTTCCGAGTGCCTTGGACTAGCGCGAAATATAGTGCCAAATCTATCAAAGTCATATCTGCTAGCACCACTTGCCATCATCTCGATCGCACAGCATGCAAGCCCGTAGCTAAGCGCCCAAAGCGAGTTGCTCCTGCCCCACTGCACGAGCTTATCAACGGTTGTCAAAACCACTGGCAGACCGCCATTTGCAGCGTAGTTTATCTGATGCTTTGCCATTTAAAGACTCCTTTTTGCCAAGCGTAGGCAAAGCCGATGAGTAAGATCACTACAAAAAGTAGCATCTCAATGAGCCCAAATAGCCCAAGCAGCCTAAAATCCACCGCCCACGGATACATAAAGATGACCTCAACGTCAAATAAAATAAATAAAATTCCATAAAAAAAATAGTGGATATTTATCTTATTTGGCTGTTTTACTGTGGTCGGTCCGCACTCGTAAAAGCCAACTTTTAGGCGCTCAGTGTTGCGGTTGGCTAGCTTTTTGCCTATCTTTGAAGATAAAAATGTTATCAAACTAAACGAACAAGTAGCTAACAAAAGTATGATAAAAGCGCCAAGATAGGTGCTGTCAAGCTCTGAGTGTGACATACTTCGCCTTTTTTAATTTTTCAAAATTCTACTAAATTTAAATTTATTTGATCTTGAAATAGCTCAAGAGTGGCGCACTCAAATCTCTTTTTGTGTAAAAAATACTCTTATTTTATCTTTTCCACGGCGTCTTTTGCGGCACTTATACGCTCCGCCTCATCAAGCTCGCGCACAAAACCATCTTTAACTAAAATGATCCTAGTCGCCACGTCAAAGTAGCTATCATCGTGGCTAACTGCGATGACGCTTATGCCCTTGCTTTGCAAAAATGGCAAAATTTCTTTGTAAAATTTACGCTTAAATAGCGGGTCTTGATCGGCTGCCCACTCATCAAGTATAAGGATAGACCTGCGCTCTAAAATGGCTATTAGCAGGCTTAGGCGCTTTCGCTGACCGGTTGAGAGCTGCGTAGTGCTAAGCTTATTATCAACAACGCTTACTTTTTTATCGATCTCAAGCAGGGCTAAAAGCTCCTCTATATCGTTTTGGTTGGCAAAGCCATCACGAGATAGCGTCTGTGAAAATAGATAAAAATCAGCAAAAATAGCGCTTATCTTTGCTTGATAGCTTTGTAAATTTGCCTCATCTATCTTTGTGCTATCAAGGTAAATTTCGCCGCTGCTTGGGCGAAGAAGGCCGCAGAGAATATTTATAAGCGTGCTTTTGCCACTGCCATTTTTACCGATGATAAATGTTATCTCGCCGCGTTTGATCTCTAAATTTACATCTTTTAGGCTAAATTTGCCCTGCTCGTAGTTAAAATTTATATCCTTTAGCCTGATGCTTTGCCACTCATCGCTTAGGCTATCATTAAATTTAAAGCCTTCTCTAAATTCATTTAAATTTAAGTTCATTATCTTCTCTAAGCTCACTTTTGCGCTAAGTGCGGCTGGTATGGAGCCAACCATGCTCATAAATGAGCCTCTTAAAAATAGTATCGTTAGGCTTATGCTAAGCGCTGTTTGCAGGCTCGCCCAGCCAAATGCCACGCACAAAAATACGCAAAGTCCGACTGCGCCAAGGAGCATTACATTTGTAAAATTATCACTTAGCGCGTGATAGACGTCTGCTTTTACCATGCTTTGGCGCTTTTTATCACCTGTTAAATTTAGCTCATCAAAGCAGACACTCGCCCTTGTCCTGTTTAGACTAAGCTCTCTGTGCCCCTCAACTATGTCGTCATAGTGCTTTTGCAAGGCGTCATCTTGCGTCCTTGAGTCTTTGAAGTAAAAATGGATCTTTTTCATCAAAAGCGTGTTTATAACGAGTGTTGCGCCGATCCAAACAGCGCTAAATATAAAAACTTTTGGCGCGATGTAGGCTAGATAAAAGCTGGCACAAATGATGAAAACTAGGCTTTGTATAAAGCCAGTAGCGCTCATAAAGGCAAATGTGATCGTCTTTATGTCGTTGTTTAGACTGGCTATGATCTTTGCCTTGCCGATCTCGTTTATCACGCTATTTGGCGTGTCTAAAATTTGCTTTACGCTTTGATATCTAAGCTCGTAGATAAATTTATGTCCAAAATTTGTAAGCGAGATGTTTGCAGCGATGGCGCTTATGAAAAATAAGACCAAGATAGCTATAAATTTAACCGCCACGAAGGCGTTAAATTCTTTTAAATTTACAAGTTCGTTGTTTATAAAAGAGAGTGTCCAGACGCCAAACCCGCTAAAGGCAATCGTCAAGATCACTATTTTGATTATTGAAAAAAGATTGCTTTTTATTAAATTTGCAAGCATTACATCACAGCACGTGGCTGTATGATGTTTTGATCAAATTTTTGCTCGGTATTTTCACTCATGATGTGAAGCACCTTGCTGCGTTTGATCTTCGCGTCATCTTTAAATATCGCGCGCACTTTATCCATGCCAGCGTAGAAGTCGCGCATGAGCACGACGCAGATGTATTTGCCAAAAAATGTCGGCTTGATAACGCCATTTTCTTCGTATATAGCATTTACAAGTTTTAGCAAGCTAAGCTCGACAAATAGGTCTTTGTTGATGTTTGCCTCGTTTTGCTCGTTGTAGGTTTTGATATCCACGGCGCCGTCAAAAAGCCTTGTTAAAAATGTATATTTTAGTCTCTCTTTTTTGCTAAATGCACATTTTGCGATGACTGGGCTTTGTCTTGCTTTGACCTTTCTGCCGTAGTCAAGTAGGTTAAAGGCATTTATCACAAGCTCGCCGTTTAAAAAGCTAAATGCCCCGCTGCCAACGCCCACGTACTCTAAATTTGAGCCTACATATTCGTCGCGAAGGTCTGCACTTTTTTCATTTGAAAATGCCCAGGCATTGCTTTGCCTGTAGCCACCCTTAGCAAATTCGCTCACGATGATCTCATAAAATTCTCGCTCATTATCAACGTTTGAGACGCCAAGTGCGCGAGCGATGTTCTCTCTTGTTAGCTCTGATTTCATGAGCGGATAGAAGGTGATTTGCTGCGGAGATATTGATTTTGCGACATTTACGTCGTTTATTATCTGCTCTTTTGTTTGATTTGGCAGGTTAAAGATGAGATCTAGGCTTATAACTGGGATCTTGCCAAGAGCCTGCTCAAGCTTTCTTTTTGTCTCCTCGGCAGAGCCAAATTTCTCGTATCTGCCAACTCTTTTTAGTGTCTCATCATCAAAGCTTTGCACGCCTACGCTTAAGCGGTCGATGAGCCCATCAAAACGGCTTAAACTCTCTGGTGAGATGTGATTTGGGTCGCTCTCTGCTGAAATTTCTTCGATGCTAAAGAGATCTTTTGCGAGTTTTAGCGTTTTTTCAAGCTCTGGCTCGTTTATAAGCGTCGTGCCACCGCCCACATAAAGCGAGCTAAAGTCAAAGCCAGCCTCTTTTATCTGCCTCATCTCCTCGCGTAAATTTTCAAAGTAAATTTTAGCAAGCTCCTGCTCGTAATGATACTTGTGAAACGAGCAATACGGGCAAAATGTGTGACAAAATGGCACGTGCGCGTAGAGCATATACTTTTTGTCTTTTTTTGGAGTTTTGGTGTAAGTCGTGTTTAAAATGTCTATGTTAAATTCGTTATATAGCGATTTTTGTATAGAATTATGAGCGTAATTTACAGCAAAACTCTCAATGATATTTTTAAAAATCATAATTAATCGCCTTAAATAAGTTAGTTTTAATTTAGTCCATTAGGATAGCCAAATTTTAATAAATTTAGCCTTGCATTAACGTAAATTTTGAGTAAAAAATGCGATCATTTTTTAAATTTTCTATTTTTACAAACCTGCGATTTTTACATATCTAGCTCGCTTTTGCTCTATAAATTTAAGCTTTAGCCTACTTACTCTTTTACTCTTGAGATGACCTTGCTCGAGTCAAGCTCAAATTTCACTCCATCCTTTGTCTGCAAGTAGTAAAATTTACCGATATTGCAAAGTGACTTCACATCATAAATTTTAACCGCCTTTTCATCTATCTCGCAAGGCGTTTGCTCTTTGCCTTTTGCCTCGCAGAGTGAGCTAGGTAGTGCTTTTAACGCACTTTTATCTACAAGCAAAAATTTATAATCCACATCGCCTATGTTAAAGGTTTTTGCTGTGTATTTGATAAACAAAAGCGAGTTTGAAACGATCATAAGTGAAAGAGCAGCGTAAAAAACAAATGAAAAATCCTTTGTCTCTTTGATGCTCGCAACGCCTAGCACAAAAGAAAGCATAAACGAGCAAAAGAGTATCCAAAGTGCCAAAAATCCGCCATCTTTTAAGACGACAACCGAAATGATAAAGAGCAAAAGCATGATAAGCGATAAAAGATAGATGATGAAATTTGATCTATCTTTAAAGAAAACTGCCAAATTTACCCCAGTATAAGAGAGCAAAAGTAGCGATAAAATGGCGCCCCAGCCGTAGTTTAGCTTGAAGGCTGCAAAGGCTAAAATGGCAAATGAGATGAGTGTTAAAAAATAGATGAAATTTGAGCTATAAAAAAATAGAAATTTCGGCTTTTTAAATTTATGTTTTTTATCGTCATTTTGGTAAAGGTAGGAGACAAAGACCAAGATAGCGATCTCAAAAGCCGTCACGGTCGCGGTCGCGCAAAATAGCAAGATACCTGTAAATATCATCTCTGAGCTATCTAAACTCGGAAAATATCGGGTCTCAAAGCCAAAATACAAAAAGTAGCAAAGCATGCTGACGACTGGGACGATGAAATTTGAGTGCTTAAAGAAATTTGTAGCGCACTCTTTTATAAAATTTGCCTTTAAATTTGCCGAGTGCTCACCAAGACGGCTCTCAAAATACGAATTAAAAAGCAGCTCATTTTTGACCTTCTCAAGCTCCTCTGGCTCTCTTGATAGCGCCTTTTTGTAAATTTCATAGTTTTGCTTGCCAAAGTCCTTTATAATCTCATCTTTGATATCCAAAATGACAAGAGTGATCTGCTCTTTTATCTCGCCGAGCCTTTTTGAAACTTCAGCAAAATTTGTCCTATTTAGCCTGTCAAAAAGGTCGTTTTCTTTGTTTAAAAGAGTGATCAAACGCGCTTGTTTGCTGCTTCTTATCTCACAGTTTGAAAAATTTGCCTTTATAAAATTTACAAATTTCTTAGCGTTTTTAACGCTCTCATCTTTTTCATCTAAAATGTCTTGATAACTCAAATTTAAATCCTAAAAATTTACACGAAATGCTATTTAAGCACCTTTGCGATTTCGATCCAGCCTATTTGCCCAGCAAGTTCAGCTGCAGTTTTGCCGCTTTTTGTGCGGGCGTTTTTGCTAGCGCCATTTTCTAGCAAGAGATTTGCGATCGTTAAATTTCCAGCAAGTGCCTCGTGGTGAAGCTGTGTAAAGCCAAGCTCGTCGGTATCTGTGACCATGCTTGGATGCGCTTTTATATACTGCTCCACCTGTCCGCGCATATTTTTGCTCATCGGATGTTCTATCAAATTTTCTGGATGCTCTTTTTGCTCAAAAACTACCAAAATGTCTTTAAAATCGCCAAAATCAAGCCCCCAAGCCGCGTCATGCTCAGCTAGCTCATCTTTTTGCATGCGTGAGCGCATCGCCTGCACGCTAAAGCCGCCATAAGCGCGTCCGTCTATCGCAAAAAGCCAGTCGCTCATATCAGTAAATTTTGCGCTTATTTGATCGCCAACTTTGACGTTTTGCACGCTATCTGGCTCATTTACGAGCGTGCCATATATCGTCTCTCCGTCAAATTCAACGTCATTTACCCACATATGCTCGCCAACTTCTTCGCCATTTACAACATCTAAAAAGCAAATTTTTACCATCGCATAGTCAAGTCCTGGCACGATCCTGCGGCGCTCCCAGTAAAGCTCACGCCAAAAATACTTAAAGCTCTCTCTGGCTTGCTCAAATGCGCGCTGCATGTAGTCTTCGTCGCTACTTACAAAATAGATCGGCATCTGCTCGCCAAGGTCTATTTGCTTACCAAGAATTTTCTCAAAAAAGCCCATTTTTACTCCTTTTTAGAATTTAGATATATCAAATTTAAATAAAACGATAAGGCGAAATTTCATCCACGAACCAGCTAAATTTCACAAATTTAGCCCAGCAACCTACTAAATTTTAATACTAAAATCGTCCGACGATTTAGCAAATTTAGCCAAAAATCCTGCGAAATTTTAAATATAAAAGTCGCATGGCAATTTCGCAAAATTAGCCAAGTAACTTACCAAATTTTAACATGAAAATCATGCGATGTTTTCGCAAAATTAGGCGAGGCGATTTAAATTTTTGTGACGGGAGTTACCGAGCTGGTAATGACCGAGCAAAAATTTGAATAAACGACGCATAATAAAGCGAAAAATTCGTTATTTTAGGTTTTTAAAGCTTATCGGAAGTTCTAAATTTAACCCCCTAACGAGCTTTATACACTCCTGCAGATCGTCTATGCTTTTGCTTGTCACTCTGATCTCTTCGCCCCTGATCTGCGCGCTTACTTTGATCTTTGAGTCTTTGATCGCTTTGGTGATCTTTTTTGAGTTTTCACTATCAAGCGTGTCGTTTAGCTTTAGCGTCGCCTTTAAATTCCCGCCACTTGCTGGCTCTCTTTTTGTCTCTGTGATCGCTACTGGTGGGATGTTGCGCTTGATGAGCTTTGAGATCACGATGTCTTTTAGCGCGTCGATCTTGTTGTCACTTGAGCTAAGAAGCGTTATAAATTTCTCTTTTTCATTTAGCTCAACTTCAGCCGCAAGACCCTTAAAGTCATACCTTGCTGCGATCTCTTTTTTCGCCGTCTCAAGAGCGTTTTTAACCTCCATCATATCGACCTCGGCGCTTATATCAAAGCTATGTTCGGTTGCCATTTTCTATCCTTTTATAAATTCATCTATATTTTTAACTATGAGCGAGATCAGTCGTTTTCTAGCCTCCAAGCTGCCCCATGCTACGTGCGGGGTGATTAGTAGATTTTCTTTGTTTTTTACATTTAAAAATGGGCTATTTTCGCTCATCGGCTCACTCTCCAAAACGTCGGTGCCAAAACGCAGGTTTCTCTCATCTATCGCCCTTGCCATCGCCGCTTCATCCACTATGCCACCACGTCCTAAATTTAGCACTATCGCATCATCTTTTAGCAAATTTATCTCGTTTGTGCCCAGTAAATTTCTAGTCTTTTCATTTAGCGGTGCGTGGATGCTGATGATGTCGCTGCTTCTTAGTAGCTCATCTAGGCTTTTTTGCGCAAACTCGCTATTTTTATTTGCTCCGCTTGTCGAGTAGTAGCTCACGTTTGCGCCAAATGCACGTGCCGCTGCCGCCACACCGCGTCCTATCTCGCCAAGACCGATGATGCCAAACTCTTTGCCAGCGATCTCGCTGATATCTGCGCCAAGATAGGTGAAAATTTCGCTCTTCACCCACTCGCCACTTTTTACGTAGTGATCGTAAAATTTGATGCGATTTGTTAGCTCAAAAAGCAAGGCAAATGTGTGCTGCACGACGCTTGCGGTTGAGTAGCCAGCGACGTTTTTAACGACTATGTTTTTAGCTTTTGCATGTTCTAGATCGACATTATTCATCCCAGTTGCGCTTATGCAGATAAGCTTTAAATTTAGCGCGTCCATCACGGCTTTGTTGATGATGACCTTGTTTGTGATGACGACATCAACGCCCTTTAGACGAGGTACGACCTCATCGCTCTTAGTCTTTTGGTAGCTTATAAACTCGCCAAATTTCTTAAAAACACTAAGATCTACGTTTTCTCCAAGCGTTGCCGCGTCCAAACAAACGATCTTCATCCTTAGTCCTTAATGAAATGTCCTACAAATTTAGAGTAGTTATCTAAAATTTTGCCGCCCTTTCTATATCCAAGCGCGCACGCCTCATAAGCGTAAAATACGCCTGCTTGGTAGCTCTCGCCCCTCTCATCTTGGTTAAACTCGTAAAATTCTTGATAGATGGCTTTGTTTGAGTCGTATTCACCATCACTGCTTGCTATTTGTGCGCCGTTTTCATCGTATATCGAGACGTTTGCGCCTTCTCTACCAAATACCGGCTTTTTCACATATTTTTTGCCTTTTAGTGGCTCGTTTGAGGTCTCAAGCAAGAGCGGGTGATTAGGATATAGATCCCAAAGGATTTTTAAGATCCCTTTGCTTTGGAAAAGCAGCGTGTAGGCTGGATTTATGATGATAGCTTTTTGATTTTTGACGATGTTTGAAAGTATGAGAGCCAGCTCGCCCTCATCGATCGCTATGCTCTCCCAAGGCACTAACTTGAACCAATACTCGAAATTTTCATCATTTTTAAAAATGCCCTCATCATCGTTAAAAACGACCTCATCAACGTAGGCAAAGTCTGTTACAAAACCAGCCTCTTTTGCGATGTATTGCAGTAGTTTTACGGTCTGCTCATCCTCGATACTGCCTGCGATGCTGCTAAATAATATCCCCCAGCCCTCGTAAAGCTCATCAAAGTCCGCATCCTCGTCGCCAAGCGTGATAAGGCGTTTGAAATTTTGCTTTAGCGACTCGTAAAGGTCGTTAAACTGGGCTGCTTCGTCCATGTGATTTAGCTTTAGCATCGCCCACTGGATGATCGCCGTCTCAAAAACTGCCGTTGGCGTGTCGGCGTTAAATTCAATGAGCTTTATAGGCTTACCATCAAGCCCGCCAGCTAGGTCAAATCTGCCATAAAGGTGCCAGTGAACGTCATTTTCCCAGCTATTTTTTATGATATCAACAAGGTTAAATGGTATGCCTATCTCGTGAAAAAGGTTGTTGTCGATCACGTGTTGAGCGGCATTTACATACATATCATATAGCTCGTTTGCCGCCTCGTAGTAGGCATTTGCCTCTTTTTCGCTTACTTGCACGATCTCATCAGCGATATACGAGCTGTTGTCGTTATCCGTGTGCCACGCAAAGCCTATTTTCTCCATAAATTCATTGTTTAATGGGGTGATTTTTCTTAAATTTATCATTTTCAGCCTCCAAAGCTTGATGAGCTAGAGCTTGACTTTGAGCCACCACCAAAAAATCCGCTCTTTCCACCGCCGCTTCTTGCAGCAGAATTTGCCGCTTTTTGCTTGTTAAAGCTATCCACACTTCTTGTGTAAGCACTTGGATTTTTATATGTGCTTTGGCGATTTGCTTGGAAATTTTGATTACCAAAAAGCTTACTGCCTATCCAACTACCAAGTATCGCGCCAGCTGCTGAAGCAAGGATCGTCTCACCAAGGCTTAGTCCGCCGCTGCTTAGCTGTGCGTCGCTCGTTCTTGTCAAATTTGAAGTGTTATTGTCGATCTTTGCGTTTGCTTGAGCTAGAAGTTTATCGATCTCATCTTTACTTAGCACGCGCTCAGTGCCGTTCATATCTTTTAGCACGACTCTAGTTTCAGTGCTTGGATACTCTTCTAATATTTTGTAAACGCCAGGTGCGCTCTCTTCGATGATGACAAAGGCGCCGTTTTTTTGCGCAACTTCGTTTAGTGCGTTTTCATTACCGCCATCGTCGCTCCCACAACCTGCAAGTCCAGCCATGATAATGGCACCAAATCCCCCAACCGCAGCATAAGTAGCTATTTTTTTGATGTGTTTCATATCTCTCCTATCAACTCTTTTAAATTTTTATGTCTTCTAACAAGTATCACGCCGCGTTTAAATTTGATAAATTTGGAGTGATGTATCGCTTTTATTATCTTTTCACTGATCTTTTTCGTTGCCTTTGGTTTTAAATTTAACTCCTTTAGATATTCGCTTAAATTTATCCATTTTGACTCGTCCTCTATCTGCGCATCTATCGCCATTTCGCTTGCGGCACTTTCGTTTTTAGGTGCTAAAAGTGGCCTTTGCATAGCATTTAGAAACTGCATGAGCTTCTCGTCTCTGTCCTTGTAAATTTGCAAAATTTCATTTTTGCGCTCGATGAGCATCTGCTCTTTTTCTTTAAAAAGCCTATCTTTATCGGCTTGCAAATTTAAATTTAAGCTCTTTAGCTCACTTAGCTCATTTAGCAAATAGCTTACAAACTCGTCGTTTTGGGATTTAGTTTTTGTGCTTTTTGAAGCGGTTTTTGCGGGTTTTTCGCTACTTGGCTCCTCGTCAAGGATGACAAATTTAGTGCCATTTTCAATGAGCGTTTTCAACGAGCCTCGGCGGATTCTATTATAGACTGCTTCTTTTGTTATGCCTAAAATTTCTGCAGCTTCATTTACAGCTAGCTTTTGCATCGGATTTCCGTTTAAAATAAAATAAAAAAATTGCTTTGATTATAAAAAAATAAGGCTAAAAGAAGAGTTAAACAAAGAGAGCAAAGCTCCCTTTGTCTTGGTTTTAGAGTCTTGACTCGTAGCGTCTAAGCATATAAAGACGTTTAAGCATTTTCTTGCGAGCTGCAATTTTTTGTTTCTTGCGGATCTCAGTTTTAGGCTCAAAGAAGCGTCTAGCTCTTGCTTCAGTAACGACTAAGTTACGGTCAGTTTGTTTTTTAAACTTTCTGTAACCCTCGTCAAATGACTCGTTAGGATGTACCTTAATACCAGGCAACGTCCTCACCACCTTTCAGATTAAAATAAGCCGTGAGTATAGTTTAACTTTCATAAATTTAAGCTTTTAGGCAAATTTAAAATATTTAATACTTTTTTAATAACCCAAAATTTATAATCTTGAAATTTCAAAAAAGGCTCACCATGTCAAAGGATCTTCATTTTACCTACGCCAAGAGGCGTTACATTTTTTTTGCCTGTATCACACTATTTGTATTTATTTTGCCATTTATTAGGATAAATGACGCGCAACTATTTTTGCTAAGTTTTGATAAAAGCAGAGTTGATCTATTTTTTACAAAATTTGATATGCAAGAGCTATATTTGATGCCGTTTTTGTTTATCACTTTGTTTTTAAGCATATTTTTCTTAACGACGCTTGCAGGGCGTATCTGGTGTGGCTGGAGCTGTCCGCAGACCATTTTTAGAACGCTCTTTCGTGACCTTTTGCAGACTAAAATTTTAAAGATCAGAAAAAATATCCAAAACAAACAAAATGAGCCACAAGGTCAAATTTTTAAGCGTGCATTAGCTGTTGGAATTTGGTGCGTTTTAGCACTTATCATAGCTGCAAATTTTATGTGGTATTTTGTGCCACCACTTGATTTTTTTGCTTATCTAAATGACGCAAGCGAACATAAAATTTTACTTGCATTTTGGCTTAGTATAGCTGCTTGGCTAGTCTATGACGTGGTCATTTTAAAAGAGAATTTCTGCGTCTATGTCTGCCCGTATGCGAGGGTGCAGTCAGTTATGTTTGATAGCGACACGATCCAAGTTATCTACAACCAAAACAGAGGCGGCGTCATATATGATGGCCGGGAGAAATTTAAAAAGCCAAAAGAAGATGGCGCGCTTTGCACTGGTTGCGAGGCCTGCGTAAGGATATGCCCAACACATATAGATATAAGAAAAGGTATGCAGCTTGAATGTATAAACTGCCTTGAGTGTAGCGACGCGTGCGCTAAAGTGATGGGACATTTTAACGAAAGCTCGCTCATCGAGTGGAGAAGCATAAATTCTCAAAATGAAAATAAAAAGGTGAAAATTTTTAGATTTAGAACGGTTGCTTATCTTGTCATTTTGTGCGTAGTTTTGGTAGCTGCAGCGCTGATGAGCGGTAAAAAAGAGAGCATGCTTTTAAATATAAATAGGACAAGCGAGCTTTACAAGGTTTTAGATCAAGGTGAGGTTGAAAATTCTTATGTATTTTTAGTGCAAAATACCCAAAGCAAGGATCATAAATTTTACTTTGAGATAGATGATAAAAGCATAGAAATTTCTCGTCCAAATAAGCCGTTTATGCTAAAAGCTGGCGCAAAACAAAAGGTCATCGTCACGCTAAAATCAAAAAATGAAAACACGAGCGAAAAAGATCTTTTAAAACATATAAATATAAGAGCTTACGCCACTGACGAGCCAACTATCAGCGTGCAAAGAGCCAGCACTTTTATCTATCCAAAAAGATGATAAAATGGCGAAAAATTTAGTGGGAAGTAAAATGGCGATCTCAGAAAAAGGCAAAAAACGATACGAACTCATCGTAAAAACGGCGCTTGAGCTATTTTTAAAAAATGGCTACGAAAAAACGAGCCTTAGCGATATCGTGGCGATAAGCGGCGGCTCGCTTGCTAGCATTTACACATTTTTCGAGAACAAAGAGGGGCTTTTTAAGGCGATCATCGAGCAAGAGATAGATGACTTTATAAAAGAGATCGATGAAAAAATAGACCTTAAAATTTCTCATAGTTTAGAGGAGTTTTTAACCAAATTTGCAACCATCATCTTCTCCATCGTCTGCACCAAGAAAAATATCTCACTTGGCAGGATAATGATGAGTGAGGGTTCTAAAAATGGCGGCAAGCTTGGCAGGGCATTTTTAGATCAAATTTTAAATAAGATCGACCTTGTACTTATAAATTTCTTTGAAAGAGATGAGGTAAAAGCCGAGCTTAATCCAAAATTTCCAGTCAAATTTGCCGCAAAGTGCTTTATGAAAAATGTAATTGGTCTTTATTACGTCGACTCGCTTATGATAAACAAAGAGCCAAAACTAAGCAAAAAAGAGCGTGAAGAGCACGTTGCTTTGTGCGTGGAGCTATTTTTAAATGGCATTATTAAGAAGTAGAATTGACTTTTAATTTATTTTTGGTTATATTCATGGCATTTAAAATTTTGTAATGAAAATTACAAAACTAAATTTGGGATTAAAATTTAAAATTAAGAGAGGTTTTTATGTTGAAATTTAAAAGTTTTCTTATGCTTTCAGCTGCCGTTTTTTTGCTTTCTGGCTGCTTTGAAAGTGGCGACAAAAAGGCCGCTGCAGGACGCCAAATGCCAACATCTCATGTTGATATATTTGTTGCACAAAAAGCGGATGTGCCTATTAGCTTTGACTACACAGCCACAGTTACTAGCAACCAAGATGTCATCATCTATCCAAAGGTTGGCGGCACGATCATAAAGCAGTTTTTTAAGCCAGGCGATAAGGTAAAAGCTGGAGAGAAGCTATTTCTCATAGATCCAGAGAAATATCAAGCTAGCTACGACTCACTTGACGCAGCTGTTGGCGTGGCAAATGCAAATTTAAAAAATGCCGAGACTGAGTTTAAAAGAATTTCTGCTCTATATAAGAAAAATGCAGTCTCTCAAAAAGACTACGACGCAGCCGTTGCAGCTTACGATATCGCAAATGCAAATTTAGTAAGCGCAAAAGCAAATTTAAAAAGTGCAAAAATAGATCTAGGCTACACAAGCATAGTAGCTCCATTTGACGGTGTAGTGGGCGATAATAAAGTCGATGTTGGCTCACTTGTAGTAGCAAGCCAAACACAGCTTGTAAGACTAACTAAGATAAATCCGATCGAGGCTGACTTTTACATCGCAGATGTGGATAATCTAAGTAGAAAAGCAAATTTAGATAGTGGCGCTTGGCAGCAACTAAATAGCGAGGCTGTTTTAAATTTAAACAATGAAGATTTCACTGGCAAAGTGACATTTATAGATAATGTCGTAAATACCGCAACTGGCAGCGTTTTGGCAAAGGCTAGCTTTGATAATAGTGAGGGTAAAATTTTGCCAGGTGCGTTTGGTCATATAAAGATGAGCGGATTTGTGCAAAAAAATGCCTTTAACATCCCACAAGTTGCCCTTCAACAAAGTGCTACAAACACTTATGTTTTAGTCGTAAAAGATGGCAAAGTAGGCCAAAAAAATGTAAAAACAGGATATCAAACAAAAGATATGATCGTTGTGACTGAGGGTCTTGAGGAGGGCGATAAGATAATAGTTAGTAACTTCCTTAAAATCGGAGTTGGCGCACCAGTTGAAACTGATAAAGACCTAAGTGCAGAATTTATAAACGGCAAAGATGCAAACGCTACAAGTAGCAAGTAAAGGCAGATAGATGTTTTCAAGATTTTTCATAAACCGCCCGATATTTGCAACTGTTATATCTATCATCATAGTTATAGCAGGTTTTATGGGTATCAAGGGGCTTCCTATAGAGGAGTATCCAAGTCTTACTCCGCCTACTGTCTCTGTGAGTGCGACATATAGCGGTGCTGACGCGCAGACGATCGCTGACTCAGTCGCAAGTGCCATTGAAGATCAGATAAATGGTGTTGAAAATATGCTTTATATGCAAAGCACTTCAAGCTCTGCAGGTACTATGAATATAAGCGTATATTTTAAGATCGGCTCATCGTCAAAACAAGCTACGATAGACGTAAATAACCGCGTCCAAGCTGCCCTTTCAAGGCTACCTCAAGAGGTGCAAAACATGGGTGTAACGGTGCGCGAAAGAAGTGGCTCGATCCTTCAAGTAGTTGGCTTTTCAAACCCAAATATGGACCTAGTGGAGCTATATAACTATGTAAATTTAAACATCGCCGACGAGATCAAAAGAGTAAATGGTATCGGCGATACGGTGCTAATTGGCAACAAAGAGTACTCAATGAGAATTTGGCTAAAGCCAGACAAGCTTGCTCAGTTTAAACTAACTCCAAGCGACGTCATCTCTCAAGTAAGAATTCAAAACTCACAATACGCCGCTGGCAAGATCGGCGAGCAGCCATCAAAGGGTGAAAATCCTTATGTTTATTCGGTAGTTTCTGAAGGACGTTTTAAAGATCCAAAGCAGTTTGGCGAAATTTTGATAAAAAGTGATGACGGCACAGTCGTCAAGCTAAAAGAGGTCGCCACAGTCGAGCTTGGAGCTGCTAGCTACGCATCTGAAGCTATGCTAAATGGCAAGCCAGCAGTGCCACTTTTGCTATTTTTGCAAAACGACGCAAACGCACTTGCAACTGCTGAAGCGGTCAAAGCAAAGCTTGAAGAGCTAAAGAAAACCTACCCAGTTGGCTTAGAGCACACGATAGCTTACAATCCAACTGAATTTATCACCGTTTCAATAGACGAAGTTATAAAAACTTTCGTAGAAGCGATGGTGCTAGTTCTTATCGTAATGTACTTCTTCTTAAAGAGCTTTAGAGCTACCATCATACCGATGCTAGCCGTGCCAGTCTCTATCATAGGCACATTTGGCGGACTTTATGTGATGGGCTTTAGTATAAATTTGATCACACTTTTTGCCCTGATCCTAGCTATCGGTATCGTCGTGGATGACGCGATCATCGTTATAGAAAACGTCGAGAGAATTTTGCACGAAGATAAAGAGATAAGCGTAAAAGACGCGACATTTAAGGCGATGGAGGAGGTGCAAGCTCCGGTTATCTCTATCGTGCTCGTGCTTTGCGCAGTTTTCGTGCCAGTTTCATTTATGGAGGGCTTTGTTGGCGTTATACAAAAGCAGTTTGCGCTAACACTTGTTGTCGCCGTTTGTATCTCAGGCTTTGTCGCTCTTACGCTTACGCCAGCGCTTTGTGCGGTTATGCTTAAAAAGCAAGAGAACAAGCCATTTTGGATCGTTCAGAAATTTAACGACTTTTTTGACTTTAGCACTAAGCTCTTTACAGCTGGTGTGGCAAAAATTTTAAAACACGTCATCATTAGCTTTATAGTAATTGGCATAATGGGATTTGCAACGTATGGCTTGTTTCAAAAGGTGCCAAAAGGGCTTGTGCCTTCAGAAGACAAGGGCGCTTTGATGGTTATCACCTCGCTTCCACCTTCAACAAATATGCTAAAGACTAAAGAAGAGGTAAAATCTATTAGTAACGCCATTTTGAGCAATCCAAATGTCGAATTTACTATGGGCGTTGCAGGTTATGATATGCTAGCTAGCTCACTTAGAGAAAACTCAGCCATTAGCTTTATCAAGCTAAAAGACTGGAGCGAGAGAAAAGGTGCAACAGACGGCGCAGATGCCTTAGTTGGTCAGTTTAACGGCATGCTTTGGGGCTCTAAAAACTCAATGACCTTTGTCGTAAACGTGCCACCTATCATGGGTCTATCAATGACTGGCGGCTTTGAGATGTATCTACAAAACAAAAGTGGCAAGAGCTACAACGAGATAGAAGCAGACGCTAGAAAGGTAACTGCAGCTGCAAACGCAAGACCTGAGCTAACTGGCGTGAGAACGACGCTTGAGACAAACTACCGCCAGTTTAAGATAACAGTTGATAAAGAGAAAGCAAAGCTATTTGGCGTAAGTGAGAGCGAAATTTTTAGCACGATAGCGGCTACTTTTGGCTCTTACTACATAAATGACTTCAACCTTGCTGGTAAATCTTACCGCGTATATGCAAGGGCGAGCGATAACTTTAGAAACAACCCTGAGGATCTAAGAAAAATTTTCGTCCGTTCAAAAGATGGCGGCATGATGCCACTAAATTCAGTAGCGACGCTCACAAGATCGATCGGACCTGATATCGTTGATAGATTTAACCTCTTTCCAGCGGCTAAGATCATGGGCGATCCAAAACCTGGCTATACATCAGGTGATGCGATAAGAGCGATCCAAGAGGTCGTAAATGACACGCTAAGTAGCGACGACTACGCTATAAGCTGGGCTGGAACGGCATATCAAGAGGTAAATTCTCAAGGAACAGGCACGGTTGCCTTTATCTTTGGTATGGTATTTGTCTTTTTGATCCTTGCTGCTCAGTACGAAAGATGGCTCATCCCACTTGCAGTCATCACTGCCGTGCCGTTTGCAGTATTTGGCTCGTTGCTAGCTGTTTGGATAAGAGGGCTGACAAACGATATCTACTTTGAGATCGGACTCTTGCTACTCATCGGCCTAGCGGCCAAAAACGCCATTTTGATCGTAGAATTTGCTATGCAAGAGCGCGAGAGTGGAAAGAGCATATTTGAATCAGCTGTAAATGCGGCCAAACTTCGCTTTAGACCTATCGTAATGACCTCGATCGCATTTACTCTAGGCGTTTTCCCAATGGCTATAAGCACAGGCGCAGGCGCTGCATCTCGTCACTCACTAGGAACTGGCGTAGTTGGCGGCATGATCGCATCAACAACGATAGCGATATTTTTCGTGCCTATGTTTTACTATTTGCTTGAAAATTTAAATGAAAAATACTGGAAAAAGGGAGCAAAAAAAGATGAGAAATAAGGCGTTTATACTTATAACAGCGGCGTTTTTGGCTGGTTGCTCGTTTCGCCCAGATATGCCAAATGTGGATACAAATTTCACCTCAACATACACTTTCGAGACAAGCGATGTAAGAGATCTTTGGTGGAAGGAATTTAAAGATGAAAATTTAAATGCACTAGTCGAAAGTGCACTTGAGAAAAATACAAATTTACGCATTGCATATTTAAATTTACAAAAAGCAAAGGCGAGTCTTGGTGTTGCTGAGGCTAGCTTGCTCCCTGGGGTAAATTTAAATGTAAGTTATACCAAAGCAAAGACCAGTGGTGAAACTTACACTGGACAACCTCAAACACGCTATAGAAGCTCTAGCATAAATTTAGGACTAAACTACGAGATAGATCTCTGGGGTAGAGTAAGAAATAGCGTGCTTGCAGCTAATGAAAATTTAAATGCGAGCAAATTTGACTATGATAGCGCTAGACTAAGCCTTAGCTCAAGTGTGGCAAAAAGCTACTTTGCTCTAGTGTCACTAAACATGCAAGAAGCGGTGCTAAAAGAGACACTAAAGACCTACGAAGATACGTTAGCACTTCGCAAAACGCAGCTTGATCTTGGTGGCATAAATGAGATGACCTATCTGCAAAGTAAGGCTGAGGTTGAAAGGGCAAAAACTAGCCTAACTTCAGTGCTAAACTCAAAGTCACAAGCGCTTACTTCGCTAGCCATCCTAACTGGCAAGAGCAATGATGAAATTTTAAAAGGAGCCGTTGCTAGTGCGCAAAATTTACCAAGCTCACCTGAGATAAAGGCTGGCATCAGCTCAGATGTTTTGCTTAGAAGAAGTGACGTGGCAAAGGCACTAGCAGATCTAAAAGCTACAAATGCCCTTGTGGGCGTAGCAAAGGCTGATTATTTTCCTACAATCTCACTTACTGGACTTTTGGGCTTTACAAGTATTGATTTTGAAAATATATTTGTAGGAAATGCCAATACTTGGAATATAGGTGGCTCTTTAGCGCAAAAAATATTTGACTACGGCAGGACAAAAAACAACGTCCGTGTTGCTGAGACAAACGAGCAAATCGCAGCTATCACTTACGAAGCGACTGTTAGATCGGCCCTTGGCGAGGTTAGAGATGCCCTTATCTCAAGGCAAAATGCAAAGCTCTCTTTGGATCAGGTAAAAAATTTGCTACAATCGCAGCAAAAAATTTATTCGCTTGCTAAAGATCAGTATAACGCTGGCTATATCGGTCACTTAGAACTTCTTGATGCGGAGAGAAATTTGCTTCAAGCAAAGCTTCAAGATGTCTCTGCAAAGCTTGATGAGGTAGATAGTGCGGTCGAAGTTTATAGGGCACTTGGCGGCGGATTTAAGGTAGATAAATAAACTCAAAAAGGAGAAAAGTTGATGACTAAGATTTTAAATTTTTTATTTTCTTGGGGATTTTTTGTTTTTGCTATCGCTCTTGGCGTAGCATTATGGTTTGCGATAAATTACGTGGATACCATTAGGCTTGAGTCAAGCTTTTATGATATCGGCGAGATATTTATGATGGCAGCTGTATTTGGTATCGTTTTTTACCTTATCGCAGCGATATTTGTTATACCTATTAGGGCTATGACAAAAAAAGCCTAAATCCTCTTTTCATCTAAGAATTAAATTTCTTAGATGCCCCCTCAAAATACATTATAAATTTCTTTTTTACTTATTTAAATTTGAAAGAGTAGAAAGGGCGAAGATCGCCCCTTGAAGTATAAAATTTGATTATTTTGCGCTTTTGCAGCCGCATGTGCAGCCTAAAATCCTATAAATGATAGCTCCTATGATCGCTCCAACGATAGGCGCAACCCAGAAAAGCCAAAGCTGCTCTAGTGCCCAAGTGCCTTGAAATATCGCAACGCCAGTTGAGCGAGCTGGATTAACCGATGTGTTTGTGATAGGTATCGAGATAAGGTGGATCAGCGTCAAACCAAGGCCAATAGCAATCGGTGCAAAGCCCTTTGGAGCACGCTCATCAGTAGCACCTAGGATGATGATAAGGAAAAACGCAGTTAGAACTATCTCTGCAACTAGTGCTGAGACTAGACTGTAGCCATTTGGTGAGTGCTCGCCGTATCCGTTGCTAGCAAAACCGCTTGCAGCAGCGTCAAATCCAGCCTTGCCTGAAGCGATAAGATATAGCACAGCAGCAGCTGCGATCGCTCCGATAACTTGTGCGATGATGTAAGGCACTATATCTTTTTTATCAAATCTTCCACCAACTAGCAAACCAACTGAGACAGCAGGGTTGAAGTGTCCGCCACTGATGTGACCAACTGCGTAAGCCATCGTAAGAACTGTAAGACCAAAAGCAAACGCAACACCTATAAATCCGATACCAAGCTCTGGAAAAGCTGCTGCAAATATCGCACTACCGCAACCTCCAAAAACTAACCAAAATGTGCCAAAAAACTCGGCTAAATATCTCTTCATTTTCTCCCTTTTAGGTAAATTAAAAGGGGCGATTTTAGCAGAAACGTGTGACATTACAAAATATTGTAAAGATAGAGTTTTATGTAAATTTGATTGTAGTTTTGGGTTAAAATTTTAGTGTTTATAACAATCATAAATACTATTAAAATTTTGATAGTTTTTATATAAGCTCTATGTAAAAGCTAAATCGTTTTTAATAAATTTGTAAAAACCCGCCGATTACTGACGGGTTTTTATGCATTTTACAACGCCTTGATATCTCCGCCGATGACTCTTAGTCCCATGCTATCAAATATCGCTTTTATGCCGCCAACTTCTATCACGACACTTGCGCCATTTATGGTTACTTTGGTGCTGCCTACTTGGTGGATGATCTCATTTTTAGCATTGACCTCGTATGTCGTCTCGATCTCGCTAAACTTTGAGTCTGCCATCTCGGTGTGCTGCGCGGCTGTTTTTGTTGTGAAATTTGACTTAGCATTTATGTCGATGTAGTTATTTGCCTGAAGCACGATGTGCTCGTTACTAAACTCATTTATGCCCTTTTGAGAATTTAACTTGTAACTACCATCTATGTTTTGCTCTTTGGTACCTTTTATCTCTTTAGTCTCATCGTTGTGTATGGTTGTGTTGAGGTTTGATTTTATCTCGACAAATTTGTCATTGCCGACAAACTCATGTCTATCTTGACCGACTCTAGTTGTATCATCAACAGCTACATTTAACGTATTTGAGACGCCTACTACCGTATCTTTTGAAAGTCCAACCGTCGTTAGATATTCACCGCCGACATTTACGTTTTTAGCAAGATCTATCGTTTGGATGTGTGCTTTTTTGACCCTTTCGGTGTAGCTACCATGCACTTGAGAGCTTTTGTCGTTTAGTATCGTTTGAGAAAAATCGTTATTTACTAGCTCGTCGTAGTCTTTCTCGGCTTTTACATAAATTTGCTCTTTGTTTTTTAAGTTTGACAAAGTGATCTCGTTTATGCCAGTCTCATTTGCACCGATCGTTTTTGAGCTAAGCGATGTTTGATGGTAGTTGTTATCTACATTTACTAGTGGCATATTTGAGGCATTATAGAGGCTACCGCTTACCACTGGATTGTCTATGTCGTTTTGCAAAAATGAGATGATCACCTCATCGCCGACCCTAGGTATCGCAAAGAAGCCAGAGCTGTTGCTTGCGATAGGTGTGATCACTCTTAGATAGGCACTTTTATGATAGCTTGCGTTTATGGTGTCGTCTTTATCTATCTGCTCTTGTGTGCTAAAGGCGTTTAGTCTTACCTTTACTCTGCCGTAACTATCCGTATGGATGGTGTTTGTTTGGCTATTTAGCCCATCTTGTCCCACAACAAGGCCTAGAGTGATGTCAGGCGCTTTTGGCTTTTGTTTATAGCTTGGTACAAATTTCACGCTGCTTGGGATGATGCTTAACTCATTTGTATATGAGCTTATAAATTTTTTATCTTTTAAAGGGACATTGTCACCTAAATTTAGAGTATTTTCCAAAACGCTTTCGTCTATATAAGTGTGTTTTATAGCTATTATTTTAAACTCATACTCGCCGCTACTTTGATCTATGGCGACTGAGATATTGTCGTTTAAATTTAGAGCAAAGACATTTGAGCTAGCGACAAATTCTTTCAAAAGCATATCGCTTCTTAGCTTTTTAAGATAGGTGCTGACCTCAAGCAACCTCGTATCACTAAATGAATACTCATCTAAATTTATATGCTTATCATAGATATTTACTTGCTCGTCAAATATCTTTTCGTTTTTGCTCTCTAGCACGTTTGGATAGGCAGTGTTTTGAAATGAGTGGGTGAAGCTGTTTGCTTTTAGAGTTTCGCTCTTTGTGATTTTATTTATGTGTTCGCTTGCAAGATTGTTATTTAAATTTACATTAAAGCTTACTTTTCTAGCCTCTTTACCTTTGCTCGGTTCGCTTTGCGTTAGGCCTTCAGCTTGGTTGCTATATGCTAGGATAAAGGTATCATGAAAGTAAATTTTCTCATTATCTTCATAAAAATATATGCCACTATCATGGCAAAGTCTTGTTATAAAAGCTAGGTCACTTTCGTTGTACTGCGCTATAAATTCTTTTTTATTGTAGCTATTTTTGATATTTGAGAAGTCTAGCTCTTTAGTTAGCCTTTGCTTGTTAAAAGACAAAATTTCTTTTACTACTTCAAGCACGCTTTGATCTGTGTAAATTCTATTTGCTCTATTTATACTTAGTCTATATAGCGAAGATGTGAGTTTAAATTTGAAGAAATATTTTTTGTCTATATTTGTGCTGCTGTCATCATCAACGCCTAGATACTCGACATCGCTTACTATGCCGCTAAAGTAGATATAGTCGCTGCCATTATTGCTTGGGATGATACTCTTGTTTGTAGAAGATGGTCTTTTTATACTTAGCTTCATGCCTTTATCAAGGTATCTATATATGCCAGTTTGAGCGTTATCATTATATATGCTCTCTAAATTTTCATAAAGCGGATTTTTGACTAAATTTATATAGGCAAAGCACTCTATGCTAAATATATCTTCTAAACTCTCATTTATATCAGCTCTTGTGACTATAAATTTATCGTTTGCTATTTGAAGAGTAGAGAAGGCATCGTTAGATACGCCGTAGTCTACAAAGCCGTCTGTTGCCACTGAGTTGCCAGATGCTAGCATGACTGGCTTAGTTAGTGATGATGTTGGTGATGTTATGTTTTTGTCCATTTGTTGCTCTTTCAATCTTTTTTCGTTTTCTTCTTCTTGTAATCTTTTTTCAAATTCTTTAATATCAGCATCGGTAATTTTATATACCGATTTTGTTTCCTCTAATATTCCTTTATCTTTAATTTCCTTGTAAATTCTAAATTTTCTTTCTTCATCATTATCAACTCCTGTTTTAGCCACTTCTGTTACAACATCAAAAATTTTTCCTACTATTGGTGGTTTAGGATAAAAACTATTGAAATCATCCATAACTTTTTTAGCTTTATTTGCTGTAGTTTCATCGTCAATTTCTATTGGATTAGAAATTTTATCTTTTATATCTAGTTTCTTCTTGCTTATATTAAATAAATCCATTATTTATTCTCTCTTTTTAACAATTCTAATAAATCTTTTTCATCATTTACAAGCATTAATACTTTCTGTAAAAGGATATAGCCTTTTGGATCTTGTCCATGTTCTAGGAGTTTTTTTATTAGCTTAAATTTCTCTTCTTTAAATTCTTTATATTTTTGAGTTTTTATAAATTCTAGTAGCTCAGGACTTGGCGACTGCCCTTCTAGCTTAACGCCATTTTCTTCAAAAAAAAGCAAAAAGTCTAATCCTATTGAGCCAGCTAACCACGCATTAGGTACCGCACCTTTTTCTAAAAGTTTGTCAATGCTTTTTGGTTTATTTGCACTATAAGCAAATTCTAGCAAGCTAGCTTTCATCGTTAAATTTGGTAAATTTATACCAGCATTAGCATCACATCCGAGATCATCTATGTAGTATTTTATATACTTAGCCGTTTCAACATCACTTAAATTTTTATTATAAATAAGTCCAAACATATCCGTGCAATTTGCTTCGTGTGAATATAAAGATGTTATGAGAAATATGATTATTGCTAATTGTCTCATTGTGCTAGTTCCTTTTTATTCCCATTATTTAATAAATTCTCTAAATCTTTTTCATCATTTATATATTCTAATGTCTCAAGCAAATATTTAAATAGATCCAATTTAGCTCCATTATCTAATATTTTTTTGATTAAAGTCATTTTTTCTTCTTTATATCTTTTATATTGCTCTGTTTCTAGAAATTCTAAAGACTTTAAAGTATTCGGTGTTTTCTTAGACACTGAAATGCCATTTTTTGCCAAATAAATTATATAATCTGAAATTATTTCACCGATTAATTCTCTTGTTATAGTAGGTTTTTTAGACAAAATATAATCAAAAGTTTTTGGCTTATCAACTACATAAGAAAGATACAATAAATCAATCCAAGTGGATGTCAGTTTTGTTGATTTTACACCGATATCTGGGCTACATTTAAAATCTTCTATATATGTTTTCATATACATTGCTGTTTTTTCATCGCTTATATCTTTGTTTGCTACAATGTTTAATGAATTTACGCATCCAAGATAATGTAAATTGATGATTGCTATATTAATAATAAATGAAATCAATATGCTCATTTATTATCCTTTTTATATTGCTCTAGCAACCTATCTAAATCTTTTTCATCTCCTACTATCTTTAATATAACTCTCAAATAACCATAATAATAAGGATCTTGCCCATGATCTAATAGTTTTTTAATTAATTTAAATTTCTCTTCTTTAAATTCTTTATATTTCGGTGTTTTTATAAATTCTAATAGCTCAGGGCTTGCTTTTTTGTCTTTTATGCCATCGCTATTTTCTCTAAAAAAGACTAGGAATTCTGTTGCTATAATTGCAGTTAGCCATTTATCTGGCGTAATATCTTTATTCAAAAGTAAGTCAAACGTTTTAGTCTTATTATTTTCATAAGCAACATCTAGTAAATTGGAGCCATCATTAGCGAAACTTGGGACTATATTAGCATCACACCCAAGCTCATCTATGTAATATTCTATACATTTAGCAGTATTTTCATCGGTTGTATTTTTATCAAATATCACAGCAAACATATTTAAACAATTTGCTTCATGTGAATATAAAGATGTTATGAGAAATATGATTATTGCTAATTGCCTCATTGTGCTAATTCCCTTTTAGATCTATCATTTAATAAATTCTCTAAATCTTTTTCATCATTTATAATTTTCAGAATAATCTTTAAAACTTTATAATCTTTCGGATCTTGACCATGTTCTAAAAGCTTTCTGATTAGCTTAAATTTCTCTTCTTTAAATTCTTTATATTTTTGAGTTTTTATAAATTCTAGTAGCTCAGGGCTTACTTTTTTGTTGTCTATACCGACACCATTTTCTCTAAAGAAAAATGCAAAGCTCATACCTATAGACGTTGCTAAGCTTGCATTAGCGGCTGTACCTTTTGCCAAAAGAGTATCAAAAGTTTTTGTTTTATTTGTATCATAAGCATACTCTAATAAATTTGGTCTTATTGAAAGATCTGGAATTTCAATAGTCATATTAGCATCGCATCCAAGATCATCTATGTAGTATTTTATATACTTAGCCGTTTCAATATCGCTTAAATTTTTATTATAAATGAGTCCAAACATATCCGTACAGTTTGCTTCGTGTGAATATAAAGATGTTATGAGAAATATGATCATAGCTAAGTGTTTCATATCGCATTTCACATATCATGGTGTTTTAAAAGATAATGATAAAAAGGGCTCATTTGTGTCCTTCCAACGAGAAGATTGATATCCCTAGGGAGGATCCCTAGGTTATTTTTTAAGCTTTTTTAGTAGCTTCTCTCCAGTCATCGCTTCCGCTTGTACCTGCAGCTACGTGCTCCCAAACTATCTTTCTATAGTTCATTGAAACTTTAAAAAGCTCAGTTTTGTCGCTATTTAGCTTATCTTGAGCATTTGGGCTTACTAGAGTGATATCTGTTATAGTTGCATCTTCTAGTTTTGTAGTAAAGAAGTGCTCAGCGCCACCGCTAGTTGATGTTCTATACCAGTGGATCTCAACCTCTGGAAGTCTCTCACCTTGAGTTAATGCGTTGTAAAGAAGTGGAACAGCTTTGTTTAAAGATGTTGTAAAGCTAAATGGCTTATGTACTCTTTGTCCTGATGGTTGGCCACTTTGTGGATCTACTGGAACAGTTACAATGTGAGAAACCTCTTGTGCCATGATCTCATCTTCGTGACCTGATTGATAGCGATTACCGATACTAGCTTCTGTTGAAGCACCACTTGAGATAAGTCCTTGAGTAGAACCTTTCACCTTAATATACACTGGTTGTGACATATTTACTCCTATTAAAAAATTTGGTTATTTTAACTTTTATTAACTTTCTATTTTATTAAAAACATTACTTTTTTAACATATAGCTTTCAAGTGCTTTATGCAATAAATAATTAAACGCCTCTTTATCTTCTCTGGTGCTTTTTGTTACAGCACCAGAGAGATACTTGAAAAATGAATTATTCTCGACTATATCGTACATTTGACTATATAGCTCTTTGCATATAAGCTTAAGCAAAACAGCATTAACAAGCGTCGTGTTGTCGCTTAGAGGCAGCGTTTTTATAATAGTTTCCATATCTTTTGTATTTAACGTCCTGCTCTGCTCGCTTATAGGGCTCATGTTTGGCTGCACTTTTATGCTCTCAACCAAATTCATCAAAAGCTCATCCATACTCTTTGCTGTTAGCATCCTTTGACTATTTATATCTTCTTCATCGAAATTTTGAGCGCTCTCATTTAAATTTAAAGGCACATCATTAACATTCTCATTTAAAGTGATATCTTTTTCTTCATCTATGAGAGAATTTATCTTTGGCTCTTCTTTAAAATCAACATTTGAGATTTTTCCAACTGGCTCAAATTCTTTATTATCAAGCTCATCAAAGTTTTTGGTATTTTCTATGATCTTGTGAGCTTTACCGACATATTCGTCTATCCTAGAAGGATCTATAAATATAAATTTAAGCTCGCCTATCCTAAAAATATCTCCTGGATTTATCACGCTTTCATAATCATCAGGCAACTTCGAATAAGAATCGCTATAAAATATCTCGCATCCTTCGTATCCGCAAATGGTAAAAACACCCTCTTCAAAGCCTATATGAGCGTGCTTTGAAGCTATAGAGCCACTTGTATCGCTGCACGGAAATTTAACCGTATCTAGCGAGCCTATGTCTCCGCCGTTTTCATCAAAAATGACATACTGCGCCAAAAAGCTCGAAGCTTTATCGAAATTTTGTATAACCGCTGCTATCTCTTGCATATCTTTTCCTTAATAAAGCATCTTTCTTGGTAAATCAATAGTTGGTATGATATTCATAAGCTCCAAAAGCTCTCCACCATTTGGAGTAACTTCAAAGCCAAAATATGACTCTTTTTTACCATCAAAGTTAAGCGTGCTAACGCCAATGCTACTGAAATTTGAAGCCTTTAAGAGCTTGTACCAGCCCCACTCACCATCAAAGCTGATCTCTTTTTTGTCGCTACCTGCATTTGAAACTGCATTAAATTTAAACTGTGTTGAGATATCAAAGCTTTTACTTGAGACAAGTAAATTTGATGGGATAGTATGATCATACGCCAAAGAGTTATTTCCGTAGCCTATATTTATGTGGCTGAAATTTGCCGATAGATCAACTGCTTTTAAGTTATAGTTTAGTTTTAGCTCATCATTTGAGTCAAGCATCAAATTTGAAATTCTATCGATATAAGCGATATTTTCAAGGAAACTTTTATTAAATCTTAGCTCTTTTGCATATTTTGGTCTTACTTTGTAGCCACTGCCAGTTTTACTTAAAATTTGTTTTAGATATTTATCATAAAAGCTATTCCAAGTTCCGTCCTTGCCAAAAAATCTCTTAAATTCTTCGATGCTAACGGCCTTTGCTGAGTTTTCATTAAATGGATAATAAGGTTTTATAAGACTTTCAAAGTCATCAAGAACATCATCTTTATAAGCTGTTGCTAAAAGCGATGAAGCTCCATTTTCTACCTGTTTCCAAGCAAGCTTTGATAGCTTTTGATAGTACTCATTTAGCTCATCTGGAAGCTTTTTAGCGTCATTATTTAGCACGATAAATGGATCGTTTTCATTTTTTATGCCATTTATCGCATAAACGATCTTATCGTCACTGCTTTGAAGCATCTCAAAGTTATAGTCGCTAACTTTTTTATATACATTTGTGACATCATTACTGATAAGATCTAGCGATCCGTCAGAATTTAGTGCATGGTAGTTTGTAAATTTAGTGCTAAAGTCTGTAAATACACGTTTTATCTCGCTTGAAGCAAACCCTAGAGAGTATATGTATTTTAGTAAATTTTCATCATTTAAATTTGTATTTTGATTAGTTAATTTTATAAGAGAATTTAGTGGGTTTTCTCTTTTTGACAAAATTTCAAGCTCATCAATGACCTCTTTTTTGGTAGCAAATTCATTTGGCTCAATAGCTCTTAAAATTTGGTTCCATTTATCAGCATAGTTTTGCAAGTAAAGCTCTACAACTGCGATGCTTAGCTCTTTTTTCTCATTTGAGCTGATATCTTTTAAAGATGAGTTGGTATCCATCAGCCATGACTCGATACCCGCGGTCTCATCGATATTTGAGCTAAGTTTTGCCAAGAAGTCTCTTAAATTTTCTTTTGTATAAATTCTATTAAATGGATTAAATGCCTCTTTTTCTTGAACTACCTGGTTTAAATTTTCAACCTCTTTTTTGATGTCGTAGAATGATTTTTCATCTTTAAATGATATAAACTCAAGTATCGAGTAGAGCCTTTTTGCTCTTTGAACAGGTGTTAGCTTGGTATTTGCTGCACTTTGGGCGCTCTGATCTGCTGAAATGCTTAAATTTTTAGCATTTAAAATAGCTTCAATGTGTGCTAAAAACTCATCCTTGGCAACGCCATATTTTTCAAATTTATCCCAGTTTGCAGCTATCCAAATTTTAAATAGATCTACATTTGTATAGTTTTTATCAAAAAGTGAATCATACATATAAAAGGCTTTTATAAGCTTATCTGGGTCGCTCTCTGTTTTTAAGATATTTTCCATCTCAGTTAAAACTGTATTTTTGAAAAAATCGGCGCTAAGGTCGTAATAAAGCGCTTTAACAGGCGTAAAACCTTTATAAGAGGTATCAAGAGTGATGTACTCAAATTTAGTATCACCACTAAAGATCCTTGGATAGTCGTTTAGACTTTGTTTTAGTAGATTTAAAAGCTCGATCTTTTGTGTAGCGGTAAGGTCTTTATACTTTTTATTATCAAGATAGTTAGAAATTTTATCTACGTTGTTAGCCGCAGTTTGCTCTTTTGTATTTTTGATATTTAAAATATAACTAGAGCCAAAATAAACTCCCACACAAAGTGCAGTCACCAAGGCGAAATTTACAAATTTAATAAATCTATTTTGAGCGCCAAATTTAGTTACATTTGCTTTAAAAGCAATCTCTTTTAAAAATGATTTTACAAAATAGCTTTGTTTGCTGTAATTATTTACCGCTCTAAGAAGTGGTTTTTTGATGCTGTATTTATCACAAATTGTATTTGTAAGGTAGTTTATAGGGATATTTTCTTGATATGCGCTTACAAAATAAACTCCGTTTATAACAGAGGTATTTTTAAGAGCATTTTGTGAGCTTAGCTTTGTAACAAAGTCTTTTACCAGCACAAAGAAATTTTCAAGCTGTTTTAAGAACAAATATGAGCGTTTTTTATCTTCTAGCATGTGTGAGATCGAGTTTTTGCTCATTAGGTGTTTAAATAGTGAGTCGCTTAAGCCCTTAAGCTCTGTCTCAAGTGTTTGGGCGGTGAAATTTGAGTCTAAATTTATACCAAGTGCTTTATTTGCCACGTCTTCATTAAATAATTTGAAATAATCACCCATACCATCTATAAGGTCAAGCTTGCTAAAGACCACATAGATAGGAAATTTAATGCCAAGGTGCTTCTCGCAGTCGTTTATCCTCTTTACCATATATCTGATAAGCTCATCAAAATACTCTTGAGTGCCTTCTAGAAATTTTTTAGTATCGATGATAAGCACAGCACCACTTAGTCTTGAGTTAAAGTCATTTCTCTTTAAAAAGTGTAAGAACTCGTTCCAAACGCCTTTTTTAAGTAGATAGTCCCTATTTTTCTCCACATCATCTTCAGGAAGCTCTTCTGTCGCAGTTGGCTGATAGAGACTCTCTTGCGCAAAGTGAATGCCCTCAGTATCTAATAGTGCTCCAAATTTTGATACATAAAGGTTAAAATTTGTCGTACTTTGGTGTATCTTTTTATATGTATCCAGGCTATCAGATAGAGGAAATTCGATATTTGAGTAGTTTATAAAAGCACTTTTACCAGCGCCCTCGTTGCCTATTATCATTATTAATGGCAATTTTTTAAAATTTATATCTTTTTTCCAAGTCGTTTTGGCGTCTTTTAGCGAAAGTAAGAAATTTCTCTTTGCTTTGCCAAAACTATCCAATGACTCTTTTTTGATCTCTTTTAGTTTGTCGTTTTTCTCATCTTTGCGTGATGCAAAATAGTTCATCAGCGGTCTAAGCAAGACAAAAAACAATATAACTGCCCAAAAAGCAACTAGCACGCTAACTCGTGAGCTAACGCTAGCAAAGCTGTATATATCGTTAAATGCTACAAGCGGGGCATAGAGCCAAAACAAAACGCTAATAGCGATAGAAGTTACTAAAACAACACTGTGTTTAAACCTAAAAAATGTGAAAAACCTGCGTAAGTAGTCGAAGAATGCCATAGCTGCAAATCCTTTTACAAATAAATATATTTCTTTTATGTAATTATATCAGATTTTTTTGATTTTGGAGTTAAATTTTATGAACAAAGTCTAAATTTTATAAAATTTGACATTTTTTTATCATTTTTAAGCCTTGAACCAAAACCGATTTGGCTACTTGTATATTTTGATCCGAGCTTAAACTGCATCTTATGAGAGTAATTTATCTTTAAATATAAATCAGAAACAAATTCATCATTAGTAAAATAAGAAAGAGTCTCTTGTAGCTCTTTAAATTTATCTTTTTTTGGGAAGAAATTTACAGCCTCTTCGTACTCTATGCCATTTATAAAGACTGCGATCTTAGTTTGTTTTTCAAAAAGCTTTTTGCCAAGGATGAAATTTTTACCAAGTGTCCTATTTTTATGGCCTAAAGAGTTTAAATTTGATGGTGCTATGAAAATTTGATTTGGTAAATTTTCAAGTATAAAAAGCTTATCTTTTAGCCCAAAGTGGCTCTGAAGCGCAAATTCAACCTCTTTTTTTGGCCTTCTTTGGCTAACTGCAAGTGGCGAAAATGGCAGAAATTTCTTTGCCAGCTGCTTTTCTTTTATATTAAGCATATCAAGCAAGATCTTTGAAATTTTATCATCAAGCTCATCTTCAAAAGATCTTGCGTAGTTTTTTAGACTAATGCTGTCAAAAAATAGCCAAAGTAAGTAGTTGTCAAAAAAATCAAAAAATAGCTCATAGCTATTGTCATTAGTCTTTGAAATTTTCTCTAAAATGTAGCTTGTTAGGTGCGAGCCGCTTCCTAAAAGACCCATAAAATTTACAATTATCTTTGTAAGCTCCTGCTCATCTAAGCTCTCAAGCTCTTTGATCGGGTAGGCAAAACTCGAGCTATTTTTTAAAAATATCTCGCTCCTATCCCTATCTTTTAGGATGTTTTTTATCAGCTTAAAAAAAGAAGCTTGGCTTATCTCTTCGCTCATACTAGCTCTTTCGTGCCGCTTAAAAACCCATAATCAAATAAAATTTTGCTCTTTACACACTTTATCTTAAGCTCGCAAAATGAGTTAATAGAAGCAAATTTTGATAAAAACTTAGCCAAATTTATACCTAAAACATAGACATTTCCAAGGCTTTCAAACTCGCTCTCATCTATATAAAATATACAAAGCACTCCTCTTTTTGCAAAGCCTCCATCGACCCTGTGGATCTGTTTTGTTTTTATCTCATAAAGTGAGCTAGAAAATTTCTTCAAAAACTCATCATTAGGCAGCATAAATGCATTAAGCAGTGCCAAAAAAGAGCCCTTATTTAGTATGCTTTGATAGCTAAATGACAAGATACTAACTAGCCTCCAGAGTAAATTTCCATCTACATTTACACGTTTTACGCTAGTTGGGATGGTTAAATTTTTGGTTACTACGCCTTGGTGATTTTGGATTTTGTTTATCTCGCCTAGTTTTAGATTGGTTGGTAGGTCGCCGTTACAGCAAAGCGTCTCGATGCTCACGGTCTGCTCTTTAGCGTCATTTTTAAAAAATGAAATTTCTTTGTAAGAGTTTAGTTTCATATCTATTTTGTTGCTTACAAAGTAATAGTCCTTTGATCTTTGACTATTTAAAAACTCAAATCTCTCAAAGCTTTTGTAGTTTTTAAGTATCCTTTTTTCATTATTACTGCTGTGGGCGACGACCTTTGTGATAGAGACTATCTCGTAAGCATTTATGTTTGAGCGGTCGATGAAAATTCTATACTCGCTTCGTTTGTTGTTATTTTGTATAGGCTCAGCGCCTTTGGCAAACAAATTTATCGCTGGTGTGGCAAAGAGAGAGAAGTACTCTAGCCTTGGCACATAGCCATTTGGCATATCTTTTGAAAAGACAAATTTGATGTTAAAGCTTTTTGCGTCAAATCTCTTTAAAAAACCAAGTCCATTTATACGGATGAAATTTAGTTTAGATGAAAAATATGAAAGCTCTTTTATAAGCTCAAACGCCTCAAAACCAAACTCATCGCTCTTTATCAAAGCTTCATCAAATTCATCTAAGCTAAGCTTATCAGCTCCAAGTTTTATCTCCTCATCGCTATCTTCAAAGCTTACGACTATAAATTTCAAGTAGTTTTTTAGCCACATCAAAAGAGTTGAAGAGAAGTATATGTTATCGCCAAGATATAAATTTAAAAAGTTGGTATCAAGCTCTTTGGTGCTAAGCTCATCTTTGGTGATAGATATGTTTAAATTTAAAAGATAGTCGCTTTTGTTGTTTGACATGAAAGCTTTTGATATCTTTAAAGGAAGCAAATTTACGTCATATATCGTCTGGAATTTACAAGCCACGCCGTTTATTGGCTTTGACTCTATGATGCTGCCTTTTGGTATAAATTCTTTTTTTTCTGAAAAGTCATCTCTTAGAGCAAATTCTTGCATGCAAACTGAGGGAAAAGGATTTGTGTAGCTTGGCATTAAGATATTTATCAAAGACTCGGCTATTAAGGGGATATTTTCATCTAGCTCTTGTCTAATCCTTGATGTCAAAATAGCCATATTTTCTATGATACTCTCAACATCAGGATCTTTGCTCTTAGTATCTAAAAATGGTGCAACTTTTGGGAAATTCTTTATAAAAAGAGCTCTTGTTTCATCAAGATACGCCATCTCTTTTTGAAAATAAGCTAAATTATTTTCATTATAATCCATTATAAAATCTCACAATATCTATTGTTTTTAAAAATAACCTTTAGCAAATACTCTTTGAAATTGTCGTTTTTATGCTTATAGTTTATGTTAAAGATGATGCGCCAAGGCTTTAGCGAGTCATCATAGCCGATAGAAGTTATCTCTATTCTATTTTCGTTTGAGGTGATTAGTTCATATATCGCCATGCCAAGTCTATGGCCAAGCTCGTTTATCTCGACCCCAACCGACCAAAGATCGATGATACTATCATTTAAACGGCCGTAGTTTCCAAGCCTTGAGTTTAAGATAGTATCGATATGATCTTTGATGTCGCTGTCTAGGTCTTTGAAGTAGGGACGAAATTTTGACTCATCACTAAATTCATATAAAATTTTATCTATCAGCGACATGCTTAAATTTACTCTTTATCCAGCTTACCAACCAAAGAAAGCTCGAAATTTGCCCCCATAAATTTAAAGTGAGGTCTAGCTAGAAGCTCTATCTTATACCAGCCTGGCTCGCCAGCTATATCGCTAACGATGACTTTTGCGCTTCTAAATGGTCTTCTACTTCTTACATCAGCTGGTGGATTTTCCTGATCTGAGATGTACTGTCTTAGCCACTCATTTAAGCCACGTTCAACGTCACTGCGCTCTTTCCAAGTACCGATCTCTTCTCTTTGAAGTACTTTTAGATAGTGAGCCAAACGAGAGATTAAAAAAACATATGGAAGCTGTGTGCCAAGTCTGAAATTTGTCTCAGCAGCTTTGCCTTCTGGAGTATTTGGGAAAACTTTAGGTTTTAGCACAGAGTTTGCAGAGAAAAATGCTGCGTTGTTGCTATCACGTCTTAGCGTAAGTGTGATAAAGCCATTTTCTGCAAGCTCAAATTCTCTTCTATCTGTTATCAAAACTTCGGTTGGAATTTTTGTCTGAACGCTTCCGTAGTTTTCATAAGTGTAAGTTGGTAGGTCTTTTACAGCGCCACCACCTTTTGGTCCGATGATGTTTCCGCACCATCTATAGTCCGCAAAACTCTCTGTAAGTCTTGTAGCAAACGCATAAGCGCCATTGCCCCAAAGCATATCATCGTGCTTATCAACGCTTTCGCGGTAGTTAAAGCTTTTTATAGGGTTATCTTCTGGGATATATGGAGATCTAGTAAGAAATCTATTTACCATACAACCTGTATATTTTGCATCTTCGTTCTCTCTAAAAGTTCTCCATCTTGTGTATTGAGGACCTTCAAGTAGGCTCTTTAGATCTTTTATGTTTTCAAGCTCGCCAAAGTTATCAAGTCCAAAGAATTTAGAAGATAGCGAAGTTAGAAGCGGAGAGTGGCTCATCGCTGCGATTGATGACATTTTGTTTAAGAAAGTCATGTCTTGATTTGACTTATCTAGCTCATAGTCAGCAACTATCGCGCCAACTGGCTCACCACCAAATTGACCATACTCAGCTGAGTAAATTTGCTTATAAAGCGTGCTTTGAGTTATATCTAGGTTGTTTTCAAAGTCGTCTAAAATTTCTTCTTTTGTTGCGTCTAAAAGGTCGATCTTTACGTTTTCGTTGAAATTTGTTCTCTCGACTAAAAATCTAATGCCACGCCATGTAGATTCTAACTCTTGGAAAGATTTGTTGTGTAAAATTTCATCCATCTGAGCTGATAAAAGCGTGTCTATATGAGCTATCATCTCATCAAGTGCAAGCTTATTTATCTTCTCTTCAGCATTGTTTGTTGTGATGATATTTGAGATAAACTCGGCAACTCCTTGTTTTACTACGCTATAACTTTCATCATCTTTTGTATATTTGCTCCTTTGCATTATGCTTTCAATAATAGGAGTTTTTACTTTAGTTTCAGACATTTTTATTCCTTATCTTTTTCGTCTTTAAGCTCTAAAAGAAGCTGTTTTCTACTATCTTCATCCTTAATAGCCTCTAAAACCGCTTTTCTAAAATCAGGCATATTGCCCATAGGTCCTTTTAACGCAACTAAAGCTTTTCTAAGCTGCAATAGCTTTTTTAGCTCAGGGACTTGGTTGATGATATTGTCTGGATTGAAGTCTTGAATGCTTTCAAAATTTAGATCGATATTTAGATCTTCGCTACCAGAATTTAGTCTATTTTTCACTGAAAATTCAGTATGAATGTCTAAACTTTTCATAACTTGATCGAAATTTATCTTATTTATAGAGACAACTTCGCGATCTTCAAGTGGAGTTTGGTTTTCACCAGTTAAATTTGAAACTACCATCAGCTTTAATGGAAGCTCGACATCTGCTTCTTGGTTGTTTGTTTTGGTTCTATAAACAATGTTTATACGTTCTTTTGGTGGGATTGAATTCTCTGCCATAATAACATCCTTTTTTTGAGTAAATGATTTAAGAATTATAATTAAATAAAATTAAAGAAGTTTTAAAAAAACATATTTTATCACAAAAATGTTTTTGCCTTTATATAAATATCTGACAAATAATCCTTAAGCTCAGTGTTTTCTATAAATTTAACTATTTGCGAATATACAACTTTTGCATTGTTATCCATGCCTTGGCTTGTAAAAATTTTGGAAAGCTCTAACAAAAAGCTAAGCTCACTTTGCGAATTTGTTGTATATTTGCTTCTATCAAGGGCTTTTACCAGCTCTTCAAAGCTCATATCTTTTTTCATTTCGTCACTAGAGATAAAATTTGCACTCTCTTTTTTACTAAAAAATTTAGCACTCTCTTCGCTAAAAAATGCCTCTTCACTTTGAAATTTAAGCTTTTTCATATCTGGGAATTTTTCTATAAAATTTAAAGTCATACTAGAAACTAGCTCGCTTTGCTCGCTTAGTCCAGATGATCTTAAAAATTCACAAAATATCCTAACGCCATCTATCCAAAATGGATTAAGAGCTAAATTTCTTATAAATTTCTCTAAATTACCAAGGTTTGCTTCTTTCATATTTTTAAAAAGTAAGATCAAATTTTCATCAGGATAGCGTATCTGCGTCACTTGCTCACTGCTAACTGGCAAAGCCTTGATCCTGCCCCACATCGCCTCAAAAATAAGCGAGTAAGCGGTCAAATTTTTTATGTCATTTTTTAAAAGCGAGATGGATAAATTTACAAAATACTCCCTAAACTCTCTATCGCTAAATGTGCTAATATCACTGCCACTAAAAGAGACACTTTGTGAGTAGCTTGGTTCTGCCTTTTGCGGCTGCTGTTTTGGCTCCTCTACTTTTTGAGTTTGCTCGCTTTTTTCTTCTATATAAAGTGTGTCAAAGTGCGTGCTAAGCTCGCGTGAGAGCTCAGGTACAAGCTCATTAAAAGCTCTTGCGTCCGCTTCGTCTAAATTTATACCGTCCCTATGAGCTTGCGTAAAAAGCTCTATCGTTTGGGCAAATATCTTTTTTTTAGCAGGCACTTGCTTTTCATTTTTGGCTAATAAATTTGGCTCTTGTTTTAGAGTAGTTAGAAAAAATGAAAAGGCCTCAATTAGGGTTTTAAAGCTATCTTTTTGGTTTAAATTTACAGCAGAGATCGCTAAGAAATTTAAAAGCTTTACATCGAGGCTAAATTCGCTTAATGCCTTTAAGGACGAGCTATAAACAAAGTCCCATTTTATCGTATCATGCGTCAAAGTCTTATACTTTGACATCTCGTCTATAAGGCTGATGTAGAGTTCGTTTTCTGAAAAGTTTTCACTAAATTTGTTGAAAAACTTATCTTGCACTTACTTTTTGTCCATAAAATTTTCTATTTTATTGTTTAGAACGCTGTCGTTTTTAACGTTGTTTTGATCCATCGAGTAGGTGCTATATAAAAACGCAGCCGCGATAGCTGCAAGCGCTATAAGGATAAAATAAAATTTCAAATGTCTTAGTGAAAATATCTCAAAAAAGCTTCTCTTTTTAGTTTTTAAATAGCTCTTTTCAAATACATTTTCATCAGCCTTTATAAGTGGCGAAACGGCTGAGGCTATATTTTCACAAAGGTATGAAATTTTCTCGTTGCAATCTTCCTGCGCTTCGTATTTACCCTTGTATCCAAGCACTAAGCAAGCGTAGATAAACTCTAAAAAGTCCTTGTTTTTGCCAACGTTTTCAAACCATTTATCCATGATGCCAAAGAATTTGTTGCCACCTAAATTTTCGTTGAAAAATCTTGTTGTTAAGGTGTTGTTCGCCCAAAAACTGTTCATAAAAATTTCATTTTTAAGCAAGCTCTCATCGATGAAAACGCAAAGGCAATATCTAAGCCTAATGATGTCATCCTCTTCATAAATGCCTAAATTTGAGATCTTTGAAGTGGTGCTTAATATATCATTTATCAGCTTTTCACGTAAATTTTGCATCTCACTTTGTGAAAAATTTTGTAGTTTTGATACTCTGTTTGCCAAAAGAAGCAGTGGTAGCACGTGATCTAGGGCAGGATTTGCGCCAAGTCCTAGAAGCTTTGTCTGGCTTAAAACTGAAATGTCATTTTGATTTTCACTCATTTTTTGTCCTTATAATAAAGCCCACATCTTAATGTCAGCGTTTGATAAATTTGCTGTTATATAGACGCTAATAACGCTTTGATTTGCGAAGCTTTTGAAAATTTCATCTTTTTTATCGATCTTGTAGTAGATATAGTCATTTAGCTTTGGCAGTGTGCTAGGTATAGCTGAAATTTGCTCTACATTTATGCCGCGAAGCTGCGATGATACGATACTTTTGATGTTTGATTGGGTGTGGATTTTGCACTGCTCTTTGAAATTTTTAAGCAGGTACTCATTTTTTGTATCGCTATGGATAGCAAAGTAAATTTCTGAGTTTTCTATGATGCTTGGGTTATCAAAGACGCAGTCAAAAAAGCCGTGATTGTTTTTAACAATCTGTGCCATGACGTATTTTGGTGACAAGATATGCGAGAACAAAAGCCTAAGATTGTTTATTAACGGTACGAAAGTTTGACTTAAGTTGTTGTGATCATAAGCTATAAATTCGCTAAAACTATCATCGTGACTTAGAGCTAGCAGATCAGCTTGAAAATCAACTAGCTTTTCATATAGATACTCTGGATGAATTTTGTCTCTTTTGAAAAGATATGAGAATATCAAGTGCCATTTTTTCAGCATATTTAGCGTCAAATATGTTGAAATATCAAGCCTATTTTTCGCCTGATCTATACCGCCTAAAAGCCCAGTGTAGCTCTCTTGATGCTGCTTTGTAGCAAAGCTAAACTCATCTATAAAGCTAGTGATGAAAGAATTTTTACTGATATCGATGCAGGTTGGGATAAATTTCTCATCAAGCGTTATTTGCTTGTTTAGGTCGATGTTTTTTATCCTGCAAATAGGCACGCTAAGCTCATAAGGCGTCTTTGAGCCAAGCACTCCTAGAGCCGATCTTTGGCTTGCTAGGATCAAATTTTCTTTATCCTGCGTAAAAGCAGATGAAAGCTCAAAGTCGTCTTTGTCATCTAGCTCGTTCAAGATATCGTTGCTAGCTTCATCATGCACTCTTGAGCTAATGAGCGCTTGTTTAGCTGTAAATTTTAGGTTTGGCAGGTTGTTTTGCAAGCTAACATCAACAAGCCCTGAGCTAACTGGTAGCTTTAGAACTATGACAGCAGAATTTAGCTCGCTAGGGCTTATCTCAAGTGGCTCTGGTAGGTCATCTTGATCTGGGGCGTTAAATATCGTACCATCTTGCGAGATACAAGAAATTTTATTTAGCCCTATCTTGCCTTGAAGCAAAAGCTCGCTTGAGATCTCAAGCTCCAAAACTCCATACAAATTTGATAAAGACGAGACGGTTTTTAGGTTTAAATTTCTCTCAAAATACCTCTCTTGCTGCTCGAAATGAACCTTATCAACGTTCATCCCGTTGTACCAGACAACTTTTAGTTTATCAGACATTTTATTTGCTTGCTTGGATCTTAGAGCTGCTAGCGTCTATGGTATTTACGCCATTTTTAGTTATCTCAAAAACTATATTTTTCTCTTTTGCTTCTTTTGTTGACTTGTAAGCTTTGATATTTGTCTTGCTTTGATCAGCATAAAGCACCAAAATACCCACGTATGGCACTTCGTCTGGATCGACATTTGTAAAAGCGTATCTGTTTGTGTTTGGCTGAATTTGCGTTTTTATCGAGTCTATCTTGTCTTGACCAAGTATGTCGCCATTTTTCTCAGCTAGATCAACTATGCTAGCTTGCTGAAATTTTGCCACATCTCTTAGCTTATAAGCGATGATAGTCACCGGCACGTTGTCACCGTGGTAGTTTAAGTTTGAATTTGGAGTGTTGCTTATGATAAGATCTTTTGCACATCCTGCAATAAATAGCATAAAAATTAAAGAACAAAGAAATTTAAACGTTTTCTTCATGGTTTCCTTTACCTCACGTTAATAATATTATTTTTATGTAATTCTATCTAAAGTTATTTTAGAAGAAACTTATTTTAAAATCAATGTTCTTAAATAAAACTTTAATGAGCGTTAATCAATCCTTTGTATTATGCTCTTTAGCATAGCTTAAGATCTTTTGCCTAAGATCTTCTGGGAAGCTATCTCTATACATTACTGGTGTTAGAGGGTTTAGCTTTTTATCTAATTTACCAGCCTCATATAGTCTTGTTAGCTCTTCTGGTGTGTTGTAGTATGGTGCATTAGGATATCCCTCTGGTGGGGTTAGGGACATTATTTTAGCTTCTAGGAGGGTGGAGTCGATGTAGAGAGATAGCCTTCTTTCATCCCACTCTGCAGGGAAACCTCCTTTAAAATCCTCTTTATTGTCATCTAAAACTTTCTTTATAAAGTTATCAAATTCATTTCTTGTGGTCTCATTTGCATCTAGGTCTCTAGGGTCTAGTAGTTCACCCTTTTTTTCCACTATTTCTTTTAGACCAGCATAAAAACCACCATTTGGTATAACTACTAAATTGTCCCTATTAAAATCCATCACGAAATAGTTCCCTACTATCTCATCAAGATAAGGTATCATTCCGTATTCATCTAGTGGAGGGTTTTTATATAGTTTACGAATTTTTTCGTAGGTGTCTAAATTTTTATTTACTCCCATCCCATAAGTGTAGTATTTAAAAGAGTCTGCCAGATAGTTTAATGCTTCTACTTCTCCTAGCTGTGCTGCTAGAAATGCTTTTTGAAAATCTCTTGCTTTAAATCCTGCTGAACCGCCAGTACCAAATGCTGATGGATTACCCAATACTCCAGCACATAAATTCCACTCTCCTATAAAGAGTTCTGATTTAAGTGTATTTTTATTTCTATCTACTTCATCATAAATTTCAGCATACTCTGGCTTTGTTAGTTTGCCATTACTATCCACTCTACCTATGGCATCATCTGGTATATCTATCATGGTGCATTTTAGATTGCTTCTTTTTACTAGATAGATATATCTATCTCTCTTATCTTTTAAACTTTCATAGTATGCTTTTTCTGTTTTAGTCCATGGAGCTATCTTAGTAGAGCTTGGTTTATAGCTAATATCTAGCCATGGTTTAAAAGATAGATAGTCTGTTTGACCTAGAGAATTTGGTTTAGGGTTATAGTATAGAGGTTTATAGTTTTTATATGGGGATGAGTCTAGGATGGAGCGGGCTTCAAGGAGCATTTGAGATTTTTCTTTTAGATAAGCTTCATCATTTGCAATATTTTTTGAAACAATTAAATTTGTCTTCTTATCGATCTCAATTATATTTCCATTTGGCGCTATAACCGTATATGTATTATCCATTAAATTTTCTTTACTCATTAAATTTCCTTTGTTTATTATTAATAGTGATCCAGCTACTAAGATAGCTATGATGATAAATATGATCTTTTTCATCTCTTATCCTATATATAGACCATCTTCCATTACTATGGTAGTGGCTAGACGACCGATTAGGCGTGGTGGGATTATAGCCTTAGAAATATTAAATTTACCGTTACTATAGTTATCTTTACACCCCACATACATACCCTTGACATTATTGTTTCCTATAACATCTAGTGCTTTTAGTAGTCTTCTTGATTTATTATCTACCTCTGAGCCAAAGGTGTTTAAATTTCCATTTTTAAAGTCTTCTAGTATCTCCATAGCTTCGTTGTATTTGTCTATTGGAATACCAAAAGTTGCATTGGCACTTTTGTTTTCAGCTACAGACTCTTTATACATCTCATAAATTTTCTCTCTTTGTTTTATATCTATTGAGTTTGATGGACTTATTGTTAGCAATGTTTTAACTCCTTGTAGCATAAGCTCTTTTGGTGAATATGCTAGCTTCTTGTTTCTTTTGTTTAGATTATTAAAGAACTCTTCATCAGTTTTATTATCTGTTCTTAGTTCATCCAGACATAGATAAGATATCATAGTATCTAGACTTATATCTTTAGATAGATTAGAGTCTAGTTTGTTTGTAGTGGTGTTTATATCATAGTAGAAGAAGTTATGATAGTCTAGTCCTCCACTAGATAGTCTTCCTCCTATGATGGTTCTTTTTAGGTCTATATTTATAAAAGATGAGTATATCTCTATAGGATAGTAGGTATATTCACCTGTTTCATTTGAATAAGGTTCATAAGATATATTCTTAACAGCATAAGCGTCATTAAATTTATTTGTGAAATACTTATGAAGTATTAGTTCATAAGATCTTTTTTGTTGTTCGTAAGATGAAGTATAAGCACTATCTAGAAAAAAATTAAAGCCAGCTTTTGCGAGATTGGATATTACTGCTTTTCCTGCATTTTTTGCAAATTCTATACCTATCCTTAAAGTTATAAGTTTTCTTGTAGTGCCTTTATACTCTTGTGTAAATTTTTCTTTATTTGGATGTTGAGCTTTGTCTTCTGCTTTTTGTCCAAAATAAGAAAAAAGGTAGTCATTGCTTTTTAGCTTTTGCATCTTAAAAAATTCACGACTTTTATGAAGATTAAGATTTTTTTTATCATTTTTGCCGATGAATATTAAATAAGGTTTTTCTTTTATTAGCGTGGCCAATCTAAGCTCTCCACCAGTTGCCATAAATATGCCTTTAACGACATTAAGAGGATTAGCGTCTTTTCCTACGTAAAACATTGTCCTTATAACACTTTTCCATACAGTTTCACCGCATTTATCTATAAAAAAGCCATAAAATGGAAATATATCATATAATATATCGTTCATTATAGACTTTAATGAAAAATCTATCACATCCTTGTACTCATCATCATTTATCAGCTTTATATATCTTTTAAATTTCTCATCCTCTATACTGCTCGTATCTATAGTATTAGGATTACCAAGTGCCTCTTTAAGCTCTTTATATTCTTCGTCACTTAAAGAAAACTCTTTTTTGAATTTACTTGCAAATTCCTCATTACTAATATCATGTGTATCTATGGTTGTTGGCTCTTCGAGTATCTTTTTTAACTCACTATATGTATCATCATCTAATATATGATCATCATCCGCCACATGGCTTTTTTCTATTTTTTCCACTATCTCTTCTATACAGATTGTATCCTTTTGCCTTGCTTTTGCCTCTTTTTCTTTTTTAAAGAAACATATAGGAACTTTTGTTTTATCTTCTTTTAGATAATAGGTATTTTTAGATAAAACTAGAAGCGTTTCGCCGTATAAATTTATGGCTTCACCCTCAAGATAAGGCTCTTGTTTAATTATGGAATTATCAAATATTTGTCTTAATATAAAATATCCCATCGTCAATAAAAATACTTTTGTAGCTGGATAATAGTATTCTGTTTCTATCTCAATTGCATCATTAGACTCCTCTGATAGTAGTTGCATCATACCTCTATCATCGATTGGTATTGAGGTTGGTTTACCCAGAGCATAAACAATGCGATCTCGTTCCGTATTCGAATTCAAATTTAAAAAGAAGGTTTTGAATTCCTCTATATTTGCCTTTAAAAATTCTTTCTCATTTTTGATTATCTCTTCCATGTCTTTAGCATTTTTAAAGTGCTTATCTATATGACTTAAATAGTCGACAGCTTGTGTAAATTCAAAGAATCTATCTGTGTTTCCAAAGATTTCTTTACCCATTGACGTGTTAAATATGGAATTCTTTGAAATGTTGTTTTTAAATTTCATTATCTTCTCTTTGCTAATCCTTGTAAATGGGCTTAAGCTTAACAGATATAGATCTTCATCGTTTTTGGCGTCTATTTGTATAGAGTACTGACTATAGTCTTTTGTGCCATTTAGTTGTTTAGGATCAGTCACCTTCTTATCATCCGCTCTATTTAGACTATCTACTATCTTGTAGTTTAATACGTTTTGCAAAAGATGCTCATTTAACTTTGCATTTTCTCTTATTGGGGCATTTGAGATGACAAGATAGTTTTTAGAGATACCGCTACTATTATTTGTATTGTGAGTGTTGTCTTTCGTGGTTAAGGATTTGTCTCTTAAAAGATTTGCAAATTTTAAAGAGTTAAAAAATGGATATTGCATATAGACAAAATTTGCTCTATTTGCGATCACGCACTCTTCTATCCTTTTAAGTAAGCTCTCTTCAGTATTATCCTTATCGTTTTTGCATATTGATATATTATTCTTTTTGTCTATATTTTCATATTTGCTTATCCTTGCATCAAATAGACTTTTTTCATCACCTTCTAATGAAAAATCAGAACAAATTCCAATGTACTCATCATAGTTACTTTTTGTCTTAGTGGCTGTTATATCAAACCCTGAAAAGTCTATAAATGCTCCACTCTTTTGATCGTCGTTTGTAAAAACTAAGATATTATTAAACGACACTGTATTTAATAGCCCTAGAGTAAAGCCAAACTTAGTAGCTAGCAAACTCATAACTGGACCAGAAAAAGTATAAAATCCTCTTTTTTGAAGAAATTCACTTACATTTTTTATAGCAGAAAGAGCATCTGGCACGGCAAGCAGCAGCTTTAGTGGTTTAAAGGTGGACTTCAAATCAGTTATATCGACAAGGCTAAAAAGAAATTTAAATATCTCTTTTGCCATGTAAAGCTTGCCATCATTTGAAGCTTTTTTAAGATTTTCTTTGATCTCTGTAAAGCCGCCCTTGATTGCTTCTATACTCTCTTTTTCCTTATCAAAATTTTCATGGTTTAGTATTATGGTGACTTTTTCTATTAGTGCGTTTTGTAGCTTATCCAACAATGAGTTAATTTGTTGATCTAATTTTTTATAGTTGCTCACTAGCTCACTAGATGCTTCTTCGAAATTTTTAACTTTATCATCTTTATCTCTAAATGAATTTGCTAAGTTTGCTAGCTCTTTAGTAAATTCTTCTATAATATCCTTTTCTTGACTAAGCACCTCTAAATTTATATTACTGTTTGCGACTTTTATTTCATCAGTTCTTTCAAAACCACGCTCATTTTTAAATAAACTAAACTTATCAAAGTACTTATAAGTCTTTATGCTAACGTTTTTGCCCGCTTTTTTTTGATCATATAGCTTGGTAAATATCTTATTATATAAGGCATCTCCGTTTAGTATGTTTGTATTATAGAAATGATTTAAGTCACGACAATAAAAAGTTATATTTTTGTATGTCTCACCATTAACACCAAACTCGAAAAGCAATTCCTCTATGCTTCTAATAATTTTCGTATTATCTAATCTCAAGAACGATCCTTCACTTTAAATTTATCAACTAACAAGCATTGTAAAGCTAGTTGTGTTTATGTCGTTTTCATATCCACTATCTAGCCCTTTAGCTATCTCAAGCTCTATACTTTTAGCGCCAGTTGGAGTTAAAAATACATTCGTATAAGTTTGCTTGTTTTTATCTGTGCTAGAGCTGTTAAACTCGTCTAAACTAGCATAAAATCCCACACCACTTTCAGGATTATTTGCCTTTTTATAGTTCTCTTTATCAAGTGCGCTAAAATTCTTTGGAGCAACAAATACCAAATTTAGCTTATCCGCTCCATATCTTAGTTTAAATTCTTTGATATCATAACGCTTATCGTCATAATTATCCGCCAAAAGAGCCTTTAAATTCTTATCCTCTACGTCTCTTCCCTCATCTAAGTTGAGCTTGATCTTTTTAAAACCATTTTTATCTTCAAATTTTTTATCAAATAGATAGTACGTAGCCACCAAAAGGTTATCACTCTGAGAAGCAAAAGCCTTTACATGCAGCCTTATGACTGGCTTGTTTAAATTTGGATTTAGCACCGCTGCATTATTGTTTTCAGATGCAGGGCTACCTACACTATGAGCTAGCTTTATCCTATTTTCTTTTTTTATGCACCTTAGCGGTGAGCTGGTGTTGCTTAGGCACGCTGGCACTAGATCTTGCATAACAGCATAGTGGTTATTCATACTTTTTAGACTAAGAGCCGCTCTTGGTACGTATGCCACCTTGGTGCAAGGGTTTTTAGCTGAGCAGCCAACTATCGGTGAGTTTATAAAGTCAACATCAAGTATCACACCTTGATCATCTGACCTTATGCTTTTGCCCGCTCTACTTTTTAAGATCACATGGCCACCATGTGGGCAAACTACCACGTCATCTTCTATTATTGGATTAGCAAAGGCAGTGCCCCCAGCACTTACCGCGCTACTTCTCTTTTCTAAATTTAGTCTCTCACTTGCCTTTTCAAGCGACTCCTTGGTCTCTTTGTTTGTTGGCTTTAGGTCTATATTTAGGCTTTTGTTTAGTAAAGAGTAGTTTAGCACACAAGCTCGTTGGTTTTTATAATCGATAGTTAGTCTTCCCTTGTCTTTATCCTCATCTCTTGGCTGGTGAGCAAAGGATACAGCGTTTGAGCTTTCCTCCTCCGCGCTCTCTTCATTTTTAAAGTATAGTGGATAGTCTGATTGTTCTGTGGCGGTGTTTAGAAGCATAGAGCCTAGATATACCCTTTGCTCCATACTTTTACTATCTAGTTTAAATATATCATTTAAGACCGCCGCGTCTATGATGCTTTTATCTTCAGCACTTACACTAAGAGTGTTTTCTTTTTTATGAAAGATATCCCCAAAGCTCTCATTTGCAAGAGCTCTTATACCCTCAGTTGCTAGTTTGTTATTGCGTGCTATATCGTTATTGCTTAAAGTTGATGGTTTATGCGCTATAACTATCGCTTCATCGCTAGAGCTTGCCTCATTAGAGCTAACACTAGCTAAGAAATTCTCGTTTTCTACAAGTTTTTTGTAGTCGGCATATTTTAGGCTTATTATGCTTTTTAGTATCTCTATCCTATCTTTTACGTACGTAGTAGCAAGCTTCATATCCACCTTGTCGTCACACAGGGTTGTTATGCTCTTATAGATATTTTTGTTATAAGCGAAGTATTTGCCTAGTTCGTCTTTTTCTATCTTCTTATCAAAGACAAATAAATTTAAAGCACATATCGCCACTAGCATATCTATATCACCAGCTCTAGCACTACTTACTATCTGCGAGGCATTTAGCTTCTCTATATCCTCAGCATCCAAAAGCTTAACTAAGTGAGCCTCTTTATCGCTATTTTTATCTATATTTTTGCCTAAATTTTCGATGATATATCCAACCATATCTTGTTTAAATTTATCATCGCTAAATTTCCCTTGCTCATAAAAGAGGTTTAGATAAGCATAGAAGATATATAAAGGTGTATCAAGCATCGAGGTGTTGCTTATGCTATCTATATCCACATCTAAATTTAGCTTCATCCTTATACATCTTAGTTTAAATTTAAGCGACTGGATATACTCGTTTAGGTAGTCTAGGGCGCCTACGATATCTTTACCCTCTATCTTGCTTGCGTTTTCTTTATGCTCTAAGAGATAGCACATCAAGTATAGTATCATTACACTTTCTTTTAAAAAGTGCGACCTAACTAATATATTGATCAAGTGTCTATTATCAGTGTTTTTATACTCTATCTCATTAGCCATACCAACACCTAGCTTAAACCCAAGATCAGATATAACAGAAAGTGTAGGCTCCCACATTACATGCCAGTCTTTTGTGTAACTATCCTCATTTTTGCTGATGCTTTGCTTTACACTTTCTATATGATGTATCTCTATGCCTAGATCATCACCCTTGCTAGCTCTTTTTATATTTAGGCTTGTATCTTTGTTTGAAAGAGTCTTGCAAGCCTCATCGTTTTTCTCAACTGCATTTACGCACTCTTTCACCGTGCTCTTGTCATCCTTAAAACCAAGCATGCCTTTTATCTTATTAAAAGCAGAATTTACTAGCTTTCCTAAAAAGCCATCTGGATCAATAAGTCTTGCTACATACTTTGCCCCTCTAACTATGCCCTTAGCTATAAGACTAAGAAACCTTACCACCCAAGTAAAAGCTGAGCCTATTATCCCACCATAAATTCCTGGAGCATTATAAGTATAAAGCTCTTTTACTCCGCTATCTTTAAATGTAACAGCATATATCTGTGCTAGGTGTCCGCCTAGTGAGTGACCTGAGAGGATGACCTCTTTAGGACCATGAGAGGCTTGCTCTTGGTTTAAATTTAAAGAGCTCTCATCCCCACCATCCACACTATTTAAATTTAAACTATGAGAATTTATAGCTTCAACCATACTTGATTGGAGTGATTTTAGTGCAGATATCTGCATAATAGCCCTAGAGGTAATAGCCATAAAACCATCATCTAAAAAGTCGTTTCCCTTCATCTCCGTCCCTCTAAAACCTATGATATAGTTTGACTTGGCAGTGTCATAAAACACTGACGAGCTAAAGCCTGATTTTTGGTTTGGTATATGTTTTACTAGCTCGTAGCGATTGACAAAGAGCTTTGTGCGAGGGGAGAGGTCTTTTTGGGTGTAAAAAATTCTTGGAGGTTTAGTTTTAGACGTTTTTATAAAATTCTTTACATCGTTTGATAGTTCAACAATTTCTTCTTTTTCATCCCCTTCTTCCATTGGTTTTTTGACTATCTTTTCAGCCATAAATCTTGCTTCTATTGCTAAAGCGTAAGCGGTAGGATCGCCAGCTTTTTTTATAGTATTTCCGTCTTTATCTTGAATATCGCCGTCTAATATATCTCCTTTTTTTATATTATCTTTATATCTCCAAACAGGCTTATTTTTTTCTTCTTTTCTGTATGAATTTACAATGTTTTCAGGGACCTTTCCTTTACCAAACTTATCATTTAGATCATCTAGCCCATTTCTTTCATTCTCAAAGATATTATGTAAAAGAGCATAAGAAGCATCAGCTATATCTATATAGTCTTTAAAGCAGTTTATTAGTTCTTTGCTTGATTTTTTAGGTTGCATTATTTATCCTTGCTTGCTCTTTCAAATTTGCCATTAGTTAGTATAAATTTATTATCACCACTTATATTCACATATCTATTTTTTTTAAAACTAAAGCCCATACCTTCATCGCCATATAAACCATAATCTGTCTTAGTAACGTAATAATCAACTGTCATATCTATAACTTCGATATTGTCATCTTTGCCTATGCAAAAGTAACCTAGATCAAAACCTGGTTTTGATTTATTGTAATTATCTATACCTATGAAATTTATAACCTTTTCTTTATATTCTGCTGGAATTTTTAATTTTTTGCCAGTTTGATTTTCATAGTCTGTTGAATTTTCATAGTATTTCTTGCCATTTGACAAAGTTTGTGGAAATTTCTCATCAACTACTTTTGTATTAACAGCATATAGTCCACCACCTAAATCTTTTCCTCTTGTATTTTTTCTTAGCTCTTTTCTCTCAGCTTCTCTTTTCTCTATCTCTTTTTCAAATTTCTCATTAAACACATAAACTCCACCATATTTACTAGCTAAATTCTCTAGCTCAGAGTTACTTATCTTATTGCTTGCTTGATTTGCAGAGCAGGCTATTAAAAATATGCTTGTTAGTAGTAGAAGTGTAATTGCAACAAATTTCATCCTATATCCTTTTAGAAATTTTATTTTGCTTATTTTATTGTCTTTGAAATTATAATATTATTAATTTATTATGTTTTATTTGTAGATTGTTAAATTTTTTATTGATTGAAGCTATTGTTTAGTTTATTTCTTTCATTCTCAAAAACATTATGTAAAAGAGCATAAGAAGCATCAGCGATATCTATATAGTCTTTAAAGCAGTTTATTAGTTCTTTACTGGTCTTATTTGATTTCATAATAGATCCTTTTTTATTTTTCTGCTTTTATAAATTTGCCATTAGTTAGTATAAATTTATTATCGCCACTTATATTCACATATCTATTTTTTTAAAACTAAAGCCCATACCTTCATCGCCATATAAACCATAATCTGTCTTAGTAACGTAATAATCAACTGTCATATCTATAACTTCTATATTGTCATCTTTATCTATACAAAAGTAACCTAGATCAAAACCTGGCTTTGATTTATTGTAATTATCTATACCTATGAAATTTATAACCTTTTCTTTATATTCTGCTGGAATTTTTAATTTTTTGCCAGTTTGATTTTCATAGTCTGTTGAATTTTCATAGTATTTTTTGCCGTTTGAGAGGGTTTGTGGATACTTTACATCAAATCCTTTTAAATTCTTTCTCATCTCAGCATCCGTTTTTGAAGCATTCACTATTGCTAACTCTGCTTCTCGCCTTATCTTTTCTTTAGTAGTTATCTCTTTTTCAAATTTCTCATTAAATACATAAACTCCACCATATTTACTAGCTAAATTCTCTAGTTCAGAGTTACTTATCTTATTGCTTGCTTGATTTGCAGAGCAGGCTATTAAAAATATGCTTGTTAGTAGTAGAAGTATAATTGCAACAAATTTCATCCTATGTCCTTTTAGAAAATTTATTTTGCTTATTTTATTGTCTTTGAAATTATAATATTATTAATTTATTATGTTTTATTTGTAGATTGTTAAATTTTTTTATTAATTGAGGCTGTTTTTATCTATATTATTGTCTAGCCCATTTCTTTCGACTTCAGTGAAGCATTGCATAACTTGCATCAGCAATATCAATGTAGTCTTTAAAACAATTTATTAGCTCTTTGTTTGATTTTTTAGTTTGCATTACTTATCCTTGCTTGCTCTTTCAAATTTACCATTTATTATGTGAAATTCACTTCTGCTTGTCCTAGTGACAAAGTTTTGTTTGCTAAGTTTAACGCCACGTCCTTCATCACCAAATAAGCCATATTTTGTTTTTACGTATGTGTAAGAAGCTCTTACTGTTATAGGTATAGCTATCCCATTGTCTTCATATAGATAAAACATTAATAACTCTGGTTTTTGCTTATTAAAATCATCTCCTATAAATTCTTTGATTTTGTTTATATAAACTTCAGGAATTTCAGCTTTTTTGCCAGTTTCTCGTTCATAGTCTATCCAGCGTGTATAGTATTTCTTGCCATTTGACAAAGTTTGTGGAAATTTCTCATCAACTACTTTTGTATTAACAGCATATAGTCCACCACCTAAATCTTTTCCTCTTGTATTTTTTCTTAGCTCTTTTCTCTCAGCTTCTCTTTTCTCTATCTCTTTTTCAAATTTCTCATTAAACACATAAACTCCACCATATTTACTAGCTAAATTCTCTAGCTCAGAGTTACTTATCTTATTGCTTGCTTGATTTGCAGAGCAGGCTATTAAAAATATGCTTGTTAGTAGTAGAAGTATAATGCCTATAAATTTCATCCTATATCCTTTTAGAAATTTTATTTTGCTTATTTTATTGTCGATATATTTACGTTACGATTAATTACCTCACTTTTGAATATTAATCCTTAAGAAAAAGAATTAATATTAAGAGTAAAATAGGCTCTTTTAGGCGAAATTTCGCAAATGGCGTATCTGACAAATATTGATAAAGAATTTCAATATTTTTTACTATCAAAATGAGCCAAATATTGAAAAAACTAAAGCATTTTTTTAAACTTGCTTTTAACTTTTTTGTTATAATATCCCATCAAAAATAAAAGGGATATTTTTTATCCGAATTAAGGTTTTAAATTTGAGAGTATATTTAGACAATAACGCAACAACGATGGTTGATCCAGAAGCTTTTGAACTTATGAAGCCGTTTTTTTGTGAAAAGTACGGCAATCCAAACTCACTTCACAAATTTGGCTCAGAGACCCACCCAGCGCTAAGAACAGCGCTAGATCAGCTCTACGCTGGACTAAATGCAAAAGATAGCGATGACATCGTCGTTACCTCATGCGCAACCGAGAGCAACAACTGGGTTGTAAAAGGCATCTACTTTGACAAAATCGCAACTGGCGAGAAAAAACGCATCATCACAACCGCAGTCGAGCATCCAGCCATTTTGGCAACTTGTAAATTCCTAGAAAAATATGGCGTGGATCTTACAGTTTTAGACGTAAATAGCGACGGCATCGTCACTCCAGATCAGCTAAGAGCCGTCATGGACGAAAACGTCGCGCTTGTCGCCATAATGAGCGCAAACAACGAAACTGGCATGATCTTTCCTATAAAAGAGCTTGCTAAAGTTGCCCACGAATACGGCACTTTATTTCACACTGACGCCGTGCAAGCAGTTGGCAAGATAAAGATAGACGTTCAAGATTTAGACGTTGATTTTTTAAGCTTTTCAGCGCATAAATTTCACGGACCAAAGGGCGTTGGAGCGTTATTTATAAAAAATAGCATGCCACTAAGCAGCTTGCTTCACGGCGGCGAGCACATGGGCGGACGCAGAAGCGGCACACTTGATGTACCAGGCATCGTTGGCATGGGCAAGGCGCTTGAACTAGCAAATAAATTTATGGACTACGAGCACTCACACGTTCGTCGTTTGCGTGACAAACTTGAAGACGCGCTGCTACAAATTCCTGACGTTAGTATAGTTGGCACAAAAGATCAGCGCGTGCCAAACACCATCCTAGCATCTATCAAAGGTGTCGAGGGCGAGGCGATGCTTTGGGATCTAAATAGAGCTGGCATAGCGGCCTCTACTGGCTCTGCCTGTGCGAGCGAAACGCTTGAGAGCAATCCTATCATGGAGGCGATCGGCGCTGACAAAGAGCTAGCTCACACCGCACTTAGACTCTCTCTTTCAAGGTTTAACACAGAAGAAGAGATCGACTATGCGATCGAGCAGATAACAAAGGCTGTAAATAGGCTAAGAGGCATCTCAAGCACATTTGCATACGCCCCAGAGTGGCATAAGAGTGGATTATAAAATTTAAAGGAAAAACATGGCAAAAAATAACTTAATCGGCGGCTCTATCTGGGATGAATACTCAAAGGTAGTGCAAGATAGGATGAATAATCCTAAATTCATGGGCGAACTAACCGAAGAGGACGCCAAAAAAGCAAACGCAAAACTTATCATCGCTGACTTTGGCGCAGAGAGCTGCGGCGACGCGGTAAGGCTTTATTGGCTCGTTGATGAGAAAACTGACAAGATAATAGACGCTAAATTTAAAAGCTTTGGCTGTGGCACGGCGATAGCTAGCTCTGATACGATGGCTGAGCTTTGCATCGGCAAAACGGTCGATGAAGCGGTCAAGATAACAAATTTAGATGTCGAAAGAGCTATGCGTGACAACCCAGACACCCCAGCCGTCCCACCTCAAAAGATGCACTGCTCGGTTATGGCGTATGATGTCATCAAGGCAGCTGCTGCAAGCTACAAGGGCATAGACCCAGAGCACTTTGAAGATGAGATCATCGTTTGCGAGTGCGCTAGAGTGAGCCTTGGCACGATCAAAGAGGTGATAAGGCTAAACGACCTTCACACGGTTGAAGAGATCACGCAATACACCAAAGCAGGCGCATTTTGCAAATCATGCGTTAGACCTGGTGGACACGAGAAAAAAGACTACTACCTTGTTGATATCTTGCGCGATACTAGGGCTGAGATGGAGCAAGAGAGGCTAGAAGCTCAGGCAAATGCTCAAGCAAATAACACGCTTAGCGACGTTAGCTTTGAGAGCATGACGATGGTTGGCCAGCTAAAAGCGATCGAGTCGATCATCGATAAAGAGATCCGCCCGATGCTTATGATGGATGGCGGAAATTTAGAGATCATAGACATCAGAAACGATAACGGCGAAAATATCGATGTTTATATCCGCTATCTTGGCGCTTGCTCAGGCTGTTCAAGCGGCTCGACTGGCACGCTTTATGCGATAGAAAATGTCTTACAAGAGAGCCTAAGCCCAAAGATCAGGGTTATGCCTATATAAATTTATCGAACGGCTTCTTTTGGAGCTGTTCGCCTCTGCTAAATTTAAATTTACAACCCAAACAATTTAAATTTAACCAAGCTCAAATTTAGCCTTTTAAAAATTTCAAAACTTCACTTCTAGTCTGCGCCAAATCGCCCACAAATTTCTTCTCAAACTGCGAGCGGTTAAAGGTTCTCTGACGCTTAGCAAGCTGGGCTGTGTGCGTGGCGATAAGCGTTTCTAGCTCACTTTTTGAAATTTCACCCTCCAAAAACTGCTTGCACTCCTTTAGACCTATTGATTTTAATGGCTTTGGCTCGCTTTTATACTTGTCAAATAAAAACTTCGCCTCATCTATCAAGCCCTCATCTAGCATATTTTTCATCCGCTTTGCGATGCGAGCTCTAAGCTCATCTTTGTCCCACAAAATTTCAAATATCGCAAGCTCTTTTATGACGCTCTCTTTGGTATTTTGCTTTAGCCAAACGCTTGGAATTTGGCCGCTAAATTTATAAATTTGATACCATTTTTCGAGGCGATAAGAGTCATTTTGGCTAAATTTGCCTGCGAACTCAGGGTCGTTTTGTAAAGCTAGCTCGTAAATTTCCTCGTTGCTTAAATTTAGCTCGCATTTTGGCACATCTGGCGCAAGACCGCTTAGCATCGCCTTTAGATAAAAGCCACTTCCGCCTGTGATGATGAGCAAGCACTCTTGCGAGCGCGCAAATTCCTTTGCATTTTTGTAAATTTCAAAAAACGCCCCAACGCTAAATTCCTCATCAGGGTAAATTTCATCCACCCCAAAGTGCCTCACAGCCCCTAGCTGCCAGGGCTTTGGCTTTGCGCTGGCGATATCTATCTCTTTATAAAGTGCTAGCGAATCAAGGCTTAAGATGACGCCCCCAAATTCCTTTGCCAGCTCAAAGGCTAGATCGCTCTTACCGCTTGCCGTGGTGCCAATTAGTGCTAGCTCGCCAAACAAGCTTAGCCCTCGTAAAGTGAGCTAAAAAGTAAAATTTCATCGCTATCTTCGTTACTTTTACCCTCTTTTATAAGATCAGCCAAAACGCCTGCAAAGTGCGGTGCAAAGCTTAGTTCATTTAGCCCATACGCTTGGTTATAGAGTAAATTTTGATATGTCTCATCTCGTCCGATCGCTGGCTTGTCGTTTGAGCTAAGAAGCACGAAATTTGCCCTAAAACTAGGCTCTTTTAGCTCGCTTATGCCAAGGTGCGTCTTTAGCTCATTTAAAAATGCGTTGATCCTTTCTGTTTTTACGAGCGTATCGATCGCGCCCACTTGTAAATTTGTAATGATCGTGACGCCATTTTTGGTTGGATAAATTTTGGCAAACATATCATTCAAAATGATCGGTTTTTTAGGGATTTGACCCTCGCTTAGCGCGAGATCTATCGTGTAAAATTTAGCCAAAATGGCGCTTAAATTTGTCCCAAGCTTACTTGAAAGCTCCAAATTTCTGCTTACCACGACAAAGCTATCAGCTTCGTACTCGCCAGCTGCACCAACAGCCTTTTGCACGGCTTGCCCCTGTGTTTTTAGCTCATAAATTTCATCATTTATAAACTGCGCTCCGAGTTCATTTAGCTCATCAACAAGCGCCTTCTTTAGCTCAGCCGCGTCTATACTCGCGTTTTTAGCTAAATTTAGCGCCCCTTTTATATTTTTATTTATCAGGCCAAAATTTGCTAGCTCACTATCCACGCTTAAAATTTCTTGCTCGCTATCAGCGACCCTTGTCTCATCAAGCCTCTTTTTAAAGCTCTCATCCTCGCTAAAAACGAGATAAACGCCACTATCATCAAAATTTATCTGCGGATATTTTTCGTTTAGCTCTCTTAAAATTTCAAAGCTCTTTTGCCCAAATTTCTTAAACAAAATTCTCATCTTTTTATCGTGAGCCTTTGTTGATTTAAGCGTAAAATTCGCCATCCAAGCTCTAAAGTTTTCATTTAAGCAAAGCGCTATATCAAGCTCGCTTTTTTTACTAACAAGCCCCAAAAATGAGCTAGATATCGCTCCATCTCTTGCAAGCGCTGGGGTGTTAAATGGGGTTAAAATTCCACTCTCAAACTCATCTTTTTGGCTACTAATAACTAAAATTTCCTCGCCCTTTTTAGCTAGCTCAAGCGCCGTAAATAACGCACTAAAACCATCTCCGATAATCGATATTTTACTCATCATAACCCTTCATTTTAAATTACTCTTGCAATGATAATATAAATTTAGATTTAAAGCAAAATGGTGTAAAATCAGACACTTTTTAAAAAGATGGAAATTTATATGATCAAAAAGCTAAAAGATATCGCAGAACTCATCGTTTTTAAGCACTCGGTCTTTGCCCTGCCATTTATCTTTGTGGCGATGATAGTTGCGAGCAAGATAGAAAATGGCTCAGCTTGGTTTGGCTTTAAACTGCTTATTTTAGGCACTATTTGCGCGGTTAGCGCTAGAAATTTCGCCATGGCATTTAACAGATACCAAGACGAGGACATCGACAAGCTAAACCCACGCACCGCAAGCCGTCCAAGCGTAGATGGACGCATCGGCAAGGGCAATATGCAGCTTTTCATCGTAGCAAACGCGCTTATCTTTATCATCTGCGCTTATTTTGTAAATTCGCTCGCATTTTGGCTAAGCTTCCCTATCCTTGCCGTGCTTGGCGGATACTCGCTGTTTAAGCGATTTAGCGAGTTAGCGCACTTGGTGCTAGGCCTTAGTCTTGGACTTGCCCCCATCGCTGGCGTGGTCGCAGTGAGCGCTACTATACCGCTTTGGAGCGTGCTACTTTGCCTTGGTGTGACATTTTGGGTGGCTGGATTTGACCTGCTCTACTCGCTTCAAGATATTAAATTTGACCAAGAAAATAAGCTCTTTAGCATACCAGCCATTTATGGCGACAAAGCGACACTATTTTTATCAGCCATTTTTCACGCCTTAGCTTTTATACTTTGGCTACTTTTTGCTTGGGCGGCTGAGCTTGGAGCGATGGCATTTTTTGGCATTGTGGTAAGTGGCGTGATATTATTTTTCGAGCATAGGATCGTAAGGCGCGACTTTAGTAAGATAGACAGGGCGTTTTTCACGCTAAATGGCTACTTGGGAATTTTATTTTTCATCTTTGTTTGGATAAGTGTATTATGAGCGAAGTAAGGCTTTTTAAAGCGCCTCTTAGCATGGTTTATGAGTGCGACAAAAGTGGGGATGAGAAATTTTTAAGAGAATTTAACTCTATCTTGCCAGGCGACGAAGATGCGCTTGGAGCGTGGCTAAAGCGTGCAAAATCACGCGGCGAGACCAAAGAGAGCGACCAAGTCTTGCTAACGCTTGTCATCGAGCTTCATAGAAAGATCGACGCGCTTAGTGATTATATAAAAAATGAGCACAAGCAATACTTGCCACTAAAAGAGAGCGCAGATATCGATGAGATCGGCTTTACACATATAAAAATAAGCGAAGATAAATTTAAAAAAGATGAAATTTACTACGCAAGGATCGCGATGCCTATCTTTCCAAAGAGAAATTTGAGCCTTTACCTAAGGGCGCAGGATGAGAGGCTAGCAAAGATAGAGAACATGCACGAAGAGGACGAGGCTGACTGGAACGCTTACGTGACGGCTAGAGAGCGTGTGATGATAAGAGAGCTTAGAGCGAATTCGTAAAGGAAAAATATGGAAATTTACATTTTTTTAGGTTTTGGTATCGTTTTAGCGATAATAATAGCTTTGATATTTATAAAAGATAGCGAGACAAATAAGAAATTTACAAGATATGAGCGTGCCATAGAGAGCGCCATACAAGAAAACTATAATCTCAAAAAACAGCTAGCCGCACTGGCGAGCTTTAAGCCTGATGACGACGAGCAGCTAAAAGATGTAAAAGATGAGCTAAAAGAGCAGATAAACGAGCAGATCAATGAAAAGATCGTGCCGATAATCCGCGCTATAAAGAGTATCGAGCGAGTTATAGACGACTTTGCAACAGAGCAAAAAGATAGGATGTTTAACCTTGAGGAGCGAACAAGGGATATCAATAAAATCGCCCCAAGCGTTATAAATGAAGAAGAGCAAATTCTAAAGATGTTTAAGGACGGAAAGAGCGCAGCCATGATCGCAAAAGACCTTCACGTGGGTATGGGGCGAGTTGAGTTTGTGCTGAAATTTCACAAACTAGCCTAAATTTTACAGGCTTTTTAAAAAGACAAAACTACTCTTAAACTACAAAAATTGGCTTAAATTTTTATTTAGATTTAAATCTTTTAACATATAATTGAAAATTAAAAAAGCTCTAACCAAGCTTAAAAAAGGTGCTTTATGCTAATAGATAAATATGGTCGGGTTGTTGATTATTTAAGAATTTCTGTGACGCAGCGTTGCAATTTTAGATGTAGATATTGCATGCCTACGACGCCATTTAGTTGGACACCAAAAGAGAATTTACTGACATTTGAGGAGCTATTTTTATTTGTAAAAGTAGCTATCGACGAAGGCGTGACAAAGATCAGGATCACAGGCGGCGAGCCACTCGTGCGTAAGGACCTTGACGTCTTTATAAAGATGATAAGCGATTATAAGCCAGACATCGATCTAGCGCTTACGACAAATGGCTTTATGCTGCCACACTTTGCCAAAAGGCTAAAGGACGCTGGCCTAAAGCGCATAAATATGTCGCTTGATACGCTAAATGAGCAAAAGGCTAAATTTATCGCTCAAAAGAGCGTCTTACACGAGGTTTTAGCTGGCTTTGAGGCAGCACTTGATGTTGGATTAAAGGTGAAGATAAACACGGTCGCGCTAAAAGGCTTTAACGACGATGAGCTAGTAAATTTGCTTGAGTTTGCCAAATTTAGAAATTCTCAGATCAGATTTATCGAATATATGGAAAACTCACACGCCAAAGAGGATCTAAAAGGGCTAAAAAGCGATGAAATTTTAAAGATCATCTCGCAAAAATATAATGTCACAAAAGATGAAAAATTGCCAAACGCACCTGCGTCTATTTATAGGCTTGATGACGGCTATAAATTTGGCATCATTGACCCCCACAAACACGACTTTTGCGAGAGTTGCAACCGCATCAGACTAAGTGCTGAGGGGCTTTTGATACCTTGCCTTTACTTTGAAGATGCGCTAAGTATCAAAAAAGCGGTCGCAAATGGCGACATCGTCGCAGCAAGTGAGATCTTAAGGCAAGTGCTAGCTAACAAGCCAAAAGAGAACAAATGGGCTCTAGGAGCTGAAAATGAAACCTCTTCAAGGGCTTTTTACCAAACTGGTGGTTGATGAGCAAAGAGCTAGAATTAGTTGAGGCATTTTTAAGCATCCAAGGCGAAGGCGCTTATCAGGGCAGGCTCGCTGTGTTTTTACGCTTTTTGGGCTGCAACCTAAACTGCTCTGGCTTTGGCGTAAAGACAAGGTCTTTAAAAACAGGCGAAGAGCTTTTGGGATGCGATAGCATAAGAGCCGTTTTTAAGGGACATTTTCACCACAAAACATATAGCGCAGATGAAATTTTAAGCCTAGTTGATGGGCTTTGTAAAGGCTTAGAGCAAAAGCCGATCATCGTTTTAACAGGTGGCGAGCCACTCATCTGGCATCAAAATGAAAATTTCATAAATTTGGTAAGAAATTTGCTTATAAATTACGAGGTGCATTTTGAGACAAATGGCACGATCTTGGTTGATTTTGCTAAATTTGAAATTTATAAAAACTGCCATTTTGCACTTGGCGTTAAGCTAGCAAATAGCGGAGTTAGCGAGCAAAAACGCATAAATTTAGATGCTATTTTAGCTATCAAAAATAACGCAAAAAGTAGCTTTTTAAAATTTGTCCTCTCGCGCTTTGACAAAAGCGAGCTGGAGGAAATTTTAGATATAAAAAATAGAGCAAATTTGCCAGTCTGGTGCATGGCAATGGGCGCAAATAAAGACGAGCTAAGCAAAAATGCTCTAAAAACAGCACAATTTGCCATAAAGCATGGATTTAACTACTCAGAGCGTATCCACATCAGGCTTTGGGGCGACAAAGAGGGTGTTTGATGATTATTAGAAAACTTTTTAGATTTGAAAATGCGCATATCGTGAGGTTTTGTAGCTCAAAACGCTGCAGGACGAGCATCCATGGCCACAGCTACGTAGCAGAAATTTTACTTAGCTCAAATTTCTTAGACAACGCTGGCATGGTCTATGACTTTGGGCTGATGAAGCAAAACATAAAGACAATCATCGATAGCTTTGATCACGCCACGACCATATTTTCAGGCGATAGTGACGAATACAAAAACGACCTTAAAAAGCACTCTGCAAGGTGGATAGAGATCCCACTAAATCCCAGTGCAGAGCAGTTTTGCCGTATATTTTTTGTAATGATCGAGCGGATACTTGAGCTTAGCGTGATGAACAACGGCGAGCGCGAAGTAAAGCTTCACAGCGTCATCGTGCACGAGACCGATACTGGCTATGCGCAGTGCTTTAAAGAGGACGCGACAAACCCACAAATGGGCAAGATAAGGCTTAGCGATATCAAATTTTCTGAGGCGATTATAGATGAGTGGGAAGATAAAAATTTGTTTGAAAAGATGATAAATAAGATAAAAATAGAAAATCCAAAGGACGTTTAATGAAAAAATTTATAACCTCTTTTTTGCTTATAGCTAGCGTATTTTTGGGATGTGGAGATAAAGAAGAGGCCAAAAGTGACGTTAGTGAGCCAGTCCCCAGTGATGTTACGATAGCTCAGCCTGATGCGAATGTAACTATCGACGAACAGCTGCCACCTGAGCCAGTCGTCGAAGAAAACGAGCCTCCTAAAGAGAAGAAATGAACGAACACTTAAGCTCACTCTACGCTTATACTTTGCCATTTCACGTGACATTTTTTTATGAGCTACTTGCTTTAGCGGCGCTTTATCTAGCGCTTACTCAGTTTGGAGTGGAGAGTAAAAACTACGTGCTTCGTATAAGGTATTTCTTGCCTATTTATCATATGTTGCTTAGCTTTTTGGTGCTAACTGGGCTTATTTTGTGGGCATATTATAGTTACGAACCAAAATTTAACGCCATAAAAATGCTTCTTATCTTGATAGCTTTGATCGCACTTAGCGCAGTTGGATACAAAAGACTAAAGAGATATGCCGTTGCTGGCGAGCTAGAGAAATTTAAAAAATTTGCCCTTATTAAAGGCATTTGCGACATTATTTTGATCATCATAGCAGGGATTTAGATGAAATTTTTATATGATAAAAACGCTGGCGAAGAGCGCTTAAAAATAGTAAATGAGGCATTTTTGCACCTAAAAGCAAGAAGGGTTGAGGCTGGAGAGCGCATAAGTGTTAGAAATTTACGCGACGATAAAGAGTATATCTACGAGATAGATGAGATAGAGCGCAGAAGTGCAAATTTAAGCCTTGTCTTTGCTAGCCTAAACTGCGAGCATAAATTTGACTTTACCATCGCTTGGGCGGTCGTTGATCCAAAGACTATCGAAAAGGCGCTGCCATTTTTAAATGAGCTTGGCGTTGGCAAGATCGCCTTTGTCTATACTAAATTTTCTCAGGCAAATTTCAAGATCGACCTTGAAAAACTAAACTACATAAACGCACTTTCATGTGAGCAGTGCGGGAGAACGTCGCTAATGGAGTTTGAAATTTACAAAAATTTAGACGAGCTAATGAACGTTTATAAAAATGTCTCGGCTATAAATTTTGGCGGTAAAAATTTAAATGAAAAAAGAGATGATGAAATTTTGATAATCGGTCCAGAGGGCGGATTTAGCGAGGATGAGACGGCTAAATTTAAAAATATCTACGGACTAAATACAAAAAATATCTTAAGATCGCAGACCGCAGTCATATCTGTGGCGGCAAAATTTCTTGCTTGATTTATTTGATTTTTAGATTAGTTTTTATATAATCAGCAACTTTTAAGGTAACAAATAGCCCAAAATAATAAAGGAAAGATGATGAAAAAAGAGATCCATCCAGAGTATGTAGATTGCACCGTAACTTGCGCGTGTGGCAACACTTTTAAGACAAAGTCAAACAAAAGCGAAATCAGAATTGACATTTGCGACAAGTGCCACCCATTTTTCACAGGCAGCGAAAAGATAGTCGATAGCGCTGGCCGTGTTGAGAAATTTAAGAAAAAATACGCTCAAAAATAAGCCTTGCTCTACTTTATTCCTACTCCAATAGGAAATTTAGAAGATATCTCGCTTCGTGCGATCAAAATTTTGCGTGAATGCGAGATAGCTATCTGTGAAGATACAAGAGTTTGCAAAAGCCTTGTAAATCTGCTAAACGAACGCTTTGACGCAAATATAAATATCTCAAATTTTATCCCGCTTCACACCCACAACGAAGATGAATTTTTCGCAAATTTAAGTGATGAAATTTGGAGTAAAAATATAGCTTATATGAGCGATGCTGGCATGCCAGGCATAAGCGATCCAGGCGTTAGTCTAGTAAGATACGCTCAAAAAAATGATATCAAATACGAAATTTTAAGCGGAGCAAACGCTGCACTTTTAAGCGTAGTCGCCAGCGGACTTTGTGATAAAGAGTTTGTTTTTTTAGGCTTTTTACCAAATACCGGTAGAGAGAGGGCTTTAGCTATACAAAATGCTTTAAATTTAGCCTATCCAGCCGTGATCTATGAAAGCCCAAAACGCATATTAAGCTTAGTGCAAAGCATTGCAAATTTAGAACCAGAGAGAGAAATTTTTGCCATAAAAGAGGCCACCAAAAAATTTGAGACTAAATTTAAAAATACAGCCAAAAATTTAGCCCAAATTTTAGAAAAAGCAAATTTAAACGGCGAGTGGGCGGTGGTCATCTCAAAAAGTGCTAACATAGTCACTCAAAATATCACAAAAGATGAGATCATTGCGCTTGACATCGCCCCAAAAGCAAAGGCAAAACTGCTTAGCAAAATAACTGGCAAGGACGTCAAAAAGATCTACGACGAGCTCATAAAAGCATAAATTTAAAAGCTCAGATTTCTCCAAAAAGTTTCAAAAATTCACTCAAATTTAGAAGCGAAATAAGTTAAATTTTACTTGACTTTAGCTACCATAAGCAACCATGATAATATACGGAAAACAGCTATTTTTACATATTTTGAACAAGCGCCCACAGATCCTAGAAGAGATCTATCTCTCAAAAGAGTGTGATAAAAAACTCTTCTCTAAAATTTGTGGCACTGGCAAGAAGATCATCCGCGTGGATAATCAAAAGGCGCAGTCGATGGCGCATGGCGGCAATCATCAAGGCTTCTTGGCAAGCGTTAGCGAGTTTGAGTTTTCAGACTTTAGTGAGCTAAAAAAGCTAAATTTCATCGCAGTGCTTTATGGCATAAGTGACGTCGGAAATATCGGCGCTATCGCTAGAAGTGCTTATGCTCTAGGCTGCGAAGGGTTAGTTGTCGTTTCAAAAAGTGTAAATATGCAAGGTGTTTTAAGGTCAAGTAGCGGTGCTGCTTACGAGATACCAATAGCGATCTTTGAAGACGGACTTAGCCTGCTAAACGAGCTAAAACAGTGTGGTTTTAAGCTCTACGCGACGGCAAGCAACGGCAAAAATATAAAAGAGATGAAATTTGCTGGCAAAAGGGCTTTGGTGATGGGCTCAGAGGGCGAAGGTATACCGCAAAAAGCTCTAGCAAAGTGCGATGAGTGCGTCGGTATCAAGCTAAAAGACGGCTGGGACTCCCTAAATGTAAGTGCAGCTTTTGCGATAATTTGTGATAGGATGATAGATGAATGAATTAGAAAATTTAAAAGAGATAGGCATAAAGGAAATTTCGCGCAAGACGCACATTGAACCCACTTTTTTACAATACATTTTTGACAAAAATTTTGAAAAATTATCACGCTTAAACATGAGAGGCTACGCCAAAATTTTGCAGCGTGAGTATGGCGTCGATCTTAGCGAACTTCTGGCTGAATACGACGCTTTCATGCAAGAAAACATGCCTGATGAGAGCAAAAAAACAAAAGTTAGCCCAAAAATTTCTTCTTACACACCTGAAGATGTCTCAATCCAAAGGCAAAGTAGCGGTGGTGGGGCTGGATTTTTCTTCTGGATCATCATTTTAGCTATCATCGCTGGCGGCGCCTACTACTTTGACGCTTACAAATACGTCCAAAATTTCATAGCAAGCTTAAATGAAGACAACACAAGCGTGAGCTACTCGCAATCAAGCATCGTCAATGAAGTGAAGAAAAATATAATCGACACAAACGTAACGATCTCTCAAAACACTCCAAAGATCGACACAAACGCTTCAAGCGTGAAAATTTCAGCTCCAGCTGAGCAAAACGTTACCGTAAGTCCTGCTAGCGTTGATCAAAATGCCCTAAAACCTAGTATGGCAGCCCAGCCAGCTCCAAAAGTAGAGCAAAACGTGACAAAACCGCTAAATGAAGCGATTATCACACCAAAACAACGCGTTTGGATAGGCATCATCAATCTTGAAAATGGTCAAAAAACATCAAGCGACACAAGCAAAAGCGTCAATATAAATTTAGACCAAAGACAACTAGTCGTTTGCGGAAATGGCAACATCGAGCTTAAGATCGGCGATAAAGTGACAAAGTATAACCCAAGCCGTCCAGCTAGATTTTTAGTAGAAAATGGCGATATGAAATTTTTAACTTATGACGAGTTTGTCGAGATGAATAAGGGCAAATCTTGGTAAAAAAACTAGCCATATTTCTTCTTTTTAGCGTTTTTTCATACGCTTTTGATCTAAATAGCAGCGCAAATGCACTAAGCAGCGGAAAAGATCTGCAAATTTCTTTAGAAAATTTAGACACTAACGGCTCGCTAAACGTTGGCGAGCTAGTCTCAAGGCTAAAGCAAAGCTCAAACTACGATGCTCTCTCATTTAGCTCAAATAGCTTAAATTTAAAATTTATAAGCACGCAAAAAGTCCCTTCAGCACTATTTGTAAAATCGATAAATTTAGCTCTTGAAGATGCAAATATAAGCGTGGCAAGGGTAAATTCTCTAAAAAATGGCAATGAAATTTCTTATGGGATTTTAGCCCTAAAAAGTGGTGGCATAGATCCAAATTTACTAAATTTCACGCTTAGTAAAAGCGGCTTTAAGATCATGGGATTTGATAGGCTTGATGGAAATTTAGCGCTTTATCTGGATGCTAAAAATATGAGCCTAAATGCGTCAAAAGTAAATTTTAACGAAGAGACCCCACTTGTAAAGAGTGGTGGCGTCTATATCGTCGACGTGGCAGGTGCAAGCAGCCTAAATATCATCTCAAATGAGCCAAACAAATGGGTGCCACTTGTTAGAATTTATGATAAAAATTTAAACCAAATCGATCTAAAAAGAGAAAACGAGATAAAAACTAACTACACCATAAATTTAGCTAACGACGCAAAATACGCGTTAATTAGCGACAATAGCGACATAACTAACATTAAAAACGAGATAATTATCAAGCTTATAAAATAGGAGCAAACAGTGTTTGATGAGATAAGATTTAATACAATTGAGCGTTTGCCAAACTACGTTTTTGCCGAAGTAAATGCTATAAAAATGGCAGCACGCAGAGCTGGCGAGGACATCATCGACTTTTCTATGGGCAACCCAGAGGGCAGAACGCCGCAGCACATCGTCGATAAACTATGCGAAAGCGCGCAAAAAGACAAGACCCACGGCTACTCAGCCAGTGCTGGAATTTATAAGCTCCGCCTTGCCATTTGCAACTGGTATAAGCGCAAATACGGCGTAAATTTAGACCCAGAAACTGAAGCAGTCGCCACAATGGGCAGCAAAGAGGGCTTTGTGCATCTTGCTCAAGCCGTGATAAACCCAGGCGATGTGGCTATCGTGCCTGATCCTGCATATCCGATACACACACAGGCCTTTTTATTTGCTGGCGGAAGTGTCGCAAAGATGCCGCTTCACTACAACGATAAATTTGAGCTAGATGAGAATAAATTTTTTGAAAATTTGATCCAGACGATACATGCAAGCTCGCCAAAACCAAAATATGTGGTTGTAAATTTCCCTCACAATCCAACAACTGTGACCGTACAAAAGAGCTTTTACGAGCGCCTTGTAAGCATCGCAAAGCAAGAGAGATTTTACATCATCTCAGATATCGCCTACGCTGATCTTACATTTGATGGCTACAAAACTCCAAGCATCTTTGAAGTAGAAGGCGCAAAAGATGTCGCAGTCGAGTGCTACACCCTTTCAAAAAGCTACAACATGGCTGGCTGGAGAGTTGGCTTTATGTGCGGAAACAAAAGGCTTTGCGCTGCACTTAAAAAGATAAAATCATGGGTTGATTACGGCATGTTTACGCCGATACAAGTCTCAGCCACGGTCGCGCTTGACGGCGATCAAAGCTGCGTTGAAGAGATACGCCAAATTTATGAAAAAAGAAGAGATGTGATGATAGAGGCCTTTGCTCAGGCTGGCTGGGAGCTTAAAAAGCCAAATGCCAGCATGTTTATCTGGGCAAAACTTCCACCAAAGGTTAGCCACTTGGGTAGTCTTGAATTTTCAAAGCAGCTTCTTACAAAAGCCTCTGTCGCCGTTAGTCCGGGCATTGGTTTTGGCGAGGGCGGAAACGACTATGTGCGCCTAGCTCTTATCGAAAACGAAAATAGAATAAGGCAAGCAGCAAGAAATATAAAAAAATATTTGAAAGAATTTGAATGAATGTAGCGATATTAGGCGTTGGAACCGTTGGCGAGTCGGTTGCAAAAATTTTACTAAAAAACAAAAAGCTAATCGCAGCAAGATGTGGCGAAGAGATAGTGCCGGTCATCGGTGTGGTTAGAAATTTAAATAAAAAAAGAGACGCTGGCATCCCTTTGACCGATGATATAAATAGCGTCATAAACCGCGATGATATCGACGTTTTTGTCGAGCTTATGGGCGGTGTTGAAGAGCCTTTTAGAGTGGTGAGCGAAATTTTAAAGCGCAAAAAAGCGGTCGTCACTGCAAACAAAGCGCTTCTTGCCTATCATAGATACGCTTTACAAAATTTAGCCAAAAACATGCCATTTGGCTTTGAAGCAAGCGTAGCTGGTGGCATACCGATCATTAGAGCCTTAAGAGAGGGGCTTAGCGCCAACCACATCTTAAGTATAAATGGCATACTAAATGGCACAAGCAACTACATCCTAACCTCGATGATGAATGAAGGCTCAAATTTCAAAGACGCACTTAAAAAGGCACAAGAGCTTGGATACGCTGAGGCCGATCCTACCTTTGACGTGGGCGGCTTTGACACAGCTCACAAGCTTCTCATCCTTGCTAGCATCGCTTATGGCGTGCACGGCGATCCAGAGGATATTTTGATCGAGGGGATACAAGGCATCACGCCAGAGGATATATTTTTCGCAAAAGATTTTGAATACTCAATAAAACTTCTAGCCATCGCCAAAAAAAGCGAGGGTAAGGTCGAACTACGCGTGCATCCAGCGCTTGTGCCACAAAATAAAATGATAGCAAAGGCAAGCGGCGTAACAAATGCGATAAGCGTCGTTGGCGAGGTCGTTGGCGAGACTATGTACTATGGGCCTGGAGCTGGCGGCGACGCGACAGCAAGCGCGGTAATTAGCGATCTCATCGACATTGCAAGAGATAGCAAGTCGCCGATGCTTGGATACAAAGCGCCATTTGAGCTAAACACCTTAGAGCTTCTTGATCGCGACAGGATAAAGACGAAGTATTACTTTAGACTAAAAGTCGAAGACAAAATGGGCGTGCTAGCAAAGATAACAAATTTAATGAGCGAAAACAACCTTTCAATCGACAGCTTGCTACAAAAGCCAAAAGATGAGAGCGAGTATGCCGTGCTATTTTTCACGACGCACACGAGCTTAGAGGCTGATGCGAAGCGAACGATGGAGCTTTTAAAAGAGCAAGAGTATATAAAAGAAGAGCCATTTATGATGAGGATCGAGGAGTAGCTTGGGGCTAAAAGAATACCTCTTTGGTAAGAGCTCCGAAGATAGGGCTTGCGAGTTTTTGCGTAAGCTTGGTTTTGTCATTTTAGAGAGAAATTTTCACTCTAAATTTGGCGAGATCGACATCATCGCACTAAGTAGCGATAAAATTTTGCATTTTATTGAAGTAAAAGCAACTAGCGGAGGGTACGAAGCGGAGTATAGGCTAAACAAGGCAAAATATATGAAAATTTTAAAAACAATAAATTTTTATATGATGAAAAATGAGCCAAACAGAGACTATCAGCTTGATCTGCTGGTTGTAAAAAATGAAAATTTTGAGCTGATAGAAAATATTAGTTTATAATAAAATTTATTATTTATCTAAAATTTAAATTTGATTTTGTATAATTGCCACATCTTGAAAATAAGGAGAACAAATGGGAAAATACATCGAACTCACAAAAGAAAATTTTGATGTAACAAAAGAAGGCGTTGCTCTAGTAGATTTCTGGGCTCCATGGTGCGGACCTTGCCGTATGCTAGCTCCAGTGATCGAAGAGCTTGCTGAAGACTTCGAGGGCAAAGCGAAAATTTGCAAGGTAAACACTGATGAAGTGCAAGATCTTGCGGTTGAGTTTGGCATCAGATCGATCCCAACATTGCTATTTTTCAAAAATGGCGAGTTAGTTGAGCAAATGGTCGGTGCGCAGTCAAAACAAGCCCTAACTGACAAACTAAATTCGCTTCTTTAATGAGCGAAAAAAGAAGAGGAAGTCTGCTTCCTCTTACCTATATATTTGGTTCATTTTTTGGTGCAGCTATGATAGCGGCTGCATTTGCGTATAGCAACTATCGTTTTTCACAATATAAATTTGTTGATTTTGCGAAGCTAGTTTTTTACGAAAAAAGCGAAATTTTCACTCCAAAAGAGCCAAAATACACGCTTTTAATCTTCAGTTCAAATCAATCAAAATTAGACGAAATTTTACCAACCAAAAATGAAACAGTTGTGGCAATCGATATCTTTCAAAAAAGATATGAGTCAAACTCAACACTAAAATACATAAGCTCAGATATAAATACAGTCCTAGAGCTTATGCGAAATTTAAGCATCACGAAGCTTCCTAGCAGTGTTGAGATAGTTCATCAAAGGGGCGAAATTTACAAACAAAATTCGTCCATAAATGTTTTAGAATAAAGGAAATTTATGCTTGATTTAGCGATCATCGGAGGCGGTCCAGCAGGACTAAGCGCCGGACTTTACGCCACTAGAGGCGGACTAAAAAATGTTGTAATGTTTGAAAAAGGTGAGCCTGGCGGTCAGATCACCTCTAGCTCAGAGATAGAAAACTACCCAGGTCAAAAAGCCCCTGGCGAGAGTGGCTTTGACTTTATGAGCACTTGGTGGAAGCAGTGTAGTGCATTTGGACTAGTTCATAAGTGGGCAAACGTCGTTGGCGTTAGAAAAAATAGTGATGGAAGCTTTGAAATTTTGCTTGAAGGCGGTAAGAGCGAGCAGGCAAAGGCTGTCATCGTAGCTACTGGCTCAACCCCAAGACGCGCTGGCTTTAAAGGTGAGGACGAGTTCTTTGGCAAAGGCGTTAGCACGTGCGCAACATGCGATGGCTTCTTTTACAAAAACAAAGAGGTAGCCGTTCTTGGCGGTGGCGACACAGCTGTTGAAGAGGCACTTTATCTAGCAAATATCTGCTCAAAAGTTTATCTTGTGCATAGACGTGACGAGTTTAGAGCAGCGCCAACAACCGTTGAAAAAGCTAGAAAAAATGAGAAGATCGAGTTTATAACAAGTGCGACTGTAAAAGAGGCGCTTGGCGATAAGATGGGTCTAACAAAGATCGTGCTTGATACCAAAAATGGCGAGCGCGTGCTTGATGTGCCGGGCATTTTCACCTTTGTCGGACTAAATGTAAATAACGAAATTTTAAAAGATGAAAACGGCAAATTTATCTGCGAAATGGCTGATGGCGGACAGGTTAAGACAAACCTTAAGATGCAAACTAGCCTAAAAGGGCTCTTTGTAGCAGGCGACATCAGAGAGGACGCTCCAAAGCAAGTCATCGTGGCTGCAGGCGATGGCGCTGTGGCTGCACTTAGCGCTATGAGCTACATAGAAAGCTTACATTAATACTCAAATTTAGCCAAATTTTTGGCTAAATTTCTCTTTCAAAAATAGACCTTTTAGCAAAAAATTTACATTTTAAAAATGCTTGGTTTTTAGGCTTATCAGAATATTTTTCAAAAATTGCATTAATAAAACAACTCTAGGGCAGAACGTAACCCCTTTTGCATAAAATAGGCAAAAAGTGCGCTCTAATATAATTAATACCCATTTTTCTGATCGCAGTAATTGCCACAATGATAATTTTTAATTAAATTTTTGCCTAAAGTAGCTCTTTTTCAAAAGCCATTTCGTAATCTCTCTATAATAAATTTTATGTTAAATTTCAACCAAAAATCAAAGGATAAATTTTGGTAAAAATAGGACTTTACGGCGCTAGCGGCAAGATGGCTCAAAGCATCATCTCTTGTTTAAAAGATGAAAAAGACGCCACTTTAAGCGTTGCTTTTAGCCAAAAAAATGAAGTTGAAAATTTAAGCAGTGAGCTTTTGACAAACGACTTTGCTAAATTTTTTGAAGCGTGCGACGTTATCATCGATTTTAGCCAAAAAGAGGCGACCGTAGCACTACTAAACTACGCTAGAACCAACCCAAAACCACTAATCATCGGCACAACCGGACTAAACGACGATGAGAAAAACTTGCTTCACCTAGCATCAGGCACTATGCCAATACTCTACGCAACAAACATGAGTCTAGGCGTAGCAGTGTTAAATAGAATTGCAAGGATAGCCTCGAAAGTTTTACGAGAATTTGATATAGAGATCGTCGAGCAGCACCACAGACACAAAAAGGACGCTCCAAGCGGCACTGCGATGACTTTAGCTGGCTGCGTGGCGGAGGCAAGGGATCTAAATTTAAAAGATGTTTTAGTAACTGGCAGAGCCGGCATGGTGGGCGCAAGAAGTAAAGACGAGATCGCAGTTATGGCGCTTCGTGGCGGCGACGTGGTCGGTCGTCACACGGTTGGCTTTTATAATGACGGCGAATTTATCGAGCTTAACCACACGGCAACTAGCAGAGCGACCTTTTCAAAAGGTGCCATTAAAGCTGCCATCTGGCTAAAAGATCAAAACAGCGGTCTTTACTCAATAGATGATAGTTTGGGGCTTGATGATTAAATTTAAGCTTGATGATATAAAGAGATATGAGCTAGAATTTGGCGATAAATTCTACCTGCCAGAGCGCAAAAGCGTCAAAATTTAAGAGCTGGCGAGTTGATTTGAGATGATGAAATTTAGTTTTAGTGCATGTGGATTGTTATAATATGGTGCAAATAACGGCAAATGTGCCAGAATTTTGGATAACAAGCCACTTACAAAAAGTGCTTGGCGTTGGCTATGAAATTTAACTGCAAAGATAAAATTTAAAAAGATGAAAAGAGGATAAAAGATGTGTGCGATAGTTGGTATCATAAATTCTAAAGATGCGGCAAAAACGGCGTATTATGCGTTATTTTCTATGCAACACCGCGGTCAAGAGGCAAGTGGCATCAGCGTCTGTAACGACGGCGAAATTTCCACTCACAAGGGCAACGGCCTAGTCACCGAGGTCTTTAGCGAAGAGATATTAAGCTCACTAAAAGGCGACATGGCGATCGGCCACAACCGCTACGCAACAGCTGGCAAAAACTCAGGCCGTGACGCCCAGCCAATAGCCGCCAACTACGCCCTAGGTCAAATCTCGATCGTTCACAACGGAAATTTGGTCAATAAAGACGAGGTTAGAGACGAGCTTATCAAAGATGGCGCGATATTTCAGACAAATATGGACACCGAAAACATCATCCACCTCATCGCAAGAAACCACGACGAACACCTACAAGATCGCATCATTGCAGCACTTGATAAGATAAAAGGCGCTTACTGCTTGCTCGTGCAATCACGCCACAAGACCTTTGCCATAAGAGACCGCTGGGGTGTTAGGCCGCTAAGCCTTGGCAGGCTAAAAGATGGCGGATATATCGTAGCTAGCGAGACTTGCGCATTTGACCTTGTGGGAGCGACATTTATGAGAGATGTTAGACCTGGCGAGATGATAGTTTTTGAGCATGGCAAGAGCGAGTTTCAAAGCTTGCAAATCTTCGAGCCAGATCCTAGAATTTGCGCCTTTGAGTATATCTACTTTGCGCGCCCAGATAGCGTGATAGAGGGCAAAAGCGTCTATGAAGTGAGAAAAAAGATGGGCGAGGTGCTAGCAAAAAAGAGCAAGGTAAAGGCTGACTTTGTAGTGCCAGTGCCAGATAGCGGCGTGCCAGCAGCGCTTGGATACGCAAATGAGAGCAAAATTCCATTTGAGCTAGCCATCACCAGAAATCACTATGTGGGCAGGACCTTTATCGAGCCAAGCCAAGAGATGAGAAATTTAAAGGTCAAACTAAAACTAAACCCAATGTCAAGCGTGCTAGCTGACAAAAGCATCGTGGTGATCGATGATAGCATCGTTCGTGGCACCACTTCTAAAAAGGTGGTCGATCTCTTAAGACACGCAGGGGCGAAAGAAATTCACTTCAGAGTTGCGTGCCCTGAGCTCAAGTATCCTGAGCGATATGGCATCGACACACCAAGCTTTGAAGAGCTAATAAGCGCCAAAAAAAGCGTCGAAGAGGTCAGAGAGTACATAGGAGCCGATAGCTTGGAGTTTTTGAGTATCGATGAGCTTAAAGAGAGTATCGGCAACGAGAGAAAATACTCGCTTGTAAGCTTTGATGGTGATTACTTTATAAAATGAGAAATTTAGTAGTTTTGCTGCTAGCAATACTCTTTTTTGCTGGCTGCTCGCAAAAGGCACCTAGCAAAAAGGATGAAATTTCCATCATGGTGAGCTACTTTGAGCTAAATGGCAAAAAGCAGCAGCTACTCATAAAAAGCATGCCAAATTTATCTGATAAAAATGCCAGTGTGCCATTTTTTGGCATGATAAATTTTCTTGATCAAAATAAAACTACAAGTGCTTATTCTCTAGTAAATGGCGTTATAAACGTCATAGAAGCTGATAATGTCTCTATAAATTTAAACAAAACTAGTGACGTTTTGGCTCTTAAAAAATCTAGCGAGATAAGGTTTTACGAGATAAGGCCTGATGTGGTTGAGAGTGTTAAATTTAGATCACCAAACGGCGTTTGCGCTGAGTTTTTGGCTCAAAATCCAGTTTTTGTAAATGCGGCCACCAACTACTACTTAAGAGATGATAGCTTTTTTGCAAGTTTAATTGATGCAAAATTTGTCTATAAAAAGGGCGCAAAGATCCTAAAAAAGGAGTTTGCTTATAGCATCTTAGAGCCCAAAATCCTAGAAGAAGCCAAAGAATTTACACAAAAATCAAACCAGCTTTTCTTAAACGATATGCAAAAGCTTGGCAGACTGCTTGACATACTCTGCACATTTTAGTAGGCACTTACACACTAAATTTAAACTTTTTCACAAGCCTGCACCCTTTTAAAATTTATTTTAAGTACGGGGGGGGGTAGAATGCCTTTTTAAACCATAAAGGAGATCCATCAAGATGAAAAAGCAAATTTTAGCTTCAGTCTTAGCTAGCGTGTTGGCCACAAGTAGCGTATATGCTTGGGGCTTTGGGAGTAGCAAAGAAAAACCAAATTATGATTATAGTGGGGATAAACAGTTTATAGAAACTAACACGAAAAAAATAGACACAGATAGGGCAAAATATTGGTGTTTAGATCAAGGTAATGATCTAGGCTGCCTAGCACTAGAAAAACGAGAGGCTTTAGCCAATAAAGACCTTAAAAAAGTAGTGAATTTTTATGAAAAAACTATTCCAGAATACTGCTATGAGAAAAAATTTGCTCCAGCGTGCAATATACCAGCTCTTGATTTGATTTTATACAAAATAATCTATTTTGCACATAAAAGCGATGATCAAGCTAAAACCGATGCCATAGATTCTGATTATGCAAAAGCTCTTTCTGAGTCAAAAGCGGACGTAAAAATGCTTGAATACGGCTGCAATGAGCTAAAAAGCGCATATATATGTAGAGATCTACGCGACATGTATAAAAACCTGGGCGATAGAGATAAAATAAGAGAATATAACGAGAAAATAAAAAACGGTGATAAAAAATGGAATTCAGTCATTTATGATTATCATCATAGTCGATTTGCCTATGGAAGAGCTTCTGGATGGTGGTTTTTGGACGATTGATTATTTAAATATGCAGGAAAAACTCCTGCATATTTTTTAAAAATATCTATTTTTAAGTTGTAATTTCACTTTAGCTGACTTGTAAATTTCTCCATTTTCAAGTCAGCCACTTTAAATTTCAAGCTAAATTTAGCCCCCTGCTCTTTTAAATTTATCGCTCACCTCAAAAAATCTAGACGCCAAATTTATCCTAAAGCATCTCTATAAACGCCTCGAGCCTTGTCTTGATCTGCCCAGCATCGCTCGTCGAAAAGTCCGTCTCAAGCGCCATATAAGGCGTATCAACATCGTTGCACGCCCTTTTTATATTAGCAGTTTCTACGTTGTAGGTGTGACAGGCTTGCAGCACAACGTCGATCACGCCGTCCGCCTTATACTCTTTTATCATCTCTTGTAGCACATTTTCTCTATCTTTATTTGGCGACATGATAGAGCAAGGTATAGCCATGTAGCGCTTTGCTATGGCGCTAATTGGATCGTCATTTTCATCGATTAGGTTGCTAAAATTTTTAGTTCCAGTGCAGTTTTCGTAAGCTACCACGACGCCGCCCGCCTCTTCTATGGCTGGCACGATCTTATCATAGACCCCGCCGCTTGGACAGCCTGTGATGATGATGCGTTTGGCGTCCTTATGCACGGGTGAAATTTTATCTCTCACGCACTCTTTTAGCTTCTCAATGATGATCTCAAGGTCGCTTATCTGCTCCTCTTTGTCAAATATAAAACCATTTCCATATAACAGTGCGTGTAGCTCTTTGCCGTTCATCGGTGGTGGCGTTAGTTTCATGAAATTTTGAATTTCCCCCATTAGCTCGCGCTCTTTGTTAAATAGCCTGATAGAGTTTCTAAGCTCCTCATCGCTTACGCTCACGCCAAATTTAGCCTCCAGCCGCTCCTTTAGCTCCCTAACCTCATCTTGCCAAAGCTCCAGGCTCTTTTGGCTCTTGAAATGCGGCAAATGCATGACGTGCACATCTTTAAATTCGCCCATAAGCTCATACATCTTCTTCTTGCCGTCGCATGTCGTCTCGCCGATAACAATATCAGAGTTTCGCACAAATGGACACTTATTCGCTTTTGCAAAGCCGTAGCTTGCCTTTATGAGCGGACAGAGGTTTTTAGGCAGGTACTTTTCGCCCTCGACCACGGCGTTATCGCCAGTCGCGCAGACGCTCACGCTGTAAGCGTTTGCCGCGTGGATGAGCTCTCTTGGCGTGTAGGTGCAAAAGATAGCAGCGATCTTTTGGCCGCTATTTTTAACTGCTTCGACGTTTTGGGCTAAATTTTTCTTAGCACCATCATAGGTAGCAAAAATTTCGCTCAAATTCATACTCTCATTTATCGCCATATTCTCTCCTTAAATTTCTTATCCCTGCAAGGCCAGCGCCGATCGCACCGCAGTAGATCGCATCTTTGTGCGTGGTGACGCTAGCTTGCAAACACGCTTCTAAATTTTCTCTCACATACTCGCTCTTACTAAAGCCACCGCTTAGAAAATAGCTCGTATTTGCCTGTTTTTTAACCAAATTTGAAATTTTATTTATAGCTGAGATGATCACCGCTTTTGCGATATTTTCTCGTGAGACGTTTTGAGCGATAAGGCTTATGATCTCAGACTCCGCAAAGACCGTGCACATCGAGCTTATGGCGATATCTTTGTCGCTATTTTTAGCAAGGCTTGTAAGCTCATCAAACCTAACTCCAAGGCGGTTTGACATAATTTCAAGAAATTTACCAGTGCCGGCTGAGCATTTATCATTCATCGTAAAGTCCGTCACTGCGCCATTTTCAAGCTTGATAGCCTTCGTATCTTGGCCGCCCACGTCTATAACGGTGCAGTCGCTTTTGCAAAAGTAGTGCGCCCCAAGCGCGTGACAGGTGATCTCTGTAAGGGTTTTATCAGCGTATGGCACCGAGACTCTGCCGTAGCCTGTCGCTACAAAATAAAGCTCACCAAGACCTAAAGCTAAAACTCGCTCTTTTATAAGCATGGCCGTATCTGCGCTACTCCAGCCAGTTGGGAGTAAAAATAGCTCTTTTATCTCGCCGCTAGCTTCCATGACTGCTACTTTTGCAGAAGTTGAGCCTATATCGATTCCGATTGAGTGCATTTTGTATCCAAAAAAGGTCTTTCTAAAACTTAGAACTGGCGTGATTTTACTCCCTTTAAGACAAATTTGTCAATAAATAAGACCCAAAAATTTATAGCCTTTTCACCTTTTAAAATTTATAATTTACCCACACTTTACAAAGGGGATGAAATTTGAAAAATTTGACAAACGAACAGAGATTTTTCTCAAATGCCGACCTTACAAGGCTATTTTTCCCTATCGCCGTAGAGCAGTTTTTAGAGTATAGCTTAGGGCTTGCAAACTCGCTAATGGCAGCAAGTGTTAGCGAAAGTGCGGTGAGTGCGGTAAGCCTTGTGGAGTTTGTCATGGCGCTATTTATTAGCATATTTACCGCCATAGCCACTGGTGGCTCGGTGGTCGCTAGCCAGTATCTAGGTAGCAAACAAAGTGGCAACGCTAGAAATACCGCCGATCAGCTAATTTGGTTTAGCCTAATTTTCGCCATCTTTATAGCCATTGCCATCATCCTTTTAAAAGACCTCATCTTAGATAAAGTCTTTGGCGATATCGGCGAGCAAGTGAGGAGCGATGCTAGCCACTATCTCGTTTTCTCCGCCATTTCAGCGCCCTTTCTAGCCGTCTATGCAGCAGCTGCGGCGATCTTTCGCACGATGTCAAACGCAAAGCTACCTATGTATATCATGGCGGCTGCAAATTTACTAAATGTGCTACTAACTGCCATTAGCATCTACACATTTCACACAGGGGTGCTTGGTATCGCCATTAGCACGCTCATAGCAAGAGCTATCGCTTGCTTTGTCATCGTCTATCTGCTACTTGATATCAAGCTAAAACTTCACATAAGAAAGAGCCTTATCTATAAATTTGACTACGAAATCATCAAGAAAATTTTAAATATCGGCGTGCCTTATGGCTTTGAAAACTCTATGTTTTACGTGGGTCGCATCATCGTTTTGAGCCTTGTTTCGCTCTTTGGTACGGCAAGCATCGCTGCAAATGCCGTGGGCGGGACGATCGTGATGTTTCAGGTGCTCCCTGGCATGGCGATAGGCACAGGTCTAAGCGTCGTAGTGGCTAGATGTATCGGCGCAAATGACTTTAATCAGGCTAAATTTTACGTGAGAAAATCGATGCTAAGCATCTACATCGTGCAGCTTTTTAGCACGGCTGCCGTGTTACTGCTTCTTGAACCGCTACTTCGCGTTTATAATCTCTCAAGCGAGGCCATAAATTTAACAAGGCAGATCGTCTGGTATCACGGCATCGCGATGTGCCTTATCTGGCCGCTTGCCTACACCTATCCGACCGTTTTTCGAGCTGCTGGGGACGCAAAATACCCGATGATAGTAAATTTAGCCTGCATGTTTGCCTGCAGGATCGTGCTAGCTTATATCTTTGCGCTCACCTTTAATCTTGGCATGATAGGCACTTGGTTTGCGATGTTTGCCGACTGGGCGGTAAAGGCGGTACTCTTTGTGCGCAGATACGCAAATGGCACGTGGATGAAATTTCGAGCCATTTAAAAAAAAGTAGTAATATACACACGATTTTGTCACAAAGGATAAAGATGAAAAATGTTTTAAAATTTAGTGCAGCTCTAGTGATCGCAGCGCTTTTTACAGGGTGCGCAAGTGAGAGCTCAAGAGTGGTAGAAACTCCAAAAGTAGCAAGCTACGGCTCAGTTTATAACGGCAAAAAAGTCTCAGTTTCTATTGGTCGCTTTAATAACCAATCAGCCTATCAAAATGGCGCCTTTAGCGACGGCGAAGATAGACTTGGTAACCAAGCTCAAAGCATCCTAATCACAAATTTACAGCAAAGCGGTAGATTTTCGGTGCTTGAGAGATCAAATATGTCAGTCCTCAAACAAGAGAGCGAGCTAAGCAAAGAGGCTCAAAATTTAAAAGGCTCAAGATACGTCATAACTGGCGATGTGACTGAGTTTGGACGCAAGACAACAGGCGATCACCAGCTATTTGGCATACTTGGCAAAGGTAAGCAACAAACTGCCTACTCAAAGGTAAATTTAAACGTTGTCGATACCAAAACGGCTGAGGTTGTATATTCAGTTAGTGGCGCCGGCGAATACACCCTTTCAAACAGAGAGATCATCGGCTTTGGCGGCACCGCAGGATACGACTCTACGCTAAATGGCAAGGTGCTAAGCCTAGCGATAGTTGAAGCGGTAAATAACCTAGTAAATGGCATAGAAAGCGGAGCATGGCAAGTAAAATAAAGCTTGCCAGCCTTGGCGCTCTTGCGCTCGTGCTAGCAGGGTGCAGCAACGCAAGTGGCCCAAGGTCGCTTTACTACTGGGACGGCACATATAGCAGCTCGCTATATAGCTATCTAAGCGAAGATGGCGACGCAACTGAGCAAATTTCACGCTTAGAAAATTTAGTGCAAAACTCAACCCAAAGGGGCTACAAGGTTGCGCCAGGGCTTTATGCACACCTTGGACTTTTATACTTAAATAATGGAAATTTAGGCGCTGCAAATGCAAATTTTGACAAAGAGGTGCAAAATTTCCCAGAGTCAAAAGAATTTATAAATTTCATCAAAGGCTCTAAAAATTTAACCCCAAAAAAGCAGAGCAAAAAAGAGGGAGCGAAAGATGAAAAATAGCCTGAAATTTATAGCTGTGACGCTTCTTGCGATATTTTTTGCGGGTTGTTCTTTCAAAGAGCCTGAGCCATACGACTACTCAGCCTTTTTGCAAAAAAAGCCACGCTCCATCCTAGTGCTCATGCCAACAAACGATAGCACCGAAGTAAGCGGCTCAGCAGCGGTTTTGGCTAACTCAGTAGCCCCACTTAGCGAGGCTGGATACTATGTATTTCCAGTAGCTCTTGTAAATGATACATTTAAGCAAAATGGCATAACCGAGCCAAGCGAGATCGCAGCCGTGCCTCTGAACAAGCTTGATAAAATTTTTCACGCCGATAGCGTGCTTTACATAAACATAAAAGACTACGGTACAAGCTACGTCGTGGTCTCAAGCTCGACAAAGGTAGTGCTTGAAGCAAAGCTAGTCGATATAAAAAGTGGCACGACACTCTGGCAGGGCGAGGCAGCAGCCGCAGAGGATAGCGGTAATGGGCAAAACAGCCTGCTTGGCATGCTAGTCTCAGCCGTCATCACACAGGTGGCAAACACCATCTCAGATAGATCATACGACCTAGCAGTAAGGGCTGATGCCTACCTCTTTTCTAGAAACTGCCGCGACTGCATACTTTATGGGCCATATTCGCCTCACTACGGCAAAGACGCCCAGCTACATAAAGATAGATAAATTTAATGTCCAGCCATCAACTTGGAGTGCTACTTACGCTAATTGGTGGCGTTCTTTGGGGATTTAGCGGAGTTTGCGGGCAGTATCTCTTCTCGCAGGACATTAGCGCTGATTTTCTAGTACCTTATAGGCTCTTGCTAGCTGGCTCATTTATCGTGATCTACTACGCTTTTAAGGCTAAAAAAGCCGTTTTTGCGCCACTTACTGACATAAAACTGCTAGCAGAGCTTCTTATATACGCCATACTTGGGCTAATGATGACGCAGTATGCCTACTTTTACTCTATCGAGCTCTCAAACGCCGCAGTTGCAACGGTCATTCAATACACCGCTCCAGTCTTCATCCTAGCCATCATCTGCCTAAAAGAGAGGCGAGCGCCAAGACCGCTTGAAATTTTGGCTCTATTTTGCGCGATGCTTGGCGTCTTTTTTCTTGCTACGCACGCGCAAATTTCAGCCCTTGTCATCTCACCAGAAGCGCTATTTTGGTGCTTAGTAAGTGCTGTTTGCGTCTGCGTTTATAACCTAGCTCCCGCAAGGCTAAACGCCAAATACTCAGTCACGCTCACGCTTGGCTGGGGCATGGTGATAGGTGGCGTGGTGCTTTGCCTTTATATGAGAGTGTGGGAGTTTGCGGGGCTTAGTGGCACGGCGCAGTGGCTAGCATTTTTCGCCATTATCACGCTTGGCACGATATTTGCATTTAGCTTTTATATGACTGGAGTTAAGCTAATAGGTGCCTCAAAGGCTAGCATGATAGCCTGCATAGAGCCACTAAGTGCGGCCTTTTTTGGCTACCTTTGGCGTGGGACGAAATTCGTCTTTTGGGACTTTTTAGGCTTTGCTCTCATCATATCTTGCATATTTTTACTTTCAAAGAAGAGAGATGATATACCTAGCACAAACTGACACGACAGCTGGCTTTTTAAGCAAGGACTACAAGGAGATAAACCACGCCAAAATGCGAAACGAGGGCAAACCTTGCCTCATCACGACGGCTAAATTTAGCATTTTAAACGAGCTTGCAAGAGTGCCAAAAAAATATAAAAATTTCATCCGTCGTTCGAGAAAAACGACATTTTTATATCCAAATTTAAAGGCGATCAGGGTCGTAAAAGAGTGCGAACACGAGAAATTCCTAAGCAAATTTGACTGGCTTTACTCAAGTAGCGCAAACAAAAATGGCATGAAATTTGATGAAATTTGGGCTAGAAGCGTGGCTGATGAAGTTGTTGATGAGCACTTTTTTGAAGATACGCCATCAAAAATTTATAAAATTTCAAAGAACAGACTAAAAAAGATCCGTTAGTTAAATTTACGCCCTGCACTTTTCTTAAATTTAGGTGGTTTTTGTTGTGGTTTGAGGTGATAAATTTGCTAAATTTCACAGCTTGCAAAAGCGGTTTTAAAAGCTAGTTTTTTAGACAAGCTCTAAAATTTAATCTACTAATTAGATAAATTTACAAATATCCAAACTAAATTTAACCTGTCTCGTATTATAAGCCTCGCTCCAGACTACATTTTGAAATTTAAAGTCTGCCAGATGCTTTAGCCAAGCACTGGCTGATATAAATTTGCGCCAATATCTAAAATTGCCCACTAAGACCAAATTTAAGTCATTCAGGCTCTGCAACTCGCATAAATTTACAAATTTAGAGCAAGAAAGGACTAAATTTCATTAAATTTAGCTCATTTGTGCGGATAAAGTAGCTATTTGTCACAACGCCACTACAACCACGCAAGTAAAATCAGTCAAGCCACAAATTTAAAATTTTAGCCACTATCAAAATTTGGATGCAGAGATAGCCAAGTGAGTAAATTTGTCAGCTCTCAAAACCAAAATTTAGCCATTTTGCAAATTCAAAAAACAATTTCAATCACCACAGCTAGTTGCTTTTTCACGGGCGAAAATAGTCTTTGTAAAACGCAAACTACTCTATAAATTTCTCGTGACGGCATCAGATCATATAAATTTGCTTCTCGAGCGTAAATTTACAAATTTTAAGCGCCAGAACCCAAAAAAACAAAAAGTAGCCTTTACAAATTTACAGCAGCCAAACCCTAAATTTGACTAAATTTAGCCAGCATCATTTGGCACAAACAGATAAATTTACAAATTAGATTATTAAATTTGGTTTTGGGATTAAATTGACTTGCTAGCCCCTTTGGCTGGCACCAAAGGGATTTTACTAGCAAATTTAGATTATAGTTTTGCTTTTCTTTTGCGCTCTGTTGGGTCTAGATAGCGCTTACGAACGCGGATATTTATAGGCGTAACCTCGACTAGCTCGTCATCTTCTATCCACTCTAGCGCACGCTCAAGGCTTAGCTTTCTAGGTGGCACAAGTTTGATCGCATCGTCGCTACCGCTTGCACGCACGTTTGTTAGGTTTTTGCCCTTGATAGGATTTACATCAAGGTCGTTTGGACGGCTGTGCTCGCCGATGATCATACCCACATAGACTTTTGCCTGCGGATCAAGAAATAGCACGCCACGATCTTGCAAGTTAAATAGCGAATAAGCAAGCGTTACGCCGTTTTCCATAGAAACCAAAGCGCCGTTTGTTCTGTGCTCGACGGTGCCGCTTAGTGGTCTAAACTCCAAAAAGCTATGGTTCATAACGCCCTCGCCTTTTGTATCAGTCAAAAACTGGCTTCTAAAGCCGATAAGGCCGCGCGCTGGGATCTCAAACTCGATCCTTGTTTGACCATCGCCTGTTGGGTTCATAGAGACCATTTCAGCTTTTCTTTTGCCTAGTTTTTCTATGACAGTGCCTGTCGTATCATCAGGTGCGTCGATCACTAAAAGCTCGTATGGCTCGCATTTTACGCCGTTTATCTCTTTTACGATGACCTCTGGTCTGCCAAGCAAAAACTCATAGCCCTCGCGGCGCATATTTTCAGCCAAAATGGTGATCTGAAGCTCGCCACGGCCGCTTACTTTAAATTTGCCCTCGCCGATGTTTTCATACTTCATCGCGATATTTGTCTTCATCTCATTTGCAAGGCGCTCATCGATCTTGTTTGATGTGACGTGTTTGCCCTCAGTGCCTGCTAGTGGTCCGTCATTTACAGAAAATACAACGCTAAGTGTTGGCTCTTCGATATGGAGCGGATCAAGCGGATGTGGGTTGTTTGGATCAACGACGCTATCGCCAACGTCAAGCGCGTCAAAGCCAGCGATCGCTACGATGTCGCCAGTGCCAGCCTCGTTTATATCGATCCTATCAAGCCCCATAAAGCCGATGAGTTTTGAAATTCTACCAGTTGTCTTTGTGCCATCAGCTTTTGCAAGCATGACGTTTTGGTTTTTAGCTATCTTGCCGTTAAAAATCCTCGCGATACCGATCTTGCCGACGTAGTTATCATAATCAAGCGTGAAAACTTGAAGCTGAAGTGGGTTCTCGTCACTACCGCTTGGAGCTGGCACGTGAGCTAGGATAGTCTCGAAAAGTGGCTGCATATCTTTGTTTTCATCGCTTAGTTTTAGCTTTGCGTAGCCATTTTTTGCAGCTGCATAAACGACTGGAAACTCTAACTGCTCGTCATTTGCATCAAGCGCGACAAAAAGATCAAAAATTTCATTTATAACGCGGTCTGGATCGCCTGCGGGTTTGTCTATCTTATTTACGACGACGATTGGGCGAAGTCCAAGTGAGAGCGCCTTTTTGACGACAAATTTAGTTTGTGGCATAACGCCCTCTTGCGCATCAACAAGTAGTAAAACGCCATCAACCATCTTAAGAACACGCTCTACCTCGCCACCAAAGTCGGCGTGGCCTGGGGTGTCGATGATGTTGATCTTTGTATCTTTGTAGCGAATGGCGGTGTTTTTAGAAAGGATCGTGATGCCACGCTCTCTTTCGATGTCGTTGCTATCCATTACACGCTCGCCAAGGTTTTGATGCTCGTTAAATGTTCCTGACTGCTTCAAAAGCTCATCAACCATTGTTGTCTTACCGTGGTCGACGTGCGCGATAACGGCTATATTTCGTATCTTTTCCAAATGTTTTCCTTGAATTTATTTAAGGGTATGGATTATAATTAAAAAGAGTTTATTGTTTTATAAAAGAAAAATTTTAGAATAAATAAAACACTCTCACTTCCAAACACCAATCAAGTAATAACTTATCTGATAAGATTCATTATCGTAACTTCTCTTTATATAGTTTATCTCTATTTTGTCAAAGATACCAAACAATCTTTTGACTACTTCTTCATCATAATAATAATTTTGAATACCGTTTTCTAAAAATCCTATCCTTCCCTCGATCTGGTTTGCTACAGCTATGTATTTACTTTTTTTTATGGCTTGTTTGTATCTATCATCTTCTAAATTTCTTACTTGAAAAAACGCAGAACCTCCCTTTTTTAAAACCCTATAAACTTCGCTTAAAGCTTTTTTTGATTCTGCTTCATCTTTTGCATAAAAAAGAACTCCGAAATTGATCAAACCATCAAAAAAATTATCTTCATAAGGCAAATCTAACATATTACCCTCTCTGACATCTGCTTTTAAACCAGCACTATTTAAAAGCTCTTTAGTATGCAAAACTCCTTGCGGTGAGTAATCGCAGCCAAAAGCGTCAAAACCAAATTGTGCTAGAAATTTAACATGCCTACCCATTCCGCATCCAAGATCAAGCACTCTTCCACCAGGTTTAAAATTTTTAAAAGCAAAATCGGTTACATAGCTTACTGGATACACTGGTGCTATATCTTGAGAATAGTTTCCATTCCAATATTCTTGTGCCAAATCTCTCCCATTAATAGTCTTATTTGTCATTTTTAATCCTTTTTGCACTTACTATATAAATATCATTAAGCTGTTTCATATTTTGAGTTGTAAAAGTTATAGTTTCAATATTTAAAATTTCAAAATCCCTTAATAAATCCCTAATATCTTCCTTAGAAAAAGACTTTAATCTATCCGCCCTAAAGTCATCTGATTTAATGAAACAAAATACACAAATAGCTCCATCTTTTAAACTTTTTTTTGCGCTATCTAAAAGATTATTAACGCTTATGTCACAAAGACCAAGATAACTAAAAGCGCCATCTACTAATTTGCTATTAAAACTATTTTCACTCATTTTAATAACTTCGTATCCACTCTCTTTTAAAAAATTTATATATGTCTCATTATCTTCTAAAACTAATATCTTATCACCGCGCTTAAGATTTCTAAAAACAAAAGCTACAATATTATCATCAGCATACTGTTTCATATACGTTCTCCTTCTTCTTTTAAAAGTATATTTTCATCCATTTTTACTGTTTTTACAAAAATTTCAAAATACTGTCTTAAGTCAATAAGAGCCATATCACCACCTGCAAATTTTGCATAGTTGTAATTTTTAATTTTTTTAAGCATATCTATTTGTTTTTGCTTATCTAAAATACTATTCCTATCAAGATGGCGAACATAATATTTTATGGCCTTTTCTCTTTCAACACCTTTTCTATCAATTATCTTTCCACTAAACTCTTTAAAAAATCTATAGCTAACTCCTGCCATCTCTTCGGCGTATAGATAAAATGTCCAACCTTTACTTGCATCTCCAAAAGCTAAAAATTTACCATCTTTCTCGCGCAATACATCATACACACTACCTTTTCCAAAGCAACTATCGCAATCTTTTAAATAAATTTCTGGATTTTTTGAGCGAATAGCAAAAGAAAATATAGGATCATCTGTCCTAATTACGCCACTCTTATGCCTAAAATATTCACCAAGTGCACCGACTGTGCTTTTTGAGTTGAGATTATCATAAACCAAATTCTTACAAAAGCTATATGTAAAGGTTGGCATTATAAGATCACCATCGCTACCTAGAATTTCATAAAATGTAGATATTATTTCATCTAAAAAAGTATTTTTATCTCCAATAATTTTACCTAGCTTAAAAAGTTCGCTTGAGACTACAAGCTTATCGCCTTTTTTTAGCCCCAAATTAATAAGTATATTTTTAAGATCTTCTTTGGTGTAGGTTTTATCATTAAATTCAATCATTTTTTGCCTTTATTCTATTAATAAGGCTATTGATAGCGCTAATGCTTTCAAAATCGCTGGAATTTATATCACTAGCATTTATTTCTCCAAATTTTTTTGATATAAGCTCAACCAACTCCATCACATCAAGGCTATCTATAATTCCACCTGTCAATAAGTTTTGTTCATTTTCACTAATATCGCCTTTTGAAATTTCAGTTAGTAATTTTTTTGCCTCGTTCATCTCATCTCCTTTGCAAGATCTTTTAACGCGTTTCGGTCAATCTTTGTATTAACATTTAATTTAAATTTATCAATTTTAACAAAATATTTCGGAATCATGTATCTTGGCAGTTTTTGCTTTAGAATACTTGCTATATCGATTTCACTATCGCTTTCATAAAAAGCAAAAATTTTGTTATCCCAAAAAACACAAGCTGTCCGTTTTACACCCTCGATAGCACCTATAATGCTTTCTATTTCACCAAGCTCTATTCTATGTCCTGCTAGTTTTATTTGATTATCAGCTCTACCAACACAGACTAACTCGCCTCGATCATTGTAATAAGCAACATCCCCTGTTTTATAAACATAGTCTCTAAATTTATTGTTTATTGGATTTTGCATAAAAACACTTTTACTAAGCTCGACATCATTATAATAGCCCTGAGACACACACCTGCCACGAACATAAACGATGCCTCTTTTTCCAACATCATTCTTATTAATAATATTTAAATTCTCATCTAGTAAAAAAATTTCAATATTCTCACAAGCTCTTCCTGCCGGCAAAATCTCATCATCTTTAAGATCTTCATGACAAACATAATAGCTACAAATCCCTGTTACTTCACTAGGTCCATACAAATTTATAAATTTGGCATGTGGATATATTCTCATCCACTCTTTTAGCTGTTTTATAGGCGTTATCTCGCCTGATATAAAGACGCGCCTAAGACAAGGGAGTGGTTTTAGCGCATTTGTATTGGCAAAATATGTGATAATTTGTGGAGTTATTCCTGTTTGTGTGATGTTATTAGCCTCAAAATAATCGATAATCTTGCTAGGAAAAGCATAATCACTATTTTGCAAAATATGCAATGTTGCACCAGTAAAAATACAAGGATAAATATCAAGCACAGACTTATCAAAGTGAAAATAAGCTTGATTTGCAACTATATCACTCTCATTTATTCCCCATTTTTCCACAGCCCAAGTAATATAGTCAATTAAATTTAAATGATTAACTGCAAAACCTTTTGGCTCTCCGGTAGATCCAGATGTAAATAAAATATAGGCAAGATCTGCATCCACAAACTCAATACTTGCATCTTCCAAAAGGGATTTATCAATATTAAAATTTTCAAAATCGTTAGTTAAAATGGTAGGTAAATTTAGATACGAAAAATCAAACTCACTACTTGTAATTAGAAGTTTTGGCTCTATTTTTTTTACAACACTTAAAATTCTGTCCTTTGGACTATCTTCTGCTATAGTGGCATAAAAATTGCCACTTCTTAAAACTCCTAAAAATGCCACAATGCATTCAATACTCTTTTTAAGCAGAATAAAAATAGGTTCTTTTTTAATGTTCTTTCTTAAAATTTCACTCGCAACTTTTTTACAAAGCCTATCAAGTTCAGTATAAGTAATACGACTTTCATTTGAAACAATAGCTACTTTATCTGGAAATTTGGCTGCTGTCTTTGTTAAAAGATCACTAACATGCTTTATCATTTGACTTCCTCAATAAGATCAAATTTAATCAACTGGTCAATTATTTCTTTTAACTTTCTTACTTCAATTCCTAAAATATCAGCTATTTCTAAAGCATCGGTTTCTCCATCACAATATGCTAAAAAATGTCTTATATTGAGCATCTGTTTTGGATATGCGCCTTTATTTATTGTTGATATTAAGCCTCTTGAGCCTAAATTTGGCTCACAAACTGTTTTTAGCTTAAATTTTGCATTTGTTTCAAGGTTTAAAACAATGTTTTTCGCATATTTTAACCCGCCAGTTAATCCCTTTTGTGTAACAAAATTTAAATCATCAAGACTATTGTGATACTCTTTAAATTCTCCAAATTTTGAACGACATATCGCAACCGCACCAAGGTTTAAAGATGGGGTATTAAACTGTCTTTCATCACTTCCTCTATGTAAAAAACTATAAATTTTAGGATTTTTTGTAAGGTGTTTTATAGCATGAAGTGCTGTTTTGTCACTTAAACTATTCTCTTTTTGACTTAAAACAACGCTATATGCCTTTTCATCCCCTAGACAAGACATAACAAAAGCGGCTTTAACATTTTGTTTAAGCTCATTAAAATGCCTACTTATATAAGTTATTGAACCTATTGTTTCTGGAATAATTAAAAACCTATAGTTATAGCGCCTATCTTGCAGTGATTTTACAAACTCTATAAGTTTTGCCATAACAACAGGGCCACTTAATTCATTATTTGCCATTTGTGGATGACAAAGATATGTTGAAAATAATACTTCATCTTTTGTTTGCGTCGTAGCAGGTATAAATAATTCACCATAATAAAGCGATCCATCATCTTTAAAATCAGTATCTATAAAAACCTCATAAACTCCGTCTTTTAGAGTATCTAACTCTTTTTTACTAATACAAAAGCCCCAACGTCTTTCATAATAACTAGTAACATAAGGAATAGCATTTGGCAAATGAGGCAAAGAATAAAGATGTGGTAAAAGCTCATTTAAATGCATTTTTTTATGAATTTTTTCAGAATAATTAACTAAATTAAGTGTATTTTTACTAAATTCGCAGATCTTTTTGCCATCAGGTGTGATTATATAAGCATCTCTCACAACCCACTCGGGAGGTATGGTCCAGTCAAAACACTTGGTGCCACTTTTTACAGAAGTTATATTTAGTTTAAAATTATCTCCATCTTTTTCAACTTCATCTTTTATAAATTGCAAGCTTTTTAAAAATCCTTCTCCAGTGATAGAACGAGGAATTGTAAAAAGTTTTGTAGCCATGTCGTGCATTTTCATTTAAACTCCTTTTTTAAAATGAAATATTACCATTTTTTTTAATCTTTTATAAATTTTAAGCTGATATCAAGAAATTAATTTTTGGAATAGATTTTGCATGTAAGCGTTAAGTTTTTAAATTTAAAGGGATTAAATGCAAGCTTACACAGCGAAAAACAACGTAGATTTGCTAGCTCCTGCGGCTACTAAAAAGCCTGCGGCTGCGAAGAAGTCTCAAAACAACGGCGAGTTTTTGTCGATGGTTTTGGATGCGGCTGCGAGCAAGGCAAATAGCGGTCAAAAGATCACCGAAAAGGATGTCAAAGAGATAGTAAAAACTGTTGATATCCAAAAAGAGACGATAGAAAAGGCGCAAAACGAAAGCGTGGCAAAAATTTCGACCGCACTTGAAGAAAATTTGGACGAAGATACAAAAAATGAGCTCTATGAAAATGCAAATTTCATGCAGCTTTTGCAAGTTTTAGAGATACTAAACGGCAATGAAAAGGTAAGCAAATTTCCAAATTTCAGCGACAAAATAGCAAATTTCTTAAGTGTGCCCCAAAACGTCGAAGAGCTTAGCAACGTTAAAAGCGTTAGCGATCTTATCGACCTTGCTAAGAAATTTGACCTTGGCCTTGAAAATATAGAAATTTCAAATGAAGATGTGCCAAAACTAAACGAGATGTTTAAAAATTTGGGCAAGCAGGAATTTTTCACGCCGATAAAGACTGAGGACAAGCCTTTTTATCTAAAAGAGCTAAAAAACGAGGTCGAGCAAACTATCATCAAAAACGAGCCAAAAGAGGTCGTAAAGCTTGATACTTTGCTAAAAGAGGTAGTGGCAAATCCAGTCAGCGAAGTTAAAAATTTAGTCAAAGAAGAGCCTAAAAAACTAGATGATAGTGAAGTAAAGCTTGATGATGAGATAGTAGATGTTGAGCCAGAGGAGCAGCCAAAAGAGCCAAAAGTAAAGGTAAATTTACACGAGCAAAAGGCGCAAAAAGCCCCAACTCTTGAGTCGCTACTCTTTCCAGAAAGAGAACAGATGAGCGAGGCTGAGCCAAGCGAGGAGACCTTTAGCAGCGATAATAAATCAGAGCTAAATCAAATGGTAAAAGATATCGCAAATAGCGCTAAACACCAGCTTCAGACAAAGGCGGAGATAAAAGAGACGCTTAGTAACTTCTCTTCTACACTAAAAGAGCAGGTGCAAAACTACAAAGCGCCGATCACTCGCTTTAACATCACGCTTAACCCGCTAAATTTAGGCGAGGTCGAGATCACGATGGTTAATCGCGGCAATAATTTGCATGTAAATTTTAACTCTACAACGGCTACGATGAACCTCTTTTTACAAAACCAGGCTGAGTTTAAAAACAGCCTTGTAAATATGGGATTTACCGAGCTTGAGATGAATTTCTCAGACCAAAACCAAAGACAAGAAAAAAGAGAACAAGCAAAGAACAAATATAGCTCAAATCAAAGCGACGAGAGCGAAAACGCTCAAGCGGAACAAAGCTTGCTTGAGCTAGTAATACCAAGATATATTTAGGAGAGATTATGGCTTCAGTTTCAGATATAACTACGCAAACAACACAGCAAAAAAACGCCGAGAAAAAGGCTAACTCTAGAATAGACGCGGCAAAAGGCACAGGCACAAACCCAAATTCACAGCTAGATAAAGATGCATTTATGAAGCTACTTTTAACAGAGCTTCAGCACCAAGACCCAACAAGCCCTATGGATACTGAAAAGATGCTAACGCAAACTAGCCAGCTAGCATCAGTCGAGATGCAAGAAAATACAAACAAAGCGATGAAAGAGCTAGTAAATCAGCTAAAATCAAACGCAAATGCCTACGCTATCTCAGCCCTTGGCAAGATGGTCTCAACTGGCTCAAATGCAGTCACACTAACAGATGAGAAAAAAGATGCAAAATTTGCGCTTTACTTTAAGACAGATCTTGCAAATGGCAAAATCGAGATTAAAAACGCAAATGGTCAAGTCGTAAGAACAACTGATCTAAATGAGACAAATGCAGGCGTTCATAACCTAGCTTGGGACGGCAAAGACGCGTCTGGCAACCAAGTGCCAAACGGCTCATACACCATTTCAGCGACTTATACTGGCAAAGATGGCAAAGAGTATAAAACACAAGTAGGCAACTACCCAGTCGAGGCGGTGAAATTTGTAGATGGCAAGGCTATGATGAAGGTAGCTGGCGAATACGTTTCAATGGATAAAGTATCTGAATATTACGAGGGCTAAAAGCCATGATGAGAGGTTTTTACAACGGGGTTAGCGGCATCAAGACGCAAAGCTTTGGTATGGATGTTTGGTCAAACAACATCTCAAACATAAACAATGTCGGTTTCAAAGCTTCAATCCCTGAGTTTAAAAATTTAATAAACCAAAACCTAGTCTCAGCTGGCAGTGGCCCAACTAGTGATCAAGTGGGACTTGGAGCTACCAAGCAAACGACTGCGCTTGACATGTCAAATGGTAGCTTTCAAAGTACCGATAACAACTTTGACCTTGCCATAGGCGGAGATGGCTTCTTTGGCGTTGTCGATAAAACAGGCAAAAACTACTACACAAGAACAGGCACTTTTGACATAGATGCGGCTGGAAATTTAGTAGATACTAGGGGAAATTTACTCCTTGGCACGCTTGCAAATTTCACTCCGACCACGCCAAGTGCAACCGCTCTTAAAAAATATGGTCAAACCTCAAGCGCCCCACAAGCTTACACGGTCTCACAAGAGGAGCTAAGTCTTGGCGATCCTGGCTCACAAAAGGGCATAACACTGCCTCATTTTTTATTTATGCCAGCTGAGGCTACTACAAACATCAGCCTAAAAGGCAACCTAAACTCAACCCGCATAACAGATAAAAAAACGACAGCGCTTGATGCTAGCCAATACGCCTACACGCTTGATAATACAAACAAGACGATCTCGCTAAACGGGCAGATCCCGCTAAGCACCACATCTCTTGGCGCAAAAGCTGGCGACAGCGTGGTCGTCAAGGTCAAAGACGGCGATGGTAAATTTAGCGAGTTTTCTACCACACTTGAGGGTGATGGCACTTGGCAGATAAACGACAAGAGCCTTAAATTTATGGATTTTGCAAATTTAGAGGTAAATGCTGAAGTCACCTCGCTCGTTGAAGTGCCAAACAAAGAGAAACTAACCTCTGACATATACAACGCAGATGGCACAAAGAGCTTGGTCACTATAAATTTAACCAAGCAGATCCCACAAACTGGCGACCAGACTATCTGGGACGCGGTGGCAACGATAACTGACGCTAGCGGAGCCGTGCAAAATACGGCGATGGGCTCACTTACATTTAATGGCAGTGGCAGGCTTGTGGCAAACACACTAACGAGCGTTGGCGGCGTAAATTTAAACTTCGAGGGCGACGGCGATGCGGACGTTTATAACGGCATGACAAGCTCAGCAAACGCCAGAAAAGACTTCAACATAAAAAGAGATGGCTACGCTGAGGGGCTTTTATCAAAATATAGCGTCGATGATCGTGGCAACATCATGGCAAATTTCGACAACACTCGTGCATTCCCAGTGGCAAAAGTGGCCCTTTATCACTTCATAAACGACCAAGGCGTAGCAAAGGTTGGCGACAATCTCTATGAAGCCACCGCTAACTCAGGCGAGCCATTTTTTTACAAAAACAAAGCTGGCGAAACCGTTTATGGGGCGCAAATTTTGGCAAATAAGCTTGAGATGAGTAACGTCGATCTTGGTCAAGCACTAAGCGAGGTAATCGTCACGCAAAAGGCCTACGAAGCGAGTGCAAAAAGCATCACGACAAGTGATGAGATGATACAAACTGCTATCCAGATGAAGAAATAATCCTTAAAGTAAATTTGGGCGAGCAATCGCCCTATTTTTATAACTTTAAATTTACTTTAGCCCTTTCAAATCCCCTAAAATACTTACTTTTCTCTAAATATAGCAATATAATTTTAAGCATGCTGGTTATAAAATTCATTTAATTTCTTTTTTTAAGGATTGTCAAATGAAAATGCTATTTTTAGCCCCAGTGCTAGCTTGTAGTCTTGCCTTTGGTGCTGATGTGATCGCAAAAGATGCAAACATCACACTTGATGGCAAGATGATCGGTAAGATCGAGGTTTTAACGCCAGTTGAGGTCGTAGAAAAAGGCGATAAAACGAGTAAGATCAAGGTTAGTGGTGTAGTGTCGGCAAACTACTTGGCTCAGCTTCAAAGAAGCGTAGAAGACCCTGAAGTTTTTGTAGCTTTTGATAACGAGAGCGAGGCAAATTTCAAAAAAGTAAAAGATCTTGAAGATGACTACGGCGAGGTTTGGTACCAAGCTGATGGCGTTTATGAAGTGTCAAATGACGCGCTTGGTGGCAACCAAAAAGAGCTTTATGCAAAGGCAAAGAAAATTTACGAGGAGACCTGCTCGGCATGTCACAGGTTGCACGAGCCAAACAGCTTTACAGCTGCTCAGTGGCCAGCAAATTTAGCTGGTATGGTTGATGCGAAATTTGTCGCACTTGATGAAACTGACCTAAATTTAGTGCTTAAATACCTACAGCACAATGCCAAAAAAGTAAAATAAATTTTCATAAGGGAGAAAATATGAAAAGACGAGATTTTATAAAATTTTCTGCACTTGCTGCCACAGCGGCACAAGCAAACAAGATAGAAGGCGTGACAAAGACCATCTTTGATCAAAACAAGACCTTTGGCGCAAATAGATTTGGCCTATTTTGGGCAAATACCAACTCAAACCAAATCGTCTCAGTCGATCCATTTGAGGGCGATAAATTCCCAAATACCATGAACAACAGCTTGCCAGACCTCATCCAAAACGAGAGCCGCGTACTCTATCCATACGTAAGAAAGAGCTATCTAAAAGCAAAAGGCGCAGCAAAGAGCGAGCTTCGTGGCAAAGAGGAATTTGTGCGCGTTAGCTGGGACATGGCCCTTGATCTAGCAGCAAAAGCCTTAAAAGAAAATTTCGACAAATATGGCCCTGAGAGCATCTACGGCGAGTGCTACTGGTGGGGCGGCAGCGGTAAGATCAGCTGGGGTAGGACTGTTGGTCACAGGATGCTAAAAGTGCTTGGCGGATATGTAGAAGAGAGCGGCGACTACTCAACGGGTGCTGGCCTTGTTATCATGCTTCACGTCCTAGGCAACAGCGCCGTTTATGATGCTCCGACAAAGTGGGAGGCTATCGCTAAAAACGCTAAAAATGTTGTATTTTGGGGCACTGACCCACTTGTAACTGATCAAATTTCATGGCAACCACCAACACATGATGGCTATCTTGGCATCAAAAAGATAAAAGAGGCAGGCATAAAAACTTATAGCGTTTGCGTCTTTAAAAACGACACCACAAGATACCTTGACTCTGAAGCTATCATCGTTCGTCCAAATACCGACGTAGCAATGATGCTTGGCATGTGCCACTATCTATATGAAAACAAGCTTTATGACGAAGAATTTATCAAAAAATACACAGTTGGCTTTAATAAATTTAAAGACTACCTGCTTGGCACAACCGACAAGGTAGTCAAAGATATCAACTGGGCTAGCAAAATTTGCGGAGTAAAAGCTGAGGATATCGCAAAATTTGCAACAGCACTTGCAAAAGAGCCAAGCGTCATCATCGCAGGCAGATCACTTCAAAGACAAGATCACGGCGAGATGAGCTTTTGGGGTATCGTAACACTTAGCGCGATGCTAGGTCAGATAGGCAAAGAGGGACTTGGCTTCGAGTTTAACCTCTACCACTCAAATGGCGCTACAGACAAGATCGCTCCGTCACTAAAAGGCATCAGCACTAGCATCAGCGAAAAATACGACAACGTAGATGGCGCTCCTTGGAAGAAATTTAAAAACGTCACCATCCCATCTTCAAGATCGATCGAGGCTTTGCAAAACCCTGGCAAAGAGATAGACTATGACGGCTCAAAGATCAAGCTACCACACATGAGAGTGGCTTACATGGCGTCTGGATCGATGTTTACAAGACATCAGGATGTAAATAACGCCGTAAAAGCGTGGCGTAAATTTGACACCGTAATAACAGCTGAGCCATTTTGGACAAGCACAGCAAAACTAAGCGACATCGTCTTGCCAGTAGCCCTTGAAGTCGAGAGAAACGACATAAACCAAAGCGTGCCTACAAACGAGTACATCGTGGCTTACAAGCCTGTCGTAGAGCCTATGGGCGAGAGTAGGAGCGATTACTGGATCTGCTCACAAATCTGCAAACGCTGGGGCAGAGAAGAGGTCTTTACAGAGGGTAAAGATGAGCTTGGCTGGGCGAAAGAATTTTACGCAGACGCAGCCGAGCAAGCCAAAGGCATAAATGTCAAGATGCCAAGCTTTGATGAGTTTTGGAAAGAGGGATATGTTAGATTTGAGCAAGATGACGAAGCGAGCAGATACTACACAAGGCTTAGCGCTTTTAGAGAAAATCCTCACAAAAACCGCCTAGGCACGCCATCTGGCAAGATAGAGCTCTACTCTCCAACTATCGCCAAATTTGGCTACAAAGACTTTGCTCCACACTTTGCTTGGATCGAGCCGTTTGAGTGGCTTGGCAGCGAAAAGGCCAAAAAGTATCCATTTAGCGTCACAACCCCGCACTCAAGATACCGCCTCCACTCACAGCTAAATAACTCCGTGATCAGAAACTACGCTGAAGTATGCGCGCGCGAGCCAATGCTAATAAACGTAAATGACGCCAAAGCAAAAGGCATCGCAACTGGCGACGTGGTGAGAGTATTTAACGACAGGGGCGAAATTTTGGTTGGCGCACTAGTCACTGACATCATCCCAGAGCACGTCATCGCCATATGCGAGGGTGCGTGGTACGATCCTGAAGTGCTAGGCGAGAAGAGCCTTTGCAAGCATGGCTGCATCAACGTCCTAACTCGCGACAAAGGCACATCTAGCATCGCTCAAAGCAACTGCGGACACACGATCCTTGCAAATTTAGAAAAATATAAAGGCGAAATCAAGCCGATCACTGCGTTTTCTAAACCAAAGATTTTGCAATCTTTGTAGAATTTATATAAATTTAGCCCTCGTTTGGGGGCTAAATTTGACGTATATGTGCTGCTTTAAATCTGCAAATAGCTAAAGTTTCAACCACAATAAATTTCTAGCTTCTAAAAACAAAAATATTTAAACAAGCTACTTGCTGAGCAAATTTCTCGGGCAGTTCAAATTTAGTTATCACTTTGGCTAATAAATTTGGTAGCAAGAATTTAAATCCAAGCCCGAAGCGACTTAAATTTGATCGTAAATTTCTAGATTATTTGATTTTGTAGTTAAATTTAGTGGGAAAATATCAGCACAACTACCACCACAAAAGAAATATACTTTTCTAATAGCTTAAATTTATTGCTTCTATTGCAAATTTCATCTCTTTTACTCTTTAAGTATCTCGGTTTTCTAAATTTAAGCCACAATTTTTTGTGTTTTGAAGCTCTAAAGTTAAATTTACCAACAGCGCCTCGCCTACAACCAATATCGCAGCGTTGCCAAATATACACGAGATTATTGCTTGCAAATGGTTCAAAATTTAATTGTTAATTTGAAATTTTGAGTCTATAAATTTGATACGGATCATTTAATAAATGGATATTTTTACCGAATTCACAAAATAAATTTGATAAATTCAAATGAAAATCGAGTTTCTGAAAGTTTTAAAGATGGAGTTTAAAAAAAGATGGTGCGGATGAGAGGACTTGAACCTCCACGCCGTGGGGCACCAGATCCTAAGTCTGGCGTGTCTGCCAATTTCACCACATCCGCACAACAATAATAAGTGGTACGCCCATCAGGATTCGAACCTGAGGCCTACGGCTTAGAAGGCCGTTGCTCTATCCAGCTGAGCTATGAGCGCATAAAGTCTTTCAAGTGGCGCGCCCGATAGGAGTCGAACCCATAACCTACAGATCCGAAGTCTGTCGCTCTATCCAATTGAGCTACGAGCGCCCAAAATGGGGTGAGTGATGGGAATCGAACCCACGACCCTCAGGACCACAATCTGATGCTCTAACCGACTGAGCTACACTCACCATTTAACATGGTCGGGGTGAAAGGATTCGAACCTTCGGCCCTCTGGTCCCAAACCAGATGCGCTAACCAGACTGCGCTACACCCCGCCTGAGTCGTGTTTGTAAGTTTATGCCACTACCTCATTAAAAAGTCGCATTGTATCTAAAAATGTTATTGTTGTCAAGAAAAAATTAGTTTTAGACTTTATTTTTATAAATTTTCAAGAATTAAGTGTAAATTTCAGACTTTAAGCTTTTGATAAAAAATCTAACTAAAAAACGATGCGAACAGCGCTAAAGCTGATATGAGCTGGCAATGCTCCTTGTGCTGGCTTTATCATGGTCTGACTAAAGCGCTTAAATTCTGGAGCTTCCCAAAGTTTTTTACATAGGCCTTGCTCGCTAATATCTACTCCCAAGCAGCTTTGGTCTGCGGCAAAGAATTTTAATGAAATGCACTTTTCATTTTTAGCAAAAAAGCCAAGATCACCAGAGCTATCTACAACCCCAGCATTTGTCATCACTCTAAAATCAACTCTGTTATTTTTGGTGTCAATAGCCAGCTTGCCTTCTGATATGTAGTAGGTATTTATGTCTTGAATTGCAACTGCTATCTCTGACATAACTTTTGTAAGCTTGGCGTCCTCTCTTGTGGCGTTTATCTTAGAGATGTTAACTGCGGTCAGTATTCCCATAATGACTATTACAAAAATTGGCTCAATCATTGTAAAGGCCTTTTTCATTACTTCATCCTTGAATTTGAAGTTGCGAGATTATAGCTAGAATTTTTATAAATGAAAGATAAATTTTGAAATTAAGTTAAAGAAGAGTGGCAAGGAATTTCCTTGCCAATAAGTAAAGGTTAAAAGTTATTCCCACTTAATGCCAGTACCACCAAATTTTAATTTACCATTAGCAGCTGCAACGTCAGCATTAGATGCAGTTGTGGTACCTGTTATTAGCGCCGCTATACTTCTCATAGAAGGTAAATTCCATACTGATTGACATAGTCCGCCAACTTTAATAGTAGCTCCAACAGTACCGTTTTTATTATTTACTGTACCTAAATTTAGACACTCTTCGTTCTTAGCTTTAACAGGATTTGGAACATTTGTCATTTGCGCAAAATCAGCTGTTACTTCGCCATCAGCAGCAGCCGTAGCACCACTTGCCTCTTTAAACTTACCTTGTGAAGTGTAGTAAGAGCCTAGGTCAGAAACAAGCGTTTGTATATTTGTAGCAACTTTAGCTATCTCTGCATCGTCCCTTGTTGCAGCTAGTCTTGGTATAGCGACTGCGGCCAATATACCCAAAATGACGATCACGAAGATCAACTCGATCATTGTAAAACCTTTTTTCATGGTTCCTCCTTGAAATTTGTGTAATTTTTCGCGGATTATACAACATTTTTTTCAAAAGACAAATAAAAACTAAATTTTTTACAATTTAGCCGATTTGGTAGTTATGAAAAAGAATTCCGCTATAATGACGCTCAAGAATATGGAGATTTTATGAAAAAAGTTTTATTTTGGATGGTAGTATCTTTTTGTATTTTGAGCGCAAATTCATCATTTGAGCCAGTGCTTTCATCAAAATATGACGAAAAACAAGCCTACATCGGCAAAAAGCTCTTTTTTGACAAAAGGCTAAGCACTACTGAAAACTACTCATGCGAAACTTGCCACAACTTATACTGGAATTTAAGTGGTACAAACTCATCTTACACTAGCCAAAAGGGCGTCATAAACCCGCCTAGCGTGCTAAATTCGGCTTTAAATTTTCTATTTTTTACTGATGGCAGGGTAAGAAGCTTAAAAGATCAGGTAAAAGAGTCGATAAATTCTAGAAATGAGCTAAATTCAAACAAAGATGAGATAGTAAAAAAAGTAAAAAGCATAGGCGAGTATGCGATTTTATTTAATGACGCATATGGTGATGGCATAAACTACGAGAATATAGTAGATGCTTTGGTGGAATTTGAAAAGGCGGTTTTGAGCATTGATTCGCCATTTGATGAGTATCTAGCTGGCAATGATGACTCCATAAATGCTGAGGCGAAAAAGGGCTTTGAGCTCTTTAATAAAATAGGCTGTGTGGCATGCCACAATGGTAGAAATTTAGGCGGAAATTTGATGCAAAACGTAGGCTTAAAAGATGCAGGTGAGAGCAGACGCCTTATGCGTGTGCCTTCGCTTAGAAATGTAACAAGAACGGCTCCATATCTAAGCAGTGGCGAAATGAGCGATCTAAAAGAGGTCATAGGCTTTGTGAGCTATCATCAGCTGATCCACACACTAAGTAGCGAAGAGCTGGAGCAAATTTATAAATTTTTGCAAACACTAAATGGACGCAGACCTAGGATACTAAATGAATAAAAGACAAGCAAATATCATCTTAATCGTCCTGGCGATCATCTTTTTCTTTAGCTCGGCTTACATCTATATGGCAAATAGAGCAGTTACTGCTGTTAGTAAATTTAACGATACGATCTTAAGCCTTATCTTGCTAGATAACGAGCTAAGCTTTAGCTTAGAAAATAACGTACTTCGTCTAAACTACGACGATGTAAATAAAAATTTAAAAAGTTTTGATCAAAATTTAACCAGACTTGATGAGTTAAACGAAATCATACATGTCTTTTACCAAGAGAAAAATGCCAAAACTTTAAAGGTTATAAACGACGACTTTTTAAAAAAACAAAGGCTTGTAGATAGGTCAAACTACGCTAGCTCGTCAATGGCTGCTTATATCTTATCAGGTGAGTTTGAAATAGCATCAGAGAAAAAGCTAGATGCTCTTAATGTGATATTTCACGCGATAAAAAGCTCAGCCATAATCAGCCCTGAGACGCTAAATCAAACAAAAGAGCAGATACAAAAGTATAAAGATATCTATAAAAACGACGCAAAAGCGATCTTGGTGCTAAATAAGGCAACTTACGCGCTTGAATTTGCAAAAAACCTAAGCGCCATAGCTAAAGACTCTGTTGATCTAAAACTTGGACATGAGCTAAGAAAATTTAGAGATGATACCCTAGCCTCTTACAGCATAATGATACGAAATATAGTGATAATGCAAGTGCTTTGTCTTATCAGCTTCGTGCTATTTTGCGCACTGACCTTTTACCAAGCAAGGGTGCTAACCAAGCAGCAAAAACAGATAAAACTACTAAAAACGACAGTGGATGCAGGACACAGCTCGATAGTCTTTTGCGACAATGACAATAAAATTTTATATGTAAATAAAACCTTTGAGTCAAAAACTGGCTATAAACTAAAAGATGTTGTCGGAAAAAGTCCTAAAATTTTAAAGTCAAATATGCACCCAGAGAGCTTTTACGCTGAGATAAGAAATGCTATAAATAAGCACATCTCATGGGAGAGCGAAGAGCTCATAAGCAGGACAAAAAGCGGCAAGCTACTCTATGAGAAGGTGCGTTTTGCGCCATTTTTCTTTGAGGGTAAGTTAGAGGGCTACATGGCTATAAAGCTTGATAGAACAAAAGAGCTTAGCATGCTTAAAGAGCTAACTCAAAAAAATGAGCAGATAAAAATTCAGTCTTCTATCGACAAGCTAACTGGCTTTGGCAACTACTTTGCCCTAACTGAGATGATAGAGGCGAAAAAAGATGGAATTTTGATCAGCATAAGCATCAAAAACTATAAGATGCTAAGATTTTTCTACCAAAACAAGGTCATCGAAGCCATGCTAAAAGCGGTGGCAAATACACTAAAACTCTGTGTTGATACCTACTCTATAAATGCTGAGTTATTTAGATTTCAAGATGATGCGTTTTACATCTGGTATCAAGGCGATGACATCGTTAGAGATATCGGCTTTATAAAAGAGTATTTTAACTTTAGCAGGATGAACATCGAGATAGATAGTAAATTTGAAAACCTACCTGGTATCAAGATAACTCTTGGCGTATCTTTATCAAATGACACACCGCAAACAAATCGTCTAATGCAGTCAATCCTAGCTAATCAACAAGCAAGTGATAGCGGCAACGAGATCTACTACTATCTCGAAAACGACGCGATCGAGATGAGATACTATAAAAACCAACTCATAACCGAACTCATCGAGTACGCCCTAGAAAACGACAAGGTGATAGTCGAGTGTCAGGGAATTTTTAACGTGCGTGAAAATGAGACAGAGGCAAAATACTACGAGGTTTTGGTGCGTATAGTCGATCAAAACGGCAAGATCCGCTACCCAGGCGAGTTCTTAGAAATCGCGATGAAAACGCAACTCTATCTTCAGATAACAAAAAAGGTGATCGCTCTAGCCTTTGATCTAGTGAAAAAATATCCAGACTATACATTTTCTATCAACCTCTCAAGCTCGGATCTAACAGATCCTGGTGTGAGAGAAATTTTAGACGAAAAGCTAGAGAGTTGCCCAGATCCAAGTAGAGTTTGCTTTGAGATGCTAGAGAGCGAAGAGCTTAGCGACTACGCCATGGCAAATGAATTTATAAAAAGAGCTAAAAAATATGGATGTAAAATCTCAATCGACGACTTTGGCTCTGGCTACTCTAACTACTACCGAATTTTAGAGCTTGATATAGATAACATCAAGATAGATGGCTCGATCATCAAAAAGCTACCAACTGATGAAAACGCAAGAGTTTTGGTTGAGACTATCGTGAGCTTTGCTAGAAGACAAGGCTATAAGATAGTGGCTGAGTTTGTGAGCAACGAAGAAATTTTAGAGTATATAAAGAAATTTGGAATTTCGTATGCGCAGGGATTTTTACTAGGCAAACCACATCAGATGTAAATTTTGCAGTTACTTTAAAGCCTATTAAAAGGCTAAATTTAACTGCTTTTTACTTTTATACTCGCGCAAAACCTCTTTTTTAAATTTTACTAGACGTGAAATTTGATCTTTTTTACAAAACGAAAATTTAAGAATTTGTTTTTAGAAAGCTTGAAATTTGGATTAACTAGATTTTAAAGCTTATGTGGATAAGATTTTGTCTTTTAGAAGTGGTGACCCATACGAGACTCGAACTCGTGTTACCGCCGTGAAAGGGCGATGTCCTAACCGCTAGACGAATGGGCCACGGTCGGTTATGAAGTTGGGATTATATTACTTTTTAACTTAAATTTACATAAAAGGACAAATCGTTGAAGAAATTTTCACTTGTTTTATTATCTGCTCTCATTTTTTCAGGCTGTGTTGCGACTAAAACGCCGCAAAGTTCGCAAGCTTTTCAGGTCACTTTATTTTCTCCGATGATAAAGATAAATGATGTTGGATTTTTTCACACTTATAAAAATGATCTAAATTTACAAATTTATAGCTCTGGCGTAAATACCGCAAATATCAATATAAAGGACAAAATTTGCGTAAATAGCGCTTGTTTTAAAAAGACTGAATTTAACGAGAAATTTTTTCTAGCGCCACATTATGAGAGCCTTTTTGAAGAGATTTTGCAAAGGCAAAAAATTTATGACGGCAAGAATCTAAGCACCACAGAGTGCGGCTTTAGACAAGATCTAAGTTCTTATTTTATAAAATACGAAGTTTGCGATAACTACGTCAAATTTATCGACAGCAAAAATAAAATAAAAGTGATAATAAAAGAGTTAAAATGAGATACATAGGAGCTCACGTAAGTGCGACTGGAGGCGTCTTTAACGCACCGATAAACGCTGCAAAAATAGGAGCAAATGCCTTTGCGCTTTTTACAAAAAACCAGCGCCAATGGAGCACAAAAGAGCTAAGTGAGGGCGAGATAGAGCAGTTTAAAGCAAATTTAAAGGCCTCTGGCATAAGCGCCGATCACGTCTTGCCACACGCAAGCTACCTCATAAATTTAGGCCATCCAGAAAAAGAGGCAAGGACAAAATCCCTTGAAGCCTTTATCGATGAGATAGAGCGAGCTAGCAAGCTTGGACTAAAGCTTTTAAATTTTCACCCAGGCTCACACCTAAAGCAAATAAGCCAAACCGAGTGCCTAGATAACATCGCTAGGTGCATAAACGAAGCGCTAAAACGAACAAGCGGCGTAAAGCTTGTCATCGAAAACACAGCCGCACAAGGCTCAAATTTAGGCTTTGATTTTGCGCAGCTGGCGTATCTGATCGAGCGAGCAGACGATGAGAGCAGGGTTGGCGTTTGCATCGACACTTGCCACGCATTTGCCGCTGGGTACGATCTAAGAAGCAAAGAGGCTTACGCTAAGACGATGGGCGAATTTGACGCGATCATCGGCTATAAATTTCTATCTGGTATGCACCTAAATGATGCTAAATTTGGGCTTGGCTCAAAAAAAGATAGGCATGAGAGCCTTGGCAAGGGCGAGCTTGGGCTTGGCGCTTTTGAAAATATAATAAATGATGATAAAATAGGCGAAATTCCCTTGATTTTAGAGACGATTGATGAGAGTATTTGGGAAGATGAGATCAAAATTTTAAGAAACCTAGAAAAGGAAAAGCTATGAAAAGAGTGCTTTTAAGCATTGTTGCGACGTGTTCTTTATTAAATGCTGGGGGTTATAAGGTCCCTGAGCAAAGTGCTGACTCTTTGGGGCTTGCTGCTAGCAACGTAGCCTTTAGTTTTGGGGCTGATGCGGCTTATTTTAACCCTGCAAATATGATGTTTTTAGACGGGCTTCACCATTTTGAAAGTACGCTTGGTTGGTTTCATATAAATTCCATCGACTTTAAAAGCGATGATGGCAAGAGCTACAGCTCAAAGAAATTTGACTCACTAGCTGGCACATTTAGCTTTGTAACGCCAGAAATTTATGAAAACTGGAGATTTGGACTAGCTCTTGCCGTGCCTGCTGCTGTTGGCATCTCGTGGGAGGATCCAGAGACTGCTTTTACTGGCAAGAGGTTTAAACTACAAGTTGTCGAGCTAAATCCAACCGTAGCTTACCGCATAAATGACAAACTTGCCGTTGCTCTGGGCGCTAGAGGCGTTTATAGTAAGGGTAAGATAGCAAGTGATTTTGGACGTTTTGGCTACAGAGAGATACAAGGCGATGGGATAAACTACGGCTACAACGTCGCTCTTACATATAGACCAATTGATGATCTAAGCTTTGCAGTGACTTACCGCTCGAAGGTAAATTTAGAGCTTAAAGGTAGCGCTGACGCTGATTTTAACGGAGCTCTAGCAGCTATAAGCTATCATGGTAAAACAAGAGTTGAGATCCCTCTACCTGCTCAGCTAGTGCTTGCAACTGGATATAAATTTAGCGATTTTACCCTTTTGCTAGCTTTCGAGAAAACTTACTGGTCTAAATTTAAAGATTATGACTTTGAATATGATGACAAGACGGCAGCTCATTCACGCCACCCTGCTTTTAAAATGTTTATGGACGATCCGGTCGTTAAAAATGCAAAAGATACAAACACATATAGGATAGGCCTTGCTTACGACGCAAATGAAAAACTTAGGCTAATGGCTGGCTTTTCATACGATGAGGATATCACTAGTGGCGAGCACACTGGCTTAGAGCTTCCAAACACCACCTCTCAGGCATATTCATTTGGAGCAAACTATAAATTTACGCCAAATTTAGAGCTAGGACTAGGCTATCTCTATCAGCACCGAGACAAAAAGCGTGCGACAGGCATAAAAACTGGCGCCGGCTCAATGTCTGGCGAATTTGACGCAAGTAGCGTTCAGATAGCTGCAATGACATTTAAATACTCTTTCTAGGGCTAAAAATGCAATACTCTTATAATAATTTTTATGAAATTTTGACCAAAGTAGCAAAGCAGAGTCCAAACCAGATAGCGATCTTTGACGAAAAAGAGAAGCTAAAATACCACGAAATAAAGCAAAACGTCGATAAAGTGGCGGCTTACTTGCAGCTTTGTGGAGTAAATTTTGGCGACAAAGTGGCTATGGCGGTGGCAAATTCGAAAGAATTTATCATATCATACCTTGCTATCACGGCTATCGGTGCGGTCGCAGTGCCGATGAACACCTTTTTAAAAACAAATGAGTTTGAGTATATCTTAAATGACTGCGGCGCAAGGGTGCTCTTTGCCTCTAGCTCGCTTGCAAAGGAGCTAATCGCACTTAGCGAGCTTGAAATTTTAAGAAAGATCATCTGGATCGGTCAAACGCCTAAAAAGCTTCAAAGCGCCTCAAAAGACGACTATGTAAGCGTTGATGAGGAGTATGGCGAGAGTGCTTATCTCTCTTCTACACCACAAATTTCAAAAGAGGATATGAGCAAGGGCTATGAAAATAATGGCGTTGTAAAAAATGTAAATTTCAGCGAAGCGCTAAATCACAAATACACTCTAAGCATCACAAAATACCCTAAAATAGACGATCTAATGCATATCATCTACACCTCAGGCACCACAGGCAAACCAAAGGGTGCTATGATAAGCTATAAAAATATCTTTTCAAACGTCATCGGCGCTCACGAGCGTTTCAAGGTTAAAAAAAGCGATAGATTTATCGTATTTTTGCCGATGTTTCATAGCTTCACACTCACAGCGATGGTGCTTTTACCGATATATGCGGGCGCTTCGATGGTGCTTGTAAGATCGGTCTTTCCATTTTCAAATGTGCTAAAGCAGACGCTGCTTAAAAGAGTAACTGTATTTTTGGGTATCCCAGCCATCTATACAGCCATCGGCAAGGCAAAAATTCCATGGTATTTTAGATGGTTTAACCGCATAAGGCTATTTGTAAGTGGCGCTGCTCCGCTTGCTAAGCAAACGATTGATGATTTTAGAGTGAAATTCCCGCGTGCAACGCTAGTTGAAGGATATGGCCTTAGCGAGTGCTCGCCAGTCGTAGCGGCAAATTTATTTGACAAGCAAAAGCTTCTAAGCGTCGGCCCTGCGCTAAATGGCTATGAGGTCAAGATCGTAGATGATGAGATGATGGAGCTACCAGTTGGGCAGATAGGCGAGATCATCGTAAAAGGCGACTGCGTCATGCAAGGCTACTACGGCATGCCAGGCGTGACAGATGAGACTATCATAAATGGCTGGCTAAAGACTGGAGATCTAGGCAAGATCGATGAAGAGGGCTTTATCTACATCGTTGATCGCAAAAAAGACCTCATCATATCAAAGGGCATAAATATCTATCCGCGCGAGATCGAAGAGGTGATCTATAAGCTTGAAGCAGTCGAAGCCGCAGCAGTCATCGGCGTAAAAGATGTGCATGCAGACGAAGAGGTCGTCGCTTTCATACAGGTAAAAGATGGTATGGATCTTGATGAAAAGACGGTTAGAGAGCATCTAAAGAAAAACTTAGCAAATTTCAAAATTCCAAAAAGCATTTATTTTGCCGAGGAGCTGCCTAGAAACGCCACTGGCAAAGTGCTAAAACGCGTGCTAAAAGAGCAGATAAAGGATAAAATTTAGTGAAGTATTTGCTTGATTTTCTAAACCAAGACCTCAAAAAAAGTAAAATTTACGAGCTTATAAAGTGCGGCGATGAAGAGGGAGAAATTTTAAAATACCTAAGCAAAGCCTACGTGCAAGGCACGGCTAGTATGAGCGTTTTTGAGCTACTTGGAGCTGTTTTTGGCACGCAAAACGACAAGCAGCTTTTATACCTTAAATTTATAAAAAATTTGCTTGATAGTGGCTGGATAGTGCAAAACTACAGCCTCTTTAAAATGCCAGAGAACTCGCAAAAAAGCTCTAACCAAGGGCTGCTTTCGCTACTTCACTCTGAAATTTCACTCTCTAGCACGTTTTTAAAAATTCTAGAAGATGGCAACGCCGATATAAATTTACCAGAGCTTGCGCCGTATGAAGATCATTTGGAGTATTTAAAAGATCAGTTTTTAAAGATAGAGCTTTACTCAAAGGCTGCGATATTTGAAGGTGGCTCAAATGACGCTAAAAAGCGCATAAACGAGCAAATTTCCGAGCTTACAAAACGCATAAACGAGCGAGTAAAACTAAGCAAGATCAGCCTAAAAATAGAGCAAATTTTTAAAGAAAACTCACTTGATGAAAAAGAGCAGATCATATTTTTAGCCCTTTTAAAAGAGGAGTATGCGGGCGACTTTGAAAATGGCCGCGACCTAAACACCCTAGTTGGGCTAATAAGCAAAGATGAGCTTGAACGCATCAAAAATCGCACTCTTTTAGAGGACGGCTCAAGGCTCATCGAGGGCGCACTAATCGACTACGACGAGGTTTTAAACGCTTATGGCAACGTAAGCAAGAGCTTTTTTATAAACGAAGAAATTTTGCAAAGCATAATGCACCCAAAAAATGACAAAAACAGCAAGAAAATCAAGATCGAAAGCCTAGTAAAAGAGCAAGAAATTTTTGAGCTCATTGAGCCAGTAACTAGCCTAGAAGATGTCGTGCTAAACGAAAAGACAAAGCAGCTTTTAAGCACGATACTAAAGCAAGTCGATAAAAAAGTGCTCGCTAGACTTAGCAGCTGGGGCATAAAAACTAGGAAAAATATAGACGCAAAAATCATCTTTTACGGCGAGCCTGGCACTGGTAAGACCATGAGCGCCGTTGGGCTTGCAAAGAGCCTAAAGAAGCAAATTTTAAGCTTTGACTGCTCAAAAATTTTAAGCAAATATGTCGGTGAGAGCGAGCAAAATGTAAGGAAAATTTTTGATACTTACAAAGAAATTTGCAAAAAAAGCGGCAGCGAGCCGGTGCTTTTACTAAATGAGGCTGATCAATTTTTAAGCACGAGAGTGGAGAGCTCGAGCGGGGCTGAAAAGATGCATAATCAAATGCAAAATATCTTCTTAGAGCAGATCGAGCGCTTTGAAGGCGTGCTGATTGCCACGACAAATTTCTTACAAAGCCTTGACGTGGCGTTTTCTAGAAGGTTTGACTATAAGATCGAGTTTAAAAAGCCTGATTTTAACGGCAGGCTTGCCATTTGGCGTAAAATTTTGCCTGAAAATGCGAGCTTTGAAGATGGCTTTAGCGTAGAAAAGCTGGCTGAGTTTAACCTAAGTGGCGCGCAAATCGTCCTTGCGTTAAAAAATACCGCTTTAAAAGTGGCTATAAAAGATGATGGGATTTTTACCTTTGAGGACTTCAAAACCACGATAGAGCGCGAGCTAAACTCAAGCTTTGGCGAGGATAAAAAGATGGGATTTGGCTCTTAGCTTTTCCCTTAATTTATAAATTTGACTTTGCGTTACACAAAACCGCTGATATCGATAAAACTTTTGCTTTACTCAATAAAATTTAGACAAGCGTCGCCACTAAAATCACGGAAAACGCGAGTTAAATTTAGGCTTTGGCGATAAAAAATGCAGATAAGTGCCGAGAGTGTGAAATTTTGTTTTTATATGGAGTATGCCCATAAAAGACATAGAGATCGCAAAATAAATTCAAGCTCTGACGATGAAAAATGGTTTTATTCTTGTGCTTTTTAAAAGCTATCTTGCGAGGTTAGCGCTGCAACAAAGACCAAGGACGGATATCAAATTTGCTTTTTATCTATTAAATTTACAAGAAGTCTGCCATTAAAATTTATAAAAAACATGAAGCAAATTCAATCTTTGGCAAAGTAAAAAGAGGTTTTTCTCTTGCACTTTTCTAAATATACGCCTTGCGTCACAAGGCAAAGTCTAAAATATCAGTGCTTGCCAAACTAAACGTGGAATTTTTAAAATTAGTTTTTGGCAAAAGCTACGATAGGATAGACACTCACCCATAGGCTTTTTGCATAAATTTAACTAGCTCGCTTATCTCAAATTTTAAAATTTTATCCGTTCTATAACTACCCTACTTTTTCATCTATTGCGGGCTTTTTCATTAAAGTAGATGGCTGCAGGTCAAAGTGTGAAATTTTGCTTTTTTATTAAATTTGAGCGAAAAACTACAGCTTGGCAGATACCAACTTATAGGCACTAGCATAAATTTACTCCCTTGGCCTTTACAAAATGGTATTTTTTATCCAAAAAACGCAAAATTTTAATTTATCCACTATGCCTTAAACATAAAGCGCACAAAGTGCATAACTCTAGTTGCGTATGCTTTTGCATTAAATTTTGTTTTTATCTATGCAAATGTGCAAGAGCAATAAGCAAGACAAATCCCACTCACACCAATTTAAATTTACTACCACATTTTTACATACAAGCATTTTTGCCAAAAATCCCAAAAATTTTAAATTTTATCCGCCATTTGAAGCGTTAGCGTGACTATTTTTTATAACGCTTTATCATTTTTCCTAACACAAAAGCCACCCACTTCATGAAATTTAACCCCAAAAACCCAGTAAATTTCAAACACGCTTCCGCGACTTTTGCAACAACACTTTTCGCACCAAAAAAAGCAAAATTTACCGATATTTTTAATAAAAGGCTATGAAATTTTAGTAGTCAAATTTATAGAGAAATTTTACTGATTGATCTTATCAAGTAGCTCTTCAACCTCTTCAAGCGCAAAGGCCTCTTCTGAGCTTTGTTTTAAAAAGCTCTCCATAAATTCTTTCTTCGAGATCGCAAGGTCAAGCTCCTTGTCGCTGCCCTTTTGATATGCGCCGATGCGAAGCAAGACCTCATTTTCTTTTAAAAGCGAGTAAAGTCGCTTAAATTTCATCGCATTTAGCTTGTGCTCTTTGCCGATCACGTCGCCCATGACACGCGAGGCTGAGTTTTGGATATTGATAGGTGGGTAGATGCCAAAGTCCGTTAGCTCGCGGCTTAGCACGATGTGGCCGTCTAGGATAGAGCGGCTTTGGTCAGCTATCGGGTCGCTCATATCATCGCCCTCGACTAGCACGGTGAAAAACGCCGTGATACTGCCCTTGCCCTCCTCTTTGCCAGCGCGCTCCATTAGCTGTGGCAAGAGTGTGAGCGAGCTTGGCGGATAGCCCTTTGAAGTCGGTGGCTCGCCAAGCGCAAGGCCGATCTCACGCTGTGCCATCGCAAAACGAGTGACGCTATCCATGATGAAAAGTACGTCGTTGCCCTGCTGTTTGAAGTATTCAGCCACGCTCATCGCACAAAATGCGCCGTATTTTCGCATGAGCGAGCTATCATCGCTGGTCGCTACGATGATTACCGTGCCCTCTAGGTCGCCGCCTAGGTTTTTTTCTATAAATTCGGGCACCTCACGGCCACGCTCGCCTATTAGCGCGACTACTTTTATGGGAGCTAGCGTATTTTTTACGATCATCCCCATGAGGGTTGATTTGCCCACGCCTGAACCTGCGAAAATTCCCAGCTTTTGCCCTTTGCCGCAAGTAAGCAGCCCATCTATCGTCTTTATACCAACGCTAAAAGGCTCGTTTATAAGCCCCCTTTTCATCGCATCTATGGGTGCTCTCATGATCGGCATATATTCAGTCGTATCAATCGCCCCTTTGCCGTCAATGGGCTTCATAAATGGATCGACCACGCGACCAAGTAAATTTGGCCCCACCGGTATGCTCATGCCCTGATCGCTCTCATAGACAAAGTCGCCTATCCTAAAGCCCTCGACAAAGCCAAATGGGCTGATATAAGCGCCATCTGTCTTTATCTGCGTGACCATGCCAAGGCCGTTTTTACTCTTGTCTTTTGCCACTATGCGTACGATGTCACCGATACTTGGGCGAAGTCCGGTGATCTCTATCGTAGTAGCTGTGATCTTTGTGATGACGCCAAAGGTATTTGAGAGCTTCATGCCCTCTTTAAGCCTTGAATTTATGCGCTCTAAGCTCAAAAATGCGTTTCCCTAGGCGAATTTATCAGCGAGAAAAACTCTCGTCTTGTGTCTGCGTTTTTGATAAAGCAGCCTCTAAGCGCAGAGGTCGTAGTAGTCGAGTTTATCTTCTCCACACCCCTCATCTCAACGCACATGTGCCTAGCTTCGACGACTACTCCAACGCCTTTTGGAGCGATAACGTCCTCAAGCGCCTTTGCGATCTGCTCGGTCATCTGCTCTTGAATTTGCAAGCGTCTGGCGTAGATATTTACCATGCGTGGAATTTTACTAAGGCCAACGACCTTGCCATTTGGGATGTAGGCCACATGCACGCGGCCGATGATAGGCAGCAAATGGTGCTCGCAAAGGCTGTAAAACTCGATGTTTCGCATTAAAACCATTTCGTTATTTGAGCTAGTAAAAAGAGCGTCACCAAGGACTTCTTTTGGGTCTTGATCGTATCCGCTAGTTAGAAATTTAAAAGCTTTATAAACGCGCTCTGGGGTTTTGATAAGCCCCTCTCTGTTTGGATCTTCACCGATGATAGTTAGCATATTTTTAACTGAATTTTCAAAACTCTCTTGCATAAATTTTCTCCATAATTTTATCGCCAAATTCTACGTTAAAACGCCTTTTATATCTATAAAAATTTACAAATTTACAATGAAATAAGGAAAATTCTGCTATATTTTGGGCTAAAAATTTGTATTCATAAAGGAATTCGATGGAAATCAAAACAAAAGCTCTAGATAGCGTAAATACCCTAGCAAGCACAACCATAAGTGCAGATGCTATAAAGTCTAGTGTAGAAAAACTAGCAAAAAAAGCGGCAAAAACTATGAAAGTAGATGGCTTCAGACAAGGCCATGTGCCAGTCGCTGTCGTGCTAAAACGCTACGAGAAAGAGCTGACAAACGACGCTGAGCAAGATGTCTTAAGAGATGTAGTCGAAGAGGCTATCAAAAAAGCAGGCAAGAAAAATGACGACCTTATCGGCGAGCCTATCGTTTCAAAATTTGACAGAAAAGATGACAAGATCGATGTTGAGCTAACAGTTTCATTTAAACCAAGCGTCGATGTGAGCGGTTATGAGAGCTTGATACCTGAGTTTTCAAACCCACGCGTTTTGAAAAAAGATATCGATGAGAAAAAAGCTGAGCTTCTAAAAATGATAGCTCCACTTGAAAAAGTAGAGAGCAAAAGAGGCCTAAAAGTTGGCGATTTTGCTAAATTTGACTTTGAAGGCTTTGTTGATGGCGTTGCATTTGAAGGTGGCAAGGCTGAAAACTACGTGCTTGAGATCGGCTCAAACCAATTCATCCCAGGCTTTGAAGATGGCATGGTAGGCATAAAAGCTGGCGGTGAAAAAGATATCGAGGTTAAATTCCCAGAAAACTACGGCGCTGCACATTTAGCTGGCAAAGACGCTGTTTTTAAAGTCAAACTTCATGAAATTCAAGAGAGAAAGATCCCTGAAAAACTAGATGAAGAGATGCTAAAAACTATCCTTCCAAACGAAGAAAAACCAACTGAAGAGCTACTTGAAGAGCGCATAAAAGAGCAAATTCGCCAAGAGAAAATTTATAAACTTATAAACGAAGAGCTAAAACCAAAATTTGCTGAAGCTGCGGTTGAGAAATTTAAATTTGACGTGCCAAAAAATATCGTCGAGCAAGAGATCGATATGCAGTTTAGAAACGCATGGAGCTCATTTACTCCAGACGATATGAAGAAATTTAGAGAAGACAAAGACGCTCTAGCTAAAAAACGTGATGAGTTTAGAAAAGACGCTGAAAATAGCGTTCGCCTAACTTTCATTATCGATGAGCTAGCTCGCGTAAGAGGCGTGAAAGTGAGCGATCAAGAGGTTGTTCAAGCGATCTATTTTGAGGCATATAGAAGCGGTCAAGATCCAAAAGCACACCTTGAGATGTACCGCAACCAAGGCATGCTTCCAGCTATAAAGATGTCGATGATCGAAGAGAAGCTATTTAGCGAGCTTTTCAACAAAGAAAAAGACGAGAAAAAAGCAAGCAAAAAAGAGAAGGCTGAGTAATGAGCTATTACGTTCCTGTCGTAGTTGAAAGAACTAGCAGAGGTGAGCGAAGCTATGATATATACTCCCGTCTTTTAAAAGATAGGATCGTTATGCTAAGTGGCGAGATAGAGGACGGCATGGCTGCTTCTATCGTCGCTCAGCTGCTATTTTTAGAGGCTGAAGACCCAGACAAAGACATCTACCTTTACATAAACTCACCAGGCGGCGTGATAACAAGTGGCTTTAGCATCTATGACACGATGAACTACATAAAGCCAGATGTTTGCACTATCTGCATCGGTCAGGCTGCTAGTATGGGCGCATTTTTACTAAGCTGTGGCGCACCTGGCAAGAGATATGCACTGCCAAATTCTCGTATCATGATACACCAACCACTTGGCGGTGCTAGAGGACAAGCGACTGATATAGAGATACAAGCTCGTGAAATTTTACGTTTGAAAGAAATTTTAAATGGAATTTTGGCAAAAAATACAGGTCAAAAACTAAGCAAGATCGTAAAAGATACTGAGCGCGACTTTTTTATGAGCTCAGCTGAAGCTAAAGAGTACGGACTTGTCGATAAAATTTTGGAGAAAAGTTTTAAATAAGGCCCAAAGTGATAAAGATAGATAACGCACCAGATCCAAAAAGAAAAGCAGCTGAAGCAAAACCAGCTGTCAAAAAAGAAAAGGTAAATATCTATAAATTTTCAGAGGACGTTTTGCACGAGCTAAGTGACGACAACGTCCCATCTACGCCGACAAACTACTCTATCTACTTTGAAAAGATGCTTGATGGGCAGTCAGATGAGTTTAGAAAAGAGATCGGCGATATCATTGTGGCAAATTCTGAAAGCTCAGTGCCGACAAATGGCAACATCTCTATCGAAAAAGAGGTAAAACAAGGCTTTATCCAGATAAAGAGCATGCTTCAAGCAGTCGTGCTCATCTATAAAAATTTAGGCGTTATGAGAGGTCTAGTGCAAAAGCGCATGGATGGGCTTAAAAACAACACAAACGTCCTTGCACTGCAAAATGTCTTAAGCGCCTTTAACCAAGACCTCATCAAACTAAACGATCTCATGGACAAGCATCTTGACGTCATCAAGATGAGCTACGAAGAGGTCGGCAAGATGTTTAAGGCAATCGAAGAGCAGTCGATCTATGACACGACCTACGAGGTCTATAACAAGAAATTTCTAGTAGCGACCATAAGCAGCGAGATCGAGTCTGTTAGGCGCTACGGCTATAATGCCTCATTTTTACTTGTCAAGATAAAAGATAAATTTGCAAACCGAGTTAAAAATTTAAAAGAGCGAAACAATATGTTTAAAAGCATGTCGCAGCTTCTTTTAAGAACTTCACGTAGAAGCGATATAGTCGCACACTACGGAGATGGCTGCTTTGCTATGGTGATGAAATACACCGACGAAAATGGCACAAAGCAAGCGTGCGCTAGAATTTTAAACATGCTCTCATCTATGCCTTGGAAGATCGACAACGAAGAGTGCAAACTAGATGTGCAGATCGTCTCAAGCATGATCTCAAAGACAAAGAGCACCGAAGAGCTGCTCTCTCACGCGCTTGACAAGCTAGAGACCAACCAAGACCTAAATGAGCCACTATTTTTAGACGAGAAAGCAGAGAATTAGTTTGATCCTAGAAGTTTTATCCTATCCAAATAAAAAACTTTATGAAATTTCAAAAGAGGTTGAGGTTTTCGATGAGAAGCTTCACAAACTTCTTGATGATATGTATGAGACGATGATCGCAAAAGAAGGCATCGGTCTTGCGGCCATACAAATAGGCGTTGCAAAGAGAATTTTTATCATAAATTTAGCCAACGAAGAGGGTGTGCAAGATAGAGAAAATTTAATCGAGATCATAAACCCAAAATTTGAGCTACGTGAGGGCGAGTGCGTCTATCAAGAGGGCTGCCTTAGCGTGCCTGGCTACTATGAGGACGTTAAACGAAGTGAGGTCGTTAGCATCAAATTTCAAGACCGCTTTGGCAAAGAGCAGACCTTAAAAACTGATGGGCTACTAGCGATCGCTATCCAGCATGAAAATGACCACCTAGACGGACATCTTTTTATAGAAAAAATAGGCTTTAACAAACGCAAAAAATTCGACAAGGAATACAAAAAGCAGAAAAAAGAAAAGACATCATGAAGTCCCTAAAATGTGCTACTTACGGCGACGGACTAAAGATCATTGATGTTGAGTCTATCTTTTCGCGTGGGCTTCCTGGCTTTAGCATCGTGGGCCTTGCAAGCACCAGCATCAAAGAGAGCACAGAGCGCGTAAAGGCGGCACTTTTAGCGCTTGACTTTGCCTTTCCAGCGCAAAAAATAACCATAAATTTATCCCCCTCAGACCTGCCAAAAAGTGGCTCACATTTTGATCTAAGTATCGCCCTTTTAATCGCTCTTCAAAAGGCAAAAAGCTTGGAGAAAATTTTTGTTTTTGGCGAGCTTGGACTTGACGGCAGTGTAAAAAGCACGGCAAATTTGTTTTCGATCCTACTTTTTTTAAGCACGCAGGTGCAAAAGGCAAAAATTTTAGTGCCTAGTGAGATAGCCGCCAAAGCTTCGATGATCCCAAATTTAGAGGTTTATGGCGTTAGCACACTAGAGGAGGCGATAAAGTTTTTTAGCGACGCAGAATTTGCTAAAAGCACGCATTTTAGCGCCACACACGAGCTATTTTCAAATGTGATAGAAATTTCTGGCAAAAGATACGTTCCAAATTTAAATTTCGAGCTTGATTTTAAGGACGTTTTGGGTCAAGAAAGAGCCAAAAGAGCCTGCGTCATCGCAGCTGTTGGCATGCACAATATCTTATTTGAAGGCAGCCCAGGCAGCGGCAAGAGCATGTGCGCAAAACGCCTCGTCTATATCATGGCGCCACAAAGCCTAGAAGAGGTGCTAAAGTCCGCCGCCTACCGCTCGCTAAATTTGCAAGATAGCGAATTTACAAGCACTAGAGCCTTTCGCTCGCCACATCACACCTCGACAAAAAGCTCGATCTTTGGCGGAGGCTCAAACGTCGCAAAGATCGGCGAGATCGCACTTGCAAATGGCGGAGTGCTATTTTTTGACGAGTTCCCACACTTTGCTAAACAGGTGATAGAAAGCCTTAGAGAGCCACTTGAGAACAATCAAATCCACATCGCAAGGGTAAATTCAAAAGTGACTTATGAGACTAAATTTATCTTCGTAGCCGCTCAAAACCCCTGCCCTTGTGGGAATTTGTTTTCTCGCAACCTAAACTGCAAATGCAGCGAAAATGAGATAAAAAACTACAAAGCCAAAATTTCAGCCCCAGTGCTTGACCGCATAGACCTAAAGGTCGCGATGGATGAGAGCTCGCCAGGCGACAAGGCAAGTTTAAGCTCACAGCAGATGAGCGATATGGTTTTAAAAGCCTTTATCTTTCAAAAAAAGCGCGCTCAAGATGAGCTAAATGGTAAGCTAAATGACGCGCAGGTGGCTAAATTTTGCACGTTAAACGCCGAGGCGAGTGAAATTTTACAAAAGGCCGCCACGAAGTACAACCTCTCACAAAGGGGCATAAAAAGGACGCTTAGAGTAGCTAGAAGCATCGCCGATCTTGATGAGAGCGAGCAAATTTTAAAGCCCCACATCCTAGAGGCGCTTAGTTTTAGGGCATAAAATGAAAAATTTATATTTAGATACGAGAGTTTTAGACGAGAGAGCAGGCGAGAAATTTGACCTTAGCGAAGAGCTCTTGATGGAAAATGCAGCCGCAGCCATAGCAAATTTCATCCGTAAGAAATTTAAAAAAGGCAAGAGGGTGCTTGGCGTTTGCGGTGGTGGAAACAACGGCGCTGACGTGCTTTGCGCTTTAAGGATGCTAGAGGGCGAGTATGAGTGTGAATTTATCCTAGCTAGTAAAAATTTAAAGCCACTAGCCACCAAGCAGCTCGAAAGGGCTAAATTTGCTGGTGTGCGAGAGAGCAAAGATGTAGAAAATAGCTTAAATAGCGCAAAATGCGTCATAGACGGGCTTTTTGGCTCAGGGCTAAATAGAAATTTAGACGAAACGCACATAGAGTTAATCTCAAAAATAAACGCTAACCCCGCTTACATCATCGCTTGCGACGTGCCAAGCGGGCTAAGTAGCGATGGCAAGGTGCTTGGCGCTTGCGTAAAAGCAGATGCGACGATCACGATGGGAGCTAGAAAGCTAGCTCTTTATAGCGACGCGGCAAAGGACTACGTTGGCAAAATAAAGCTCGCCACTCTTGGCATAAGCGCGCAAAACTACGAGTGCGAAAGCGACTATCACTTGCTTGAAAAACGCGACCTCGTGCTTCCAAATAGAAAAAATCAGTGCGTAAATAAGGGCAACTTTGGCCATGCATTTATCATATCTGGCGAGCACGTGGGAGCTAGCAAGCTTTGCGCAAAGGCGGCATTTGCCTTTGGAGCTGGGCTAGTTAGCGTGATAGGCGAGCAGGGTTTAAATTTACCAACGCATATCATGCAAGCTAGCAAGATAAGCGAGAAAATGAACGCTGGAGCCCTTGGCATGGGGCTTGGCAAAAGGGGCGTAGAAGAGCTTGAGGTGCAAATTTTAAAAGGTAAAAAGCTTGTGCTTGACGCTGATATCTTTTATAGCCCAAAAGTGCTTGACTTGCTAAGCGAAAACTGCGTCTTGACGCCTCATCCAAAGGAGTTTTGCTCGCTTTTAAAAATTTGCAAAATAGCCGATATAGATGTGCAAACCTTGCAAGAAAACAGATACGCTTACGCTAAGGCTTGGAGCGAGAAATTTAAGGCTGTGCTTGTGCTAAAAGGGGCAAACACCATAATCGCCAAAGATGGGCAAATTTACGTCATGCCTTATGGCAAAAACACGCTTGCAAAAGGCGGCAGTGGCGACGTGCTAAGCGGCCTTGTGCTAGCACTTTTGGCTCAAGGCTACGAGCCACTAAATGCTGCCATCTCAGCCACTTTAGCTCATGCGCTTAGCCTTAGAAATTTTGACAAAAACAGCTATGCGCTCGAGCCAACAGACATCATCAAAGGAGTAAAATGCTTACGAAAAAGATAGCCGTGCTTTTTAGCGGCAGTGGCTCAAATTTAGAAGCGATACTTAAAAAAGTTCATAATCAAATTTTTAACGGCGTAAAGATCGAAGTTTGCCTTTGTATCTGCAACAAGCCTGGTGCTTTTGGCATCGAGCGAGCTAAGAAATTTGGACTTGAAACGACGATAATAGAGAGCGCTAAATTTGACAAACGTGAGGAATTTGACGCTGTTTTGGTGGAGCAAATTTTAAAAAGCGGGGCCGATCTAACGGTGCTTGCAGGCTTCATGAGGATACTAACGCCAGGTTTTACGGCGCAGATAAAAGCCATAAACCTTCACCCATCTATCCTACCGCTTTTTAAGGGCGCGCATGCGATAAAGGAGAGCTTTGAGAGCGATATGATGATAGGCGGTGTCAGCGTGCACTACGTGAGCGAGGAGCTTGACGGGGGCAAACTGATCGCGCAAAGGGCGTTTGAGCGCGAGGACGGCATGAGCTTGGAGGCTTGGGAGGCTAAAATTCACGCCATAGAGCATGAAATTTTGCCTGAGAGCATAATAAAAATTTTAACAAAGGAAGTAAATGTTTGAATGGTTGAGTTCGCCAGAGGCGTGGATATCGCTACTTACGCTAACTGGCTTGGAGATAGTTTTAGGCATAGATAACATCATATTTATAGCCATTTTAGTAGGCAAACTGCCACCAGAGCAAAGGGGCAAAGGCCGCATTTTAGGGCTTGGCTTTGCGATGATCACTAGGATCATCCTGCTACTTTCGCTATTTTGGATCATGAAGCTTACAAAGCCGCTCTTTAGCATAGGTGAGCTTAGCATCACTGGACGCGATCTGGTGCTCATAATAGGCGGTCTATTTTTGATAGTAAAATCATCAATGGAGATCCACGCAAACGTCACTGGCAAGCATGAAGAGGCTCACGAGAGCAAGTCTCATCCAGGATTTTTCGCGACTATCCTTGAGATAGGCATTTTAGACATAGTCTTTTCGCTTGATAGCGTTATCACCGCAGTTGGCATGGCTCAGCACATCGATATCATGATACTTGCTGTCATCATCGCAGTTGGCGTGATGATGTTTGCCTCAAAGGCGATCTCAGAATTTGTCGATAACAACCCAACCATAAAAATGCTCGCACTAGCATTTTTGGTGCTAGTTGGCTTTGCGCTCATACTTGATGGCTTTGGTGTGCATGTGCCAAAAGGCTACATCTACTTTGCGATGGGCTTCTCGCTAGCGGTTGAATGCCTAAATATCTACGCTAGAAAAAGGGCATTAAGAGATCAAAAATAAAAAATGTGAGCCAAAATGCAGATAAAAAATTTAGACCACATCGTGCTTGTAGTAAGCGACGTTGAAGAGGCGCTTAAATTTTACTGCGACATTTTAGGCATGCGACTAGCTCAGAAAGACGGTCACATTAGCCTAAATTTTGGCTCACAAAAGATAAATTTACATAGGTTTGAGGGCGAGTTTTTACCTGCGGCAAAGCACCCAACAAAGGGTAGTGCTGACATTTGCTTGATAATTGAAGACGAGATAGAAGACGTGCGCTCAGAGCTTCTTGCAAAAGGCGTAGAGATCGAGCTTGGCGTCGTTAGGCGAAATGGGGCTCTGGGAGCAATGAAGAGTTTATATATTTACGATTTTGATGGAAATTTGATAGAACTTAGCTCATATGAAATTTAACAAGAAGGCAGCTTGGACCTACTAAAAGACCCGCTAAAAGGGCTCATCATCTCACTCTCGCTGCCAGCTGGTGTGGGTATGATGTTTAACACCCTTTACAACGTCACTGGCACATTTTTCGCAGCTAAAATTTCTACCATAGCAGTTGCTGGCATGGCGATGAGCTTTTTGCTCTATCTAAGCATCGTTGGCATCGGGCTTGGCTTTGGCTCGGCACTCACCGCGCTAATTGGCAACAGCCTAGGCGCAAACAAACCAAAAATGGCTAAACTTTACGCCTCAAATGGCATCATCTTTGTGCTTCTTTTTGCCATTTTTATGGGGCTATGTGGCTATTTACTAGCACCAAATTTACTAATTCTTTTAGGCGCCGATCACCACTACATCAAAGAGGCGCTTGACTACGCTGGTGTCATCTTTCTTGCAGCTCCATTTTTCTTGCTTATAAAGTCGCTTAACGGCGTTCTAGTCGCGCTTGGCGATACTAAAAGCTACCGCAACTGGCTATTTTGCGGCCTTTTTATCAACGCATTTTTTTGCTATCTTTTTGCCTTTGGCTTTGCTCTTGGCGTAAAGGGCCTTGCTCTAGCGACGGCTAGCGTGCAGTTTTTAGGTATGATCTATCTCTTTTTTAAAGTTAGAAAGAGCAAGATGATAGATCCTAGAAATTTAGGCTACTTCGTACCAAATTTCGCCGTCTGGGCAAAGATACTAAAGCAAGCCTTGCCAGCTTGCCTAAACTACCTCTCAATGTCGCTTGGCTCGCTCGTGCTTTTAAAATTTGTGAGCTTTTACGGCGTAAATGCAGTGGCAGGTTATGGCATAGCTTTAAGGATCGAGCAAATTTTAGTACTTCCAACCATCGGCATGGCAGCAGGAGTGCTTAGCATCGTCTCAAGAAACTACGGCGCTAAGAGCTTTCAAAGAGTATTGCAGTGCTACAAACTATCGCTTCTTTTTTTGCTCATCTACTGCGTCTTTGCCTACATCTTTATAAGGCTTTTTGGCGAGAGCGCGATCAAACTCTTTGATGGCACGCCAGCCGTGCTAGAAGTGGCAAAGCTCTACCTTGGCATCAACTCACTTGCCTACATGGCTTACGGCACGATAAACATCTCAGGCAGCACTTTGCAGGCGATAAAACGCCCAGTAGCGATCTTTTTGCTAAATGGCTTTAGACAGCTCGTGCTTCAATGCTCGCTTTTTTACGCGGTGGTCTTTTGGCTGGGGCTTGAGATCAAATTTATGTGGCTAGCGCTATTTTTTAGCGTCTATTTTACGGCGATTTGCTTTTTGGCTTGGACGCTTTTTAGGTTAAAAAGAGCTACGAGCGCAAGCTTTTAAATTTAAAGCTAAATGCAAAAAAGCAAAGTGAGGCGACTAAGATGATGCTAGCTCCACCTGTGAGATTGAAATAAAAGCTGATCACAAGGCCGATAAAGCAAAAAATGATAGAAAAAATGGTTGAGATTAGCATCATTAGTCCAAGTCTTTTGGCGAAAATTTGCGCAATATATGGCGGTATGGTAAGTAGTGCGATGACAAGTATTAGCCCCACGACGCGGATCGTAGCCACCACGCAAAGCGCCATCATACAAACTAGCAGATAGTGAAAAAAAGTGGTATTTACCCCGCGAAGTTTTGCAAACTCCGCATCAAAGCTGATCGCCACAAACTGGCGGTAAAAAAGTGAGATGAGCGCCAAAAACAAGAGGTCTAAAAAGCTCATAAATGCGATATCTGTGCCACTAACTGCAAGGATCGAGCCAAAAAGATAGCTCATAAGATCGGCGTTATAGCCAGGTGTGAGGTCGATAAAAATGATACCGATCGCCATGCCAATCGCCCAAATAGCGCCTATTACAGAGTCTATGTTTGTCTTATCTTTTAGCGTAATCGTGGCTATTATGAGCGCTAGAAGCAGCGAAAATATGCTCGCTCCAAGCAGCGGCTCAAGAGAGAAGAAAAAGGCAAGTCCTATGCCGCCATATGCGCCGTGTGCGATGCCTCCAGCGATGAAGGTCATCTTGTTTATCACGACAAGCGAGCCTATCATGCCGCATATTATGCTTACTAAAATGCTCGCAATAAAGGCATTTTGCATAAAATTTAACTCTAAAATTTCGCTCATTTTCTCTCTTTAAAATTTAAAAATATTGCTCTTTGTCTTTTCGCAGCCACACTCGCCAAGTGCGATCTCGACATCACAAAAATGGCTATGCGTTCTAGCTAGATGCTCGATAAATTCCCTCTTAGCAAGGTTTTCATGCGTTTTATGAATGTGTAAATTTTTACTCACGTAAGCGATCTTTGTAGCGTAATTTAGCACGATATTTAGGTCGTGACTAACTAAAACCACGCCAACGCCGCTTGCGTTTATCCCCTTTAAAATTTCATAAATTTCAGCCTGCCCTTTTGTGTCGATGCTGGCTGTTGGCTCGTCTAGGATGAGCACTTTTGCATTTGCACAAAGCGCTCTAGCGATATAGACGCGCTGCCTTTGACCGCCACTTAGCTCGCCGATCCTCGCGTTTGCAAACTCACTCATGCCGACCTTTTCAAGGGCACTTAGTGCTAGAGCTTTTTCATCTTTTGAGTAAAAACCAAAGATTTTTTTATCGATTAATCCCATCAAAACGACTTCTAAAACCATCATCGGAAAGCTTTGATTTGAGAGGAAATTTTGCGGCACGTAGCCTATAAATTTACTTACCTCGCTTGGCTCTTTACCAAAGAGCTTGATCTCGCCACTTTGAGGCTTAAGCAGGCCCAAAATGAGCTTTAAAAGCGTGCTTTTGCCTCCGCCATTTGGGCCAATTATCGCTAAAAACTCATCGCTACTATAGTCTAAATTTATGTCCTCTAAAACGACTTGTTTATCGTAGCTAAAGTTTAAATTTCTAATTTTTATAATATCTTTCAAAATAGGCTCTTTTGCGTAAATGTCGTGACAAAAATGAAAAGTCCAAGCCAAAGCATGATGCCAAGGGCTGCAAATTCTGCGTAGATTTTAAACTTTTTTAGCTTAATGTTCGTGCTGATCTTTGAGCCAAAAACTGCCGCTACAAATATCACCACACTCATGCCAAGCGCCATAAACAAGCCACTTATCACACCTGCAAAGTAGCTGCCTATCTCATTTGCCAGCACAAAGACTAGTATCGTGCCAGGACAGGGCACAAGAGCCGCAGCGGCCGCCACCAGCCACTCTTCTTTGCTCTTTGGCTTTTTAGTAGAGCAAATTTGACAGCCACATTCACTTGTAAATTTTGTATTTTTACTCAAATTTTGGTTCAAATTTGAGCTAAAAATATAAAATTTAGCCTCTTTTTTGTTTAAAAGATAAAATTTAACCTTTTTAACGAGCATAAAAATCGCCACAAAAAATATCACGACCCCTGAAAACGCGGTCGTTATGCTAGCAGTGTCCTTTGTAAGGTCGTTACTCACCTCTCGAAGCAGCAAAAAGCTAGCAAAGACAAAGACAAATGCACCCACAACATGCAAAAAGCCGATCTTTAACGCAAATAAAAACGCCCTTTTGTAGCTGCCACCAGTTGCGGCAAAATATGAGCTTGTTAGCACCTTGCCATGACCTGCGCCAGCAGCGTGCAAGAAGCCATAGCCAAATGAGATAAACGCTAAAAATAGCAGCGCAAGCGGACTTTTGTAATCCACGCTTCTTAAAATTTGCTTTAGCCTATCAAGCAAGCTTAGGCTAGTTTTTGAGACGATGTCAAATTTAGCCTCATCGATCTTATCTATCTGGCTTAAATTTTCATCGCTCACGCCTGCTACTGGCTCTTTTAGCAGCTCTTTAAGCGCTGGCTTTTCGTTGTGAGCTTTGGCCGCTTCTTTGCTTGAAAATGTAAAAAATATCAAATTTGAGTTTGAATTTGGTATCGCCCAGAAGCTTTCACCCACCAAAAATGCGTCGCTTTGCGTGAATTTGAAGTTAAAATAGCCCTCTTTATCCTCCATATCAACAGATACGACAAGACCGTCAGCGACCACTAAATTTGTCTTAAAACTCACATCAAATTTAAGCCTACCCTCGTCAAAATAGAGCTTATACTCATTTAAATTTAGCTCGATTTTTGTAGCATTTTCGTCTTTGTAATAGTACTCAATGTCCGTTAGATAGTGCCTTGGCACGAGGTAGTCTAGTAAATTTAAGCGGATCTTTCTTAGCTCTTTTTCGTCTATCTTTTCATCTTGATTGAGATCAAAATTTTGCTTCATCAGCTCTGAGAAATTTTGCGAAAATGTCCAAGTAAAAGCTATCTGTGTGATGTTGTTTTCGTGTGCGATAAATTTCGCCCCAACGTGGGCTGTGGGGCTGTAAAGCGAGCATAGAGCACACCCGAAGGCATTTATGGCTAGTAGGCAAATGACGATCAGGCGTGCTAACATTTTTATAGGCTCTTAGCGAAAATTTCAGCCGTTTTTTTCATCTCGGCTAACCAGTTTTCAGGCAGTTGGTCTATCGTGACGACCTTTGCACCAGTCTCTTTTGCGATCAAATTTGCAGCCTTTGTTGGAAACTGCGGAGCGACGAAAATGACCTTTACACCATGCTCTTTAGCCTCTTCGATGAGCTCTTTTAGCTCAGCTGGCTTTGGCTCTTTGCCCTCTACCTCGATAGCGATCTGCTCTAGGTCATAGCGCTTTGCAAAGTAGCCCCAAGATGGGTGATATACGATAAATTCGCGAGTTTTGACATCTTTTAGGGAGTTTTTGATAAAGCCATCAAGCTCGTCAAGGCTAGCTTTAAATTTAGCCAAATTCTCCTCATAAAGCTTTGCATTTTGCGGGAATTTCTCTATTAGCGCCTTTGCGATGTTATCAGCCTGAGTTTTTACTAGGATAGGGTCAAGCCAGATGTGCGGATCAAGCCCGTCATGGTGGTAATGGTGATCATGATGGTCGTGAGCGCCATGGTCGTGGTGCTCATGTTTATGTTCGCCCTCGTGCTTGTGCTCATGGTGCTCTTCATGTTCATGCTCCTCGCTCATAGCGATCTTTTCGATGCCCTCTTGCGTCTTTACGATGCGTAAATTTTTAAATGTCTTTGAGAAGCGATCAAGCCACGCATCCTCAAACTCGATGCCGATAGCAAAGTAAAGCTCGCTCTTTTCAAGCTCCTTCATCTGCTTTGGCTTTGGCTCGTAGGTGTGCGGATCAGCCCCTTTGCCAACCATCGTATTTACATCTAGCGTATCTCCAGCGATCTGCTCGACGAAAAATTTCGTTGGCAGTATGCTAGTAGTAACAACCGGCTTTGCAAAAAGAGACAAAGCACATACAGCTAAAAAAACGATAATTTTTCTCATTATCTCTCCTTTAAAAAATAATTGCGAAGTTTAGCAAAATGCAACTTGGTTGCAACTTAAAGTTCAAAAGCCTAAATTTAGCCTTTTCTTTTAAATATAGTTTAAATCTTTTAGCGTTAATATACGCAAAATAAAAAGGGCAAAGATGAACGCGAGAAATTTCCTAGAAGAGCACAATATCAAGGCTACGACGCTTCGCATAAAGCTTGTTGAAATTTTGCAAAGCGCCAAAGCGCCGCTAAGCTACGACGAAATTTTAGAGAGCCTTGACGCAAATAAAACGACCTTTTATAGAAGTATGGAAATTTTCGAAAAAGAAAATCTCGTGATAAAAACCGAAAACAACCACAAGAGCTACTACGAGCTGGCAAATGAAGCCAAAGCCTATTTCATCTGCGACGTCTGCCACAAGGTGACAAACATCGATATGCCCCACCTAAACGTCGCTAAAAATATAAAAAGTGCCGTGATAAAGGGCGTTTGCGACGAGTGTGATCACGAGTAAAGCGCGATGATCTCGGCTGGGATAGCTTTTGGGCGGTTTGTCTTTAGATCGATATAGACAAACTCGGTCTTGCCAGTTGCTATTAGCTCTCCATCCTTTTTAAACTCAAAATACCTGCTCGAAGTGGCCTTGCCATCGGCCTGCGTGTAGGTGTGGATAAAGACCTCATCCATCATTTTTACGCTCTTTATATACTTGATCTCATTTTTTCTAATGAGCCAAATTTCACCCCTTTTATACTGCGCCGCGACTGTGTCGCCAACAGCGGCAGAGTGGGCAAATGCGGCCTCTTGCATAAGCGTGAAATAATAGACATTATTCATATGTCCGTGCATGTCGATGGCTTGTGGCGGGATGATGACGCGATATATAAAATCTCTCATTTTTGACCTTTTTTGCTAAAATTATAACCAAAAAGAGGAGCTAAAATGCAAAATTTATGGGATAAAAAGGCGTCAAACTACCAAAGATTTGACGGCAAGATCAGCGCTATCCAGCAGCAAATTTTTGCCAAAGCCTTGGCTTGGGGAGCTAGCTTTAGCGGCAAAGAAATTTTAGATATCGGCTGTGGCACGGGCGTTTGGAGCATATTTTTATCCAAAACCGCCAAAAGCGTAACTGGCATAGATAGCTCTGAAAAGATGATAGAAATTTTAAACGAAGATGCAAAGAGATTTGGCGTGACAAATTTAAGTAGCGAGGTTTGCTCGTGGAGAGAATTTAAGCCTAAAGGGCACTTTGATATCGCTATTTGCACGATGAGCCCAGCCATTGCGAGCGATGAAGATTTTGCTAAATTTCAAAACTGCGCCAAGCAAAAGCTCTATCTTGGCTGGGACAAGCCTAGAAGCTCTGACCTACTTGAGCCATTTTTTGAAAAATTTGGCCGCACGCTCTCGCAAAAAAACATAGTAGATAGGCTTGAAGCGTGGCTAAACGAGCAAGGCATCGCTTACAAAAGCGAAATTTTAAACGAAACTAGGATCGCTAGACGAAGCGTGCAAGAGGCAGCTGAAAATATCTGCTGGCACCTTGAGATAAACGGAGCTAAAAACTACGATGAAAAGGCGGTTTTAGCGATGTTAAAAGAGAGATTTGACGGCGAGTTTATAGATGAGAAAATTGACTCTCAAATGAAGCTTTTTGTCTTTTAAGGCTTAAATTTAGAGCAAATTTGCTTGCCAAATTCGCTAAAAATGACGCCAAAGATGATGAGCATGGCTCCAAAAATTTGCCAGATACTAAGTATCTCACCAGCAAAAAAGTAGCCGATCAGCCCAGCAGAGACTGGCTCTAGGCAGAAAAACAAGGCCGCCTTGCTAGCGGTCGTATATCTTTGGGCGATCGTTTGCACAAAGTAACAAAATATGGTGCCAATCACCGTCGTGATAAATATCGCTATGAAAAATTCCCTATAGAAATTTGGCACGATACTGCCCTGAAAAAGCGCAAAAACAAGTGAAAACAGGGCATTTGTGAGAAAGACCACAAAGACTAGCAAACAAAGCTCACTCTTTCTTACAAAGTGGCCATTTAGCGTCGTGTAAAGTGCGTAAAATATGGCGCAAACAAGCGCTAGTGCCTCGCCAGCCCCAAGTGCGAGCGTGGCGCCACTTAAGAGCCAAAGCCCAAAAATAGCGATGAGTGCGCCTAAAATTGCAAAAATACTTATCTTATTTTTAAAAAACACCGCCGCCATAAAAGGGACTATCACACACTCAAGCCCCGTGATAAAGGCGACGCTCGAGCTAAATGTAAGCTTTAGGGCGTAAGTCTGCGTTGTAAATGACGAAAACAGCACCGCACCAAGGATAACGCCGTAGAAGACGCTCTTTTTATCAAATTTCTTAGTAAATTTAAGCGCGACAAAGCCCATAAAGATAGCCGAGAGAAAAAACCGGCAAAAAAGCATGACAAAGACGCCATTTGTCTTTAGTGCATTTGCCATGGGTAAAAACGTAGCGCCCCAAACGACGGCAACTACGATAAGAGCGATGTCGGCTTTGTTTTGAGCGCTTAAATTTCTCATTTAAATATCGAGTCAAGCACCTTTTTGCCGCTATCTAGGCTAAAGCCGCTTCTTAGCCCCTTTTCCTTCTCGCTCATCACGTTAAATAGCCCATCTAGCGTCTTTCTCGTGATATAAGCGTTTATATCCTCGCTCTCATCTGGCACATATTCGCTTGCGCCTAAATTTTTAGCTAGGCTCTTTACCGATTTTATCGTTTCGTTGTTTTTTGCTGAGTTGCCGATGAAAGAATTTAGCCCATTATACGCAGTCGCAAAGCTATTATCGCTCATCATTTTCTCAATTATCGGCGTAAATGCCGCCTTTAGCTTTTGGCTGGAGCTTTGTTGCAAATACTTCGTAACGCTGTCGTTGCCGCCATTAAAGAGCTTTTTGATGTCTGCCTCGCTCATATTTTTTATGCTCTCGCTAAAAATTTCAGCAGCCTTTGGCACGGCCGTGGTCGCAGCGTTGTTTATCGACTTGCTAAGGTCTTGCGCCCACTTCTCGCCGCCCACTTTTTTGGCTAAATTTGACGCCATCTCAAGGCTTTTTGGGAGTGGAATTTTAGCTGTCGCGTTGTTTATAAAGCCCTCTTTTGAAAGCTCGCTAACAGCAGCATTTAGCGCCTCACTAACTAGACTTTTGTAGTCGCCGCTTGATGCGTGAGTGGCGATTTTCACGCCTTTATTTATCATATCATCCATGCTTGCGGCTTGTAAATTTAAAACAAGCGCGCCACAAAGAATAACAAGAGATCTTTTCATCTTCTCTCCTTTTTACAAATTTAAAGCAAAATCATACAAAAAATATCTAAACGCTTAAAATAAATTTAATCTTTTTGCACTAAAATTCGCCATTTTTAGGGGAATTTATGCAGATTTTACTTCTTAGCTTCGCTCTTAGTATGGATAGCGCAGCGCTAAATATGGCAAACGGCGCAAGGTATAAAAGTCTTGCCCTTGGCAAAATTTTATTTATAGCCTTCATGCTTGGATTTTTTCAGTTTCTCATGCCGCTTATTGGCTATTTTTTAGGCATTAGCTTTGCTAAATTTATAAGCTCCATTGATCACTTTATCGCCTTTTTTATACTCTGCTTTCTTGGCTTTAAAATGCTAAAAGAGGCCTGCAGCAGCGAGGATAGCGACTCTTTGGGCATGGATATTAAGACCATTTTTGTAGGCGCATTTGCCACTAGCATAGACGCACTTGCCGTTGGCGTCACGCTTAGCTTTGAAGCGGTTAATGTATTTGAGAGTGCGCTCATCATCGGCGTAGTCTGCTTTGTGCTAAGCCTAGCCGCCTTTTACATCGGTAAATTTATGGGTGAAATTTTGGAGAAAAAGGCGCTCTTTTTAGGCGGAGCGATACTTATATTTCTTGGCTTTAAAATTCTCATCACCCACCTGTTAGAAGAGGGAGTGCTCTAAATTTCTATCTCTATGCCAACTGGGCAGTGGTCGCTGCCAGTGATCTCTGGCAGGATAAAGGCGTCTTTTAGCCTATCTTTTAGCCCTTGCGAGATGAAGAAATAATCAATCCTCCAGCCGACATTTTTAGCCCTTGCGTTAAAGCGGTAGCTCCACCACGAGTAAGCGTCCGCAACGTCGCCATTTACGGCTCTAAATGTATCTATAAAGCCACCTTTTAGCACCTCATCTATCCACGCGCGCTCGATAGGTAAAAAGCCCGAAGTTTTGGCGTTTGCCTTTGGATTTTTCAGGTCGATCTCGCGGTGAGCGGTATTTACGTCGCCACAAAATATCACCTCTTTGCCACTTTTTACTAGCTCTTTGCAGTAAGCTAGAAATTTCTCGTAAAAGTCCATCTTGTAAGCTAGCCTCTCGTCGTCCTTTTGGCCGTTTGGAAAGTAGATGTTAAAAAGCACGATATCATCAAATCTATGCTCCAAAACTCGCCCCTCCGTGTCGTCAAAAAAGGCCGCCTTTTGCGTTTGCACGTCAAATTTAGCAAGGCTCATCACACCAGAATATCCTGCTCTTGCGCCTGAATTTACACTTATATCTTTAAAGCCAAGGTTGTAAATTTCTTTTGGCACGTCGTCCTCTTTGACCTTGATCTCTTGCAGTCCCAAAAAATCAGGCCTAACCTCATCAAGCCAGCCAAAGCCATCTTTTGCCACGACTGCGCGCAGCCCATTTACATTCCAGCTAATAAGTTTCAAATTTCATCCTTTTTTTAATTATAATTATGCCAAAAATCACAAAAAGGAAAGTTATGAGAAACCAGCCAGAGTATAAATTTTTTAAAAATTTTGGCTACGCAAGAGAGGGTTTGGCTGAAATTTTTAAAAACGAAAAGAGCTTTCGCATAGAAATTTGCATATTTTTGATAGCTACGATCTCGCTATTTTTTTGGAAATTTGACCTTATTTTTAACCTATTTTTGATCTTTAGCATGGCATTTGTGCTAGTTTGCGAGTGCTTAAACTCGGGCCTAGAGCGAGTGACTGATCTTGCAAGCCCAGACTATCACGCCCTAGCAAAGGCGGCAAAGGACGCTGGAAGTGCGGCCGTGATGATCGCAAATTTCTTATGTGGCGCGCTTTGGTGCGTAGCGATAGGATATAAAATTTGGGGCTAGACAAAGAAATTTACAAGGCGCTTCTTGGCGAGAAAAAGGTAGAGATCATAAATTTACTTTGCGAGCTAAGCGATGAAAATGGCTTTATCATGCTTAAAATTTCAGAAATTTGCGAGAAGCTAAATGTGAGCAAACCAACCGTGATAAGCACGTTTAAGCTGCTTGAAGAGAAGAAAATTTTTGAGCGAGTAAAAAACGGGGTTTATAGATTTAAAAATTTATAGTGGCAAGCAAACGCCTGCCACTTCTTTCTAGCCGATAGTCTCAGCAGCGATCATACCAAATGTCAAGCAATCAGTTATAGCCACTGATCCTAGACGACTGGCTCCGTGAACGCCGCCAGTGATCTCGCCAGCTGCATATAAATTTGGTATAGGCATAGCTGTTTGAGAGTTCATGACTTGAGCTTTTGTGTTGATATTTAGGCCGCCCATTGTGTGGTGAACTTTTGGCGTGCCACGCTCTGCGTAAAACGGCGGAACCGAAATATCAATACCCTTTGTCGTAGTCGCAACAACTGGCTTGCCAAAGTCCTCATCAACGCCTTTTTTGACAAATTCGTTGTATCTTGCGACCGTTTTTTTGAGCTCATCAACTGGGATCTTATACTCAGCTGCCAAGGCATCAAGTGTGTCAAATTTCTTGCAAATTCCAGCTGCGATAGCCTTTTCATAGTGAGCTGGGAGCATGTGAGGAAGGGCTCTTGAGTCGCAGAAGTTGATAGGGAAGTTTTTATCGTCTTCGCCTTTTTCATGGATGACTTTAAACATCGCTTCAGTTCTTGTCCTGCGGTCAGCTAGCTCGTTCATGTAGCGTTTGCCAGTTCTTGGATTGACTGAAATTCCAAATGGAAAAGCGCCATTTACGTTAAACATCGATCCCACGCCAAAGCCTGTCTCATCGGCACATCCCCATGGGCCGTACTGGATCCAGCTTGGCTGAACTGGATAAGCACCCGCTCTAAATGCTGCTAAAAGCGCGCCCGCTGTTGAGCCTGGTTGGTTTGTTGAGTCTGTCTCAGGTGTGATCCTTGGATCTTGAAGGCGCCTAAAAATTTTATCTCTACAAAAGCCACCAGCTGCTAGCACAACGCCCTTTTTAGCTTTTATATATTTTGTATCGCCGCCTTTGTTTTCGACATCGTCACTCATCAAATTGCCATCAAATTTGTAGTTTTCTCTGACGATGACGCCCACAACTGCGCCCTTGTCGTCAAAGACAAAATCATCAAATTTTGTCCTTTTTTTGATAGACGCGCCTTCTAATTTTTCAAATGTCGCAGTCATAGGAAGTACGATGCCAGCGCCGCTACCGACCTCTGTTTGAAGGCTTCTTGGCACTGAGTGACCGCCTGCGTGAGTGATCTGATCGATATATTTTGCACCACAATCAAGTGTGAGTTTGTAAGCATCTTGCGCTCTCTCGCCGATCTTTGCTAAAAGATCAACGTGGTTGATGCCGCGTCCTGCTTTCAAGCAGTCTTTGATAAATAGTTCGGTGCTATCTTTGATACCAGCTTTCTTTTGCATGTCGCTATTTGGAACGGCAAAAATTCCGCCGTTGATGACAGAGTTGCCACCTGTGCGGCCCATCTTTTCGATCAAGACGACTTTGTTGCCTTTTTTAGCTGATGTCACACCAGCCGCAAGAGCTGCAAAGCCTGAGCCGATGATGACTACGTCATACTCCTCGTCCCATTTGACATCTTTTTCGTTCATTGGGCTGGCCATTAAATTTGTAGCGCCCATGCCAAGTGCCGTGGCTCCGATAGCGCTAAATTTCACAAAATCTCTTCTAGATAAACCTGAATTTTTCATGCTCTCTCCTTTGAAGTAAGATATTCACTAACTAGATTATACGACTTTTTTATTAAAATAGTCTAATTAGTTTTTTAAATTAAACTTTATTAAAGCTAAGTGCGATTAGAGCGTAGTTTGGTAATATTTAATAAGATTAAATTCATTTAAATTTGACTTTAGATTTACGCTAGATAGGCATTCAAAGTAAATTTGGCATAAAGTTTGGAATTTTTATTTTTAAATTTAGAAAAAATAAGCATTAATTAAATTTTCTGTTTTAAAAAATTTATGAGAAATTTTAGGATTTAGTTTTGGATATTTGCTTAAATTTATAAATTAGTTTAGAAGAAGAGGATCGGAGCAAATTTGCCCCGAAAATTATTTAACGCCAACTATGATTTGAGTTGCTTTGATGATCGCAGTTACGTCGTCGCCAACTTTTAAAGCCATGCCATTTACTGACTCTTTTGTGATAACAGCTGAAATTTTGCTGCCGTTTGCGTCGATGATAACCTCAGCATTTACAGCGCCGTCTTTTATCTCGCTCACAACGCCTTTGATTTGATTTGTAGCGCTTAGCTTGATGTGGTTATTTTTTGAAACGATAACGCTTGAAGCTTTGAATAAAAATATAGCTTTTTTACCAACTTTAAGATCAAGAGCTTTCTCGCTATCAACTGTAATAGTTGCTTTTAGCACCTCGCCACCTGCTAGTTTGCCAGCTATTAGCGAATTTACCGCACCTGTTCTTACTTCTGATATCTCAACATTTAGTTGATTTCTTGCACTTAGTGACATATTTTCTCCTTATTTTGATTTAATGTTTGGGTATTATAGAGTATTATTGTTAATGCAAACTCATGATCAATTAATAAAATTTTTTAATATTACAAGTAAAGATTTATAATTTACCAAAGCCCAAAATATCGCACTAAATGAACTAAAATCTAAAAATTTAATTTGAATTATTTTTGAAAAATATATAAATAAATATTATTTTTTATTATAAAGCAGACAAACTAAGATCGTTTCAAGATCAGATGGCTTTATATCTTAGTTTGTAGATTTTTGATTTTTAGTGATTTAGTAAGAATTTATAAATTTTGCGCTTAGATACCAGCTTCAAGCATTGCTTCTGCTTGATAGTGAGTGATAAGCGGCTCGATGATCTCGTCAAATAATCCTGCAGCCATGATCGCATCAAGGCGGTAAAGTGTTAAATTTATGCGGTGATCACTTATGCGGTTTTGCGGGTAGTTATAAGTTCTTATCCTGCCTGAGCGGTCGCCAGTACCAACCTGGCTCTTGCGCTCACTAGTCTCTTTAGCAAGTCTCTCTTGCTCTTGCATCTCGTAAAGTCTAGCTTTTAGCACCTTCATCGCAGCTTCTTTGTTTTTGTGCTGGCTCTTGCCGTCTTGGTTTGTGACAACAAGTCCTGTTGGTATGTGCGTGATCCTAACGGCACTATCAGTTGTATTTACTGACTGGCCGCCATGGCCCGAGCTTCTCATAACATCAACTCTTATATCATTTGGATTGATCTCGATCTCGTTATCTTCAACCTCTGGCATGATAGCCACAGTCACAGCCGAGGTGTGCACCCTGCCCTGACTCTCAGTCTCTGGCACACGCTGAACCCTATGTGTGCCACCTTCAAATTTTAGCCTTGAGTAAGCGCCTTTGCCCTTTATGAGCACGATGATCTCTTTAAAACCGCCAGTGTTGCCCTCGCTTTGGCTAACAATCTCAAATTTATATCCACGAAGCTCTGCATATCTGATGTAAGCGTTAAAAAGATCGCCAACAAATAGTGCAGCCTCGTCACCACCAGTACCTGCGCGAATTTCTAAAAATATATTTTTATCATCGTTTGGATCTTTTGGAAGAAGTAAAATTTTGATCTCTTCTTCAAGCTTCTCTCTTGAAATTTCTAAATTTTTAAGCTCATCTTTTGCAAGCTCGCCAAGCTCAGAGTCCTCAAGCAGGGCTTTGTTCTCGTCAATATCATTTAGAATTTGTAGATATTTTTTTGCAGCAGTTGCGACTGGTTCGATAGATGATTGCTCTTTTGAGAGCTTTGTCATCTTTTCGATATCGTTTGCTATATTTGGATCGCTTAGAAGCGTAGAAATTTCATCATAGCGATCCAAAAATGGATGAAGTTTATCAGCAAACATTAAAATTTAATAGATTAAGCAGCTTTTAGAGTATTTACTAATTGAGCAAGGCGACTAACGCGGCGAGCAGCAGTTTGTTTCTTCAAAAAGCCTCTACTTACGAAGCTGTGGATGCTTTTGTTAGCAACTTTTAAAGCTTCATTTGCAGCATTTAGATCTTTAGCTTCTACAGCTACACGCACTGCTTTTGTGATGTTTTTAAGTCTAGTGCGGTAAAATCTGTTTCTTTCTGTTCTTTTTATAGTTTGTCTAGCTCTTTTTTCAGCAGATTTATGGTTTGCCATAATATACCTTTTTTGATAATTTTAGTCCGTGATTATATGAAAAATATATTTAATTGTAACTGAATTTAAGTCTGCTTTAAAACAAATAAAATTTTAGATTTTAAATTTGATAATTTCTGATAAAATAGCACCATTTTATAATAAAAAGGATAAATTGATGAAACTTTTTGGAACAGACGGAGTTCGTGGCAAGGCTGGCGAAAAGCTTTCAGCTCAAACATCTATGCGCCTTGCAATGGCTGCTGGAATTTACTTTAGAAAGACCTCAGCGACAAATGTGATTTTGGTTGGAAAAGATACAAGAAAAAGCGGCTATATGATCGAAACCGCCATCGTTGCAGGGCTAACTGCAGTTGGTTACAACGTCCTTCAAATAGGCCCTATGCCAACACCTGCGATCGCATTTTTAACAGAAAATATGCGCTGTGACGCTGGCATAATGATAAGTGCGTCGCACAACCCATACTACGATAACGGCATCAAATTTTTTGATAGCTTTGGCAACAAGCTTGATGAGACGATAGAGGCCGAGATAGAGAAAATCTTCTACGACGACGAGCTCATCGCAAACGCCCAAAAGACAATGACAGAGATCGGCGCAAACAAGAGAATCGACGATGTTATCGGCAGATATATCGTCCAGATCAAAAATTCATTCCCAAAAGAGCTAAATTTAAAGAATTTACGAGTAGTTTTAGACGTGGCAAACGGAGCTGCTTACAAGGTCGCACCAACTGTATTTAGCGAGCTTGGAGCTGATGTCATCGTCATAAACGACGAGCCAAATGGTAGCAATATCAACCAAAACTGTGGCGCACTTCACCCAGAAGATCTAGCAAGTGAGGTAAAAAGGCTTCGTGCTGACATCGGCTTTGCATTTGACGGCGATGCTGATAGGCTTGTCGTGGTCGATGAAAACGGAGAAGTAGTGCATGGAGATGCGATACTTGGCTCACTGGCTGCATTTTTGCACGAGCAAAAGACTCTAAAAGGCGGTGCCATCGTGGCTACAGTAATGAGTAATGCCGCGCTTGATGACTATCTAAAAGCTCACAAGATCAAGCTACTTCGCTCAAATGTAGGCGATAAATACGTGCTTGAGATGATGAAAGAAAATGGCATAAATTTTGGCGGCGAGCAAAGCGGACACGTCATATTTAACGACTACGCTAAGACTGGCGACGGCCTTGTTACTTCAATGCAAGTTGTTGCGATGATGCTTAAAAAAGGCAAAAAAGCTAGTGAAATTTTTGGCGAGCTAAAGCCGTATCCGCAAATTTTGCTAAATTTAAAGATCACAGAGAAAAAGCCGCTTGATAAGATAGAGGGGCTAAAAGAGCTTGAGGCTAGCCTTGCAAAAGAGGGCATAAGATCGCTCTTTAGATACTCTGGCACTGAAAATTTGATCAGACTTTTGCTTGAGGGCAAAAATCAAACTTTAGTTGAAAAACGCATGGATGAAGTTGAGAAATTTTTTGTAAAAGCCCTAAATGCGTAGAAATTTGGTTAAATTTTTCATCGCATTTTTTCTCATTTTTATCGTTGATCAAGTGATAAAGATGATATTTATAGATGGTTTTTCGTGGGAGGGCGAGTTTTTCTCGCTAGTGCTTACATATAATAAGGGCGTTGCATTTTCAATGTTTGCCTTTTTAGATGAGTGGCTGAAATTTATCCAGATCGCCCTTATCTTAGGCGTTTTTATCTATCTAGTCGTTGAAAAAAAGCTGCTTTGCTCACATGCCATTTGGCTTGGAGCTTTGCTGGGAGCTGGCAGCTCAAACATCACAGATAGATTTATCCATGGCGGCGTCGTGGATTACGTCTTTTGGCATAAGTGGTTTAACTTTGCAGTCTTTAACTTCGCTGATGTGATGATCGATCTTTGCGTCGTGATGATACTTTGGCAAAGTTTTAGAAAAAGGAGAGAGAGTGGGAAATAATATCTACGTCGCATACGCGCTTTGGCTACTTACTGGCTGGCTTGGAGCGCATAGAATTTACCTTGGTAAATTTATCACTGGCTTTTTGATGATGGGGTTATTTTTCGTTGGGTATGCTACGTTTTATTTCATTATAGGCATACCATTTTTAATGATCTGGGGCATTTGGTGGATCATCGACGCATTTTTGGTTGGCGCTTATGTCGAGAAAAATTTACAAAAGGCCGAGCTAAAAGAGAGAGTAAAACTAAAAGATAAAGAGGACGACTTAAAAAGGCTTTACGAGCTTTTTGAGAGTGGTGCGATCAGCAAGGCTGAATTTGAAGCTAGAAAAGAGATACTTTTTAGATAAGGAGACGTTATGGCAGAATATTATCTTTACTTAAAATACCTCCACTATTTGTTTTTCATCTCGTGGATGGCAGTGCTGTTTTATCAGCCAAGGCTCTACGTTTATCACGTAGAAAACATGGACAAGCCAGACTTTGTCAAAGTGGTAGAGGTGATGGAGTACAAGATGTATCACTACATCGGCTGGGTAGCGCTCATTGGCTCATTTGTAACTGGCATTTTGATACTTATAGCGATGCCTGATCTTATAAAAACTGGTCACATCCACGTCAAAATTTTAGTTGTCATCTTAATGGCTATCTATCACCTAGACCTTGGACGCTACATGAAGCAGCTCAAGGAGAAACGCTGTAACAAAAGCGGCATCTTCTTTAGAGCTTACAACGAAGTGCCAACTATCGCGATGCTCATCATCATCTGGGTAATGATAGTAAATCCATTTTAAAGGAATTTGATGAAGAAATTTTTAGCATTTATCGCCTTGCCAGCGCTCTTGCTCGCAGCTACTCAGTATTTTGAGCCGATGCAGATAAAATTTGACAACAGACTCTACTCACTAGCAGGCTCAGCCAAGCCTGTGCCAAATTTATTCACGCAGGAGTACTTGCTGCCTGGCGAGAAGCTAGATAGTTTTAGCTACATGCTCTCGCTAAATATGCTTAAATTTGAAGCGACGATCGAGCAAGCAGTCGAGCAAAAGATAAATGATCTAAAAGAGCTAAAAGCAAAAGGGCTAAAAGTAGCTTATAAAAAGGGCTCGCTGGTAAATGAAATTTATCTTGATATCACGATATTTTCAAACCTAAATGGCGTGCCAACAGCCGAGCACTCGATATATCGCTATACCAAGCAAGGCGGAAATTTAGTCCTTTTTACCATCCAAAGGCGTGCTTATAAAAAAGAGGGCATTCAAAGATTTGCTACAAATTTCACGATCGAGTCGCAAGACTTTAGCAAAAAAGCCCTAGCCACACCTTTCCCACAAATCATCAGCAAATAAAGAAATTTGAGTGTAAATTTAGCCTTTGCACTCAAATTTTAAAACCAGACTTAACAAATTTATCTAAAAATAAAACGAATAGTTATATGATAAGAAAAACTCAAAAAGGATAGCCTATGATACACAAAATTCTTATCGCAAATCGTGGTGAGATCGCAGTTAGGATAGTCAGAGCTTGTAGGGATTTACACATCCAAAGCGTAGGAATTTACACAGCACCAGACAGCGAATGCTTGCATGTAAGGATCGCTGATGAGGCCTATCAAGTGGGTGAAGATCCGATCAAGGGCTATCTTGACGCCAAAGCTATCGTAAAGCTTGCCAAAGAGTGCGGGGCTGACGCGATACACCCAGGATACGGCTTTTTAAGCGAAAACTACGAATTTGCAAAGGCAGTTGAGGATGCTGGGCTCATCTTCATCGGTCCAAAGGCTGAAGTCATCAAGAAAATGGGCGATAAAAACATCGCTAGATATCTAATGAAGAAAAACGGCATACCAATAGTGCCAGGCACTGAAAAGCTAAATGATGAGAGCATGGACGCCATAAAAGAGCACGCTAGACGCATCGGCTACCCTGTCATCTTAAAAGCAAGTGGTGGTGGTGGTGGCCGTGGCATCAGGGAGGTCTGGCAAGAAGAAGATATGCAAGATGCCTTTGAGTCGTGCACCAGAGAGGCAAAAGCATACTTTAACAACGACGAGGTTTTTATGGAGAAGCTTGTCGTAAACCCTCGCCACATCGAGTTTCAAATTTTAGGTGACAACTACGGCAACATCATCCACCTTTGTGAGCGTGACTGCTCTATCCAAAGGCGCCACCAAAAGATCATCGAGATTGCACCTTGTCCTTCTATCAGCGAAAATTTAAGAAAGATCATGGGTGTGACTGCTGTGGCTGCTGCAAAGGCTGTGGGCTACTCAAACGTAGGTACGATCGAGTTTTTGCTAGATGACTACAACAACTTTTACTTCATGGAGATGAACACCCGTATCCAAGTGGAGCACGGCATCACTGAAGAGATCACAGGCCATGACCTAGTCGTTAGGCAGATAAGAATAGCAGCTGGTGAAATTTTAGAGATCGAGCAAAGCGACATCAAGCCGCGCGGCTACGCGATAGAAGCAAGGATCACGGCTGAGAATGTCTGGGAGAATTTCATCCCAGCACCAGGCACGATCGAGGGCTACTACCCAGCTCTTGGCCCATCTGTGCGCGTCGATAGCCACGTCTATAAGGACTACACCATACCGCCATTTTACGACTCACTTATCGCAAAACTGATCGTCAAAGCAACCGACTACGATCTTGCTGTAAATAAGCTTGAAAGAGCACTTGAAGAATTTACCATCGAGGGCGTGCGAACGATCATCCCATTTTTGCTAACGATCAGCAAAAGTAAGGAATTTAGAAGGGGATTTTTCGATACTAGCTACGTTGAGAAAAACTTAAAAACTATCCTTGAAAACACCTACGACGATATGAACAAAGAGCCAAATGACGACCTAGAAGAGGTCATCGTAGAGGCGATAAAAAGATATAAAAAGAAGAGATAAATTTATCTCATTTCAGCTTTGGCGATAAATTTCGCCAAGGCTAAATTTCTGCGCAAACTGCGTAAATTTTAGCTCCGTCATTTGCCACAGCATAGAGCCTGCCACCGCTTACTAGCATGATCTGATCTGCGCTAAGGCTAAATTTCTCAAACTCTATCTCTTTTAATAGCAAGCCATCTTTGGCACTTATCAAAACTGGCTTATTTTTGCGGTTTGCGAGCAAAATTTGACCCTCGACCCAAACAAAATGCTCCGTGCCACTGGTTTTAAACTTAAATATCACCTCGCCACTTTTTGCATCCACGCCGTATAGATCTCCGCCCTTGCCAGCGGTGCCAAAGTAAAGCACCCCATCATTCAGGCAGACTGGCGTGTAGAGATATGCGCCAAGCTTTAGCCGCCAGATGGTCTTGCCTATCCTTGCGCCCTGCTCTTTTGGCGGCAAATTAGCGTTTAAATTTTCATCTTTTGCTTCGCTTTTGAACTCTGCGCTGTCCAAAATTTCTTTGCACTCCATCATAAATGGCGAACTCATTCGCACGCAAAAGCCATCAAATTCATACGTTTTAGCGTCGTTATATATCTCTTTTATGGGCTCATTAGCAACGCCGAGCTCGCTCATCTGCCCGTCACTTATCTTTATAAGCTTTGCTGGGGAGTTTATGTAGCCCTTGTAGTATCTAGTATTTAGCACGAAGTAGCCATTTTCTGGGTAGCAAAGTGCGTCGCTGGCTATGAAAATTTCGCTTTGTTTGTAGGTAAGTGTTGATCTTTTATGTTCGCTAAAGTCGCGCGAAAATGTATCTAGTAGCACGTAGTTTGGCGTTAGCTTTTGAGCTATCTCTAACTCGCTAGGCACCCCAAAAGCAAAATGCACAAAGGCAATGCGCCCATTCATCTCGTAAATGCCAGTTACGCCGTGCCCGCGAAACTCCACGCCAGGCATATCAAGAGGATATGATCTAACCATGCTAGCTCCTTAAATTTATGGCGATTATAACCCAAATTTCAAAGCGCGCTGGGTTAAATTTGATAAAATTTGCCAAATTTAGCAAATTTAAGGACCGATATGTTTTTAAAACTAGATGAGATCGCTGGGAAGCTAGATCAAATTTTCTTGCCGCTAGAGCAAGATGGTATGACTGGCATGAGGCTTTTGCCGCAAAAGGACGCTTCGGCGCTTATGCAAGCGCAAAAGAGCCTTGGCGTAAATTTTCCAGATAAATTTACAGAGCTTTTAAGCAAATTTGATCTTGGAAATTTTGAAATTTGCAATGTCAGCTTTGGCTCCAGAGGCGACTACGCAAGCGAGTTAGCGCGCCTAAACAGCGTAGATGAGTTTGGTGGAAAATGGTGGAGTGGCGAGGAGAGGCCAGCAAATTTGATAGTTTTTGCCGTGGGTGATCCTTGGATATTTTTGCTTGATTGCACGAGTGGTGCGGTCTATGCGTGGCTACTTGAAGATGAGGAGCTTTGCAGCAGGCGCGTTGCGAGCGACTTTGAAAAATTTTTCATAGCGATTGCTAGCACCTATATAGCAAGGCTAAATGATGAAACTATGCCATCAGCCCAGCAAATCCTAAATTTTGTCCAAGCAGACGACACAGCACTTGATTTTTGGCAAGAGATGACGCAAATTTAGTAAATTTTATAAATTTATCCTAGCAACCAAAGCAAAAACCACTTTTTATAAATTTAGTTTCGATATGTAACACTCATTGCCCAAAATAAAAATATTAAAATATCTTTAAATAAAAATTTTTTCTAGCCGAGCTAATATTTAACTACAAAAAAAGGAAAAAGGAGCAAAAATGAGCGAGTACATCGAACAAACGATGGAGTGGATAAAGAAGACCAACCCAGGTCAAGGCGTCTTTGTCCAAGCTGCGACTGAGGTTCTAAACAGCCTAGAGCCGCTTATCAAAAGAGAGAGCAAGTACCAAAAACACGCGATCCTAGAGCGTATCGTCATCCCTGAGCGCACGGTGATCTTTCGCGTGACATACACGGGCGATGATGGCAGACCAAAGGTAAATAACGGCTACCGCGTGCAGTTTAACTCAGCCGTTGGCCCATACAAAGGCGGTCTAAGGCTCCACCCAAGCGTCGATCTTGGCGTGCTAAAATTTCTTGGATTTGAGCAAATTTTCAAAAACTCGCTCACTGGCGTAAATATCGGCGGCGCAAAAGGCGGCAGCACCTTTGATCCAAAGGGCAAGAGCGAGGGCGAGATAATGCGCTTTTGCCAAGCATTTATGAGCGAGCTATATCGCCACATCGGCAACACCGTGGATGTGCCAGCAGGCGACATCGGCGTGGGCGCTAGAGAGATCGGCTATATGTTTGGCCAGTATAAAAAGCTAACCGGCAGATTTGATGGCATCCTAACTGGCAAGGGGCTAAACTGGGGTGGCAGCCTAGCGCGCACAGAGGCTACTGGATACGGACTAGTATATTTCACTCAAAACATGCTAAAAAAAGCTGGACTTGATCTAGAGGGCAAAAAATGCAGCGTCAGCGGTAGCGGAAACGTCGCCATCTACACAGTAGAAAAGCTCTATCAAGCAGGCGCACTGCCTATCACCGTCTCTGACTCAAACGGATATGTCTATGACGCTAAGGGCATCGATCTAGCGGTACTTAAAGAGCTAAAAGAAGTAAAACGCGCTCGCCTTAGCGAATACACCAAATTTAGACCAAATGCAAAATATGTAAGCGTGAGCGAATATAAAGAGGGCAGAAACGGCGTCTGGGACGTGCCATGCGACGGAGCCTTCCCATGCGCGACACAAAACGAGCTTCACCTAGCCGACATAAAAGTGCTTTACGCAAATGGCTGCCGCTTCGTAGCTGAGGGCGCGAACATGCCAAGCACGCTTGATGCGATAAATTTCATGCTTGAACAAAAAGACTTTCACTTTGCTCCAGCAAAAGCGGCAAACGCTGGTGGCGTGGGCACAAGCGGACTTGAGATGATGCAAAATGCTGGCATGACTTCGTGGAGCTTTGAAGAGGTCGATCGCAGACTTCATGGCATCATGAACCACATCTTTGAACTAAGCTACGAAACGAGTAAAGAGTTTGGCGATGAGGGCAACTTGGTGCTTGGCTCAAATATCGCTGGCTTTAGAAAAGTGGCTGATGCGATGATAGATCAAGGATATGTGTAGGCCATTTTGGCTCTGTAAATTTACGTCCAACCTAAATTTGGACGTAAATGGGTACTAGGCAGGCTATGGTTTTTAGGCAAAATAGAATTTGCCTTTTGCATGGCAAATTCTACTAGCAAGCTAGCAAATTTACGCAAGCTTGAAGCATTTTATGCGGTGTGTATAGAGTGTTTTTTGACAAATTTTGCTGGCGTGACAGATGTAAATTTGAAGCTTGGTTAAATTTCACTAGGGTAGCGAGCAGACCACTTTTTTAGAGCTTCTGATATAAATTTATTAAAAAGCTGATATGGCGGCAAATGGTGGAGTGGCGAGGTTTGAGCAGTAAAAAATTAAAAGTTTTTGCTGTGGGAGATCCTTGGATATTTTGCTTGATTGCACAAGTGGTGCGGTCTATGCGTGGCTTATTTGACGATGAAGAAGCTTTGTAGCAGGTGTGTCACAAACTAGAAATTTTTATAGCGCTTGCAACTTCGACATAGTAAAGCTAAATGACAAAATCCTACCAAAAAGCGAACAAGACCTAAAATTTCTAAAGCAGATAAAAAAGCACTTTTTTGACAAGAAACGGCATATGAAATTTAGTAAATTTAGGCTCGTCCAGCCTAAATTCTCTTTTATAAATTTAAACTACAAACAAGCGAATTTCTTACTAAATTTAGCCTAAAAACTCGCACACGCAACATAAATTTATAAACTCACAAGAAGTTCAAATTTACTTTACTAGATGGTGTTTGCTTGGTCAAATTTCAGCAAATCGCTCACGTAAGAGGCAGTAAAAAGGTGGGATAATTTTGGTAAGTGAAAATTAAAATTTACTGCATTTAACCTACAAATAAGCAAATTTCTTATCAATTTTAGTCACCACATAAAAAGTATTATTAAAACAATATTTCTCTTGCCAAATTTAGCTAGATATTAGGCGAAAATTAGCTTAAAACACTCACGCAAGCGCTAAAAATTTGTAAGCTCAAAAGAACTTTTCAAATTTACTCCAACAAGTTGGCTTTACCAAGTCAAATTTCAACAAAGCAACCCACGCTAGCGATGGTAAAATGATTAAATTCTGCTAAGCAAAGATTAAAATTTGATAAATTTAAGCTGCAAATAATCAAGTTTCTTACCAAATTTAGCCTGCAATTAGACAAAATTTGGTTTAAAACACCCACACAAACACTTAAATTTACAAACTCGCAAGAAAGTCAATTTGTCTATATTATTTTCAGCACAACGTCTATACAAGTGATGTCAAAGTATTAAATTCCAGTAAGCAAAAATCAAAATTTACTAAATTTAAGCCGCGTCTAAATTCATCCTACAAAATTTAACCGCAAACCACATCAACCGCAAACGCCATCGCGTAAATTTAGCAAATATAAAAATGATAGAATTTTTGAAAATAGTTATTTGTGAGTTTTTGTATTAAAAATTTAATGAAAAAGAGCAAGCCCTAGCCTGCTCTTTGTGAGAATTTAACCCTTTTTTGGAGTTACAAGCATATTTACATAACGACCTTCTATTATAGGCTCTTTGTCGCGATCAGCTTCATCTTTGATCATCTCCCAGACCTTCTCAAGCATGGCTACTCCAGCCTCTGGGGTACTCATCTCGCGACCCTTTAAAAATACACGAAATTTAACGTGTTTGCCATCTTGCAAAAACTCGCTTGCGTGTTTAACCTTGTAGTTTATATCGTTTTGGGCGATCTTGACAGAGAGTTTTATCTCTTTTATCTCGATGGTTTTTTGCTTTTTCTTGGCCTCTTTTTGCTTTTTCTCTTGCTGATAGCGGAATTTACCATAGTCCATTATCTTGCAAACTGGTGGCTTCGCATCTGGCGCTATAAGCACTAGATCAAGCCCAAGCTTGTTTGAGATCTCTAAAGCCTCATCTCTTGAGATGACACCGTATGCCGTGCCATCATCCCCTACACATCTTACCTCTCTCGCCCTTATGTCCTCATTGAGCAATACTTCATTTTCCTTACTCAAAAATGTACCTCACTAAGTTTCTCCTTCGTTAAATTTATAAATTCCGCCAAGCTCATATCGCTCTGCGTCCTAGCCTGTCTGTCGCGCAATGCAACGCTCTTGTTCGCTACTTCGTTGTCTCCTAGCACGACTATCATAGGCACCCTTTGTTTTTCTGCCGTTCTTATTCTCTTATTTAAACTCTCATTTTTACTTGCGATCTCGCTATCGACGTTGATCTTTCTTAGCTCACGTGAAATTTCTTTTGCGTAGTCTAAATGCGCATCACTAATAGGCACGATGACGACTTGCGTTGGAGCTACGAAAAATGGCAGCTCGCCAGCAGTGTGCTCAAGTAAAATTCCTATAAATCTCTCAAAACTGCCAAGCAAGGCTCTGTGAAGCATTACAGGGCGCTGTCTTTCGTTATTTGCATCGATGTAGCCTAGATCAAAGCGCTCTGGCAGGTTAAAGTCCACTTGTATCGTGCCACACTGCCACTTTCTCTTAAGCGCGTCGGTGATCTTAATGTCGATCTTTGGTCCATAAAATGCGCCGCCGCCCTCGTCGATGCCGTATTTAAAGCCATTTTCATCAAGAGCTTCTTTTAGCGCTTTTGTAGCAGTTTCCCAAATTTCATCGCCACCGATCGCTTTGGCTGGCTTTGTTGAAATTTCCATCTCGTAGTTAAAGCCAAAATTCTCCATTATCTTGCCAGCAAATTTTAAAATTTCTAGGATATTTTCTTTGATCTGGCTTGGCATACAAAAGATATGTGAGTCATCTTGTGCAAATTCTCTAACTCTGAAAAGTCCGTGAAGCACGCCGCTTTTCTCATGGCGGTGTACGACGCCGTACTCAAAAAATTTAAGCGGTAGATCACGGTAAGACCTGATATCGCTTTGATAAACTTTGATGTGACCAACGCAGTTCATCGGCTTGATGCCATACTCTGTCTCATCGATCGTTGTAAAGTACATATTTTCTTTGTAGTTTGCGTAGTGACCGCTTCTTCTCCACACGTCAGCCTTTAAAAGCTCAGGTCCTCGCACTGGCTCATAGCCACGGTCGCGGTGAGCTTTGTATAGAAGTTGCTCTAGTTTTGATCTTAAGCGCCCGCCATTTGGTAGCCATATCGGCAAACCACCACCCACTTCTTCATCAAATGTAAATAGCTTCATCTCGACGCCAAGCTTTCTGTGATCGCGCTTTTTAGCCTCTTCGATGATGCGGATGTGCTCTTTTAGGCTCTCTTTGTCTGCGTAAGCTGTGCCGTAAATTCTAGTTAGCATCTCACGGCTCTCATCGCCGCCAAGATACGCACCAGCCACGCGTGTAAGCTTGAAGAATTTTAAAAATTTAGTATTTGGCAGGTGTGGTCCGCGGCAAAGGTCTTCAAAATCGCCTTGTGCATAGCTGCTCACTTCGCCATCTGGAATTCTTTTTAAGACCTCTTGTTTTAGGTCGTCGTTTTTAAATTTCTCACTCATATTAGCTTTAGTTGAGCAGGTTTTAACGATGTCAAATTTCTTCTCAGCAAGCTCTTTCATCTTATCTTCGATCGCTGCTAGATCGCTCTCGCCTAGCTTCGTGCCCTCATCATCAACTCTAAAATCATAATAAAATCCATCTTCTACGTTTGGTCCGACAAAGAATTTCGCCTTTGGATAGAGTGATTTGATAGCTTGTGCCATGAGGTGTGCACAGGAGTGTCTGATAACGTGTAGTGCCTCTTTTGAGTTGTCGAAATAGACAGGCTCAGCACTACTTTCACGCCCTGCGATACTTTGAGTATCGACTATTTCGCCATTTAGTTTGTATGCGATGATATCGCTCATTGTTTTTCCTTATATCAAATTGTCTTTTTTACGATAAAAGAACGATTAAGGATTTTATCGAAATGGGCTTTAAGCTAAACTTAATAATTGCTAAGCAAATTTTTATAAATTCTTTTTAAATTTAATGAAATTTGAGCCAAAATTTTTGGTTTTTAAAATATATTTTTTTATATATAAAGATAAAAATCCCTAAAATATGCATATTTTATCAATATAATTTATTATATTTTAAGATTATCCTTGATAATATTTGCTCCTGAAATGAATTTAGCAATTTCTCGTCTTTGCATTACTTAAATTCATTTTTCTCCCGACAAATTTAGTGCTAGGAAGTGATTAGCCTAGCACTTTTCTTTTGCGAATTTAACAAAAACTGGCTTTACTATCCTGGCGTAGTCTTTTGCATTTAAAACGACTGATCTATTAAGAAGCCCTGCATTAAAGGTGATCTCCTCGTTTCGCTCTAGCAAATTCTCATCCACAACAAGGTGCAAATTTTTATGAAAGCTAAATGGCGGAACCGAGCCAAATACGCAATCAGCAAGCGCTGTAACCTCCTCTGGACTAGCAAGGCTTGCTCTTTTACCGTCAAATTTTTGCGTAAGCGCGTCAAGATCAGCCTGCTCGTCAGCTGGCAAGACCGCGAGCAAGTAAATTTTACCAGCCTTCATCGCTGGCTTTTCATCATCTAGCAAGTAGCCATCTAGCACATTTTCATCTTTAAAAATTTCTCTAAATTTAGCTTCATCAACGCCTTTTATAGAGCAGACCAGCGCCTTTGCGCCCTGACTCATCTTCGTGCCTCTTATCTTAGCGACCTCCTCTGAAGTCCTAGCGCTCTCATGCTCTATCACTCTAAATTTAGCCCCATTTTTGCTAAGTAGATCGTGGATTTTATTAAAAATTTGCTCTGACACAGCTCTTTCCTTTGGATAAATTTAGTTAAAATTATACCGCTAAAACAAAAAAGGGCAGGAAAATGCAGATAAATTTAGATGACGTAAAGATCGAGCCAAGCTGGAAAGAGGTGCTAAAAGATGAGTTTTTGAGCGAAAATTTCGCACGCGTCAAAGAGAATTTCTTAAAAGCAAAGAGCACTGGTGTCGTCTATCCACCAAGCGGGCTTATATTTAACGCATTTAACCTAACACCATTTCACGCCGTAAAAGTCGTCATCCTTGGACAAGACCCATATCACGGCGCAAATCAAGCCATGGGGCTAAGCTTTTCAGTGCCAAGTGGCGTGAGAGTGCCGCCAAGCCTTGTTAATATCTATAAAGAAATTTACGCCGATCTTGGCATAAAAGAGCCAAATAGCGGCGATCTTACAAAGTGGGCAAAGCAAGGCGTGCTTTTATTAAATTCAACTTTAAGCGTTAGTGCTGGAGTGGCAAATTCTCACGCTGGCTTTGGTTGGCAGGGCTTTACAGACGCAGTTATAAGAAAGATTAGCCAAAATTTACAAAACGTAGTTTTTATGCTCTGGGGCAACCCAGCCAAGGCAAAAGCGCCGCTAATAGACGCCAGCAAGCACCTCATCTTAGAAGCAGCCCACCCAAGTCCGCTAGCTCGTGGGGCGTTTTTTGGTTGCAGGCACTTTTCAAAGGCAAATATCTACCTAGCAAACCACGGCAAAACGCCCATCGAGTGGGACTTAAACGCTAAAATTTGAGCTATTTTTTAAGCTCAGAAAGAAGCTTATTTACCTTTTCTAGCTCGCTTTTGCAAAATTTCTCATCGTTATTTTGCATTATCATCGCCTCTTGGCCGCTTTGTCTTTGCTTAAACTCATCAAATTTAAGCTCAAAAAGCCTTAGCGCCTTCTCATCACCCGCAAGCTTCTTGCTCTCTTTGGCATAAAGCTCGTCAAGATAGAGCCTACTTTGCTTGACATACTCCTTGCAAACCTCGCTTGCACCAAATAAATTTACGCCCAGAAAAAGGGCAACAATGGCAAATTGTTTCATATTTTTCCTTGAAATTTTTGCGTTATACTAGCCTTTAAGCACTTAAATTTTAAAATATTTTGCAAAAAAAGGATGAAAATGAGGCGAAAAGATAGAGAACTAAGCCCTGACGAGGCGCTTGAGATTATCGATAACTGCGAATACGGCGTGATCTCATGTGTGGATGATGAGGGAGAAATTTTTAGCGTGCCGATCTCGCCTGTTAGAGTTGGTGAGAGCATTTTTATCCACGGAGCGACCGCTGGTAGCAAGGCTAAGCTGCTTCAAAATGGGCGAAAAGTGGAGTTTGTCTGCGTGAGCTTTAATAAAGTCCCACACCTAAATGATAGCGAGCTAGAAATGATAAAAGACGACGGCAAGGCGCTTGGCGGTAAGGTTTTTACGACTGAATACAAAAGCGCCATCGCAAAAACAAGAGCCTACGAAGTGACAGATGATGCCAAAAGATATGAAATTTTAAAAATTCTCAGCCAAAAATACACCGCCTACGCGATGAGCACCTTTGACGTGGCGGCAGAGTATGGGCTAAAAAATATGAAAATTTACGAGCTAAAGATAGAGAGCCTTAGCGCAAAGGCCAAAATTTTACCAAAAGCGGCAAAGGAGTAAATTTGAGCTCGCTTGCACTTATGTTTAGACCAAAAAACTTGGATGAAATTTGCGGTCAAAAGGCGGTTAAGGCGGCCTTTTTAAAATTTATAGCCACCGGCAAGATACCGCACTCCATATTTTATGGTCCAGCAGGCTGTGGCAAGACGAGCTTTGCAAGGGCAGTGGCAAACGGAGCAAACTACGACTTTTACGAGTTTGACGGCGGAAATTTAAAGATAGATGACTTTCGTAAAATTTTAAAAAACTACGAAAACGCCCTAAATAAACCGCTCTTTTTCATAGACGAGATACACAGGCTTAGCAAAACCCAGCAAGAAGCACTGCTCATCCCCATGGAAAACTACAAAGCCCTAGTCATCGGTGCAAGTACTGAAAATCCCTTTTTCACGCTAAGCTCGGGCATCAGAAGCCGCTCGATGCTCTTTGAGTTTAGACCGCTTAGCAGTAGCGATTTTGAAGAGCTTCTTAGTAAGATCAGGGAGCAAATTTCATTTAGCATTGACGAGGAGGCGAAGGAGTATCTCTTTAAAAGTAGCGGTGGCGACGCAAGGGCTATGCTAAATTTACTCGAATTTGCCGTTACGCTTGATGAAAACGTGAGTATAGAAAATTTAAAAACACTTCGCCAAAACGCCCTAAAAGAGGGAGCAAAAGAGGATGACACGCACTACGAGCTAGCAAGCGCTTTTATAAAAAGCCTGCGCGGAAGCGACGAAAACGCCGTCATATACTACCTCGCAAGGCTCATAGACTCTGGCGAGAGTGCGGACTTCATCGCTAGAAGGATGGCGATATTTGCCAGCGAAGACATCGGCAACGCAAACCCAAATGCGCTAAATTTAGCTGCCAGCACGCTAAGCATCGTAAAAGAGATAGGCTTTCCAGAGGCTAGGATCATACTGGCTCAGTGCGCCGTCTATCTAGCCAGCTCGCCAAAGTCAAACTCCAGTTACAACGCGATAAATGCGGCCCTAAGATACGTGCAAAGCGAAGAAATTTTAAAAATTCCACCATATCTAAAAAATCACACAAAAGAGAGCAAAGACTACCTTTATCCGCATGATTTTGGCGGCTGGGTCGAGCAAAAATACCTAGAAAAACCGCTCGTTTTTTACAAAAGCAAGGGCATAGGCTTTGAAAAAACGCTAAATGAGTGGCTAGAAAAGATAAGGGCAAAGGGCTAAATTTAGGCTTTACTCTTTAAATTTAAAAAGGTACGCACATGGTCGAGCAAAATTTAGAATATATAGCAAATTTAAAGATAAAAGACGTGTCGTGGGATAGGCTAAGCTGTAGCTACGGCACGGCGGAGCTTTTTGCGCAAATTTTAAACACACTTGCAAAGGCTGTAAAAAAGAGCAAATTTGACGAAAAAGAGCTTAGCGAGCTACTTGATGAGATCTTTGGTGAGTGTGAATATCAAGAGACATTTTGGCACGCAACGCCCTTTGCGCTCGTTTTTTTAGTGAGAATTTATAAAAGTGCGCTAGGCGAAAAAGGCGAGGCAGCTAAATTTATCTCGCGTAAGCTTGAACTCTTTTTTAAATTTATGCTTGAAATTTGCGAAAAAATAGAACAGATAGATCATGCAAAGCCACTTGCAAAGATGGAGCAAATGCTAGAGCCAAAGTATCTTGAGACCATTGATCAAGACGAGCTAAGCTATGATGATAGGCTATTTTACAGCTTTTACTACTACTCAAGCATGGTTTTGCAGGGCGCTTTTGTAAAAATTTAGCTCGGCCATGATTTTTTAATAGTTAATTTAAATTTTATATTTTTTCAAATATACTTCTTAAATCCAAATCAATCACGAAAGTTAAAAAATGCCTACAAATTTTGCTGAAATTTTAAATAACTGCGTTGAAAGTATAAATTCATTTCTTTGGGGTCCATACTTTCTTATCGCCCTACTTTGCGGCACTGGACTATTTTTCACCATTAGACTTGGCTTTGTTCAGATTTTTAAATTTAAGATGGGTTTAGGCGAACTTTTTGGAAATTTCTCACTTCACGGCGAGGCTGCTGGCAAGGCTGGTATGAGCTCGTTTCAGGCAGTCGCAACGGCGATCGCGGCGCAAGTTGGCACTGGAAACCTCGTGGGTGCGACCACAGCGCTTATCATGGGTGGTCCGGGGGCCATATTTTGGATGTGGTGCGCAGCATTTTTAGGCATGGCTACAAATTTTGCTGAAATTTGCCTCGCTCAAATTTACCGCACCAAAGATGACAGCGGCCACACGATAGGCGGTCCAGCCTTTTACATAAGCCGCGGATTAAAAGGCAAATGGGCGAAATTTCTAGCTGGATTTTTCGCTATCGCTATCATCATCGCGCTTGGCTTTATCGGCAACATGGTTCAAGCAAACTCTATATCAGACGGCTTTAGCGGCGCTTTTGGCATACCGCAGTGGCTAACAGGGGCGTTTTTGGCTCTAATTTGCGCGCTAATTTTCATAGGTGGCGTAAAGGCGATCGCAAGGGTCGCTGAAAAGATCGTGCCACTAATGGCGCTACTTTATATCGTCGTTGGCGTGGTTATCATCGCATTAAATTTTCACCAAATCCCAGAGGCGATCTCACTAATATTTAAAGCTGCGTTTGACCCTTCGGCTGCTTGGGGTGGGGCAACTGGAGCTAGCATCGCAGCTGCTATGAGATACGGCATCGCAAGGGGACTTTTTAGCAACGAAGCTGGCATGGGCTCAACTCCGCACGCACACGCTGCTGCAAACGTCAAACACCCAGTCGATCAAGCCGTCCTTGGCATAATGAGCGTCTTTATAGACACCTTTGTCATCTTAAATATAACCGTTTTTGTGGTGCTAACCGCAAACGTCATCAGCTTTGAAAACGGCAAGGCAGTCTTTACTGGCATCACCTTGGTGCAAGAGGCGTTTTCGTCACATATATTTGGCAAAACTGGCGGTTATAGCTTCGTGGCGATCTGCCTATTTTTCTTCGCATTTACGACGATCATTGGTTGGTACTACTTCGCTGAGATCAACGTGCGCTACCTTTTTGGCGCAAAAGCGGTTAAAATTTTTAAAATTTTAGTTGTTGTTTTTGTCTTTTTAGGCAGCTTGCAAAAGGTTGATTTTGTCTGGAGTTTAGCAGATATGTTTAACGGCCTTATGGTTGTGCCAAATTTGATAGCCATTATCCTTCTAAGCCCAGTCGTGGCTAAACTTTTAAAAGATCACGACGCTGGCAAAGAGTACAACGTAAAAGAGTATTTGAAGTAGATTTAAGAGTGTGTGGAGAGAGGCTCTCCACATTAAATTTATATTATAGGTGGTCAGTTGGAGCAACAGTTATAGGCTCAAGTGGCATATAAAATGTCGTTGCTTGAGGTTCTGCGTATTTATTGCCAGCCTCATCTACTGATGAAGCTTGGGCTGTGTATTCAAAATCTCTATTGTTTAAAACGCTACTTTCGACTTTCCAGTTGCCATCAGCATCAGCCTTGGCGCTTAGCTCTTCGACCACTTGAGCTGCTTTGCCTAGCCAAGAGTTACCTAAGCCATCGCGATTAATAATATCAGCAGTTTTGATAACCAAATTTATATCAGCAAACGGCTCTGCTTTGCCCTCTATGGTCGGTGAAAAGTCGTATTGTTTATTGCTATCATACATTGTGTTATAGTGTGACAAGTCAGAAAAGTCATCAGTAGATATTTTTGTGATAGACAAGGTGCTATTGTCTGTATCAACAGTTATCTCTTGCGTGCTTGTAGCTTTTAGCTCTTCGCCGTTTGCAGCTACTTTGCTAGCTTCGATAGTAAATTTATGATCTCCATCAGCTAAAGGCGAATTTGGTGTGTATGACCAGTTGCCATCATTATCAGTAGTTGTCGTACCAAGTAGTGGTGCATTTTCACCTTCACCATCAAATATGCTTATAGTAGCGTTTGAAGTAGCCTTGCCTACCAAAGTTGGAGTGTTATCGTTTGTGATATGCAGACCTGTTCTTTGTGAATTTTCATGCTCTAAGATATTGCCCTCGATGTCAAGGTTGCCGCTTACTGCCTGATCTGTATTACCAGTCACTACGTTATCATCAACTGCTGTGACAGATACTTCTAGTGGCTGCGAGAATATATTGTTATATGCATTATCTATCGCAGCCGCAAGTGTATCAAGACTAAAGCCCTCCTCGCTTGCGCCACCGCTTACATTTGTAAAAGCCTCTGCACTTGCATTTGCTTGAGAGCTTAGATCGCCAAAATTCGCATTGATGTTTGACTCATGACCGCCATTTGCAAAGCCAGCAGCACCAAGGCTCACACCATTCGAGCTTACTCCGCCTGCTGATTGAGTGCCGCCAGCTGCAGTCTCTTCAAGATCAGAGATATTTTTACCATTTAGTAGTTGCTCTTGTAGCGATGCTACCTCTTTGCCAGTCTCATCACTAGCTTTTTCATTTTGAGTTTGCTCAGCCTGCACCTCGACCTTTACGCCGTCTTGCTCTTTTATGACCTCATTGTCATAGATCACGTCGCCTGCTTTTAGAGTTCTTTGATTTCCATTAGCATCAACTGCGACGATGGCATCCGTGCCGATTATTGATTTTATTAATCCTTTAACTTTACTCATAACATTTCCTTTTTATGTTTTTAGTTTTTATGCTGCAATTATAAGTAAATATTTTAGTTCTTTGCTATTGTACTTTGGTACAGTTGTGACATTTTAGAAATGTGAAGTTGTAAATTTTGTAGTTAAATTTAGTAAAAACTTACCGTATTTTAGGAGTTTTACACAAAATTTAAAAATGGTAGAGTTACAAAAAATATTTTTAAATTTTATTTATTTGATTTTAGGTTTTGGGAAATTTGAAATAGAAATGGTGGCCCCGAATGGACTCGAACCATCGACCACTACCATGTCAAGGTAGTGCTCTACCAACTGAGCTACGGGACCAAAGATTTAGGATTATATTTCATTTTCCTTTTTATTTAGCTTAATTGCCATTTTCTTTAAAATTTAACTTTATAAAACTAGTCTATATTTTAGTACTCTAAAATATTATTAATGCAGATTTAATCAAGCAAGGACTATAATTTCATAAAAATAAGTTTAAGCAAAAATATTAGTTTTCCGTTGAAATTTGATGTTTATAAAATCTTAATAGAAAGGAAAGGGTATGAGAAAGCTTAAATTAGTTGCTATTTTTGCCTGTTTATTTTCGCTTCATCTCTTTGGTGCTGATATGCCAAAGGGCGATCTAAACGTCACAAAAATAGTAGTCTCTGATGAGCTAAGAGCCAAGTATAAGATCAAACCTCATCATGAACACCTAAGCTTTGACTGCGTTGATTGTCACCAAAACCAAGGCGATGATCCTAGCAAATTTAAAGCGATCGGTGACGCTGGCTGTCTATCTTGCCACAAGACCAAAAAACTCCTAGCCGATAGACTAAAATTCATGGATACTCTAAAAGCAAATCCTCACAACTCAGTTCACGACGGTCCAAATTTGTACTGCGACGAATGCCACAACGAGCATAAAGAGTCTACAAATATGTGTTCTGAGTGCCACGCGCATGAAGTTCCGCAATGGATGGGGGTAACACCATGAAAATTTCAAAAAAATTACTAGCGCTTATCATATTAATAAGCGGAATTGTTGGATTTTTAGTCGTTTTACCAGTTCATTATGCGCTTGATGAGACGAGTGGGGATAAATTCTGCATAGTTTGCCACGAGATGGACCCTATGGTCATCGCCTACAATGACGACGTCCACAGCGGAAACGGCAAAACCGGCATCAAAGCAAGATGCGTCGACTGCCACATACCACATGACAACATCGCAAAATACGCCCTAACAAAGGCGAAAAACGGCATTTTAGAGGGCTGGGTGCATTTCTTTGGCGATCCTAACGCTATTGATTGGCATAAAAACCTCAAAAACCGCGAGCATTTCGTCTTTGACAACGGCTGCACAAGCTGCCATACAAATGTAATAGATAGCAACAAAACCTCAGCGCAAGCTCAAAAGATGCACGCTCACTACAAAAAGCTCCTTGATACCCCTAAAGAGCTAAAATGCGTAAGCTGCCACTACGACGCAGGTCACGGCGCTGGCTTTAGAAACTATCTTGAGTATTGGAAGCCATCGTATAAAATTTACGATAAAAAGATGATCGAAAAGAGGATCGAAACTAAGCAAAAATTCTTCAAAGATGAGTACAAACCTACAAAAGACGAAGAGGAATTTTTAAAACAAAAGGCTGAAAAAGACGCTAAAAAGCCAGCTGGTGGCGGTCTAGCTGGCTAACAAAGAAGCTTTGCTGCTCTTAAGCGACTTTGAGCAAAATGTCATCCTAAATGCATCGCTTTACCGCTTTGGGTTTAGGATGATGCAGCTAAAAAGCGCTAGCGAAGTCATTAAAGACTTTGAGTGTGGCAACAGATATGATCTGTACGTTTTTGACGTAAAGGCTAGAAATTTAAACCTTGATCTGGTTAAATTTATAAGAGATAGCCAAAACATCACTCCCATTATGCTTTTGCGGGGCGTTAGCATCACTAGCGTTTTTAAGAGGATTTACTATAAGCCATTTTGCCCTGAAGAGTTTTTATTTCACGCCTTTAGCTTTGCAAGGTGCTTTTAGGCTCTAAATTTGAGCTAAAAAATGGTCTAGTCTTTGACAAAGACTCCCTTTGCGTAAGAAAAGAGGGCGAAGTCATCTATCTTGGCAAAAAAGAGAGTCAGCTACTTGAAATTTTATGCAAAAACTCGTCACACGTCGTCACCTACGACGAGATAGATCATCACCTATACAAAAACGAAACCTTATCGCAAGATCGCATAATATCGCTCGTGCGAGAGATAAGAGCCAAGATACCAACTATTTGCCTAAAAACCATACGTAGCACTAGATATAAGGTGGAGTGAGGGGATAGCCTAGAAAATAAAAAAGCTAAAAATCTCTAGTTTTTATATCCAACAACTATACTCATAAGCTTTTTGTTTTGTTCATTTATATCAAATTTTTCTTCTGCGATTTTTCTACTTTCAATACCCATTTGAATTACCATTTCTGGATTTTCTACAAAGTACATCATTTTTTGCGCCAACACATCGCTATTGTATGGCGGTACCAAAAAGCCATTTACACCATCCTTGACCGTTTCTCTGCATCCAACAGTGTCTGTTGTTATAACAGCTCTTCCTATTGCCATCGCCTCTTGCGAACTCCTTGGCACACCCTCTCTATATGACGGCAAGACAAATACCGAACTATTTGTGATCCAATCTTTTATATTATTTACGTATCCTGGAAAAATGACAATTTCATCATTAAGATAAGGCCTTAGCTCTTCTTTATTTAATCCAAATGGATTATTTTCTTCAAAACCACCTAATATATAAAAATTTACATCCTTATATTTATCTTTAACCATTTTAGCGGCTTTTAAATATTCAAAAATACCCTTTTCTGTAAGCAATCTACCTATGAATATAAAACTAACGGGATCACTTGTTGCTTTAGAGTATGAAAATTTTTCCAAATCAACACCTATGCCACCCAGTATATTTACACTTTTTACATTTATATTATAAGTATCTATTAGCTCTTTTTTATCATCGTTATTTAAAAAGATAAGTTCATCAAGAAGTGGTAAGGAAATTTTATATAGAAAAATCTGTATTATCTTGATAATTTTCGCCTTTTTTGTTTGACCGCTCTTGTGGACAGTAAAAGCCCCACCAAGCCCTTCTATCATACCAACTAGTCGTGGCACTCTTGCTATTTTTGCAGCTATAGTTGCAAAAATGACTGGCTTAACAAAAAAAGAAAAAACTACATCTGGCCTATACTGCCTAAATAGCCTAATCAAATTAAACGTAGCAATAACGTCTTTAAATGGATTTAAGCCTTTTGCATTTAAAGTATAGTCAAGTGGGATTGCACCAAAAGAGCTTATTTTTTCTCTACTTTTTCTATCGTAGTCACTAACCAAGCAATAAACTTCATGCCCAATTGATACAAGCATTTTAATAAATTCTTTTCTAAAATTTATCATCGTGGAGGCGAGATTGCCGATTATAAAAATTTTCATAGCATCTCCAAAAAAAAGTTTTTATAGGGTTGCCAATAATGAATAGCATAAAACGAGTAGTTATACCAAATATAAAAGATCAAAAAATTTTCTATTATGATTAAAAATGCTAAGGTAAATTTTAACTTTATTTCTAGTCTTTCTAGAAAAATACTAAAAATTACGATATCAAAAAATATAAAATATAAACCAAGCCTATCCGCTAAAGTAGATAAAAATATAGACAAAAACATAGCCACGACTATTAAAATGGATAGCTCATCGAATAATATGTAATTTATATTATTTCTATTTTTTATATCTTTTCTCATAAATATATATAAGATAAGAGGAATAATATGGATAGCAATCCTAATAAATCCACCTTTAGAATAGTGCATATCAGATAAATATAAAAATTTTATCTTGCTGATATATCCAGTAAAAATATCAAATTTAAAACATATCAATGCAAGAACAAGAAAAAATACTATACCCATACAAACTTTTTTTATATCAACTTGTCTTAAATATAGCAATGGTAAAAATATCAGTAATACAGCAATCGACTTATGAAATAAACTACCAATTAAAATAAAAATCACGGATTTTAAGTTATGATTTTTTGCCATAAAGTACATCGCTACAAAGCCAAACCCTATTGCAACACTTTGCCTGGTATATCCCATAGCTATCACCGTAATACTATAAGGAAATGCAACAAGCAATCCAGCAAAAGGATATCTAAATCTAGTTACCAGAAAAAATAAGCAACTTAAAAATAAAAAAGCGCAGCATAAATTTAAAAAAATGATCCCATGTTGCGCAGAAATATTTTTTCCAATTAGACTTAAAATTTCATATCCAAGATCAGTCTTTGCATCTTTATAAAATATTTCATATAAATAATAATTCCAATCGCCACCAACCTCGTATCTTGCGCCAATAAACAATATTAAAAATAGATAGAGTGCAACTAATACTATTTTGTTAAAGCGTGAAAACTTAGTCAGATCTAACACTAAAAATGTTGATATATAAGCAAATATTATAAAGTAAAGCAATAAATTTCCCTAATTATTTTTAAAAGAAAGAAATATCCTTTTTGCGAAAACAAAAATTTGAGGGCACCCTAAAAATACAGAACTGTATAAAATTTTGTAAACAAAATTTCTATTTATTTTAAAAACATATTTAATATTATTTGCTTCTGGGCATATAGCATTTATATGCTTTTTAAAGTTACTGTCCGAATAATCCAAAATAAACTTTAAAATTGCAGGGATATGATATTTAAAATATTTGTCAAAAAGACCTCTCTGCAGCAGGAAATCCCTTACGGCTTTACTAAACTCGGCAAAGTCATCAAGAGCTTTTTTGTTATTTGAAAAACTATTAGAAAGTGAGTTAGGATTCGTTCTGTAATGATAAAATGGCCTTGCAATGTGAGTAATTTTTTTTGCTTCATAAAAAAGCTGTAAACTTACAAAACTATCCTCACAATGTGAAAAATGTGGAAAATCAATATTTTTATAAAGCTCTCTTTTAGCTAATTTATCACACATAGAAACAGAAACTTCATGAGATAAAATAGCTTTTACAAATTCCAAATTTAACTTTGGATGATTTTTTGTATAAAAAAAACTTTTTATAACACTTTTTTTACTAAATTCTTTAATGTAGTCAAAGCAAACGATATCTGCATCACTTTTTCTAGCTTCATATATCAAAGAACTTACCATATCTTTATCGACCCAGTCATCACTATCTACATGTAAAATGTATTTACCGCTTGCTATTTTCAACCCACTTTTTCTAGCTTGCGGTAAGCCTTCATTTTTTGTTTTATTAATAATTTTTACATGGTTTTTTCTATTTGGGTATCTTTCGATCGTATTCTCCAAAATTTTCATAGATTTATCTGGTGTGCAATCATTTACAAAAACATACTCTATATTGTCATGATCTTGCTCTAAAAGCGTAACTGCGCTCTTTTCTATATATTTTTCCACATTATAAATGGGTACTATTATGGATACATCGTAGTCTTTCATTTGCTTATATCTGTATTTTTCCAAAATTTTTAAGAATCCTTAAAATAAATAGGACAGTTTGTAAAAATTTGTTTTCACCCATCGCCACTTGAACTCTATAAAATTCACAAAGGGTTCCTAATATATCAACACTGCTAACTCCATCATTTGAAAATTTACCGACCACACTTTTTAGTGTTTTTATCTTCGCTCCGTTGTTTACAACAGTCAATACAAATAGCTGATCTGCCGCTATTGGAAATTTTCTAGAATAGTATCCAAACTTTTGATGGAGACTTGTACGATATATTGAGCCAACAGCATGCCCTGAAATATAGTGAAATTGTCCTTTAAGCCATTTTGGACCACTATTTGGCTCGATTTTGCCATTATTAGTATCGATACAAGCTGTTATTATGTCTACACCATCTTCTATAACTTCCTTATAATTTTGAATAGCATTTGGATAAAGTTCATCATCAGCACCAATAACAAGGTAGAATTCTCCGTTACAAGCCTTTATACCTCTATTTAAAGCGTCATAAATCCCAAAGTCCTCTCCAGAAATAACTTTTATATTTATTACTTCAGTACTTTTTAAAATTTCTAAAGTACTATCACTAGATGCTCCATCAGAAATGATCCACTCAAAATCTTTATCGGTTTGCTCTTGCAGGCTTTTTATTACTCTAGGTAGGAATTTTCCTACATTGTAGGTTGCGGTAATTACGCTAAGTTTAGTTGGTTTTTCATTGTAGTTTTTATAGTAAATCTTTTGATTCATTTGGATGTGTCTTATTTTATTTTTAATATCTATTTCTGCAAAAAGCCTACACTTTATATCAAACTTCACAATCATTAAATTTATTTTTTAAATACCACTGTATGGTTTTTACTATTCCGCTTTCAAAGTTTTCGTCTGCTTTCCAGTGAAGCTCCTTTTCTATCTTACTCGCATCTATAGCATATCTTCTATCATGCCCTGCCCTATCTTCCACAAACGCAACTAGGTCTTTATATGAGAAATTTGCAATAGGTTTTTCTTTATCTAAAATGGTCGTAACGATATTAACTATTTCCAGATTAGTCTTTTCGTTGCGTCCACCAATATTATACGTTTCCCCGCTTTTCCCATTGTGAAAGACAGTATCTATTCCTTTGCAATGATCAAGTACATATAGCCAATCTCTTATATTTTTACCGTCACCATAGACTGGTATTGGCTTTTTTTCAAGTGCATTTTTTATAATTGTTGGTATAAATTTTTCACTATGCTGTTTTGGACCGTAATTATTTGAACAATTTGTAATAACCGTATTTAGTCCATATGTCTCATGATAGGATCTAACTATCATATCAGATGACGCCTTAGATGCTGAATATGGAGAATTTGGTGCATATGGTGTTTTTTCAGTAAATAGCTCATTTGAATCAAGACTAAGCGTTCCATAAACCTCATCTGTGCTAATATGATGAAATCTTGAGTCTTTATACTCCTTTTTATAGTTAAATGGACTTTTCATCCAATATTTATAAGCTACATCTATCAAGGTAAAAGTTCCATTTATATTTGTTTGTATAAATATATCTGGACATTTTATCGAGTTATCCACATGAGACTCAGCAGCAAAATGAACAACTCCTTGCACGTCATATTCTTTAAATATAAATTCCACCAACTCTCTGTTACGAATATCACCCTTGATAAATTTATAATTTTGATTTTTTTCACACTCTTTTAAATTTTCTAAATTCCCTGCATATGTCAGCAGATCCAAATTTACCAATCGGTAATCTGGATATTTTTCTAAAAAATACGGTACAAAATTTGACCCTATGAAGCCAGCACCGCCAGTTACTAAAACAGTTTTCATGTATTAGCTACCTTTAGAAGATATTTTCCATAGCTGTTTTTAGATAGCCCATTTCCGAGTGCTATTAGCTGTTCTTTTGAAATATATCCTTTTTTATAAGCTATTTCTTCGATGCAAGCTATTTTTAATCCTTGTCTTTTTTCGATCACTTCTATAAATTTGCTAGCTTCCAATAGGCTTTCATGCGTACCAGTATCAAGCCACGCATAACCCCTGCCCAAAACCTCTACATAAAGTTTTTCTTGCCTTAGATACTCTTGATTTATAGTAGTTATTTCTAGCTCGCCTCTATCTGATGGTTTAACATTTTTAGCTATTTGCACAACATCGCTTGGATAAAAATATAGACCTATTACAGCGTAGTTGCTCTTTGGTATTTTTGGTTTTTCCTCGATACTTATAGCTTTTTTATTTTTATCAAATTCCACAACACCATAAGCCGATGCATCATCAACGTAATAACCAAATACAACGCCTTTCTTATCATTTTCTACTTTTTGTTTGCTATTTTCAAGTAGTTTTATTAATCCCTCACCATATATGAGATTATCACCAAGTACCAAACAAACATCATCTTCACCTATAAATTTTTCACCTATTATAAAAGCTTCTGCAAGTCCATTTGGATAGTCTTGTACGGCATACTGTATATCTAATCCTAAACCGCTTCCATCTCCAAATATACCTTCAAATCTATCTATATCTTTTGGAGTAGAAATGATCAAAATTTCTTTGATATTAGCAAGCATAAGCACTGACAATGGATAATATATCATTGGCTTATTATAAATTGGTAATAGCTGCTTAACTATGCCCTTTGTAATTGGATAAAGCCTAGTTCCGCTTCCGCCAGCTAAAATTATCCCTTTCATTTTTGCCACCTATTCATAATATCGCAAATTTTTAGTATATCTTCTTCCTTGTGAAAATAAGATATTGGCAAGCTTAAGGTTGTGTTGTGTATCTCTTCGCTTATTGGATACCGACCTTCTATTATGCCCTGCATAGATTTTTGTCTATGTGGGGGCAATGGATAATGTATTTCAGTTTTTACTCCATTTTCAAGTAGATAGCTTTTTAGCTCGTCTCTTTTTTTATGTCTAACATTAAAAACATGATACACGTCAAAATAATCCTTATCCACAGCAGGCTTTACAAACCTATCATTCAAATTTTCCAAATAAATCTTTGCTAGCCCTCTTTTATGATTTGTAATATCATCTAAAATTTGAAGCTTAACCGATAAAAATCCAGCTTGAATTTCATCTAATCTCGAATTATAACCAAGCTCATCATTGTAATACTTTATAGCAGAGCCGTAGTTTCTAAGAGACTGAAATGTCTTTGCCAAATTTTCATCATTTGTAGTGATAGCCCCAGCATCACCCAATGCGCCTAAATTTTTTGTCGGATAAAAGCTAAAACATCCTATGCCAAAACTACCAACGATCTTATCTTTAAATTTAGCCCCGTGCGCCTGCGCTACATCTTCAATTATCTTTAAATTATACTTATTTGCAATAGTGCAAATTTTATCCATATCACAAGCCTTGCCATATAAATGTACGACTGTAATTGCTCTTGTATTTTTGGTTATTTTTTCTTCAATCTTATTTGGATCTATGTTGTATGTATTTATATCAGGTTCAACCAAAACAGGCTTAAACCCATTTCTAACAATTGCTAAAATTGTTGCTATATAGGTATTAGATGGTACTATTATCTCACTATTTTTAGGAAATTTACATGCGTCTATCGCTAGGATTAGAGCGTCCAGCCCACTTGCAACTCCTATGCAATGTTTTACGTTACAAAAAGAGGCAAAATTCTCCTCAAATTTCTTTACTTGATCTCCCAAGACAAACCAGCCGCTATTTAAAAATTCGCTAAAACTTTCTTTATATTTATTAAAAAGCTTTTCATTTGCAAGCCTTAAATTTTCATACTCGATCATTCAATACTCCTCATCAATATAATCATCTTTGTCGTAAAACTCTGAAGCAAAAACTAATAGAGTAGATCCTTTTGAAAAATTATCCATAGTATGCCAATCTTCTGGCTCGAGCAGTAAGCATTTTGAAGGGCTATCTAATAAAAATGTCTCTTTTTTTAGCCCATCATTGACATATATCTCGCAACTTCCACCAACACAGATTAAAGCTTGAATAGTCTTTTTATGTCTATGCCCACCCCTCTTTTGAGTCACATCATATATACAATAAAATCTCTTTATCTCAAAAGGAAGTAGCTTTTCCATGACGGTAAGCCAACCTCTTTCGTCTTTAAATGTTGGAGGATCAATAATATAAGCCATTCATAGTCCTAAAATATAATTTTTATCATAAACATTATAAGTATTTTTTATCAATCTTTTAATTTTTGAAAGTGGTGTTTTCCAATTTTTTTTAAATTTTATCGTACCGTGAAAATCGTATTTATAACCTATCTCTTCTAACCTGCTTTTTATATCTTCCAAGTGAGACAAATATGGCTTATATAAGTTTTTTAAATCAATTTTTCTTAATTTATAATTTCCAAATTCTAATTTATTATTTTCTAAAAATTTAAAACCATGAAAATGATAAAAAATCAGCTTAATTTCTTTTTTAGAAAGATCGTATTGTTGGATATTCCACGGTGCAACACCACCTCCTAAATTTTTTAAAGAATGGACTCCTTTAAATCTATTTAGCCAATCATCCAAATATTTTTGATCGCCGAATTTTCCATCTTCAAATCTAGCATAACACCACTCATTACAAGCATTTCGCCACCAGTTTAACACTTCCATCCCATTTTTATCATTTTTAAAAGTCATAAACTGCACACAATAAATTCCGCTGGTTCTGCTTTGATCATACTCTTTAGTATACCTATGCTCCGTTATCAAAACAGACTTTTCACCCAGCTCCTTAATAAGCACGGCCGGATTTGAGAAAAAATATAAATCTGCATCAAGATACGTACAACTATTAAGATTATATTTTTCTATGCAGTACTTAATAATCGAGGGTGTACAAGTCCAGCAATATTCGCCTGGTGTTCTACTTTTTTTTATATTTAAAAGTTCATCATCTTCAAATTCTTCAAGCTGAATTATTGTTGCTGCTTCTAATTTTAACTCTTTTAGAACTTTGTAGCTTCTATCATCAAAAGAAAAAATATATAGATAAAATTTATCGCTATTCTTTTTAAGAGACTCGTACATAGCTAAGCCACGAGTTAGATAATTGCTATCAAAAAGAGTGCAGTAATTATGCATCATGTACCTTTCTAAAAACTATTGCTATCGTATGCCCATCTTCTCTTAAATGAGAACATGAGTTTCTGACAAATTTACTCAATAGGAAAGAAATTTTTTGAATTACTCTACTCAAAAAAGATACATTGATAGTTTTTGTATCAATACCAAGTAGCCCTCTTATAAATTTAGAAAACTTAGTTGTATAAAACCAGTCCTTATGGACATTTGTAACTTTTTCTTTATAAATATCCACAATTTCTAAATTGTATTTTTTGGCAATATATTCTAATGTATACTCGTTCCAGTGAAGTAAATGATGTGGTGGTAAATTGAATATATTGTTTTGTGCATAACGAATAAAAGAATAATTATTAGGAACAGCAATAATAAAATAGCCATTTTTCTTTAAAGCAGTCAAAGATGATTTTATAAAACTATCTAAATTTACAATATGCTCAAGAACTTGAAATGTAACAACTACATCTTGACTATTCTGATTATTTTGAGCAAATTCTTCAATTGTTTTTTCTATAACATTAATTTTTTCTTTTTTTGCAAATTCGACAGCCTGAGAGCTAAGCTCGAGGCCAGTATACTCTATTTTTTTATCAATGTAATTAAAAAAAGCTCCTCGACCAGAACCAACGTCTAATACATGGTCATTCTCTTTTATAAATTTACATGAGTATAAAAATTCAGTTTTATCTTCGTGCAAATAATACCATTCTTCTCTACCTAGTAAACTATAAAATTTATTATCTCCAGGGACAAATGGATAGAAAAATTCAAGTTTGCAATGTGGACACAAGTTTTTGTATAGATATAAATTTTCTCCAAATAGTTTTTCTGTGTCAATGCCTCTTTTTTTCCACAAATTAATAATATCACTAGTATTTATTCTTTCGATATTTTCTGCACTATTACTACATAATGGACATTTTATTTCTTTTGCCATATAAAACCTTTTTCATATTTATATTCATTTTCTTCATCTTCTAAATCAAAAGACTCAATTAAAGTAAAATTTTTAGAGAAATATTTTTCAAAATTATATTCGTAAAATATCCAACAAGGAATGGTAGTATTCCCATATATATCTCCTGTGTGTTGTATAGTTATAAGGTCCTTTTTGTATTTTTTAGAAAAAATTGTTCTATCCAATAAAATAAATTCAAAATTATCTTTTAGTATTTTATCTAATAAATCATAAGGTCTCTCAATATATTGTAATACACTTGAAAGCAATAAAACATTTGGACCTTGTTCTTTCTTGCAAGTTTCAATATCATAATAAAATTTTAACCTATCATCTTGAAAATCCATTTTACCTATATCAACAAAGTGCTTTTGCTCAACAACACTCCAAGAAACTTCATCAAAGCAATCCAAGAATTTTTTATTTTGAAAATAAGTGCTTCCTAAACTTCCACCAAAGTCAAGCACCCTAAGCTTTCCTTTGGATTTTGCACAAGCATACATCAGTCCAGCTAATAACGGCCAAGAATATTGGATTTTATCAAATATTACGCTGTCTCTCTCAAAAATAGCTTCTTTATTTTTAACCTTTAAAAGAGAGGCTCTAACCTTTTGGAGTATTTCCTCACTATCATAGCCAATGGATGCTTTTTTCGCTTCCTCCCAAGTGTTATAACTACCTTTCCAGCCGTATTTATTTGGCCTCAGTCCCTTTAAAAATTTCAATAAAATAGGTGGAATTAAACTCTTAATAAATTGTTTCATCAGTACAATTAGCTCTTTTAAAGTAATTTTCATTTATATTATATACTTTATAAACATATAAGTAATTGTTCTTCATAGAATGTTTAAATGCCTTAAAAAGTCTTTGATCCTTTATTTTTGGGCTGTTCATAATACAATTATTTATAAGTTTATATTGTTTATAAGAATATTTATAAACATCCTCAATTGGATTTTCTAAATCAATCATAGAATATTTATCAAAAAAGATAAAATATAATCTTGCCCTTTCAACGACATCATCACTTAACCTTTTAACATTTTCTATATTCTCCAAGTTTTTCTTATATTCATCTATAGTTAAAGAATTTATAGTAGTTTTAGTTGTTTCCAAAAAATTTGAAGTTGTAAAAACTGGAACACCAAAGCAAGGGGCTTCAACACCGATTGTTCCAGTACAAGTTAGGCAAGCATCTGCATATTCAAATACTACTTTATTATCTACCTTTTTATCAAGATATATAAATTTAGCACCATATTTAGCATTTATCTCATCAACAACACTTTTAACAGTAATATCACATTTATAAAGGTATTCCGAAGGATGAGGTTTTATATAGAAATTATGCTCTAATGTTTTTTTTGATAATACTAATAGAGTCTCATATAACCAAGTATAAAAATCTGAATAAAGTGTGTCAAAATATTTAACAGCATCGACAAAAGCATGCGAAAATATAAAAAAATTTTTACCTTTTTTGTGTATCGCATATCTAGCCTTTAACTCACCTATACTATTTATTTCAGTATTTAAGTATACGTTTACATTATCAAAATTTTTATGGTTTTTTCCATTAACCCTAAGGAGTATTGTATCTTCATATTCTTTTTGCAGCTCTTTCTCAGAAATTCCGGAAAATACCATATCCATAATTTCCTGATTAAAGCATCTCGGTTTTTTTATAAACCCCTTTGTAGCATTCTGAATAGTAATATATCCGTTCTTATTCGTTTCTCCATCATAAAATTTTATATTTGGATCTACCAGATAAGCTACTCTAAAAAATATTCCATAGTCAGCATATACATTATGAGACAAAACAACATCAGTGATTCTACTTTCAGTTAGAATATCTTTGTATCTATAAAAAAGCGTTACAGCGTTATAAATATATAATAAAAACCTTAAATCCATCTTTCTATAAGTTGGCAAATTCGTGAACCTTAGAAATTGATCATATATAAGATCGCCTATTTCAATACCTTCGCAAATTATATTCCAGCCGCAAGTTTTATTATAATTAAAAGCTTTACAATTATTAAATAAAAAAATTAGCGCCTTATATCTATATAAAATGTTTTTAAAAGTATATACCGATACAAAACTATCTATGCCATATATATTTGCAATATATTTCATCTTAATATCCGAGTTATATTGAAGTAAAGCTATACTATTTGTAGCTCCTAAATTTTCTAAAAGCAATTTGAAATTACAAATGTTGTGAACCATTACAGGATAATCACTAAAAAACTCTAACAAGACTTTTCTATCTGATTTTATAAAATTAGAATTTTCTTTAAAATACTTAGATATATTTGATAGATCTATTTTGCTTAGCTGTTTGACTTTTGAAATAGACCTTACATAAAAAAATATATAATCAATAAAGGTTCCTCTCTTTAATAAACTTAATATATCCCTAACATATTTAAAGACTCTCATAAACACCTTCTAATTATAAAACATTAAATAAAATCAACCAAATACTACTACACTACTTATTTTTACTTATAAAATTATAAATGATTTATTATATAGAATTCATTATAAATTCTGCATACTTAAAGTCTTCAATGGTATCAATATCTATAGAGCGTTCTCTTGGCATTATATAGGCGTACGAGTTATCCCCATAGTATTTATTTTGTTTTATTAACTTATAATCAAAAACAAATACTGCACCATTTGGAAAATAGCTTTTTCTAATTTCTTGGCGATTTAGAAGTCTTTCTTCAAATATATTTTCAAATTTTCCATCTGCTGTGATATATTTATGCCATTCTATAGGGTGATATTCTTCAGTATAACTAATTACACTATCTGCTTTTTTTTCTATAAAAAGCTCAATAGCACCATCTATATCTTCTGCAATTCTTAATGGTGATGTGGGTTGAAGCAATACAAAACTTTCAATGTTATATCCAAAGTATTTATTTAATCTATCAATGGTATATATGTAATTATCAATAGCTTTTGCGTTATCGCTTGCCAAGTATCCGGGCCTTAAGAAATGACTTTTTGCTCCATATTCGACTGCAATTTTTTCTATATCTGCAGAATCTGTGGAAATTATTACATCGCTAATATATTTTGATCTAAGAGCCTGTTCTATAGTGTATGCAATCATTGGCTTTCCGCATAATTCTTTAATATTTTTTCCAGGCAAACCCTTGCTGCCTCCTCTTGCCGGTACAATCGCTAAAAAACTATTATTTTTATACATTAAAAAACTTCTTTATACTCTTCATTTGCTCTTTGATATTCTTCCATACGTCCGATATCAAGCCAATACTCTCTGATCGGAAATGATATAACATTTTTACTTAATTTTATTAGCTTTTCAAACAGCGTAGGCATATCATAAAACTCATCTTGTGGAATAAGATCTAAAATTTCAGGTGAGAGCATATATATCCCAGCACTTACAAAAAATTTCTGCACTGGTTTTTCTGCGATAGCAGTTATTTTATTATCATTCATCTTTACCACGCCGTAAGGTACCTCATAGTCGTACTCTCTGACGCACATTGTGGCTGTGGCTTTATGTAGCGTGTGATAGTTAAAAATGTGCTCAAAATTTACATTTGTAAGAAGATCACCGTTCATAACAAAAAATGGCTCACTTGGACGCTCTTTTAGCAAGCTTAACGCTCCTGCTGTACCCATCCTTTTTTGCTCTAAAACGTAGTCTATATTTACGCCAAATTCTTTTCCGTCGCCAAAATAGTCCCTAATAATGCTTGCATTAAAATTTACGCACATCGTGATATTCACAAAGCCATACTCTGCAAATCTCTCGACTATCGTCTGAAGAATCGGCTTATTTCCAACCTTTAGCATCGGCTTTGGCATATCTTGCGTAAGCGGTCTAAGCCTAGTGCCAAGGCCTCCTACCATTAAGATAACTCTATTTGTCTTGATCTTTGGCTCAACAAGCTCTTCTATCTCTTTTAAGTCCAAAACTATTCCATTATCATCTACTATTGGTATCTGGTGAAGTTTTTTAGATAATGCTATCTTTAAAATTTCCTCTTTTGTGCTAGAAATTTTTGCAATAGCAGGCTCTTTAAAAACGATCGTCTCTATAGGACTATCAAGGTCTAGCCCCCTTAATATACCCCTTCTTATATCGCCATCTGTCAGTGTCCCAAGAAGCTTATCATTGTCATCAACAACCAAAGCTATCTGCATAGCTCCGCTATCTATAATCTCCAAAGCTTCCTTTATAGTAGCATTTTGTTTTAGCTTTATGTTTTTTATATTTTTCATAAAATTTCCTTTAAAAGCATAAAACTTTCAGCATACTCACATCCACAAGTTGCCCCCTTTAAGGTGGCTAATGCTCTTAAATTTCTTTCACTTCTTGGAAATGGATGTTCCCCTATTTCACTTTTAAAAATTTTCATTATTTCTATTTTTTTATCAAGATAATTGCTTATATCCACAAATGAATTTGGCATAAAAGCATCCTCTTTAACACCTGGGGCAAATTCTGTTTCACTTAGAATTTCCATCATATATATCTTTTTGATAAATGGATATCTAAATGCCTTTGTGCAGCTATAGCTCGCTTCAAAAATTTTCCTATGGTCGCTATGCACGTCACTTTTAAATGGAAGGTATATGATGTTTGGCTTTACCTCACTTATTACCTTTGAGACTTTGCCTATAAGCTCGCTCATACTATACTCATCTACTCGCATTGTATTAAGTCCCAAACTAAAAACACCATCAAATTTATAAGCATCCGAAGCTTGTTTTATCTCATTTTCTCTAGTGGTATAATAATCGCTATTCTCATCCGTTTTTGTGCAAATAAGCCAGTAAATTTCATCTCCATCATGCTTATGCTTAAGTAGCGTCCCTCCACAGCCCAATGTCTCATCGTCTGGATGAACAGCCACCACAAGAATTTTGTTTTTCATAAATATTCTCCTACTTTAGGCAGCTCTTTGAAACCATGGTCTATAATTTTGATTGCTTTATCGTATGTTTTTACCACAATACTTTTGCCATCATTTTCTAGAACTTTACCAAATTCAATATTATTTTGGTCAAATTCCACTTCCTCTACATTCCATATAGATATATCTTGCTCATTATATTCCACATGAGCTCCAACGTAAGGTTTTGTTAATGCTCGAACAAGATTGTATATCGCCCTAGAGGTCATCCTAAAGTCAATCTTCCCATCAACCTTACCTCTTTTTCTCCATACATTAGCCAAATCATTATTTTGTTTAATTGTCTTAAAACTATTGTTTTGTAGTTTTGGCAAAAAGTCTTCTATTTGTCTTAGTGCAATATTTGAAACTTTATCATATAAACTTTTAGCATTATCTTCATATAAAATTTTAACCTTTTCTTGAGACAATATATCACCATCATCTGCACCTTCTGTCATAAAAAAGAATGTAGAACCGCTGTCACTAAGCCCAAGGACTAAAGCCCAGATAAGTGGGTGCCTACCTCTATTTTTTGGCAGCAGGGCTGGATGATATCCAACAATTCCCATTTTTGGTAAAGTAAGTAAATCCTTTTTTATTAAATTTGACCAGCCAAAGCAAAATATAATATCTGGACTTAAGCTCCTTATCCAATCAATATTTTCATTAGAATTTATATCATCTACATATTTAAATGGAATATCTACCTTCTTGCAAAGTGGAGTTAAATCCTTAAAATCAGAGTTAAAGTCAGATTTTTTTTTGGTGCAAACGCCAACTATTTCCGCGTTTAGTTCAATAAGCTTTTTTAATGCTTTATATGAAAATTCAACAGTGCCTATAAACATAATTTTCATAAATCAACCTTTAAATCATAAAACGATTTCTTCAAAATATTTGTTAAATCCACTCCTTTTATAACTTCTATTATTTTTTTACTAGCACATCCATCACCATATGGATTTACTACATTTTTTAAAACTTGTTGAAAATCGCGAGAGTATACCTTATCAAAAGCTTTTAAAATAGAATTTTTATTAGCTTGGCAGTCTATTACACTAGAAGCTTTTATCCGTCCTTTTTGTCTATCACCAATATTTATGGTAGCTATTTTAAAACTAGGAGCTTCTGCAAGCCCACTAGAGCTATTTCCAACTACTGCATCTACATATTGAAGTGCGCTTAAGTATCTTATTTGCCCAAGAGAAGTGAAACAAACGGACTTGTTTTTATTATTGGACACGTATTTATCAATCATTAAATTTATAATTCTTCCATCTGTATCGCTATTTGCCTTAGTAAATATAATGTTTGTATTTTTTTGCTCATCTATAGCATTTAATAACGCTTGAAATTGCTCTTCTGCAGTATTATTTTCCAAAGTAACAGGATGAAAAGTAACTAATAAATTTTTTTTATTTAACTTAAAATTTATTGACTCCTCAAACTCTTTTTTATTTAAGAGTTTTAGTCTTTTTATATTTTCTATCCCCATGCCACCTACATTATAAACTCTATCTGGATGCTCACCAAGCTGGATTACTCTATTTTTATATTCATTGGTTGAAGTAAAATGCAAATGGCTCATTTTCGTAATACTATGCCTTATTGCTTCGTCTATTAATCCCTCGGTTGCTTCTCCACCGTGGATATGAGCAATCGGAATTCGAGCTATCATTGCAGAACTGGCTGCACTAAATATTTCATATCTATCACCAAGTACAACAACAATATCTGGGCTGAGCTCTTCATAAGCCTCACTAAAAGATATCTGAGCTAACCCCATTGATTTTGAAATACCTATAGATGTATCCGACGACAAAAGATCTTCAACCCTTTTATCTATCTTAAATTCTTTTTCTATCTCTTTGTATGTTAGCCCAAACTCAGGACTTAGGTGCATGCCAGTAACAATGAGCTGAAGCTTAAGTTCACTATCTGCCTCAATCTCTTTTAAGAGCCAGTAAAGCAGACCATATTCTGCTCTAGCACCAGTTACTACACAAATTTTTCTCATATCAGCTCATCTTGTTTATAGTCTTTTTGTGAAATTTGTCCGATCACCTCATCCCACCTCATAGGATTTAAGCCATCTCCTGGGCGTTTTACGCAGATATTTTGCTCGCTAAAAATTTCACCCTTTTTTATATCGCATTTTGCCACGATCGACTTTCTAGCTATTTTGATATTTTCGCTCTCACTTTTGCTAAAGCGCTTAAGTCCATTTCCAAGTGCTAATTCAATATTTCTAATGCTCCTAACCATAGCCGCCAGTTCGTCTGGCTCAAGGCTAGCCTTATGATCAGGCCCAGGCATACTCTTATCAAGAGTAAAGTGCTTTTCTATGACCTTTGCTCCCATGGCAACCGCTGCGATATCGACCTCAATGCCAAGCGTATGATCACTATATCCGACCTCAAGCCCAAATGCATTTTTTAGTGTTGTCATTGCTTTTAAATTTACATCCTCCATTGGCGTTGGGTACTGCGTATTTGCATGAAGAAGGCTTATATTTTCACGTTTCGTGCCGTTTTTTACAAGTGTTTCTATCGCGGCTTCCACCTCGCCTAAATTTGCCATGCCAGTTGAGAGAATGATCTTTTTATTTAAGCCACCTATCTGTCTAAGATAAGGTAAATTTGTTATCTCACCACTTGGGATTTTAAATGTGTCAAGCCCAAGCTCATCAAGAAGCTTTATACTATCGCTATCAAAAGGGGTTGAGAGAAACGTGATATTTTTTTCTTTGCAGTAGGCTATGAGCTCCTTGTGCATATCCTCATTTAATTCAAGCTTTTTTATCATCTCAAACTGGCTTTCATTTTTATCAGTAGTTTGTTTTTGATAGTTAGCTTTTTGTGCGTTTTTTGAAATATTAAGAGTAGCTTTAAATGTCTGAAATTTTACCGCATCAGCGCCAGCCTTGGCTGCTATGTCTATAAGTTTTTTAGCTAAATTTATATCACCATTGTGATTTACTCCAGCCTCAGCTATGATAAAAACACTCATTTTATCTCCATTCTATATTTTAAAAATCTTTCGCAATCTTGCTTGCTTTGATTCAGCCAAATTTCATTATATTTTTTATAAATATCGCGATTATATACATTACCACATATATAAAATGGTTTTAAATCGTTTGAAAATTGCTGCTTAAAACGAAAAAGCGGGTCATCCTTTGATCCGTTTGTGCCGCCACCTAGATATAAAATTTTTTTAGAATTTACATAGCTCTTCACAATATTATCAAAAATAAAGTGATTTGTATTTAAGTTATAAAAATTTGGATCGGTTGCACCTAAATGGTAATAAATTTTATCATCTGAGCTTAATAAAATCACCATATTGATAATCTTATCTTCATGGCTTACGGCGTATAATAACGTTTCCTTAAAGCTTAAAATTCTTTTAAAGTATTCTATACTAAAAAAATAAAATTTATCTGCTTCATTTTTTAACATAGTTTTTGTATATAGCTCAAAAAATTTATCAGCATACTTTTCTTTTTCTTCAAGTTTATGAAATTTTAGATCATTTTGATTTGCCTTTTTTATATTTCGGCGCAAATTTGTCTTATAGCTATTATAAATTTCATTATATGTTTTATCTAGATCAATATAGATGGTGTCTCTATCATATCTACACATATCAAATTTGTCTTTGTGTAATGCTGCGAAATCATTAAACACATTGAACCTAAAAAACTCTGCTATTATTTTCTCATCTAAACATTTTTCTCTGTATTTGCAAAGTGCTTCTTGAATAAAAGATGTATCATTTGTATTGGCATAAAAACCACCATACCCATATGCACTCTCAAGATCAAAAAAACCATCATTTACTTTTATGTTATTTATATGCTCTATCTTTTTTTTTATAGATATATTAAAAAAAAGATTTTCATTCTGCGTATAGTTAAAGGTAAAAATTTCATCATCATCTTCTAGATAGAGTGATATATAGTCTTTATTACAATAGATGTCATTTAGTGAATTATATGAGTTCAAATCTATCTCCGATACTAAATTTATCATCAAATTCATACTCAACTATTTTTATAAAACTATCTTTTGTTTTTACTAAAAATCCGTCCTTATCTTTTTGAAGAATTGCTCCTATCGGACATTTATAGCTCGGAGCATCTTTTATAAGCATGGCTTTGTTTATCTTCATCTCTTTATTATTCAACTTAGCTCTTGCAACAATAGCTGGATAGGATAATGCCCTAATAAAGTTAAATACCTCTTGGCTGGTTTGATTAAAATCTATAAATTCATCACCATTTTTTCTATATGTACAATAAAAGCCGGTTGGATGTATATCGCTTTGTTTTATGCCTTTGGCTCTTCCATTTTTAAATTTAACCACCGCATCATATATAGTGCCAGCACAATAATCTGTAATCTTATCAAAAAGACTCTTGTAGTCATCGTTTTCAGAAATTACAAAATTTTTTTGTAAGATTATATCTCCTGTATCTATACCAACTTCCATATAATGAACTGTTATTCCAAATTCTGTTTCACCATTTATTAAAGCCCAGTTTAGGATATTTCTACCTCTATAAAAGGGTAACTTTCCTGCATGCCAGTTGATTGTGGCTAATTTTGGAGTATTTATAAGCGGCTCTTTAAAAATTTGGTTAAAAGATATTGATACAAACAAATCGCAAGAGTATTCCTTTGCTTTTTTTAAGAAAATAGGGTCGTTAATGCTATCATCTTGCAAAAAATCTATACCATTTTTCTTAGCAAGATCGCTTAAAATACCATTATAATTTGTTTTTGAATAGATAAATGCAATCTCTATTTTACTATCGGCAATAATATTTTCTATACCTTTCGAACCCCATAATCCCTCTGCAAAATACCCTATTTTAAGCTTCATGCCATTCTCCTTATTATTTTGCATATATGGCTACACCCTTGCACTACTTGGGATATTTACTATCCTGTCGCTTAGAAATTTAGCATTTTTTAGTTCATCTCTTTGGCAGTCCTTAAACATGTCAAGTTCATTCATGAGCTGCCAGATAGGACGCGTGAAAACGCCATTTTCATTGCTAAATTTCAAAAACTCGTCTCGCTTTTCACGGCTTTCAAAAAGCACCGCATTTAGCCAAAAATTTGACCTAGCGTCTGCTGGCTCATCTATAAATTTCACATCATCAAATTTAGAAAAATACTCTTTATAGATCATCGCAAGCTCGCGTTTGCTCTTTAAAAATAGCTCCAAATTTTCAAGCTGTGCCACAAGCAGGGCCGCATTTAAATTTGGCAAGCGGTAATTATAGCCGATCTCGCTGTGACGATACTCAAAAGGATGTGGCACCTTAGCCGTTGTGGTGATAAATTTAGCGTGCTTTGCTATCTCCTCATCGTTTGTGATGATAGCTCCGCCACCTCCGCTTGTGACTATCTTATTGCCATTAAAGCTCATCGCTGCAAGCTTGCCAAAATTCCCCGTATGAGTGCCTTTGTAGTAGCTGCCAAGGCTCTCGGCGCAGTCTTCTACTAAAGCAATGTTCCAACGATTGCAAATTTCAGCTATCTCATCTATCTTGCAAGGCAGTCCAAAAGTTTGCATAGGTACGCAGGCTCGCAATATCCTACCGCTAGTTTTATTGACACATTTGCCGCCTTTTAGCTCACAGTTTTTCTCCAAAAACGCACTAAGTGACGCTGGCGACATACCAAGTGTATCAAGATCAACATCCACGAAAACTGGCTTTGCAAAAAGGTAGCTAATGGCGTTACAAGTGGCTATAAAAGTAACTGGCTGCGTGATCACTTCGTCATTTTGCTCTACGCCAGCTAGTTTTAGGCAGATGTGAAGCGCCGAGGTGCCATTTGTCGTGGCAACTGCAAATTTAGCACCGACCATTTGAGCTAGCTTGCTCTCAAACTCATCGACAAATTTGCCGACACTTGAGACAAAGCTAGAGTCGATGCACTCAAGTAGATATTTTTTCTCATTGCCTATAAATTTAGGCTCGTGAAGCGGGACTTTGTCTTTGCCAAAGGTGCTTTTTATAAATTTTAAAACCTCGTCAAAATTACATTTTTTCATCGAGATACTTTCCTGTTTCTTTATGCATAAAATTTGGTATGAGCTCGAAAACTTCACGCAAAACGTCCTCTTTGCTCCATGTTAAGCTTGACTTTAAATTTAAGATATTGTTTTTGAAAATTTCTAGCTTTTTGCTGTCAAAATTTGCATCATTTTTGACTATGCCGATATTTTGAAGTCTTTGCATGTCAAGTCTCTCGCCATCAACGAAAAACTCCTCGTAGTCCTTCTCTCCAGTCGTGTCGCTAGGCGCAAAAAGACAAGGGTAAAAGCCATCTTTTGGAAGCACTTTGGCTAGCTTTCTAGCCTCCTCCTCATTTTCACACAAAAATGGCTCATAGCCTAAATTTGCTAAGTATCGCTTGGCTATCTCGCTAAATGTTATGAGGTCTAAATTTTCATCTAATTTTGGGAAAAATATATCTCTATTTTCGCCAAAAATAGTGCTTAAAAGGCAGAGCTCACCGCTCTCTTTTGGCGTTAAAAAGTAGCGTCTGACGTCGTTTGGAGCGACTATGGGCTGAGACTTTTCTATGCGTTTTTGAAAACCAAAAAGAAGCGAGCCGTCGCTAAATGCTACGTTTGCAAACCTAGCCATCGAGACGTCGATCTCTAAAGAGTGCCTAAACACAAACATCTCCATTATGCGCTTGCTAGCTCCCATTAAATTTACAGGGTTTGCGGCCTTGTCGGTACTGACGCAGAAATATTTTTTTGACTTCATATTGCAAGCTTGCGCTAGCGTTTTATCAGTGTTAAAGATGTTTGTTTTAAGCATTCTCATGAGTGTAAATGGGTCTTTTTCGCTTCTAACGTGCTTTAGCGCTGATAAATTTAGCACGTAGTCAAATCCACCACTTTGCACCAAAAGTGCGTCAAACTCAGCACTTGCAACATCTATGGCAAAAGTTTTAAAATCGCCACTTATATATCCAAACTCGCTTCTTATGTCGCGCACTAGCTCAACAAGGTTGTTTTCAGAGATATCAACGACGTAGAGTTTTTTGGGGTCTCTTATGAAGATCTCTTTTGTCACGGCAGAGCCTATAGATCCTGCTCCACCGATAACTAGAAAGCTTGAGCTTGAGACTATCTCTTTTAGGTCTTTATCAAGTGCATTTATGTCATCCTCAAAGAGATTTTTCGTGCGTCCTATTAAGCTTAAGATATTATTCATATTATTTTTCCATTAGATAGCATTATTTTTCTATCGCATCTTTCAATTGTGCTTAATCTGTGTGCAATGATTAGCAATGTCTTATCTTGACTTGTTTCGTATATCTCATCCATTATTTTTGCTTCTGTTTCATTATCTAAAGCACTTGTTGCTTCATCTAGTACTAAAATTTCTGGGTCACTATATAGAGCTCTAGCTATTCCTATTCTTTGTTTTTGCCCACCACTTAACTGGATTCCACCATCTCCAACCAAAGTATCTATACCTTCTTTCGAATACAAAAAATCATATATATTAGCCTTTTTTAGAACTTCTATAATTTTTTCTTTATTGTATTCGTAGCCAAAGGCCACATTTTCTCCAACCGTGCCATCAAAAAGGTATATTGATTGTGGTATATAGCCTACTTTTGACCTATAAGATTTTACATTATCAGTGGTTAATTTCTTATCATCTATAACTATTTCACCACTAAGTGGCTTATATAATCCAATAATCAAATCAACTAGAGTAGACTTTCCACTTCCACTCTCTCCCATAAAAGCAACTTTATCGCCTTTGTTTATAATTATATTGATGTTTTCTAGAACCTTTTTATTTCTGTTATACTCAAAGCTTATATTTGTTAATTCTATTTTGTTTTTAAAATCTATAAAATCTTTACCTTCTATTTGTGGAGTATAGCTAAGATCACTATATACAACATCAAGAGAGTTAGATAAAAATAAAAGAGTATTATAGTTAGAAAGTATTCTGTTTAAAGCGGGAAGAATTCTGTATAAAGCTAGGGCATACATAGAAATAATTGGCAAAACAAAGTTTGCATCGTTATATTGAAAAAGAACATAAACAACAATTCCTATAAGAACGCTAAAACCAATCGTTTCTAGAGAAAGCCTAGGCAGTTGGCTTAAGGTATTGCTTACAATATTGGCCCTAGCATAACCATAGCTTATGTTTGAAAATTCACTATAAAGTTTTTCTTCATTTTGTATAAGTTTTATAATTTTGAAATTACCAAATGTTTCATTTAAAATTTTGTAAAATTTTGATTGCATTATTGACCTTTTTAAACCCTCTTTTTCTATTCTTTTTTTTAGAAAAAACAATAAAAATAATACTTTTGCCCCCAAAAGAATAGTTAAAACTAGAGTCATTTTCCAATCCATTAAAAGCAATAAGGCATACAGCAATACTACAGTAAAAAATTCCGAGAATATCAAAAGTAGGCTTTGCATATAAAAAGAAAGATTTGAGGCTTCATTTACAATAGTCTTTATTAATTCTGCACTATTTCTTTTTACAAATCTTTTATACGGTAAATTTGTATAGTTTTTAAAAAGCCTAAATGCAAAAGCATGAAATCTTCCAAACGCAAATTTATTAAGTATATAATTATAAAGCATCGAATAAGTAGCTCTAAAAATATAAAATCCTATTAAAAAAAGTCCAAAAAATATCATAAAATTTGTAGTGGTAGAAAATTCAAAAAAATCATAAACCATTTTTGAGTATTTATTGCTAACTATTTTTGATGGATCTGATGCCAAAGTGATAAATGGCATAATAGCAGATATTCCAACAGTTTCAATGATCGACAAAAAAATACTCATAAAAATCAAAATTATAAAATTTTTCTTTTCTTGCCTTGTTGTTATTGCTAACAGCTTTTTTGGATTAGCCATTTAAATACCACTCATAAAGTGTCTTTATGCCATCTTCAAGCTCTATTTTATACCTCCAACCAAGAGAGTAGAGCTTAGACGGGTCCGTTAGTTTTAGCATCGTACCATCGGGCCTACTATCATTAAAGTATAGCTCGCCTTTAAAGCCAACTATATTTTTAACCAAATTTGCTAGCTCATTTATCGAGATATCTTTGCCTGTGCCTATATTTATATGCGTATTTCTTATCTCTTTGCTATTTTTATCATAAGTATCTTTAAAGTCTCTATTCTCCAGTAAAAACACGCAGGCATCGGCCATATCTTCTGAGTGCAGAAACTCCCGTCTAGGCTCTCCTGTACCCCAAATTTCTACTCTATCTTTTGAAATACCAAATTTATCAAGATAAGCCATAGCTTCATTTATATCTCTTGCTTTTAGATCCTTTACCACTTCATCAAATTTTTCTTCGCTTAAAAGCTTTGCTAAGTGTATCTTTCTTATAAGTGCTGGTAATACATGCGAAGTTTCTAGATCAAAGTTATCATTTGGACCATATAAATTTGTAGGCATTACAGATATGAAATTTGTACCATATTGCAGATTATAGCTCTCACACATCTTCATGCCAGCTATTTTAGCGATCGCGTATGGCTCATTTGTGTATTCAAGTGGAGATGTCAAAAGCACCTCCTCACTCATTGGCTGTGGAGCATCTTTAGGATATATGCAAGTACTTCCCAGAAATAATAGTTTTTTTACCTTATGCACATAGCTTTGATGGATCACATTATTTTGAATTTGTAAATTTTCATATATAAAATCAGCCCTATACGTACTATTAGCCACTATTCCGCCAACCTTTGCAGCGGCCAGTACTACATACTCAGGTTTTTCTTTTTCAAAAAACTCACAAACAGCTTTTTGATCCATAAGATTAAGCTCGCTATGAGTTCTTGTGATTATATTTTCATAGCCTTTTGATTTTAAATTTCTCACTATAGCAGAGCCTACCAGTCCCTTATGTCCTGCTACATAAATTTCGCTATTTTTATCCATTTTTTACTCGAAATAGCTCATTATCTCATATCCGCCATCTTTTAAATAGACGTCTTTTGTCATGAGCTTTAAGTCTGATTTCATCATATCATTTACTAGATCTTGAAGGTTAAATTCTCTCTTCCAGCCTAGTTTTTTCTCTGCCTTACTAGGATCTCCAAGTAGCAAATCAACCTCCGTTGGTCTAAAGTATCTTGGATCCACACAAACCACAGTTTGACCAACACTTAAATGAGATAAATTTAAATTTAACTCTTTTGCCTTTTCAAAATTTAGTGAGTCCACGACTCCTACTTCATCTACGCCGGCTCCTTCAAATCTCAAATTTATACCAGCATAGGCAAATGCAAATTTTACAAAATCTCTAACCGCTGTTGTTTGGCCAGTTGCTATTACCCAGTCTTCTGGCTCTGGAGCTTGAAGTATCATCCACATCATCTTCACATAGTCTTTTGCATGACCCCAGTCTCTTTTGGCATCTAAATTTCCAAGATAAAGCTTGTCTTGAAGCCCAAGCGCTATCTTACTAGCTGCCCTTGTGATCTTTCTAGTTACAAATGTCTCACCTCTAACTGGTGATTCATGGTTAAACAATATACCATTACAAGCAAAAATGCCATAAGCCTCTCTATAATTAACCGTTATCCAGTACGCATACATCTTTGCGACAGCATAAGGGCTTCTTGGATAAAATGGCGTAGTCTCGCTCTGCGGTGTCTCTTGCACTTTTCCGTAAAGCTCAGATGTAGATGCCTGATAAATTTTTGTCTTTTTCTCAAGCCCTAGTATCCTTATAGCTTCAAGAAGCCTAAGAGTGCCTGTGCCATCAGCATTTGCGACATACTCTGGAGTCTCAAAGCTTACATGCACGTGGCTCATGGCAGCTAGGTTATAAATTTCATCTGGCTGTACCTCTTGGATGATCCTTGTTAAATTCATAGAGTCCGTCATATCACCATAGTGTAAGAAAAAGTTTCTATTATCAACATGTGGATCTTGATAAAGATGATCTATCCTATCTGTATTAAAAAGACTTGTTCGCCTTTTTATACCATGGACTATATAACCTTTTTTTAGTAAAAATTCCGCCAGATACGATCCATCTTGACCCGTTATACCAGTTATTAACGCTACTTTCTTATCCATAAATCACCTTTTAAAATCATCATCTAGGCGAATTATATCATCTTCGCCTGTATATTCGCCGACTTGAGCTTCTATTAAAACCACAGGGATCTTACCTTCATTAGATAGCCTATGAATTTCACCCATTTTTATATAGATAGACTCATTAGGACAAACAAGTCTAGTTATCTCACCGATAGTCACAGTGGCACTACCTGATAGTACTATCCAGTGCTCATTTCTATGAAAATGCTTTTGCAAAGATAGCCTTTTACCAGGCTTTACCTCTATTATTTTTATCTTATAGCCATCTTGATTTTCAAGAACAGTGTAGTTTCCCCAAGGCCTATTTGTAGTAAGGTGAGCATTACAAAGCTCGGAGCTCTCCTTTTTTAAAATTTCCACCACATTTTTTACTTTTTGGCTAGAGGACTTTTTAGATATTAAAAGAGCATCTTTTGTATCAACTATAGTTAGATCATCAACATCTATCAAGGCTATTTTTTTGCCACTGGATAAGACTAGATTATTGTGAGAATTTATCTGCACCAGATCGCTATTTATTGTATTGCCATTGGCATCTTTTAGTAGCTGCTCATCCAAACTATCAAAGCTTCCAAGATCGCTCCAAGACGCATCTAGAGCTACCATTTTTACGATATCTGATTTTTCCATCACAGCATAATCTATGCTGTTTTGTGGGATATTTTGCATATCGGTAGTGTCTATTTTAATATCAAATTCGTCTTTTTTTGCGTTATTGAAAGCTAGCTTACATGCTTCAAGTATCTCAGGGGCAAAAATTTTCATCTGATCCAGAAAAACACCTGCTTTGAAGACAAACATGCCTGAATTCCAGTAGAAATTCTGATCTTTTAGAAATTTAACTGCCCTTTCATAGTCTGGCTTTTCATAAAAAGCCTTTACATCACCGCTAAAACTCTCAATATAACCAAATCCAGTCTCAGGCGAACTTGGTTTTATGCCAAAAGTAACTAAAAAATTTTGTTCAGCCAGCTCTTTTGCTACCTTTACGCTCTTTTGATACTCTTTAATATCCTTTATCAAATGATCCGATGGCGTTACTAAAACCACTTCATTTGGATCAAGTGCGAGACAAGCCAATGTGATCGCTGGAGCAGTATTTCTACCAACTGGCTCAAGCAGATATTTGAAATTTGTGATATTTAAATTTTCTATCTGATCCATTGCTAAGTAGTAATGATCAATGTTTGTTATAACAAATGTCCCATCACAAATTTCACTATTTCGCAGTGCTGTTAGCTGAAAAAGAGACCTATCATCAAATAATTTAATAAATTGTTTTGGCATCAAAGTCCTACTAATAGGCCATAGTCGCGTACCAGAACCACCGCATAATAATATATTAGTCATAATTTATTTCAACTTTAAATTAATATTAAAAATTTTATTTAATTAAACCAAAAACTCACTTTTAAATAGATAAATTTGATGACCTTCACTCACTAGATCATAATAACTCTCTCATCTTATGCGTTAGCTCCAAGCTCGCTTCTATCTCGGCGCGTTTTGCCATTACGCTTTCTATATTTATGCTTAAATTTAGCCCATTTTCATCGCCAAATTTCTTTAGCTCGCACCAAATTTCTTTGATGATCTCGCAGCTACTAGCCAGGTAGTCAGAGCTTAAATTTAGCCTTTCTTCGACCGAGCTTGGCACGCTCACTCCGAGCCATTTGATAAATTCAAGCGTTTTTGCATTGCCCGCTGTGCTAAATGTAAGAAATATCGGCTCGCTTATCTTTGCAGCCGCACAATCCTCTAAAAATTTACGCGCTAGCTGTGCGTCAAATATCGCTTGCGATATGAAAAATTTAGCCCCAGCTGCGATCTTTTCACGCATCCTTTGTGGCTCATCGCCCTTTTTGCCGTGACGTTCTGCGATACAGACGCCACCCACTGCCAACTCTTTAAATTCGCTAGCGATCTCGTAAGCGCGAGCTAAATTTAGACTCACTTTTTGCGTGCTAGAAGTTGCCCCCACTAGCACGTTTAAATTTGAACTTTGAGCCTTAAGCGCTGCGCGAAATTCATCCTCGCCGTATCCGCTAGCCACGCGGTAAAATATACTAGGTGTTGCGACGTTTAGGTACTTTTTGTAGTAAATTTCTGGGCTTAGCGTCCCACTAAACTCAAATGTCCTCTCGCTATCATTTCTCTCGCTCTCGTCTTGCACCTCGTAAAGCACGAGCCCATCGGCCTTGATATCATTTATCCGCCCCGTCCAGCGATCCGAGATGTCGCGCAGCTTGGACTCCTCAAATTCGGCCTTTGGCGGCGTAAGGCCATATAGTACGAGCCCTTTTTCTTTATTTAAAATTTTCTCTTTTAGCATTTTCTCACTTTTGAACTAGATCAGCCCTCATCACCACGCCAACAGAACTTTTTGACGACATGCAGACAAACTCGTCTTTTAGGTATTTCGCGTCGGCTCGCCAAAAGCTTACGATATTTGCCACGTCCGCATTTTGCTTTTTAGCAGCTATCATATATCTTTTTATGACGGCGACAAAAGCCTCTTGGCAATAGCCCTTTATATCCCCGCTATCAGTGATAAATCTTTGAACCTTTACATTTGCCTTTATTACGCTTTTATTTTGGTCGTTTGAGCCAAATTCAAGCCTCACATTTTCAAAGCCTGCTAGCTCTTTTTTGGCAGCTTCTAAATTTAAAGCCTCGCTGATACTATAGATATTTGTTTGCTTGTACGCACCTTTGTTGAGTGGTATAGAGTGGCGTCCAGAACTACATCCGGACGCAAATATAACTAATATTACAAATAGAAAAATCCTTTTCATTTTTCAAATCCTTTTTAATTAAATTTTATAGACCTCTTACGATCTTGACGGCTTCTACCATGTTTTTAAGGCTCGGCTCGACCTCTTCCCATTTTCTAGTTTTTAGGCCGCAGTCTGGGTTGATCCAGAGTTGCTCTTTTGGCAAGACTTCAAGCAGAGCTTTGATCTGAGCGACGATTTCCTCGACACTTGGCACGCGTGGGCTGTGGATGTCGTAAACGCCAGGTCCAACCTCTTGTTTGTAGCCAACGGCTTTGAAAATTTTAAGTAGCTCGTTACCACTTCTTGCAGTCTCGATACTGATGACATCAGCATCCATTGCCTCAATAGTCTTAATAATATCGTTAAATTCAGAGTAGCACATATGCGTATGGATCTGAGTTTTTGCCTCTGCTGAGCTTACTGAAAGCTTAAAGCAATCAACCGCAAATTTCTCATAAGCTGGGATATTTTCAGCTCTTAGCGGATAGCCCTCTTTAAACGCTGCCTCATCGACTTGGATCACTCTGATGCCCGCGTTTTGAAGGTCTGCGATCTCGTCGTAGATACAAAGTGCAAGCTGTTTTGCTACCTCGCTTCTTGGAAGATCGTCACGCACAAAGCTCCAGTTTAGCATAGTCACAGGACCTGTTAGCATGCCCTTCATTACATGTTTTGTGATACTTTGAGCGTATTTCATCCACTTAACAGTCATCGGCTCTGGGCGGCTTACGTCACCAAAGAGAAGTGGTGGCTTGACGCAGCGGCTACCGTAGCTTTGTACCCAGCCATTTTGGCTAAATGCATATCCGCTGATCTGCTCGCCAAAGTACTCGACCATGTCGTTTCTCTCTGGCTCGCCATGTACTAGCACGTCTAGGCCGATATCTTCTTGGAATTTCACGCAGTGATCGATGTATTTTTTGATGCCTGCTTCATAAGCGGCCGCGTCGATCTCGCCTTTTTTGAAATTTTGGCGAAGTACGCGAAGGTCAACCGTTTGAGGGAAGCTACCTATCGTTGTTGTTGGCAATATGCCGTATTTTAGCGTTTCACGTTGAATTTTGATGCGGTCTTCAAATTTCTCATCACGCTCAAATTTGCTTAAATTTTTAACGCGGTTTTGAACGCTTTCAGAGTGGATGAGCTTTGAAGTGGCGCGAGTTTTAACAGCATTTTTATTCTCTTCATAAATTTTTGTTTCGCTCTCATTTAACTTCTCGCCATTTGCTAGTTTTGTGATGATCTTGATCTCATCAAGCTTCTCAACTGCAAAGCTTAGCCAGCTTTTGATCTCTGGGTTTAAATTCTCTTCGTATTTTAGAGTGTATGGCACGTGAAGAAGCGAGCATGAAGTGCCGATGTAAAAGTCTTTGCTGCCTATTTTTTCTGAAATTTCATGAACAAGTTTTACTTTTTCATCGATATTGCTTTTCCAGATATTTCTGCCATCGATCACACCAGCAAATAGTGTTAAATGGCTATTTTTGATAGTCTCAAGTGCTTCGAAATTTCTCTTGCCGTGGATGAAATCAAGTGCGATGCCGTAAATTTTAGTTTTAGCCACTTCGCTAACTGCCTTGATCGCATGCTCAAAATATGTCGCAAACACGATCTTGATGTTGCTAGCAACACCTGTTAGCTCATTATAAACCTTAGTTATAAGTGGCAAAAGGTCGCTTTCATTTTTGTCAGTTACAAAGATCGGCTCGTCAAACTGCACTAAAATTTCATCATCAAGCTTAGAAATTTGCTCAAGTAGCTTTTTGTACTCGCCTACAAGAGCGTCAAGGTGCTTAAATGGGCAGCTGCCGTCAGTCGTCTTTGAAAGGGCCAAAAATGTGATAGGGCCGATCAAATTTACCTTGCCTTTTACGCCGTTAGCCTTCGCCTCTTTGTATTCATTTAAAATTTTGTCAGCTTTTAGGCTAAATTTACTCTCGCTGCTAAGCTCTGGCACGATGTAGTGGTAGTTTGTGTTAAACCACTTTGTCATCTCCATCGCAACGCCACTTTTATTGCCTCTTGAGCAAGCAAAATATTGCTCCAGGCCGCTTAAATTTGCAAATCTTGGAGGTGTAGCGCCAAAAGCGATGATGTTATCAAGCATTAGGTCGTAAAATGAAAAATCATTAACGCTAATGGCCGAAATGCCAGCGTCTTGTTGATATTTCCAGTGTCTTTGGCGAAGCGTCTTTGCAGTCTCTTGCAAATTCTCTTCACTAAAGCCCTCTTTACCAGCCCAAAAGCCCTCTAATGCGCGCTTTAACTCTCTTTTCTCTCCGATTCTTGGAAAACCTAAAACATAACTTTTTATCATTTTTATCCTTTTTAAATTTCTATTTTTTAATTAAAACTGCGCAAGGCGCAGCAACCTTGAACGTGCAGTGGGGTAGGTG
>NZ_PIRX01000004.1:0-228019 GCF_003048605.1 Campylobacter concisus | reverse complement strand
TGCTCCATCTCGAACCAAGAAGCTAAGCTCGTCCTGGCTGATGATACTCTCCCTTACTGGGATGTTGGAAAAGTAGGTCGTTGCGGGCTTTGTTGTTAATCTGCTTTTAATTCTTATATTATTAATCTTGGTTTTTTATTAGTATTTATTTCTGTTTAAGTATATGATATTAGTTTTTACTTTTTTTAATTAGTTTTTATTGATTAAATGTAGTAAATTTTTTATATTTGTTTTTATGTTATTGGGTTTATTCATTTTTTAATTTAGTTTCTTGTTATTTCTAAAAGTTTTTTATTTATTATTCTTTATGGATTTTTTTGTTTGGTTTAATCTGTTTATTTTTATGAAGTAGTCTTTTTAATGGAAAATTGCAAATCATGACGAGATAGTGTTAAGGTATGATTATGATACTCTCGGTCTATGAAAATATTAATAGTATGAAATAGGTCTTTTCAAAAAAATACTTATATGATGATGTTAAATTTTTAAGTATAAAAAATGTATAGACTGCTAATTGGCCAAAGAAAACGGCCTAGAGATGGTTGATTAAAAGTACTTTTTCACACAGTTTAGATATGACGCACTCCAAAGGGCAAAAGAGAAACAAAAGCTCATGCTTGATAGTGAAAAGACAAAGAAAACTTCACTAAATTTATATGAGCGTCCATATCTTGGCACTGTTGGAGCGATAGCACTTGATAAAAATGGCAACCTAGCTGCAGCAACAAGTACTGGTGGCATGACAAATAAAATGACTGGCCGAATAGGTGATAGTCCGATAATCGGCTCTGGAACCTATGCAGATAATGATTCAGTGGCAGTCTCTTGTACGGGCACAGGTGATATTTACATGCGTGTAAATGCTGCTCATGAGGTCTCAGCTCTTTATAAATACAAAACTTCAGATGTGCAAAAAGCAGCCGGAGAGGCTGTAAAAGAGGTAGCAGCACTAGGTGGCAGTGGTGGTATCATCTCTATTGATAAGTTTGGCAAGACTGGCTTTGCTTGGACTAAAGATAAGTTTGGTATGTATCATGGTGAGGCAAGACTAGGAGTTAAACCAGTTGTTTACTGGCCACTTGGCGAGAAATGATTAGATAGCTAGGCCAGATCCTATCCGGCCTAGTTTTTAAAGGGAGAAAGTTTATTAAAATATATAAATTGCTCCAAGAACGATAAATGCTCTTAGGCAAAAACCGCCGACTAAAACACCATATTCATTATATACGCAGCTTTTGATGCCTTCGCTACATCCGCATACTGCTCCGTCTTTTGTTACGCTACATCTTTGTAGCATAAATTTACTGCCGCCAATTAATGGCAGTGCAAGACCAAGCACTATAAAACCTATCCAAAACATCGGTGCTAGAGAGCCTGATACTATTTTGGTTATGCTAGCCATGCCAGCAGCTTCGTTTCTAACGCTTGCAAATAGCATCAAGAGGGCAAAAATTTCAAGCGCTACTAAGATAGTGTGAAATTTATGCGACTCATGGCTTAAAACGCCACCACCACTTAGCACAGATATAGCGTTTGCGCTAAGACCTGTTGATATGGCTGAGATAGTAAATAGTATCGGTAGCCATATACTTGCCCATAGTGGGATCGCTTTAACAACATATAAAAGTAGTCCAGTATAACCCATCACTCCAATAGCTAGTAGCGAGCCAAGGCTAAGCATCATATCGCAAATTTTGCCACCTTTTTTAACTTGTAAAAGCACGAGTACGCTAACTATTATGAAAAATGTTAGAAGATATGTGCCGATACTCATTATAGAAACTGGTCTTGTGTAAAGGCCTATGATCTTAGCTGGATTGATCGCCGCACTTGGTGCTAGGTCAAATAGCAAAAGTAAAGTTCCAACTATGACCGCTATTGGCGCTAGCAAAAATCCAAATTTGTAAAATTTCTCATCTAGTTTGCCCAAAAAGCCTTTATAGGCTAAAGCCGAGCACAAAAATGCCCCAGCACCTAAACCGCCCAAAAACAGATATATGACTATGAGCCATCCCCAAGTTGTTTGTTCCATTGTCTATCCTTTAACTCTTAAAAGTTAGAAGAGCTCTTGACTGCTCTATCTCGTTTTCAAGATATAAATTTAAAAAATCAGCAAAGCTCACATAGGCTTCTAAATTTGTAGACTCCTTACAACGAGAGCTAAATTTATAAAACCACTCAAACGGATGAGTGCGGATGAAGTCATATTTTTTATGTAAAATTTCATCCATTTTCTCTTTTTCGTCTGCTTGTAAGGCATTGAAACTTAGAAAGTAAAGGTATTGCAGCTCGTATCCGATGAAATCATCTGGAAATTTATCAAACTGCTCTTTACTAAGCTTTAGTCCAGAGCTCTCATAAAAGCCACGCACCTGCATAGTCTTCTCACCAAACATCGTTTTATAATCAAAATAAACCGACTCGTATGGCTCAGCTTTTGGGTGTCTTGGCCCTACAAATAGCCTATTAAATTCATATCTTAGCTCGTCTAGCAAATTTAGATCATCTTTGCACTTATTTATCCAAAGTATGAAGTCATGATTTTTAAATTTATCACTAAAATTAAGGCTTATGCTTATGAGCTCATCTAAATTTTGCTCTCTAAGCTCTACTAAGAAAAATCGCCTTAAAAAGTCTTCAACACTAAGGCTAACGCTAAGCTTTTCTTTGACCTTATCCATCTTTTACTCTTTAGTGTATGAATTCGTTTCGCTTCATTCTTGGATAAAAGCGGATGTTTGGCTTGGTAAAGAAGTGTTTAAAGCCTGGCATCTCTTTTTGCATACCAGCGCTGTCGCTAACGTTGCTATCAACTAGTTTTAGTACTCCACATGGACAGCCTGCTACACAAGCTGGCTCTTCGCCACGCTCAAGTTTTTCGGCGCAGAGATTACACTTTTGAGCTTTACCGTCTTTACCTTTTGTGATAGAGCCATAAGGGCAAGCCATCAAGCAGTATCCGCAGCCTATGCACTTATCATGGAGTGGCTGTACGACACCATTTTCTAGCTTGATATAAGCCCCAACTGGGCAGACATCCATACAGGCTGGCTCGTCGCAGTGATGGCAAGAGTGAGTTATAAAGATCTCTTTTTCTATGCCATCTTCATGTATCATAAGGCCATCAACATGTCTCCAGTTTATATCTGGATCTTGGTTATGATAGACTTGACATGAAATTTCACAAGCCTTGCAGCCTATGCAAAAGTTATAATCAAATAAAAAACCTTGTTTTCTTTTCATCTTAGACCCCTTTACATCTCTTGTTTAGCTGCTTTTTTTACTTCACAAAAGCTAGCTGTATAAGTTGAGCCATTTCCTAGATCGCTAACGCCATCAGAGCAAAGTATGTTTGCTCCAGTTCTTGATTTTGTCACTTTTACCCAGATGTTGTTCCACGCATAGACTATGCCTGGGTTCATTTGATTTGTCTCGACTGCTGTAAAGACGGCTGTTCCTTTTTCGTTTGTTGCCTCAACTGTATCTCCATTTTTTATACCGCGTGCTTCCATATCTTCACGTGTCATAAATAGCTCAGCATTGCCCTTAACGATAACTCTTTTTAAGATATAAGGCATATTGCCCCAGTTTGAGTTGTCTTGGAGCTGAGTACCTGGCGTCATGAAGTAAAGCGGATATTTTTTAAGATAGTCTTTTCCAAATTTATTGCTCTTTTCATAGTAGTCCCAGTCAGTTTCAAGGTCTATTACTGGATGATATCCTGCGTCTTTAAAGGTTTGCGAATAAAGCTCGCATTTTCCACTCTTTGTACCAAAGACTAGTTTGTCTTTTGGCGCATAAGGGTAGTATGGGAACTGATCTTTCATCGTTTCAGGCGTTCTAAATGGTTTGATCCAGCCGACTGACTTTAGTTTTTCATAGGTGATATTTTGTTTTTTGGCAAATTCTGTATCCAAAAAGCGTCTGCAAACCGTTTCACTATCCCAGTTAAAGCACTCTTCTGTATAGCCCATAGCTTTTGCAAGAGCGTTAAAGAACTCTAAATTTGTCTTAGCTTCACCAAGAGGTTTTACACTTTGAGCGTTGTAGCAGACATATCCAGAAATTTGGTCGTTTTGGATATCCTCACTCTCCATAAATGTAACACCAGGTAGAACATAGTCGGCATAGTCACAGGTATCTGTTTCGTAAGGATCAATTACAACCAAAAAGAAGTCATCGTCCATTACACGCTTTTTGATCAAATTTGTATTTGGAGCTGTTACCATTAAATTTGAGTTGTAGTTGATGCATGCTCTAATGACCGTGTTTATAGGCTTATCAAGATATGTTGGATTTTCTTTTTGTATGCCTTTACCAAATTCTATATAGCTTACTTGCTGTCTTTCTATCTTTTTGCCATCTTTATCTTTTGGAGAGAGATCTGGCATGCAGTTGTCGAAATTAAAGCAGCCTTTTACATGCACATACGCCCAAAATAGTCCGCCACCAAGCTTTGTCAAGGCGCCAGTTAAAACTGGTAAAAATGTAACCGCACGAACAAGTCTTGCTCCGTTAAAGTGTCTTTGTCCGCCGTCGCCGTGCATGATAGCTGGTGCTTTTGCGTGAGCGTACTCTCTAGCAAAAACTTTGATCTGATCCACACTTGCTCCGCACATCTCAGATAGCTCGCCATAGGTGTAGAGTGAGCACTCGTGCACTAGATCTTCAAAGCCTGTTGTATATTTTTTTACAAATTCATGATCATATAGATCTTCTTCTATTAAAAATTTACAGACCGCTAGACAAAATGCAGGGTCACTAGATGGTTTTAGCTGGATAAACATATCTGCTTGGTTTGCTAGAGGAATTCTTATTGTATTTATGACGATGATCTTTCCGCCTCTTTTTTTAACACGGTGAGCAAATCTTATCCAGTGTACGGCCGTATAAGCTTCGTTTGATCCCCAGCTAATGTACATATCGCTCTCATCGATCTCAAGTGCATCTTTTGAGAAGTCGGTACCTATAACGCTAGGAGTACCAGCGTATCTTGGCCAGTCACAAGGGTTTCTAACAAGTCTTGTGGCTCCATATTTTTCAAAGAAATTTCCTGGTGCGATAGTTTTTGAGATATGTCCCTCGTTGCCAGAGTAGACAAACTCGGTCAAGGCTTCGCCGCCAAATTTCTCTTTTATCTCAGTTAGCTTTGCAGCTATCTCTTTTAAGGCTTGATCCCAGCTTATCTTCTCCCATTTTCCTTCACCTTTTTTACCGACTCTTTTCATAGGGTGCATGATGCGATCAGCGTTATATAGGTGCATGGCATAGGTGTGACCCTTGACGCAGACTGTGCCTTGCGTTAGCGGGTGCTTCGGATCTCCTTTTATGCTTACCATTTTGCCGTCTTTTATCTCAGCGATCATCGAACAGGCATCGCGGCAGTTTCTAGGACAGGTTAGGTAGTGGTACTCTACATTTTCCTCGTTCTTATAGGATTTTGGGTTAAAATCCACCTCAAATTGCTCCATACCAAATAGGCTAGGAGCTGTTCCAACTGCTGCTAGAGCTGCTCCGGTGCCTTTTAGGAAAGAACGTCTTTGCATGTTTTCTCCTTAAATTTGATAGCTATTTCATCTCAAAGATAAAAACTTTATTCTCTTTGCCTTCTCGTGAGAATATGTAAAATTTATTATCTTTGATTGCTAATGCTCTTGGGTTATTTACCCCACTAAAACTAAATGCCTCGTCTATCTCTTTGGTGGTTAAATTTAACTTTAAAATAGTTGAGAAATTTTTGCTTAAAAGATAGAGCGCATCAGGCTCTGCGTCGATGCCAGTAATATAGTAGTTGTTTAAATTTCTACCCTCTTTTAGCTGCAAATTTGCTCCAGCTTTTGGCACAAATTCTTCTAAGATCATCTTGTCGTCACCATCAAATATAGTCACACTCCAGTAGTCTCTAACGTCATTTGGCACGCTAGCTGTGAAAAATTTATTCTCACTTTCTAAGTAGTCCCAGCCTAAGATGTACTGCTGTTTTGATCTAATGGTAGAAAATCTACCCTTGTTGCCAAGGTCATTTAGCTTCCACGCGTCATATCCAGCCAATAGGTGCCTCCACTGGCTATTTTGCTCATCTTTACCAAGGTTGCTAGCTGGCTCATAAAAGACAAAAGTTTTGTTGTAACTTATCATGCCAAGCTCATTTTTATACCAGCTAGCTCCAACTGTTGCTTCCATTTCCATTATAAAATGACGGTCGTGTTTGGCGTAGCTAACTGGCTTTAAATTTTCATCTGCGATGTAAAATTCGTTGTCGTTTGAGACAAGAGCGAACTGCTTTTTGCCCTCATCGTAGTCAGCTCCAGTTATTGCATTATCATTTTGCAAATTTAGAGTGATCGTCTCTTTAAGGCCTAGCTCTTTTGTGTTTTGGATAGCTCCATTTTTGCTATCCATGTCAAAGCTAAAACCAAAAGCAAGGCTTGCCAATGCGATAAAAAATATTAGCTTTTTCATCTTTTACTCCTTACTTTGCTAGGTCTGGAAGCTCAGGGTTCCAGTCAAATCTAAAGTCAAGTGAGCTATCCCAGTGGTCTTTTTCCCAGAACCATTTTGAAGGATCGATGCTCATTCTTGGTGGTGTGCTAGATCCTAGATATGGCGGTGGACCAGAAGCTATAAAGGCTTGAACGCAGTTTGCAAGTATGATCACGATAAAGACTAAATTTGCAAATTTGCCAAGTGGCAAGTAGCTTAGAAAGTTGCCATATTCGCCATTTGAGCTTTTTTGCATTATAAGGCCCAAATTTTTGCTAAACAAAAATATAAGAGCCAAAAATATGATCACACAAAAATCAACAACCATAACCCAAAACTGGGTGTGAGCACCTAAAATTTCAAGGCCAAAACCTTGTTTGATGTCAAGATAGCCGCCAAATGTTCCATCTAGGCTGTAGTGGATAAAGCCATTGAATATGCCCCAGCAAGCCATTAGTAAAAGTGCTGCTAGATAGCCAGGCTTTAGTCCGTACCTGATGATGAAAAGCGCTATTAGGCTGATAGCTATCATCGTGATCCTCTCGGCCCAGCACATTATGCAAGGGTTATCGCCTAGTCCAAAGCCAAGCACCAAGCAGGCGATACCGACTGGAAGTGCCACAAGAGCGGTGATGGCTAACGACATAAGGTTGAAAAAGCCTTGTTCGTTTGCTGGGATTTCATTTTGTTTTGTTTGCATCTTGCCCCCCTAAAAGTTGCCTATTGGCAAGACTACCCATAAATTTACGTAAAACTCTAGTGCAACTAGTATTACGCACCCCAAAGCCATACAGGACGTTGCTATTTTCTTCATTTGTGGCTTTATGTATAGGATAAGACCACTGATCAGAAATAGCGTCAAAATTAGAAATTCCATTTTGAGCTCCCAATTTGTAAATTTTAAAATCTAAGCATGATTATCTGAGAAAAATAATATAACTATAATTATTAAATTTAGTTTAAAATATATATTTTTATAGCTAATTTTTACTTTATATAATAAAAATTCGTAAATAAAAATAGATTTATACAAAAATATTTTATATAATTAAGCTATATTTAATTAAATTAATATTAGTTTTTATAAAATTATTTTTATTAGCTAGCTTATAAATTCAAATTAGCTTAAAGAATAGTTATGTAATATTTTTGCAAAGGTAAAAAGGGGTAGTAATGGAAAATATATTTTTAGAATCATACGATGTTTTTAAGGTATGTAAATCCCCAAGCAAATTAAAAATTTATGATGAATTTTTGCAAAATAACAAAAGGTACTCTATAACGCGTTGCTACTACGTAATTGTAGTGGATAATACCTTTTTAACCTACTCACATCTAATGGTCTATGAGCAGCTGCTCTATCTTTTATACTCACAAAACAAGCTAAAAAATGGCGACTTTTCGCTCACCCTTAAAAAAGCAGAGCTTGCTAAGAAATTTAAAACAGATATCACCAAAAGTGCCACAGATACGATAAAGTGCTTTTACGAGATGCAGGATGTGAAAATTTCAATCTTTGTTAAAGACAAGATCGAAAAGCAGATGAATATCATCGAATTTATAGATGCAGATCAAACTGAAAAATATGGCGATCTACAAGATGAGATAAATGTTAGGCTAAACCCAGAATTTGTAAAGCTTTACCGATGTATATACCTTGATAAGATCGAGTATTTAAACAGCTTTGACATAGAGCAAGGCAGCTTCATAAGATACTTCATGCAGCACGAGCTAGATGGTGGCGTAAGAAGCTCAGCTATTATCGATAAAATGGGCGTTTTAAACTATTTGCCTTTTGCTTATAAAAAGCGTTTCGAGCAAGAGGTGGCAAATGTTAGCTTTTATTATAAAAATGAAAAATACGAGATAAAAGATGGCTTTGTAGTCGTCACAAATCACGAAAATAGAGTGATGGATAATCAAAATGCCTCTATTGAGCTTTTTGGTCTTATCTACGAGCAGATCACCAAAAACTGCACCAAAAACATCGTGCTAAATGATGCAAATTTGCAAAATTATTACGCAAGGTTTGGTAAATTTGAGACAAATCAAACTATATTTAAAATTTTTAGTAACATGGAGCTCATGCTAAATCACTCAATGCAAAAAGAAAATGCCAAAATTTCTTTCTTCTCTCACTTTTTTGAAAGCATAGTCTGCAAAAGAGATACGGAGCTTGAAATTTTGATCGAGCTAAATCAAAAAGGCTTTGAGTATATCATCTCGCGAAGTGCGAATTTAGACTTTTATAACGTTGAGTCAGCTGACTACGGACTTACTTCATATCCAGCTAGCTCGTGTGCGGTGGGTGGAAATTTCTAAATTTAGTTGATTTTAGCTTTTAGTTTGGTGATCACTTCGTCAAGCTTGCCGCTATCTTGAGCGTTTTTTAGGCATTCGTTTATCTCGGTCATCTTTTTTGTAAATTCGTTTTTTATAATGTCAGCCACAAAGTCCTCGCTGCTAGTCTCGTCCAAGATAGGATACATGTCTCGCCAGATATCTTTGATCCACCAGCCGCATTTTGATATGCAAGGAAACTCTTTAAGCTCGCCAAGCTTTAGGCTCATCATAACCTCATCAGAGCATTTGATATCGTCTGTGACAAAGTCTTTATGAGCGCTATCAAAGCTCGTAAACATGCGGTAGCCAAGGCTTGATACGTTGTTTTCAGAGCAAATTCTAAACTGAAAAATATTATCTTCATAGTCTAAATTCGATATGCAAATTTGATGTTTCTGGGTGAAATTTGGAAATGAGTTAAACCTTTTATCATCTATGCTAAGCTGCCACTTTGAGCCACTATCGCTAGTTAAAAACTCTTTAAAGCTTAGTTGTACAAATTCTTTATAGCTCATCTCATCAGCTGTGAAAAAGTCATAGTTACTACTGTTTTTTTCTTTAAAATCTTTAAATTTCATATCATTTCCGATCAAAAAAGTGTAACTATTTTACTACTTCTTAGGATAAAAGTTATTAAATTTTATGAAATTTATAAGAACTTTTATTAGCGAGGTATTTCGGCTTTAGAAATTTAAGTTGTGTAGCAAATGTTTTTTAAAAATAAATCAAATTTCATCCGTGATGATCTCTATCTTGCTTGCATCGACTAAGCTGCCATCTATGATGATCTCCTCTATCTTGCCAGCTCTTATGACGCCACTTTTTGGGTTTTTTACGCTTTTTATCGTGCTTTTTGTGTTAACATCGAGGCTTGAATACTCAAAAGCAAGGCTAGTATCCATAAAAATGCAATCTTTTACAACCAAATTTTCTACGTAGCAAAGCGCTTGCAAGCTCTTTATTGTGCAGTTTATGAGCGTCACATTTTTCGCGTTCCAGGCTAGGTATTCGCCTGAGATGAGGCAGTTTTGCGCGAGCACGTTTTCGCAGTTCCAAAAGGCGTCTTTTGAGATGAGTTTTGAGTTTGTGATGCGAAGATTTTTGCAGCCGTCAAAGCAGTAGTTGCCGTCTAAGCTTAGCCCATCAACCTCTAAATTTTCACTATTTGCCCCAAAGTAATCCCCTTTTGCAAAGACATTTTTAAGCTTTACGTCCACACAACCCCAAAGTGTCTCGGCAGCGTCTGAGAAATTTACATTTTCTAGCAAAATTTGCGAGCTTTTTCTAAAGCTTTTTGGCGCATTTATGAGCACGTCTTTGAAGCTTAAATTTTTACTGTACCACATGCCAGCCCTTGCTAAAGGCTCGAGGTAGCCGCCATTTAGCGTGATATCACTTGCATACCAGAGCGGATACTTGTAGGCAAAAACGCACTCATTTAGCTCTAAATTTGAGCTGTGCTTTAGCGGTGACTCGCCGTCTTCAAAGATGCAGTTTGTAAATTTTGCCCCTTTTGCGCCAAACATCGCGCGTTCTCCTGTGAAAATTTCTGCATTTCTCTCTTGCATTTTTGTCCTTTATGAAATTTCGCTCTCAAAATTATACTAGTTTTACTGCAAAGTGCCATTAAATTTACTTTAAAGACGCAAAGCGTTATAATCGCCCAAAAAAAGGAGCAAAAATGGGTTTAAAATCAGACTCTTGGATAAGGAAAATGTCGGTTGAAAAGAAGATGATCGTGCCATTTGCCGAGGAGCAAGTGGGTCGTGGCGTCGTTAGTTACGGCGTTTCTAGCTACGGCTATGATATCCGCGTGGGTGATGAGTTTAAAATTTTCACAAACATCGGCGGAACGGTCGTTGATCCAAAGAATTTTGATGAGAAAAATGTGGTTGATTTTAAGGGCGACGTCTGCATAGTGCCACCAAATTCTTTTGCCTTAGCACGCACGGTCGAGTACTTTAACATGCCTGATAACGTGCTAGCGATCTGCCTTGGCAAGAGCACATACGCAAGGTGCGGCATCATCGTAAATGTGACACCTTTTGAGCCGGGATTTAAGGGGCATATCACGATTGAAATTTCAAATACGACGCCACTTCCTGCTAAAATTTACGCAAACGAGGGCATTGCACAGGTGCTATTTATAGAGGGTGATGAGCCTTGCAAGGTGACGTATGCTGATAAAAACGGCAAATACCAAGCTCAAGAAGGCATCACGCTGCCTAGAATTTTAAAATAATTTTCATGCCTTTGCGACCTTGCAAAGGCTAAATTTATCGCCCACTTTTTATAAAAACCCTAAACAATAACGAAATTTTGACGAAATAGAAGCTAGAAATAGCGAAGCTTTGATAAATAAATTTTAAATTTGGCACAGCTTTTGCTTAAAAATTTATAAAAAATAATTCAAATTAGCCATTTATAAATCAAAAAAATGACTAGCAAAAAGGCGCAAAATGTTTAACAACAAATCGATATTAATCACCGGCGGAACAGGAAGTTTTGGTAAAAAGTACACCGAAATTTTGTTAAAAAAATATAAGCCAAAAAGGCTAGTTATCTACTCGCGCGACGAGCTAAAGCAATACGAAATGGCCCAAATGTTTAAAGACAAGGCCATGCGCTTTTTCATTGGCGACGTGAGAGACTATAAGCGCTTAAGAACCGCGATGAATGGCATAGACTACGTCATCCACGCAGCTGCGATAAAACACGTACCAATCGCAGAATACAACCCAATGGAGTGCATCAAAACAAACATAGATGGCGCTCAAAACGTCATCGACGCCTCTTTGGAGTGTGGCGTTAGCAAAGTGATCGCACTCTCAACTGATAAAGCATGCAACCCTGTAAATTTATATGGAGCTACAAAGCTAGCGAGCGATAAGCTCTTTGTCGCTGCAAATAACATTGTTGGAGACAAAAAAACAAGATTTAGTGTCGTAAGATATGGAAACGTCGTTGGCTCTCGTGGTTCAGTCGTACCGCTTTTTAAAAAGCTGATCGCACAAGGAGAAAAAGAGCTTCCTATCACGCATGAGAAGATGACTAGGTTTTGGATCACGCTTGAACAAGGCGTAAATTTCGTCCTTAAAAACTTTGAGAGGATGAAAGGCGGCGAAATTTTCATACCAAAGATCCCATCAATGACGATGGTCGATCTCGCAAAAGCCCTTGCACCAGATCTTGGCGTCAAGATCATAGGCATTCGCCCAGGAGAAAAGATGCATGAGATGATGATCTCAAGAGACGACGCGCATCTTACATATGAATTTGATGATTACTACGTTATTAGTCCATCTATCCAGTTTTTAACAGCGCAAGACTTCTCAACAAATGCTCTTCATCAAAAGGGCAAACCAGTTAGTGAGGACTTTGAATATAGCTCAAATACAAATAAAATTTGGCTCGATAGAGCAGGCCTTCTTGAGATGATAGGAGATGCTAAATGATCCCTTACAGCCGTCAGCAGATCACAGAAGAGGACATAAAGGCAGTCACAGATGCCTTAAAAGATGACATCTTAACAGGTGGCCAAAAGGTCAGTAAATTTGAAGAGGAGCTGGCAAAGTATGTTGGCGTAAAGCACGTGATCGCTATGAACTCAGCCACTTCGGCCCTTCACGTAGCCTATCTTAGCCTTGGCGTAAAGGCTGGCGATGAAGTGATCACGACACCCATCACCTTTGCAGCCACTGCAAATGCGGCTTTGATGGCAGGAGCACAGGTCAAATTTTGCGACGTAAAAGCAAATGGCAACATCGATGAAGAGAAAATTCCAGCTCTAATCACGCCAAAAACAAATGTGATAACAGCGGTTGATTACGGCGGTAACCCAGTGGAGCTAGATAAGATCATAAATTTAGCCAAAAAGCACGGCATAAAAGTGATAGATGACGCCTCTCACGCCCTTGGTAGCGTGCAAAACGGCGTAAAAGTGGGCGTTAAGGCTGATATTAGCATATTTAGCTTCCACCCGGTTAAGCCTATCACCACGCTTGAGGGTGGCGCACTTGCCACAAACGACGATGAACTAGCAAGGCTAGCAAGGCTATATAGAAGCCACGGCATCGCTAAAACAAAGCTTTGGGATAGCGACATGAGCCTGCTTGGATACAACTACAGGATAACAGACGTGGCCTGCGCTTTGGGGCTTAGCCAGCTAAAAAGACTGGACGACTTTATCGCTAAAAGAAATGAGATAGCTAAATTTTATGATGAGAAATTTAGTGGATGTGAATATTTTAAAACCATAAAAATCCCAGCAAATACAACTAGCTCAAGGCACCTATATCCAGTGCTTTTGGATGAGAAATTTTGGGATAAAAAAGAGCAAATTTTTGAAGCGCTTTTGCAAAAGGGCGTTGGTGTGCAGGTACATTATAAGCCAACATATAAATTTAGCTTTTACAAAGCGCTACTTGGCGAAATTTCACTACCAAATGCGGAGAAATTTTATAGCGCCGAGCTTAGCTTGCCGTGCCACCATGGCATGAGCGTGGATGATGCCAAATTTGTCGCAAGCACGCTTTTTGATGTGCTAAAAAGCTTTAGCGAGTAAAAAATGATCTGTATCATACCAGCAAGAGGCGGCAGTAAGAGAATACCTGGCAAAAATATAAAAGACTTTTTAGGCAAGCCTTTGATCGCTTATAGCATCGAGGCTGCGTTAAATTCTAAAGTTTTTAGCGAAGTGATCGTAAGTACTGATGACGAAGCGATCGCAAATGTGGCTAGAGAATTTGGAGCTAGCGTGCCATTTTTTAGAGATGCGAGCCTAAGCGATGACTACGCGACAAGCACTGACGTGATAAAAGACGCGATAAGGCGCGTAAATTCTGGCTTTGACGTCTGCTGCCTTTATGCCACAGCACCGCTCATAACGGCTGAAATTTTAAAAGAGGCCGCAGGAGAGTTTAAAAAGCAGGAGTGTAAATTTTTATTTTCAGCGACTGCGTTTGATTTCCCTATACAAAGGGCGATAAAACTTGATGAAAATGCTAGAGTTAGCATGTTTTACCCGCAGTTTGAAAAGACACGCTCGCAAGACCTTGAGCCTGCGTTTCATGACGCTGGGGCCTTTTATTTTGGTAAAAAAGAGGCTTGGTTGGAGTGCAGTGCTATCTTTGCGCCACACTCAAAGGCATATTTATTGCCAAGAAATTTAGTCTGCGATATCGATACGCTAGAGGATTTTGAGTTTGCTAAGAAGCTTTATTTGATAAATAATGGAAAGATCTGATTGAAAGAATTTAAAGGACTCTCCTTGATAAAAACGCTCGTGCGCGCTGATAGTAGCAGCAAGATAGGGCATGGGCACATCAGGCGAGACCTTTTGCTTGCTAAAAAATTTAGCAACATCTCATTTGCATCTTTAAGGCTAGATGGTGACATTTTTGATGAGATAAACTACCCTAAATTTAGTTTAAGTAGTGGCGAGATAGATGAGCTTTGCGAGCTTATCAAAGATAATAAATTTGAACTTCTCATCATCGATCACTACGGCTTTAGCTTTGAAGATGAAAGAGCTATAAAAGAAAAAACTGGCGTTCAAATTTTATCATTTGACGACACTTACGAAAAACATTTTGCAGACTATATTTTAAATGTAAATTTATATGCGCAAAAGGCAAGATATGAGGGGCTTGTAGAAAAAAGTTGTGAGGTATTTTGTGGGAGAGAGTTTTTGCTAGTTAGAGATGAGTTTTATGAAGAAGCGCAGGTAAAAAGGGAGAAAATTTACGACTATGCTATCATTCTTGGAGGCACTGATATTTCAGGTCTTAGCGCTAAAATTTCAGAAAAACTACTCTTAAAAGGGCTAAAAACAGCGGTCATAACAACTAGTGGAAATAAAAACTTAAGCGCACTAAAAGAGTTATCAAGTAAAAATGAAAATTTTAGCCTTTTTGTAGATAGTAAAAATGTAGCAAAGCTGATGAATGAAGCCAAAATGCTCATCATAACAGCAAGCTCGCTTGTAAACGAGGCTTATGTTTTAGGAGCCAAATTTAAAGCCATTTGCGTAGCGGAGAATCAAAAAAAGATCTTTGCTTGGCTCAAAGAAAATGGATATGAAGCTTACTGGGGAGATGAAATTTGCTTGAGCTTATAAATTTTACCTTGCTTAGTGACGAGCAAAAGCTGATGGTCTTAAAGTGGCGAAACGACGAGCGCATAGCCAAATTTATGAAAAACAAAAGCGTTGGCAAAGAGGAGCATTTTGCTTTTTTAGAGAGATTAAAGAGCATTCAAGATAAGATCTATTTTTTAGTAAAAGATGAGAGCGAATTTATAGGAGTGATAAGCTTTGTTGATATCACGAAAGAGAGTTGTGAATTTGGCGTTTATAAAAACCCAGAGCTAAAAGGAGTGGGCAAAAAGCTGCTTGATCTCATAAAAGACTACGCTTTTTTTACATTAAAAGTTGGCTCGCTAAAGGCAAAAGCTTATAACAACAACGAAAAAGCGCTCGCACTTTATGAAAATTTCGGCTTTAGGATCTACGCAAAAGATGATGAATTTAGCTATCTTGAGCTTAAAAAAGAAACGGACTAGCGGATGAAAATAGGAAATTTTGATACAGACAAAAAGGTCTTTATAATAGCAGAGCTCTCTGCTAATCACAGCGGTAGCCTAAAAACGGCGGTAGATACGATAAAGGCGGCTAAGCACGCTGGAGCTGACGCGATAAAGCTTCAGACATATACGCCCGATAGCCTGACTCTAAATTCACGCCTAGATGATTTTGTCATAAAGGGCGGACTTTGGGATGGGAGAAATTTATACGAGCTTTACCAAGAGGCGCTAACGCCAAGAGAGTGGCATGCTGAGCTTTTTAAAGTGGCAAAAGAGGAGGGGCTTGTCTGCTTTTCAAGCCCATTTTGCAAGGACGATGCCAACTTCTTAGAGCAGTTTAACCCGCTAGCTTATAAGATCGCAAGCTTTGAAGTGACGGACTATGATTTTGTAGAGTTTGTAGCCAAAAAAGGTAGGCCCATCATCATCTCAACTGGCATAGCCTATGAAGAAGAGATACAAGACGTGGTGCAAATTTGCAAAAATGCGGGCAATAGCGACATCGCCCTTTTAAAATGCACTTCAAGCTACCCAGCGCCGCTAAATGGCATGAATTTACAAACGATAGCTGATATGAGAGAGAAATTTGGCGTTGAAGTGGGCTTTTCAGATCACACTTTAGGCGTGACAGCCCCAGTTGTTGCGGTTAGTTTGGGCGCTAGGATAGTTGAAAAACATTTTATACTTGATAAAAGCGTAAAAAGCGTTGATAGCGCATTTAGCCTTGATGAGAGTGAATTTGCTCTTATGACAAAGTGTGTTAGAGAGGCCGAGGAGCTTTTGGGCAAAGTAAGCTATGAACTAGATGAAAAAGCGGTTTTAAACAGGAGATTTTCACGATCACTTTATGCAAGCGAAGATATAAAAAAAGGTGAAATTTTTAGTGAGCAAAATGTAAGGAGCGTGCGCCCAGGATATGGCTTGCACCCTAAATTTCTAAAAGAGCTAGTTGGCAAAAAAGCAAAAAGAGATATAAAATTTAGTGAGAGGATAACAAAGGAGGATCTGATATGAGTGATGAAAATAAAGTTTATAAGCTAGATGACCTTGAGGTATCTAAAAATAAAAAACGTAAAAAGATAGATGAGGCAAAGAGAAAAGTACTCGAAAGTAAGATGACAAATATAAAGAATCCTATCTTTCAAAAAAACCTCCAAGCACTTTTTCAACAAGATGAGATTTTAGCTGCTAGGCTTTGGTCTATTGTTGGCAATAAAGATTACGAAATCTTTATAGGAAAAGACCCTATTGATATAAATTTAATAAACAAACATACTTTTAAATATATATATGATAATCCAGCTACCGATATACTAAAACTACTTGAAGATACAGAAAAGGACTATAAACGTTATCCGATGTTATTTTTTTATGGTCTGGGCAATGGCATACTTTATAAAGCACTAGCAAAAAATGAAACTCATCAAAAAATAGTAGTTATAGAACCAGAGATCGAAATTATATATCTTGTTTTAAATGTCGTTGATCTTTCAAATGAGCTAGCAAGTGGGCAGATAATACTTTTTTACTCAAAATTTGCAACATATACGCATTTTTATTACCTAGTGACAGAAGCTAAGCTAAATTCGTATGCCAAGACTTACGATCTCAAGGTTCATGCACCTTTTTATGATCAATATGAAGAAGATTATATAAGGATAAATAAAGAGATTACAAGAGCATTTTCTCAGATAGTAGTATCTCATGGTAATAGTATTGATGATCTTTTGCTTGGCACAAGGCAAAACTGCGAAAATTTAACGCCTATGATTAAAAATTATTGTTACGCAAGTCTTGTAAAGAAAAGACATGGCTTGATGGATACAGCTATCATCGTCTCAACTGGTCCGAGCTTGGACAAACAGCTTAAAACGCTTAAAGAATTTGCACCATACGCTACTATTATAAGTGTTGATGCTTCTTACCCAATCCTTGCAAAGCATGATATAGCTCCTGACTATGTAATATCTATGGAAAGAGTATTGCCTACTTCAACTTTTTTTGAGAAAAAATATCCAAAGATCGATGATAATATTTATTTTATAGTTGCCTCTGTTACACATAAACAAACTATAAAAAACATCTTGCCAAGAAGGCTAGTTTTAACCATGAGACCTCAACAAGAAGAACAAATGTTTGGTATGAAAAGATATGGATATTTGGGCGTTGGACATAGTTGTGCCAATATGGCTTATCAACTAGCTTATGTTTTAGGTCACAAAAACATTGTTTTTATAGGGCAAGACTTAGCTTTTGGAAAAGATGGTGCAAGCCATGCAAAAGGACATGCTTTTGCGCGAGCTGATGAGAATTTATATGTTAAGGCTTATGGAGGAGTTGGAGAGGTTAGAACAACATATGTTTGGACATTATTCAAAAATCAGTTTGAAAATGACATTGCTCAATCAAGTCTGGAAGGCATTAAGTCTTATAATTGCACAGAAGGCGGTGCTAGAATAGAAGGAACCACAGAAAGACCATTTTTAGATGTTATGGAAGAACTTTGCAAAGGCAAAAAGGTAAAGACGCTACCTAACATCAGAAAAGATAGTGAAACTACTTTAAATAAAAATTTACTAAAAGCCTATGAAGTAATAAAAACAAAGGTAAAAATCCAAAGCCAAGTAAAACATCAAATAGAAAAAGTCTTTTTAGATGTAGTGCCTAGCATAGATAAGCTACTCAAACTAAACAATGAAAATAAAATAACCGAAAAGCATTTTAATGAGCTTCTTAAAATAACTAAAAAAATAGATAGGCTCAAAGATACAATTGCAAAAAAAAGTTATCAAAAATATATAGAAAATGTCATACAAATTTCAGTTTATTATCAAGAGCTTGAGCTTGCTAAAATTGCAGTAGCTCCTAGCGATACTAAGATTCAAAAAGTAAATAAACTACTCGAGTGGGTTGAAATGCACAAGTACTGGATGTTCTCTGCAGCAGGCGGGCTAAATGCTGATATAGAAGTAACTAAAAAAGCTTCAAAGCCTCTTGTTGCTGAGCTAAAAAAGAGAAAGCTAATAACTAAAAATGAGATAGGAAACGCAAAAGAGGATTTCAAACTAAGTATATAGATAAATTTGCAAGTAAATTTTTGCTTGCAAATTTCTATCAAATTTATTTGCTTATACAAATGCTATTAATATTTAAATTTAAAAATACAAACCTTTTAAGAAACTAATTAAAACCAACAACTGTAAATTTAACTTTTATTTTTTTTGAATTAGAAAACCCCAAAGACAAGCTTTGGGGCTGGGGGTTTGCGTATTGTAAAAGCATTAACACATTTAAGGCTTTGCTACTGCAACAAAGCCTTATTTAAAACTTAATTTAACTAGCTACGTTATTGTAGAAGTTTCATTACGTTTTCAAGGAAACTTCACTCAGCTCCTACTATTGTAGTAGCTTCATTACGTTTTGTTGAACGCTGTTTGCTTGACTCATAGCATAAGCACCTGATTGAGCTAGGATGTTATGTTTTGAGAAGTTAGCAGACTCGCTAGCAAAATCTACGTCCCTGATTTGTGATTCTGCTGATTTTACGTTAACTTGAGTTACAGTTATGTTGTTAACTGTAGCTTGAAGTTGGTTTTGAACTGAACCAAGGTCTGAACGAACTTGATCAAGTGTTTTTTGAGCTGACTCAGCGATACTCATAACAGCCATCGCACCGCGAAGTGTCATAACACCTGCAGATTGAGCTGCTGTTAAGGCACCACTCATTCTTTGAAAGCCCATAGCCATAGCTAGTTTGCCTTCTATTTGACCTCTTACGTCTCTTAATGATACTGATTGCTCTGAGCCACCATTTGAATAGTCAAATGCTTTGTCTAGTTTAAAAGCAGTTGTTCCTTCTAGCTTGATATCTCTACCATCAAGGCGAACAAGATTTAGCCTACCAACAAAGCCAGCTGTTAAAGATGTACCTTTGGCACCTGTACCTTTGCCGCCAAGACCTTTTGATATACCAGTTCCAGTAGCTACGATAGCACGACCATCACGACTTGTTAGTACCATCTTACCTGTCTCGGCATCAACTGAAGCTTCAACGCCAGTTTGATCTTTTACAGAGTTGATAGCATTTACAAGTGCACCATTTGAGTCATTTGCTTTAACATCTAAGTCGCCAATGATTACACCATTGATTTTTAGATCTTTGATTAAACCACCAGTAATAGCAGCACTAGCTTTCCAAGTAACATCAGCTGTAGCTCTAACACCAGTTTTATCAGCAACTTTGTTGATATTTTCAACCAAAGCACCAAGACCTTTACCAATACCGGTTGAAATAGTAGCAGATGTGACACCTACATCATTTACGCCATCAACTTTTAAAAATTTAAGGTCTATTTTGCCCATAGCTGTAAGTAGTTTTGAACTCTCAAAACGTGTAAGACCGATCTTGTCAGATGTAGTCGCACCAATACTTGCTTTAACAGTTTGGTTTGAATAAGCACCTATTTGGAACTCTTTGTTTGTAAATGTTCCGTTTAGTAGTTGCTGACCGTTAAATGAAGTAGTGTTACCGATATTGTCAAGCTCCTCCATTAGACGAACGATATCAGACTGTAATGATTGGCGTGATTGAGTTGTTTGGCCGTCTTGAGCTGATTGAGTAGCTTTAGTCTTGATAGTATCAAGAATTTTTAGCTGCTCGTCCATAGCTTTGTCGGCAACTTGAATGATACCAATAGCATCATTACCATTTGCAATAGCTTGACCTAGAGCTGAAGCTTGGCTTCTTAAGCTATCTGCGATAGATAGACCTGAAGCGTCATCTGCAGCTGTTTGAATTCTAAGACCAGAACTAAGTTTGTTAAGTGACTTAGATAGGTCAACGTTGTTGCTAACTGCGTTAGCGTGTGTGTTAAGTGCGTTTACGTTTGTGTTAATACGAAAACTCATTGTAAATCCTTTTATGTTTTAAGTTACGACTTCATGTCGCACGAAAACTATATCGATCGGTTTTTAAAAAAGTTTAGAGCTATGCATAAAAATTTTTATAAAAAACAAAAATCGCGCTTCACCTAAAAATTTTTCACACGTTACACTCTAAAAAATTATTTCTGCTACAATTACGCCAAAAAATTCAAAGGCTATATATAAATGAAAAGCTTAATCATCGTGGAATCTCCCGCAAAAGCAAAGACTATCAAAAATTTCTTAGACAAAAGCTACAACGTCATAGCCTCAAAAGGCCACATCAGAGATCTGCCAAAAACTAGCTTTGGCATCAAGATAGAGGATGATAAATTTACCCCAGAGTATCGCATCAGCAGCGATCACTCTGCCATCGTAAAAGAGATAAAAGAGCTTGCTAAAGGTGCAGATGAAATTTACCTCGCGACCGATGAGGATAGAGAGGGTGAGGCGATCGCGTTTCACATCGCAAATGCCATCGGCAAAGAGCCAACCAGCCTGCCTCGCATCGTCTTTCACGAGATCACCAAAAGCGCCATACAAAACGCTCTAAAAAGCCCAAGACACGTCGATATGAACAGCGTCAATGCCCAGCAAACAAGGCGCTTACTTGACCGCATCGTTGGCTACAAGCTAAGCCCGCTTTTAAATTTAAAGATACAAAAAGGCTTAAGCGCTGGACGTGTGCAAAGTGCAGCTCTAAAAATAATAGTTGACCGCGAGCGTGAAATCCAGGCGTTTAAACCAGTCGAATACTACACCATTGACACCGTTTTTAAAAAAGATCTAGACGCCGAGCTAGTTAAATTTGAAAATCAAAAGATCGAAAAGCTAACCATCCAAAATCCAGACCGCGCAAAATACATCATTGAAAATTTACAAAATGAGAAATTTAGCGTCCGTGAGATCGAGAGCAAGGATAGAAAGATCCAGCCAAGCCCGCCATTTATGACCTCAACACTTCAGCAAAGTGCGAGCAACCGCCTTGGCTTTAGCCCTAAAAAGACAATGATGATCGCGCAAAGCCTCTATGAGGGCGTGCAAACAAACGAGGGCTTCATGGGTGCGATCACTTACATGAGAACGGACAGCTTAAATTTAGCCAAAGAGGCCGTCGCAGCCGCTAGAGAGCATATCCTGCAAAACTATGGCAAAGAGTATCTGCCAGCCAAAGCGATAAGCTACACGACAAGCTCAAAAGGCGCGCAAGAAGCCCACGAAGCGATTCGCCCTACAAATTTAAACTTCACACCACAAATCGCCGCTAAATTTTTAGAAAAAGACGCGCTCAAACTCTACACACTCATCTACAATAGATTTTTAGCCTGCCAAATGAGCGCATGTGTGAGCCAAACGCAAAATGTCTATGTCGCAAGCGAAAAAGGCGAGTTTAAGATAAGCGGCAGAAAGGTGCTATTTGACGGCTTTTACAAGGTTTATGGCGAGCTTGACAAGGATAAAATTTTGCCAAATTTAAAAAAGGGCGACGAGATGAGTTTGCAAAGCATAAAAAGCACGCAAAACTTCACCGAGCCACCAGCCAGGTACTCTGAAGCTGGCCTTGTTAAAAAGCTAGAAAGCCTTGGCATCGGCCGTCCAAGCACCTACGCACCGACCATCTCGCTACTAACATCAAGAGACTACGTGAGGATCGAGAAAAAGCAACTCATACCAAACGAGATCGCATTTAGCATGATAGGCGTTTTAGAGGAGCACTTTAGTAACATCGTAGATAGCGAATTTACCTCACATCTTGAAGAAAAGCTCGATGAGATCGCACTTGACAAGGCTGACTGGCAAAAGGTGCTAAGCGACTTTTACTATCCATTTATGGAAAAAATAAGCGCTGGCAAAACTGGCATAAAAAGCCTAAAAACAGCAACTCCGATCGGCGAGAAGTGCCCAGAGTGCGGAAGCGAGCTAGTGCTTAGAAAGGGCAGATACGGTGAGTTTATCGCTTGTTCAAATTTCCCAAAATGCAAATACTCAAGAAACGTTGCAAAAGATAATGAAAAGAGCGCAGATGCAGGCGCTACTACTGCGGCTGCTAAGCCAAAACGCGAGCTTAAAAAGCTTGACGTGCCATGTCCAAAATGCGGTGGCGAGATCGTCGAGAGATTTAGCAGGCGTGGCAAATTTTATGGATGTGCCAACTATCCAAAATGCGACTTCATCTCAAACTACGAGCCAGTCGCGCAAAAATGCGATGAGTGCGGCGGCGATATGATCAAAAAAGAGCTTAAAAAAGGCACTTTTATAGAGTGCACAAAGTGTAAGAAAAAGACACTTATCTCTGAAAATTAAAATTTCTAGCCAAATTTGAGCCTTTGAGCCTAAATTTGGCTTATAAATTTGGACTTTAAATGCCTGAAACTATCGTAGAGGTTAGCCAGTATAAAGGGCAAAAGAGCCTTGTGATAAACTGCACGCAGCTAGGGGACAGCTTCACACCGCAGTATAAAACCGCCAAGCAAAAAAGAGCGGTGCTTGATGAGTGGTGCGACTTTTTAAGAAGCGAGCAGGAGGCATTTGATGAGCTTAACATTTGCACCAAAATGCCTCAAGAGCTCTTTGACGCGGTGTGCTGCCAAAGAAATTTAAAGAGCCTTCACATCAAATGGGGCTCGTATGAGAGCCTTGACGCGCTAGCAAATCTTTCTAGCCTAGAGAGCCTTTTTGTAGGTTCTGGTGCCAGCGTAAAAAGCATCGCGCCGATCGCGACACTTACTGGGCTTGAAAGCCTTACGGTGGAGAATTTTCAAAAGATAAGCGACTACTCTGCGCTTTCAAATTTGCAAAATTTAAAGAGCTTAGAGATCAGTGGCGACGGACTTTCGCCTAAATTTATCCGCATCGAAAGCTTAGAGTTTTTACGCCAGATGCCTGAGCTAACCAGCCTTGTGATATTAACGGCTAGGCTAAAAAGCAAGGACTACTCGCCTATCTTGTCTCTAAAATCCCTCACCCACCTCAGTCTGCCACCACAACATGCACTTTTTGGACTTTTCGACGAGCTTAGCGCTTTACCAAATTTAAAAACAGGGCTTTTAAAAGAAAGGGCGGAAATTTATAAGAAAAGATGATGCTGTAAATTTAAGTTTTTGCTCGGCTTGCAGTAAATTTGATAGTTTTAGGCAAATTTTAAAATTTCACTCACTCGCAAAAGTTGGCTACTAAAATTTGGCTTTGCTTATCGCTTAGCTCAAATTTTAGAGCCGAAATTACTCGTTTATGAAATTTTAAAATTTACTTGACACTTATTTGACTTGAGAAAGCAAATTTGCAAATTTTAAAACTTTACTCACTTGCCTTAGCAGACCACCGAATTTAGACCTCGTAGTCACTCACCACTAAATTTGGAGCCGTGATATGCCAGCTCTAATTTTAAAATTTACCTATTTTTCGTAAATTCAAGACGATCATACTTAAATTTTAAACCTACCAAAGCTATAATACGCCCCAAAAAAGGATCAAAAATGAAAACAATCATGCTTTGTGCGATATGCTCCGTCACGCAGGGAAACTGCGCTGAGGACTGCGCTTATTGCACGCAAAGTGCCAAAGCTGGCGCTGATATCACAAAATTTAAAGAAAAAAGCGTGCAGCAGGTGGTGGACGAAGCCAAAATGGCTTATAAAAACCACGCTCTTGGCTTTTGTTTAGTCACAAGTGGCGCTAGGCTAAATGACAAAAAGACCGACTACATCGCTTCTTTGGCGCGCGCCGTAAGCAAAGAAGTGCCAAATTTGATGCTCATTGCATGTAACGGCATGGCAACTTACGAGCAGCTTTGTGAGCTTAAAAATGCTGGCGTTTTTAGCTACAACCACAACCTAGAAACAAGCCGCGAATATTTCTCCAAAATCTGCACAACGCACTCTTGGGACGAGCGATATCAGACAAATTTAGACGCAAAAAGGGCTGGGCTCATGCTTTGCACTGGCGGCATTTACGGCGTTGGCGAGAGCGAGGCTGATAGGGTGAGCTTTAGAGCTAGCCTAAAAGAGCTTGAGCCGTTTTCGTCGCCTATAAATTTTTTCATAAAAAGTGACGCCCTGCGCCTTGTTCAGCCACCTCTTAGCGCGGATGAGGCCCTAAAAATCGTGCGTGAGACCAAAAGCGCACTGCCAGAAACTAGGGTCATGATAGCTGGTGGCAGGGAGAAGATATTGGGCGAGAGGCAGTACGAGATCTTCGAAAATGGCGCAGACGCGATCGTGATAGGCGACTACCTTACCGCAAAGGGAGAGAAGGCAAGCAAGGACATCGAGGAGCTTACAAAGCGCGGTTTTAGCTTCGCAAGCATCTGCCACTAATGCTTGTAAATTTACTTTTTGCGGGGCTTGGAGGTTTTATCGGAGCTGGGTGCAGGTTTTTAGCTGGCGAGCTACTTAAATTTAGCCACTTTCCCCTAGCCACGCTTGGCGTAAATGTGCTTGGTAGCTTCATTATCGGCGTTTTATTTTGCCTAAATTTAAGCCAAAGCGTGAGAGTGTTCTTAGTCGTTGGCATACTTGGTGGCTTTACCACATTTTCAAGCTTTAGCCTTGATAGCGTGAAATTTTTACTAGAAGGCGAACTCATAAAAGGCTTTTTAAATATATTTTTAAACCTTAGCCTTTGCCTGCTTGCAAGCTATCTTGGCATTTTGCTTGGCAAAAATTTATGAGTTTTTTTAAGGTGTGTAATAAATAACTTCTTTTATACCATTTTGCAAATTTGCAAATTTTAAAATCTTACTCACTCGCCTTAGCAGACTACTAAATTTAGGCTGCACTACGTTTAGCACTAAATTTAGAGCCGTGATATGCTCGCTCATAAATTTTAAAATTTGTTATAAACTCCTTTGACAAAAAACACATGCGGCACGATAGTGCTATCGCATGCCCCTTGAACGTGCGAGGGGATTGAGGGATCTAAAGGGAGATAAGGGGACGGCTTCGTGTCTGCCCCGCAGTTGCGAGCCTGCGAAGCAAAATTCAAGTCCCCTTGTCTCCCTTTTTGATAAATTTATATCGCAGAGTAAATTTTTAAAATTCCATTCACTCGCAAGAGTTGGCTACTAAAATTTGGCTTCGCTTTCAGCTTAGCTCAAATTTTAGAGCCGAAATTACTAGTTCATGAAATTTTAAAATTTACTTGACGCTCACCGATATACAAACGCATGCAGTGCGTAGTACCGCTACATTTGCCTCTCTACCTAGCCTCTACCTTTGGCATCTGTAGCATAAAATTTCTAGCTTCGCTTAAAAGCACCGGTTTAAGCGCATCTGCTAAGGTTTTTGGATCGTAAATCCTCTCATACGAAAGCATCATAACTCCATCTTTTTTAAGTAAAAAGTGGATTATTTCTATATTTTTGCTCTTAGTTTCATCTTTTATAAGGGCTAAAATTTGATCATTTTCTTCACTAAAAAGCACGTTTTTATCTTGCTTAAGAACCCTTTTTAGCTCTTCTAGCTCACTTTTTGTCTTGACATCTTTGTCAAACTTTACTCTAAAAGAGGCAAAGTGCTCGTCCATGTTTTCATTTTTTAAAAAGTAAAAACTCTCATTTTTAACCACTTGCTTTTTATAAAATGTGCTGCCATCAAACCTAAAACTCTCAACCAAGCTTAGCTCATCTGCCAAAGAAAAGACGCCAAAAAATATCAAAATAAAAAGGCTAAATTTACGCATAAAATTTCACTCCAAATTTCTAAAATAGCCACCATTTTGCCCAAATTTCGCTTAGCTTAATCAAAAAATAACAAAGCTTTTTATACAATCAGGCATTTTTATTTTAAGGATCTTTTTGCAGTTACACCAAGCAAGCGAGCTTAGCATCCTTGTCGTTTTGGCATTTATCGTCTTTGCTTCGCCTTATATTTCTAAAATTTTACGCATCCCAGTCGCGCCTGCTGAGATACTACTTGGAGCGGTTGCTGGCTACATCGGAGTTGTCGGCGAAAACGAGATGTTTAAGCTCATCAGCGAAGTTGGCTTTTTCTTTTTGATGTTTCTAGCTGGCATGGAGATCGATCTTAGGATGCTCATAAACATCGACCGTAAAATTTTGCGCCTTGGGCTCATCTACCTAGCGCTCATCTACGCTCTAGCCACGGCCTTGACGCTAGGACTTGAGCTAAGCCTGCTTTACATCATCATCATCCCGATAATGGCCGTTGGTATGGTATTTACACTATTTAAGGAGTATGGCAAGCAGCAAGAGTGGCTAAATTTAAGCATGCTAATAGCAACTATCGGCGAGCTTTTAAGCATCACGCTTCTAACATTTACCGCTGCTTACTTGCAGTTTGGAGCGAGCATAAATTTATGGCTAACGATTGGCTATTTGATCCTATTTTTGGCTATCAGCGTGCTTAGCTTTAAAATTTTGGACGTGCTTTTTTGGTGGTATCCAGGGCTTAAAGTGATTCTCATGCCGCACTACGACAAGGACGAGAAGGATATCAGGCTTTGCATCGCGGTATTTTTCACGATGATAGCCTTGATGCTCTACCTAAATTTAGAGGTCGCCTTTGGTGCGTTTATCGCAGGTATGTTTATCACGACATTTTTTGATCACAAAAAGGACTTGCCACACAAGCTTTCAAGCTTTGGATTTGGCTTTTTGGTGCCGATATTTTTCATCCACATAGGCTCTACCTTTAAGCTTTCAAGCCTAGGATCTAGCGAAGTGATAAAGGATGCTATTTTTATATTTTTAGCGATGCTTGGCACCAGAGTTGTATCTAGTTTGCTCTTTTTGGGCAAGCTTGGCTTTAGAGGGATATTTTTATTTTCAGTTTCACAGTCTATGCCGCTCACTCTTTTGATCGCAGTTGCTACTATCGCACACAAATCAGGCGAGATAAGTGACTATTCTTACTCATCTTTCATCCTAGCAAGCCTCGCACAAGCTATAATAGGAGCTATAATCATCAAAATTTTAATGCAATCAAAAAGCAAGGAGTAAAAATGTCATCAAATACAGCCACACTAATCGACAACCGAACTGGCAAGAGCTATGAATTTCCTATCCTAAAAGGCACTATGGGGCCAGATGTCATCGACATATCGACCTTCTTTAGTGACACTGGGATGTTTACCTTTGACAGGGGCTACACCTCAACTGCGATGTGCCGCTCAGCCATAACCTACATCGATGGCCTAAAGGGTGAGCTCATGTATAGAGGCTACGACATCGCATATTTGGCTGAAAATAAGACATTTTTAGACGTTGCCTACCTGCTTTTAAATAAAGAGCTACCAACTAGCGAGCAATACAGGGGCTTTAAAGATGAGCTCAAAAAAAGAAGCTTCATACACGAGGGCATGATGAAGCTTTTTGATGCATTTCCAGACAAAGCGCACCCTATGGCGATATTGCAAGCAGCGGTCTCAGCGCTAAGTGCCTTTTACTCAGACCACCTAAATATGGATAAGCCTGAAGAGTACCACGAGATGGCTATGCGTATCATCGCTAAGATCCCAACGATAGCGGCTTTTAGCTATCGCTACTCACGCGGGCTTCCTATCATCTATCCAAATTTAGATCGTGGCTTTACTGAAAATTTCCTCTACATGATGAGGGGCTATCCATACGAGCACGTCGATCTTAAGCCTATCGAGATCAAGGCGCTTGACACAGTCTTTATGCTCCACGCTGATCACGAGCAAAACGCCTCAACGACTACTGTTAGGACCGTTGGCTCTACGCACGCGCACCCATACGCATGTATAAGTGCAGGTATCGGCGCCCTTTGGGGCTGGGCTCATGGCGGGGCAAACGAGGGTGTCATCCGCCAGCTTGAAGAGATCGGCTCGGTCGCAAATGTCGATAAATACATCGCTAGAGCAAAAGATAAGAACGATCCATTTAGACTAATGGGTTTTGGTCACAGGGTCTATAAAAACTTCGACCCTCGCGCAAAGGTGCTTAAAAAGATGAGAGATCAGCTGATGGATGAGATTGGCATTAGCTCAGAGCTCATAAAGATCGCCAACCGGATCGAAGAGATCGCGCTAAATGACGACTACTTTGTAAGTAGAAATTTATATCCAAACGTCGATTTTCACTCAGGGCTCATCTTAAAAGCGCTTGGCATACCAAACAATATGTTTGCCGTCATTTTTGTCATCGGTAGGACGCCAGGCTGGATCAGCCAGTGGATCGAGCTAAAAGAGCAAGACACTATAAAGATCGTCCGCCCAAGACAGCTCTACGTCGGAGAGACAAACAGAACACCAAAATGAGCGAGCTTTTAAATTTAGCCATCAAGGCAGCCATCAGCGCTGGGGGTGAGATAATGAAATTTTACTCATCTAATAGCCAGGCGCTTAAAGTCTGCCTAAAAGATGACAGCTCGCCGCTAACTAGCGCTGATCTAGCGGCAAATGAGGTGATACTAAAAGAGCTAAGCAAAAGTGGGATAAAAATTTGCTCTGAAGAGAGCATCTTGCAAGAGAGTGACAAAGATGAGTTTTGGCTAGTTGATCCCCTTGATGGCACGAAAGAATTTCTAGCTAGAAATGGCGAATTTTGCGTTTGTATAGCGCTTATAAAAGAGGCTAGGCCGGTGCTTGGCGTCATTTTTATCCCAGTTAGCAAAGAGCTTTTTTACGCTGATGAAAACGGCGCTTTTAAAGAAATTTTAGGCGCAAATGATGAGGTCGTAGCAAGAGATGATCTAAATGAAAAAGCTAAAAGCTTAAATAACTTCATCTTTTCAAGCAGAAGAGGCGAGACGAAGAGGGCCACGCTTATAAGAGATAGTTTAAATTTAGAGCAAAAATGCATCGGATCTGCCATTAAATTTTGCCGTTTAGCCGAGCTTGGCGGGATATATGTGAGATTTAGCCCGAGCTATCTTTGGGACAACGCTGCAGGCGAGGCGGTAGTGAAATTTAGCGGTGGCAAGGTCTTAAATGCTAGCGATAGATGCGAGCCAAGCTACAAGCTAGCGGATCTAAAAAGCCCATTTTACGTAGCTTTTGGCAAAAATACTTTGGGCTTAGAAGATGAAGTTTTTAAGCTTATAGAGCAGGGCAGATAAGGCTACTTGCACCTTATCTCACCACTCATCTTTAAAAATGCGCTCTCGTTTTGCTCTAAAAATTTATTTGCCGCTTCTAAATCCTGAAATTTATCTTTTAGTCTGATCACTAAAGTGCCACATTTTAGCTCTCTAGCTCGCTCTAAACTAGCATCAAAGCTTTGCGCGAGATCATTTACGCTTTTTATCAAAAGATCGTTTTTACCTAGCTCTTTTACGCTAAATTTAGCGTGTCTCTCAGCTCTTACTACGCCAAGATAGTTTGCGACTTTAGCGTTACTTATGTAGATGAAAACTCCCTCACGCAAGTTGCTGCTAAATGCCACTGCATCATCTTGCTCAAGTATCTTTGCAAGCTCTTCGCCGCCATAGTTTAGACTGCTTTTAATATTTAGATTTTTCACGCTTGGCTTGCTAGCACAACCTGCTAGAAATATACAAAATATAAGAGCAAAAGTTCTTTTCATTTTAAATTTCCTCAAGCAAATAGAGCATGCTAGCTATTCTTATAGTGCCTGCTACATAGTTCAATATATTTGATACAACCTTGTTTCTTTTTATCTCCTTGCCATTTGTTTCAAAAAACTTGACATCATTTTCTTTTATAAATTTTAAAGCTTTGGTTACAATATCTTCTAAGTTATTTTTACCATCTAGTAGTAAAAATATATAATAATCAACCAAATTTAGTTTTTCAGAAACTCCAAATTTATTTGCAAAAACAATATCCGTCTTATCTTTATGTTTTAAAAAATACTTAACATAATTTATCAAATTTGGGTTTAGCCTTGAATACCCTGGCCTATACTCTATATCTTTTAGATCATCTTTTAACGTCATCACATTGCCTGAATTTGTTAATATTCTTATAAACGAAGCATAAACTGTAAGCTTATCTTCTGGTAAAATTTCTAAAATTTGAGAGAGATTTATGCTGGCTGGAAACATCTTGTTAAAGACTTCACAAAGCCAAGATATATCTTGTGGCATGATATGAAATCTATCATACCATCCATCATCTCTTTTTATAAAATCCGCCACAACGTGAAGTTTATTTATATCACTTGGACCTATCTGCTTTGCCTTAACAACATCAAAAGTATTTTTATGAACGATTAGGCTCTGCCTAAAAAGCCTCATATTTAAAATATCCAAAAATTGCTCACTTTGTATACGATCAGTAAAGTGTGTATTTTTAAAATCATCCACAAGATCATTTCCAAAGTTTGGAGCAAAAATATCTTTAAGGTCACAATCGCAAAGATAAGCTAAGTCAAATTTATCTATTTTTTCGCAAAAGTCTTTAAAGTAAAATGGGTCATTTATATCTTCTAAAAACTCATGTGCTACGTAGAAGTCATCTTTACTAAGAATATCATCTATCCAATTAATAAGCGACTTAACTGGCATGACACTTTCAAATTTTTCATTATCTCTTGTTAGCAAGACCTCTTTATAGACTAAAAGCGCCTCTTTAGCAGCTTTTAGCTGCTCTTCTGTGCTATCTTTATCTTTTGCGGCGAGCAGCATGAGATCACGCACGACATCTTTTACTTTCCAACCTGGGTATGTGTTATAAGAGATAAACGCCACGCCGTTTTGGCTTAAATTTTCTCTTACGACCCTTAAAATAGCATCTTTTACAAAGTCAGGCACCCAGCTAAAGACGCCGTGAGCGATGATGTAGTCAAATTTCTCATCACTTTTAAACTCGCAGATATCGCCGTGGATTAGCTCTAAATTGCTTAGACCTATCTCTTTTACGATCTCTTTGCCACGTCTTATTTGCTCGCCGCTAAGATCGATGCCAACTACTCTTGCGTTCTCGTTATTTACGGCAAATGGGATCAAATTTCCACCAAAACTGCACCCTATCTCTAAAACTTTTGCGTTTTTGCAAGGCGGTGGGTTGATGCCAAGAAGCGTAGCGCAAGCCTCTAGTTTATAGGGCGATGACTGCGCAAATGCTGCTGATTTATATGTTAGCTCGTCGTAAGACTTTTCGATCTTGCTATTTTTGTCCATTTTCTATCCTTAGTAGTCTTCGTTTTTTATCTTCTCCAGCATATTTTTAGCGTCGTTTTCAGGCTCATCAACGATATATGCTCGCCTTATATTGCCACCTTTTATGATAAGTGTTTGACGAAAGTAAAATTTATGCCCATTTGAAGCTGCAAATACAGGTAGTTCAAGCGCGCGCTCTAGCATAAACTCGCTATCGTTTAAAAACATCACGCCAGTTGCGGTCTCTTCTTCAAATTTCTTCTGAGCAGCGATATCTTGGGAGCCAATAGCTACTATCATAAAGCCAAGATCGTTAAATTCTTTAAGAAGTTTTTTGTAGTTTATCGCTTGCTTCGTGCAGCCTTTCATGCCCGCAGTATTTTGCAGCTGCTCGCTTAAAAGCTCAAAGTCCTCGCCTATCTTTGGATAGATAAAAACTACGCAGTCGTGGGTCCTTGCAAAGGCTGAAAAGTCAAATTCTTTACCGTCTAAAGTCCTTAGATAGATGCTTGTAGGCACTTTTATCATGTTTCGTCCTTTAAAAATTTTATCTATTATATATCTTTAAGCTTTTTTAGAATTTAAGAGATAGACGATAAAAAGAATGAAAAAGCTGATTATTAGCATCAAAAGTGCATAGATGTGAGCTTTGGTATAGTCAAGCATCTCAACTGCTTCAAATATCGCGATACTAGCGACCTTGCTCTCGCCAGCCACGCTGCCACCTATCATCAAAACTACGCCAAACTCACCCATCGTGTGAGCAAAACTAACGACGATCGCGGTTAGTAAATTTGATCTGATACTTGGCAAAATGACCCTAAAAATGGTCGTAAGCTTGCTTTTACCAAGGCTGTAACTCGCCTCAAAAAGGCTCTTTTTTAGGCTATTTAGTCCAGCGTAAATGGGCCCAAACATAAATGGCAGCGAGTAGATGCAGCTTGCTACGACAAGGCCTGTGAAGTTAAAGACTAGCCTCACGCCAAAGAGCTCTTCTATAAATTTGCCAAAAAATGAGTAAGGCGAGAGAAAAATGAGCAGATAAAAGCCAAGAACGCTTGGCGGCAGCACCAAAGGCAGCGAGATGATGGACTCTAAAAACGCCTTGCCAAAGAATTTCTTTTGCGACATAAAATAAGCAAGCCCTACGCAGAAGAAAAATAGTATAAAAGTCGTGATAAAAGAGAGCTTTAGCGAGAGCCAAAATGACCCATATTCAATATTTGCTAGCTCACTCATCATGCTTTTACCAAATTTACGCCAAAGGCTTTTGTGCTAACCACCACCGTGTCGCCAGCTCTTAGCCCACTAGCTTCTGCGCTACTTAGCACGACCTCGCAAATTTGGCGGTTTATTAGCACGCTTGCCACAAAAATGGCATCACGCTTTTTGATCTCCAAAACCTTAGCGTTAAATGCAAATTTCTGCGATCCTGCACTTTTTAAAAATATCTCGCTCGCACTGCCAGACCTTGAAATTTTGCCATTTTCAAGGACAAAAACCTTGCTGCAAAGCTTGTAAATTTCAGCTATGTCGTGACTTACTAAGATAACGCTCATCTTAAACTCATCGTGAAGTGCTAGCAAATAGTCTTGCAGCTTCTCACGCATAGCGTTATCTAGGGCGCTTAGTGGTTCATCAAGTAGTAAAATTTCTGGCTTTCTCATCACCGCACGAGCAAGTGCCACGCGCTGCTTTTGACCGCCTGAAAGTTCGCCTATCTTGGCGTTTTTTAGGCTCTTTAGCTCGCAAATTTCAAGCAGTTTGTCCGCTAAATTTTCATCATTATTTGCAAAGAGCAAATTTTTAAAGACATTCATATTTTCAAAAAGGGCGTAGTCTTGAAACAAAAAGCCGATATTTCGCTTTTGCGGGGCTAAATTTGTATTTTCATCAAAAAATATCTTATCTCCAACCTTTATCACGCCACATTGCGGGACTTCAAAGCCAGCGATGAGCCTTAAAATCGTCGTTTTACCTCCGCCACTTGCTCCATAAAGTGCGACAAACTCGCCACTTTCAAAAGCAAGCTCAGCCTCAAGCATAAATTTACCGCCACCGCCATTTAGCTCTTTTTTACAAGAAATTTCTATCATTTTTAAGCGCTTACGTGGATACTTGTTGATTTAACATAGGCAAATACCTGCTCACCTAACGCTAAATTTAGCCCTTTTAGAGCGTGATCTGAGATGATAGCCTCAAAGCAAAGTTGCTCACACTTTAGGCTAACTATGCTTAAAATTTCGCCGTGATTTATGTCAGCAACCTCGCATTTTAGCTCATTTTCAAGCGAACTAGCCTCAAGTCTAAGCCTTGATAGGACGACATCTGAGCTTTTGAAATTTAAGCTCACCTCATCATTTAGAGCAAATTTGCTAGCCTCATTTAAGGCTAGCATAAATAAATTTGTCCCTAAATTTAAGCACTCAAGCTCAAAAAAATTGACGCCATCTTTAGAAGAAATTTGAACGATCTTTGCTTTTATCATTTAGCTGGGACGTTATAACCAAATTTCTTGAAAATTTCTCTTGCTTTATCGCCTAGGACAAACTCATAAAATGCTTTAGCATCAGCGTTATTATCAGCATGTTTTAAAAGCACGATACCTTGATCGATCGGAGTGTAGAGCTCTTGAGGCACGAAGATGTAGTTAGTGCCCTCTTTGTATTTTTCCATTTTTTTGTCAAACAATGCACTAGCAGCGATAAAACCAACATCTGAAGCGCTCAAAGCTTGAGAAAGTGTCTCAGAAATTTTTTGAGCATAGACGATGTTTTTCTCTACTGCGTCATAAAGTTTTGCATTTTTAAGAGCCTCGATACTAGCTTTGCCGTAAGGTGCAGTCTCTGGATTTGCTATTGAGATCGCTTTTAAGCCGCGAACGACTTCGATGCCCTTTTTAAAATCCACGCCTCTGATAGAAAAGATAGCCACAGCGCCTTGTGCATAAACTTTTGGTGCAGCCACTGCAAAGCCTGTGTCGTAGGCTTTTTGCGCAAAGCCCATATCAGCAGCCATGAAGATATCAGCTGGGGCTGAGTTTTGTATCTGCGTGACAAGGCCGCCGCTTGCGCCAAGAGTTAGGTTGATCTTAGCGTTTGGATGAAGCTTGTTAAACTCTTTTATAAGCTCAGGAAACGCATAGGTCGTGTTTGCTGCGGCATAGACATTTACCTCTGCGCCAAAGGCGTTTATAGCTAGCAACGCCGCCACACATAGAAATTTAAAAACCTTTTTCATTTATACTCCTATTATGATTTGAGATGATTTTACTATTGCTAAAAGCGTGTCGCCAACGCCTATTTGCATATCCATCGCGCTATCTTTTGTGATGATGGCAGTTAAGGTCTGCTCGTCACTTAGTTTTAGCGTGACTTCGGCATTTACAGCGCCTATCTTTGCCTCGATGACCTCGCCTTTTAGCTGATTTTTAGTGCTTATTTTTAGATCAAGATCTTTTGCGAGAATGACTGCTGGCGCTTTAAAGATGAAAACTACCTTTTGACTCACTTTTAGGCCTAAATTTTTCTCGCTCTCAACTGTTATTGTCGCTTCAAGCGTGTTGCCATTGCTTAGCTTTGCGGTGATTTCAGAATTTACAGCGCCTCTATTTATACTAACGATCTCACATGAGAGCTGATTTCTCGCACTTAAATTCATACTCATCCTTTGTAAATTTATGATATCAACATCCTCAAAATCAACCTTTTGACAAATTTTTTGCAAAAAGTCCTTTTGCGTCTCGAGGATAGCGTCGTAAATTTTTATCAGTTTTTTGGCGTATGGGCTAAGCTCTGAACCGCTATTTTTCTTGTTGCCATCAGCTCTTATGATGAGAGGCTTGCTGCTTTTGTTGTTTATCGTATCTAAGCAGTCCCAAGCGTTTTTGTATGATATGCCGACAACCTCAGCCGCTTTTGTGATACTTTTTGTCTCTTTTATCGCCTTAAGTAGTGCTATATGCTTTGCCAAAACCTGCGTATCTTCGCCTAGAAATAGCTCTAAGTTTATATCTGCTTTCAAAATTTTAACCTCTAAATATATAATAATAATTTGCAAAGTATATCTAATTATATTAATACAAAAACTTAAAATTACAAATTTTCTTTAACTTTTTGTAAAGTTTCAAGAGGATAAAATCAAGCTGTATTTTATAAATAAATTTTAAGGTTTTATGATGAAATTTTTGCTTGCTATCTTTTGTAGCCTGCTTTTAGCCTGTGCCAGCGCCGATATAAACGCGACTAATGGCAATGAAAATGATGATTTTGATATTGAATTTGAGGCAAGAAGTGACGTTTTTGACCCGCTTAGTGGCTACAACAGAGTGATGACAAATGTAAATGACTTTATCTACATAAACATGCTAACTCCAGTGGCAAAAGGCTACGCTTATGTCGTGCCAGCCACAGCTAGAACGATGGTTGCAAATTTCTTTGACAACCTACTTTTCCCAGTGCGTTTTGTAAATAACCTGCTTCAGTTTAAATTTCAAAACGCCGGCGAAGAGACTTTGCGATTTTTAGCAAACACGATAATTGGCTTTGGAGGGCTAACAGACGGGGCAAAATACTATGATCTAAAGGCTCACAACGAGGACTTTGGACAGACCCTTGGATACTGGGGGCTTGGAAGCGGCTTTCACATCGTTTGGCCACTTATCGGACCATCAAATTTAAGAGATACTGGAGGCCTAGTTGGCGACTATTTTGCCGATCCTATTAGCTACGTAGACCCTATGCTTTTATCGCTTGGTATTATGTCTTATAGGACGTTTAATAGCTTTTCACAAGATCCAACCGCTTATGAAAAACTAAGAAAAGACGCGATCGATCTATATCCATTTTTACGCGATGCTTACGAGCAAAGACGCGATAAACTTATCAAGGAGTAAGTATGAAAATTTTAAAAATTATAGCGGCAATTTTACTTTTAGCAACTAGCCTTTTTGCCCTCTCAAAAGAGCAGATAAAGCCTGAGATAGAGGCAAAGACAGTTAAAGTGATCGAAATTTTAAAAAATACAAATTTAGATAACAATGCAAAGACAAAAGAGATTTTCGCTCTGCTTGATCCACTATTTGACTACAAACAGATGGCAAAGATCAGCCTTGGCAAACGCTACAACAGCCTAAGCGCTGACGAGCAAGCTAAATTTGACGCTGCATTTGAGCAAAAGCTAAAAAGCTCATACATAGATAAACTCTTAGGCTACAAAGACCAACAGATCCACATCACTGGAGAGAGTGAGCCTCAAAAAAATAGATACTGGCTCACATCCGAGCTTCTAAATGACGGCAAAAACTATGAATTTGTCTATAAATTTTACGATGCAAAAGAGCGTGGCTGGCTCATTTACGACCTTGATATCGTTGGTGTAAGCATCATTCAAACTTATAGAAGTCAGTTTGGCGACGTGCTAAATAATGCTGATTTTAATACGCTTTTACAAAAACTAAACGAAGCGGTTTTGCCTGATCAAAACAAAACTAATCCTTAATGCGACAAATTTTTAAATTTATCATTGCCAAAAACAAGCTTGTTATCTCGCTTGTGCTAGTTCTAAGCGTAGTTTTTGGCTACCTTAGCACAAAGCTTAGCATCGATGCTTCGGCTGAGACCTTGCTGCTTGAGCATGACCCTGATCTAAAAGCATATAGGCAGATCGCAAAGCGCTACGACTCGCCGGGGCTTTTGGTGGTCGCTTTTACTCCAAAAGATGATCTTTTTTCGCCTAAAAATTTAGAGCTTATTAAAAATTTGAGTGGCGAGCTAGCCAAAAACGATATGGTTAGCAGCGTCATCTCTATCTTAAATGTGCCGCTTCTAAATAGCGTAAAAGGTGGAGTTACAGGCATCTTGGATCACACGCCAACGCTAAGTGATAAAGATATAAATATCTCAAAAGCAAAGCTTGAGTTTGCAAAAAGTCCTATTTATAGCGGAAATTTGATAAGCAAAGATCTAAAAACCACAGCGATCGCGCTAAATTTAAAGCAAGATGAGAAATTTAACGAGCTTTTAAATGAGCGAAATTTACTTAGCCAAAAAGAGTCAAACGGCACTATCACGCAGGCAGAAAAGCTTAAATTTCAAGCACTTGTGGCTGAATTTAAAGCCTACCGAGATGAGCTTAGAAAGAGCGATCACAGCAACCTTGAAAAAATAAAGGCAACTATCGCTAAATTTAACGCAAACGATGAGCTGTTTTTGGGCGGCGCAAACATGATCGCTGATGATATGATAGGCTTTATAAAGAGCGATCTTTTGGTTTATGGGCTAAGTGTTTTAGCGCTTCTTAGCTTTAGTTTGTGGCTATTTTTTAGGCAGATTAGATGGATCGTTTTGCCGATGTTTATCTGTGCGGTAAGTGCCATTTTTACGACTGGAATTTTTGGTATGTTTGGTTGGGAAGTGACGGTCATTAGCTCAAACTACATTGCACTTCAGTTAATTATCACCATCTCAACAGTCATCCACCTAGTCGTTAGCTACAGAGAATTTTACGCAAGGCATCCAAAATACAGTCAAAACCAGCTCATCTATCTGACACTTCGTGACAAATTTTCTCCATCTTTTTGGGCGATATTTACAACAGTTATTGGCTTTAGCTCACTCATGAGTGCCGATATAAAGCCAGTTATCATGCTTGGCATTATGATGAGTGCTGGTATCAGCGTTTCACTAGTGCTTGCATTTTTGTTATTTGGCGCGGTAAATGTAAATTTAAAGAAGCTTGCCCCTGTTAGGACATTTGAAAATAGCTTTAAATTTACAAAATACTGCGAAAATTTGGCGCTAAACTCAAGAAAGATCATCTACGCAGTTTGCGTGCTAGTCGTCTGCTTTGGCGTTTATGGCATCAGTAAGATAAAGGTCGAAAACAGCTTCATTGGCTACTTTAAAGAGAGCACGCAGATCCGCCAAGGCATGCAGGTCATCGACACAAAGCTTGGTGGCACGATCCCAGTTGATGTGATAGTGAAATTTAAAGAGAGCGAGCCAAAACAAGAAAAAAATGATGAGAAAGATGACTTTGAAAGTGAGTTTGAAAACGACGCAAAGAGTGCAAAATACTGGTTTAACAGCTACCACACAAGAGTTGCAGAGAAAATCCACGACTATCTAAAAGAGCAAAATTTTGTAGGCAACGTAAGCTCTCTTGCAACGCTTATAAAGGCGATAAAAGAGCTAAATAACGGCGTTAGTGATGATTTTTTGCTAGCTGCGATGTATGAAAAGCTACCACTTGAGTATAAAAAGATCTTGCTAAGTCCTTACGTGAGCGTTGAAAACGACGAGCTTAGATTTAGCCTAAGGATCGTTGATAGCGATCCAAAGCTTAGACGAAATTTATTTCTAAAAGAGCTTAGAGAAGGGCTTTTAGAGCTAACTAAAAACGATAACGTAAGCATCGAAGTTGTCGGTATGATGGTACTTTATAATAACATGCTTCAAAATTTACTTAGCTCGCAGGTTGATACATTTGGACTAACGGTTGCGATACTTTTTGTCATATTTTGTTTTGTTTTTAGAATTATCAAGCTAGCAACCATCGCGATAGTTTCAAATTTGATCCCGCTTTGCACGCTCTTTGGCGTGATGGGATTTTTTGGCATACCGCTTGATGTGATGAGCATTACGATTGCTGCCATTAGTATAGGTATCGGTGTTGATGATATCATCCACTACATCCACCGCTTCAAAGAGGAGCTGCTTACAAAGAACGTTTTTGAGAGCATTAAGGCTGCGCACGCGAGCATAGGATACGCGATGTATTACACCTCATTTACTATTTTCCTTGGATTTAGCGTGATGATAACTAGCAACTTTATACCGACTATTTATTTTGGCTTGTTAACTGATCTTGTTATGGTCTTTATGCTACTTGGTGCGCTCATCATCTTGCCAAGTTTGATAGCAAGCTTTGTGAAAAAGCGCGAGGTATAAATTTATTTGATAACTTTGATAAACGAATAGACATCAGCCACGCCGTCAATGTGCTTAGCGTACCAAATGGCGTGCTTTTCTTGCTCGATGCTATCTACCACACCGCTAAAAACAACGTCACAGCCAACGATGCTAACACGCACATTTGTGCCCTCAACGACGCTATCTTTGAAGAGATTTTGCTTTAAATTTGCAAGAATGCTTAGGCTATCGCACGGATACTCGCTCTTTTTTACCCTAAGATAGGTGTAAATTTTTCGCACTCCGTCCGTGCTTTTGGCAAGCTCAACTAGCTTGTCGCCTAGCTCTTTGCTATCAACAAGCCCTATAAGATAGGCGTCGCCATAAAAGACCTCTATCTCGATGTCGATGTTGCTAAGCCCTTTTGAAAACAAAATTTTGCTTTGTAGCTTGCTTTGGATAAATTTATCACGAGAGATCGAGTAGATGCCGCGTTTATCACGAGAAATGGAGTATGCGTCATATACATTTAGCGGCGCTGTTGCTGGAGTGAGGACTGAGGAGCAAGAGCAAAAAAATAAGACCAAAAATGCAAAAACGCTAAATTTAGAAATCATAAATCCTTTTGTAATTTCAAAAAGTTTATAGAAAATGGGCTAAAATTTATCTAAATCTGCTAAAATAACGTGCACGGAGGATAAAGTAATCTGGTGATGCTCACGGGCTTCAAACCCGATGACTGGGCGGTTGACCGTCTGGTGGGGAGTTCGATTCTCTCATCCTCTCGCCACTTTTACTTCTTTTAATTTCTACTTTTTAAATGATTTGTTTTTATGATTTTAGGCGCAGTTAGCTAGTAAATTTTAAAAATAATTGTGTGATTTAAACAACCATCTTTAAATTTAAAGTTTAAATTTTTATATCCAAAACGTGCGGTTCTTCGCTCTCTTCTTCGCTATCAAGCTCATCTTCCAAATTCTCTTCATCTTTGGCTTTTGCGTTTTGTTCTTCGTTCTCAAACTCGCTCGCCTCTTCTTCACTTTTTTGACGCTCGTGCTCTTTTTCAGGGTCTATTTTGTATGACTCCTCCATCGGACGCACCTCTTTGATCTCCTCGTTTTGCTGGGTGGCTAGCTCAGATGCCATTAGCGCTTGCATGTCAAAGCGTGCTTGCTGGTTTGCATGCACCTGCGAGACGACTGGGGCGTTTTGGTTGATGAAGTTGCTGTTTCCTAAAGGTGTTACCGCCATTTTTAGCCTTTATTTATGATGATCGTTTTGTAGTTTGTGTAAGTGACGTTCGCGCCATTTTCACGCCTTAAATTTTCGCGTTTGGTGTAATCCACCTCGTATCTGCCAGCTCCTTTTACGCTAAATTCCACGCAAAATTTAGCAGCCATCTCTAGCACATCTTCTGGTACTTTGCTCTTGTTTGTCTTGATGATGACATGAGCGCTTGGGGCGTCTTTTAGATGAAGCCAGATGTCGTCTTTTTTGGCAAGATCAAGTAAATTTATATTGCCTTTTTCATTTCTGCCAACTAAGATTTTAAACTCTCTAACGTAAAAAATTTCAGCATTTTCGCTCACATCTTTTATCTGGCGCTCTCTTTGTTTTGCCTTGTTTTTTGGGCTTAAAATTTCAAGCTCATAAGCATTTTTTGCCTCTTTTAAAAGTGACTTTAGCCCTTCTAAAAACTCGATCTTTTCACTTAAATTTCTCTTTTCTATCTCCACTCCAAGGGCTTTTGCGCGAAGTTTTTTTGATCTTGAGTAAAATTCATTTGCGCTACTTTTTGGCGTATCACTAAGAGTTAGTTTTATCTCGTTGCCGTCAAAATCTTTCAGGCAAATTTCTCTCTCATAGCCCTTAAAATTTGCCAAATTTGCAAGCAAGAGCGTGCCGTAGTTTGCAAACTCCTCGCTCTTTTTCATAAGCTCATCTTTATCTTCAAGCGAGTTTAAAATTTCACTCATGCTATCTATCTTTTTTTGCACGCTAGTAAGCTTTGCCTCTTTTAGGCTAGCTATCCTTGCTTCATTTATCCTAGCCGCTTCTCTTTTAAAAAACTCATCAAAGTTGGTTATTGGCTCGCACGGCTTTTCTTTGATGGCGATGGCTGGCAGCTCTTTTAAAACCTCGCCAGTTTCTATCTTGCGGTAGCTATTATCGATGTGCCTTAGCGCCTCGATGATAACGCTATTTTCATCAGTTATCACGGCATTTGTAAAGCGGCCAGTAAATTCAAGATAGAGGATGAAATTTTCGCTTTTATATGAGCCACTTTGTGTGCAGGTAAATTTTAAAATTCTATTGTCTTTTAGGCACTCGACGCTTTTTATATGTGAGGCGTTAAAGCGCTTTTTTAGGACGTTGTCAAAGGGTGCTTGATAAATTTTCGCCTCTTTTAGCTCTTCATCTTTATAGATAGCAGAGTTTGACTTATTTAGATCAAAAATGATCTTTTCGCCGCTAAATTCGATAAGTATAGCCATATCGCTTACGCGCTTTGCTTGGCTTATCTTTTTAAATTTTGATAGATAACTTGCTATTTGAACTAAATGTGCGTACTTCATGCGGGGATTATATCAGAAATGTTGCAAAAATGTTTTAACAAAGAGTCCTAGCTGGTTTGCTAGGACAAAAGTTAAAATTTGTTTTTAGCGACCTCTTTAACGATCTGATCAGCTATCTCATCGACCTCGTTTGTGGCCTTGTTTGTTTGGTTTGCCACTTCAAGATTTTCTTTTGTTAGATTATCGATGTCGGCAACTAGCGTATTTATCTGGGCGATCGCTATGGTTTGCTCATTTATCGCTGCGCTCATATCGTCGATGTTTTGAGTTAGGATATTTGCATTTGCTTCGATCTCACCAAGGCTTTTTTGTGTGCGCTCGGCTAAATTTCTAACCTCATCAGCCACAACCGCAAAGCCCCTGCCATGCTCGCCCGCACGTGCTGCTTCTATTGCAGCGTTAAGGGCTAGTAAATTTGTCTGATCGGCGATGTCGTGGATGATGGTGATGATATTTTTTATCTCCTCAGACTGTCTTTTGACATCATCAGACCTTGCATTTACCTGCCTCATAGATGCGCTCATTTGCTCAACCGCAGCCGCACCCTCAGAGAGCGATGTGGCACTCTTGTTTGCTTTAGTCGTTAGCTCTTGCATGTAGCCTTTTAGCGCTTTAGCGCGGTCTTCTAGCAGTTTTGCGACATCTTCATTATTTTTTAGCATCTGCGCGATCTTATCACCAAGTGCGTCGATGCCTTTTGCGATGACGCCCTCGTCGTTTATCCTAGCTGTAAAGTCGTTTTTAAAGTAAATTTCTAGCGCTTTCAAGATATCGTGCTCATTTGAAGCGATATTTGTCTTTAGTGAGTCACGTAGATCGCCAAATGCCTCTTTTAGCTTTAGCAGAGCTTGGCTATTTGTCGTCGCTTCAAGCGTCGCTCTAAAGTCGCCACCTTTTATTTTGCTTACAAATTCTTGCGTTTTGGCTAGAAATTCTCGCTCGTTATTTAAATTCTCTTTTGTGCTTTCTATGTTTTCGTTGATGATGCTAGCCATAACGCCTAGCTCGTCGCTGCTTTTTAGCTTGATAGGCTCGACGTTTGAAGTTTTGTTGTTTATAAATTTAAAGACTTCGATTAGCCCATTTTGTATCGTTAGAACTGGTCTTAAGAAATATCTAACAACCACGATGATAGCGATGATGACTGAGATCAAAAACACACTAAACATCAAAATTTGCTTGTTTGAAGCGCTTTGAATTTCAGCCACAAACTCATCAGCGTCAGCTACTATACAGACGTTCCAGCCTGTTAGCTTTTGGTTTTGGCAGTAGATGACGTTTCTCATGCCGTTATAGAAAAATAGCGAAACCTTGTCGCCTTCTATGCTGTTTTTCATATTTTCTTTGATGAGGCTTTTGTAGTTTTCATCTTCTTTTGTGATTAAATTTGCATCAGGATGAACTATCACTTTTCCGTTGTCATCGGCGATCATGATACTTGAAGTCTTAGTCGTTTTTATCTCTAAAAGCTCCTGACTAAAGCTGTTTAAGAAGATATTTGCGCCAATTACCGCTACTAGCTGGTGTTTGTCATTAAAAATAGGAGCGTAGGCAGTGATAGTTAAATTCTTTGTTGTGACATCTACGTATGGCTCTGAAAATCCAGGCTTGCCGCTGCTGCTCGCACCCTGAAACCAAGCTCTCGTGCGACCATCAAAATTTGGTATCAAAAATGGCTCGTTGTTTTTCAAAAGATCAGTCTTTATGACGTTGCCATTGTCTGCGTAGCCCACAAATAGCGCATCAAATGGCGAAATGATAAGCGCACCCTTTAGTGCCTCAGCTATATCGTCCCTGCTGGTATAGAGCTTTTTATCCTCTAGCTCTTTTGCAAAGTTTTGCACCATGTGAAGTCTTGACTTTAAAAACTCATCGACAAAGTACATTGTCGATTTAAGCCCTGTTTTTCGCACGTTGTTGTAGGACTGAATTTTTTCCGACTTGGAATTTGAGTAGTTTATGCTAAAAAATATGCCTATGCCTATTAGCATCCAAGCTGTCAGCAAAAAGGCTATCTTGTTAGACAAGCTAGAAAAGAGTTTTTTCATCTTAAATCCTTTTAAAATTTTCGGCGTATTTTATAATAAAAGTTAAACAATATCTCTTAATTTTTATTTTTAAGAAAAAATGGCAAAAAGTAGCTATACAACGCTAGTTATGATAAATTTTACTAAATTTTATTAATTTAATTATCCAAAGTAATAAATATAGTATTTTAGGGATTTAGCATAAAATTTAAGGCTAAATTTTACGTTGAATTTATTTTAATTACTTAAATTATAATTTTAAAATATATAAAAAGAAAATGCTATCTTGTAAATCTTATCTGCCCAAATTTTTAGCATAAATTTTTTGTCAAATTTATAGTGATTTAAAGCGCTGGCTAAATATCTTTTTATACAAATTTCGTTAAAATCGCCTCAAAATTTAAAGGAAATTTATGAAACAAACTATCACCGAGAAAATATTTTCAGATCACGTTGGCAAAGAGGTAAGCGCAGGAGAGATTATCGAGAGTAAGATTGATATGATCATAGGCAACGACATTACGACGCCTATCTCGATCAAGCAGTTTGAGCGAAGTGGCGCAAAAAAGCTAGCTAACCCAGACGGCTTTGCCATCGTGATGGACCACTACATCCCGACAAAGGACATCCTAAGCGCAAATCAAGCCAAAATTTCACGCGAATTTGCCTACAAACACGACCTTAAAAACTATTTTGACGAAAAAGATATGGGCATAGAGCACGCGGTTTTGCCTGAAAAAGGGCTAGTCATCCCAGGTGACGTCATCATTGGCGCAGACAGTCACACCTGTACGCACGGCGCTCTTGGGGCGTTTAGCACCGGCATGGGCAGCACCGACCTAGCTTATGCGATGATCACTGGCAAAAACTGGTTTAAAGTGCCTGAGAGTATCAAAGTCGTCTTTAAAGGCAAGCTTGATAAGCACGTCTATGGCAAGGATCTCATCCTTGAGATCATCCGCCAAATAGGCGTTGATGGCGCACTTTACAAGGCGCTTGAGTTTAGCGGTGAGGTGATAGATACTCTTAGCATGGATGATAGATTTTCAATGTGCAATATGGCGATCGAAGCTGGCGCAAAGAGCGGTATCATCGCCGTTGATGAGATCACAAAAGAGTTTTTAAAAGATAAAAATTTACGCAATAAGCCAAAATTTTTCTACTCAGACGAGGGCGCAAAATACGATAAAATTTTAGAGATAGATGTTACAAATCTTGATCCAGTCATCGCATATCCATTTTTGCCAAGTAACGGCAAGAGCGTAAGGCAGGCGGTTCGCGACGATCTAGCTATCGATCAGGCATTTATCGGCTCATGCACAAATGGCCGTCTAAGCGACCTTCGCATAGCAGCGCAAATTCTAAAAGGCAAAAAAGTAGCTCGCAAAACAAGGCTCATCATCACTCCAGCGACGCAAAAGATCGCAAGAGCTGCTGAAAAAGAGGGACTTATCGACATTTTCATCGAAGCAGGAGCGGTTGTGAGCAACCCAACATGTGGTGCTTGCCTTGGCGGATATATGGGCATTTTAGGCGCAAATGAGCGCTGTATCTCAACGACAAATAGAAATTTCGTCGGCCGTATGGGCGATAGGACGAGTGAAATTTATCTCGCTAACTCGGCTGTTGTGGCGGCGAGCGCGATAGCAGGTAAAATCGCCGATCCGCGTGATCTTTAGAATTTAACGGCTCGCCTCGCGAGCGCTTTTAACGGAGCTAGTAAAAATTTAGCTCGATAGACTGAATTGTCTTATCTTTGCTAAATTTTTACGTCGCTTCTGCTTGCAGTTGCGACCTCAAGGGGAGTAAAGCCTTTAAACCCATCTCACGATACTTTGCCTTATATTTTTGATAAATTTGGTGAAATGTTTTTCTTGTGAAATTTTCGTTGTAATATCTGGTTTTATCTGTAAATATCAAAGAAATTCAAAAGTATTTTGTATAACCGATAAATTTGTAAATTTATCGGCTATTTTTTAGCACAAAAGGTTTGAAGCTAGCGCATTAAAACGCTGTTATAGTTGCCAAAAGTCCAAAGATTATACCTGGCAAGTTTGCAGCAGAAAGTGGATAGTCTTTTTTAGCTTTTAGCAAGCCGTAACTTGTCCAGATCGTGCAGTTTATCGCAGCAGCTAGTGGCTGTATAAAAGGTGTTTTGTGGCCATCAAGGTTGCCCATTATTTGTGGGATGTATGAAAAATACATAATAACAGATAGGCATGTACCTATCCAACCTAAAATTTGTAAATTTCTTTCACTCATGTGATCTCCTTTAAAAATAAGCCATTATATTATTTTTTAGCTTTATGATTAGCGAGGTAAAAATTATTTTATCTGCTAGAAAGCAACCCTTGCTTTGGCAAAAGCGCTTTTTTACAAATTTAAGGGCGAAGCTTTTATCAAGTGATAATAAATTTAAAACAAGATGAGTTAGAAAATTTGGTTATACTTTTGTAATTTTTAAAATTTAAAAGGATAAAAGATGCAAACTTGCGTCATTTTAGCAGGGGGCAAGAGCTCGCGCATGGGTCAGGACAAGACGCTTTTGCCATTTGGTGGCTTTGAAACGCTTACGCACTATCAAGCCTCTAAATTTAGCAAAGTCTTTGATGAGGTTTTTGTAAGCTCTAAATTTGAGAAATTTAACCCACCGCTAGAGCTCATAAAAGATGAGAGCAGTGAGGATTTTTCGCCGATGCTAGCGCTTTACTCTGTGCTAAAAAGCTTTGATCGCAGCGTCTTTATCATCCCAGCTGATATGCCATTTTTTGATCTAAAAAGCTTAGAAGAGCTGGCTAAATTTAAAGATGAATTTGACATGGTCGTGGCTGGTGATGATGAGCATATACACTCGCTTTGTGGCTTTTTTAACCCAGGCTTAGCCCCACTTGCGCATGAGCTTTACCTAAAAAATGAGCATAAAATCGGACTTTTACGAAAAAACTGCAAGTGCAAGATAGTAAATTTTGATGATAAAGAGCAGTTTTTTAATGTAAATTTCCCGGAAGAATACAAAATAGCAAACGAAATTCAAAAAAAGGAGCAAAAGGATGCGTAAGTTTATACTATTTTTGGCTCTTGCCTTTAGCCTTCTAACAGCAAGCGAGCTTAGCGAGTTTCAAAGGGCGCAGGCACTTGAGCAAAGTGGCGATATAAAGGGTGCTATGCAAATTTATAAAAGCATCGCCGCAAACTCTATAAACGCGCAAAGCATGGCTTCTCGGGCTAGCCTAAATGCTGAGCCAGCGACGCCAGAAGCAAAGATAAAGCAGGCTAAGATCACACAAGAAAACAAGGCTGATCATCATCTGCAAAACGCACTTGGCATCGAGCTTTATAAATTTAACTACCTTTTGCCAGTAACTTACGCTAAAACTGTGCCAGATGATGGGCGAAAGAGCGTTGAGACCAAGTTTCAAATAAGCCTTGCAAAGCCGCTATTTTACGACGTTTTTGGACTTAGAGAGAGCCTTGTGGCAGCCTATACGCAGACCTCTTGGTGGCAGATAACAAAAACATCAGCGCCGTTTCGCGAGACAAACTATCAGCCAGAAATTTTCTTAAATTTTGCCTCTCCAAAATACCTAGAGCAAATAGGCGTGAAGAACCTAAAATTTGGACTTTTGCATGAGTCAAATGGACGAGATGGCACCAACTCAAGGAGCTGGAACAGAGCCTACGTGCAAGGTGATCTCGTCTATGGAAATTTAACCATCTCGCCAAGAGTTTGGAGCGTGATCGGCGAAAAGAACGACAACAAAGAAATTTTAAACTACATCGGACACGGCGACGTAAGGCTTAGCTACAACCTAAACGACCACATCTTTAGCCTAATGCTAAGAAATAACTTACATTTTGATAAAACAAATAAAGGTGCAGCTGAAATTTCATATATGTTTCCGATATTTTCAACCGGCATTTATGGCTATTTGCAGTATTTCACTGGATATGGCGAGAGCTTGATAGACTACAACAGGCACACAGATAAGGTCGGTCTTGGCTTTGTTATTTTAAAATAGCCTTAAAAATTTAATCTTATAAAGTGGCTAAATTTGGGTAGATGATGCAAATTTCAGAAAAATAATGAAAAAAATTTAACTAATAGAAAAACTTAAAAATATTAGAAAAAATATAAGCAAATTTTGCTAAAATCACTAGCAAAATCTCACAATAAAGGAGTTTTCATGAGCGGTATAGCTTTGATTGTCTGTTTTGCTATAGCAATCATCCTTATGATCCTTATGATCTCAAAGTTCAAGGTGCATCCATTTTTGGCACTTATGAGTATATCTTTGGTGCTAGCAATAGTCGCAGGTATCGATCTATCCAAGATCCCAGCGATGATAGGCGTTGGTTTTAGTGGCACATTTAAGAGCATCGGCATCGTCATCATCTTTGGAACGATCATCGGTACAGTTCTTGAAAAAACGGGAGCTGCGCTAAAGCTAGCTGACATGGTTGTAAAGCTAGTCGGACAAAGACGCCCTGAGCTTGCCATGCTTATAATGGGCTGGGTTGTAGGCATACCGGTATTTTGCGATAGCGGTTTTGTCGTTTTAAACTCTATCCGCGAGGCACTTTATAAGAAAATTTCAGCAAGCCCAGTTGCGATGTCAGTAGCACTTAGCGGCGGTCTATACGCTTCTCACGTCTTCATCCCACCAACTCCTGGCCCGATAGCTGCTGCTGGCACGCTTGGCCTTGGAGGGAATTTACTTCTTGTCATCATCATGGGTACAGTAGTTTCGGTGCCTGTTTTGGTAGCTGTTTATTTCTTTTCAAAAAGCATCGCTAAAAGCGTAACTATCAGCGACAAAGAGGCTGACGCTATGATAACAGCTAGCTACGAGGAGCTTTTAAATAAATTTGGCAAATTACCTAGCGGATTTTTGAGCCTTGCTCCTATCATCATGCCTATCATTTTCATGGCGGTTGGCTCTGTGGTTGATGTTTTAGCAAAACAAGGCATGCTTGATAAAGCTGCGCTCTTGCCAAAGATATTTTTATTCTTAGGTAACCCTATCATTGCGCTTGCTATCGGCGTGATCTTTTGCGTATTTTTACTAGCTGAAACTAAAAAGATGAGAGAATTTGACCATATAACAAACGAATCATTAAAGATCGCAGGTCCTATACTCTTTATCACCGCAGCTGGCGGCGTTTTGGGCAACGTCATCACCGAGGCTGGCTTTGTAAATTTCATCAAAGAAAATGCCTCAACTATAAAAGCGGTAGGAATTTTCTTCCCATTCATCATCTCAGCTGTGCTAAAAACCGCTCAAGGAAGCTCGACTGTGGCTATCATCACGACAGCCTCTATCATGGGCGCATTTAGCGATGGCAACTCGCTCATGTACATACTTGGCTTTACGAGCGAAATTTCAGCCGCACTTTGTGTCATGGCGATAGCATCAGGTGCGATGTGTGTATCTCACGCAAACGACAGCTATTTCTGGGTCGTAACAAACTTTAGTAAGATGACCGCAGATCAAGGATATCGCACACAAACGGCGATGACATTTATCATGGGCGTTGTTGGTATGATCAGCGTTTATATACTATCTTTGGTGCTTTTATGAGAATTTTGGTTGCGATAGATTCATTAAAAGGCTCGCTAAGTTCGCTTGAAGCGGGCCTTGCTATAAAAGAAGCCCTTGAAGATTTTTGTGACGTCGTCGTAAAGCCAGTGGCTGACGGCGGTGAGGGTAGCGTGGAGGCTATGGCTGACGCACTTGATGCTAAATTTATAGATACCATTGTAAAAAACCCACTTGGCACTGAAATTCTAGCTAGATATGCTCTAAAAGACGACCTTGCCATACTTGAGATGTCAAGTGCTTCAGGACTTACTCTCATAAATCCTGATGAGAGAAATCCTATGAAAACTAGCACATTTGGCTTTGGTCAGATGATAAAAGATGCCATTAGCAAGGGTGCTAGGAAATTTATCATAGGTATTGGTGGAAGTGCGACAAATGACGCTGGCACAGGTATGCTAAGCGCTTTAGGGTTTAAATTTTATGATAAAAATGGCGCTTTGCTTGAGGGCAAAGGCGAGGATTTGGCTCAAATTTGTGAGTTTTCAGATGAAGAGGCGCTAAAAGAGCTAAAAGAGTGCGAATTTTTAATCGCCTGTGACGTGGATAATCCACTTTACGGACAAAAGGGCGCAGCCTACGTCTATGCCCCACAAAAGGGCGCAAATGGCCGCATGGTAAAGCAGCTAGATGATGGGCTAAAGCACTTTGCAAGCCTTGTAAAAGAGAAAAATGGCACCAAATTTCACACGCAAAAGGGCGCTGGAGCAGCTGGCGGACTTGGCTTTGCTTTTGTGGCATTTTTGGGAGCGAAGCTCAAGCCTGGTATCGAGATCATCACGCAGACAATAGCACTTGAAGATGAGATCAAAAAGGCTGATCTTGTCATCACTGGTGAGGGCCGCATGGACTTTCAAAGCACCATGGGCAAGACCCCAACAGGCGTGGCAAAGCTAGCCAAGAGGCATCATAAGCCAGTCATCGCACTTGCTGGAAGCGTGCAAAGGTGCGCCAAAGACTGCCATAAACACGGCATAGATGCCTATTTTTGCATACTAAATGAGCCAATGAGCCTTGAAGAAGCCATGCGAAAAGATAATGCCATTAGAAATTTAAAGATGACTGCCGAGCAAGTCATCCGCCTTTATATGCTAAACCATAAAGCATAAATTTAAAAAGATAGAAGCTAAATTTCTATCTTTTTCTCTCTAAAATTAACTTCAAATTTTACTTACAAAGTGCTACAAAAATTCTCAAAATTTAATACATTTTGTAAAAACAAAACCACTTAGAAGAAATGGCGAATTTAGCCTAAATGACCGGTTGGTTGGTACTTGCGCTGGGCAAACGTTACCTGCAAAGATAAGAAAGATAGGCTAGTTTGATAAATTTGGCGAGCAGAGTAAAATTTGCTTGCCAAATTTCATTTTCGTGAGAGCTTTTGTCTTGTGGCGTAAATTTATATGCATAGCAAGCTTTGGGCTGCTTGCAAGCTAAAAATTCTCACATATTTATAGGGCTTTATAGTTAAATTTGATGTTTTAAATTTTGTATTGGTTAAATTTAGTATCATCTGAAGCGTGCCAGCTGGTCTTTCAAGCAGCGTTTTAATTTGCATGGGTTAAATTTAGTATTGCTAGTTTGCTCTATCTTTGAGCGCTCTAGTTTGCCAAGTCTTCAGCCACTTTTGCAGCGAGTTTTAGCTTCTTGCTATCAAAGTGCGTGTAAATTCACGATGTATTTAGGCTTGCATGCCTAAAAGCTTCTTACACTAGTGTCGGCTTTTTTGGTTACAACCAAGAGAAATTTAAAAATAGCAGGCTTAAATTTAAATATAAAAACTATAAAAGCTTAAGCACATATCCATTTTCAGCTGTTTCAAGCTTATATTTATGCATCTTGTCAAGCTCTAAAACCACTCTGAAATACTTATCATGCCAGCCGATTATGACGTTTTTAAATATCTCGTTTTCAAGCTTTAAATTTCTAGTTTTAAAGCTTCTTGGAGGTTTTGCAAAGTCAAGTACGATCTTGTTTTTCTCGTAAGCAAAGTGCTTTAAATTTTTAGCTTTTGTGACGATATTTAGCTCTTTTTCATGTGTTAAAAAGCTGATAAATCCTAAGAATTTAATCTCTTTTTCGCTACTTTTTATCTCTTGAACAGGCTTTGAGGCTGGCTCGATCTTTACTTCAACTACCTTTTGCTCAGGCTTAGCTGGCTCTTTTGTTTTTTTTATGCCAAGGTCGATCACTACGACATTTGGAGTTGGCACATCTGAGGTTTTATTTCTATCTTTGTTTGAAATTTTAGTCTCATTTTTTTCTATTATCACTGGCGTGCTAACCTTTTGAGCTGGCACCTCCGCCATCGTGACAGAAACGTCTAGTTTTTTAGCTGCGACTGGTTCTGGATTTTTCATCTTGCTTATGGCAAATTCATCGTTCCAGTCGATAGTTTTGTTTATATCAGTTAGTCTTTTTTCTTTTATGCTGCCGTCATTTGCTCTGTATCTTATGGTGACATCAAGTAGTAGCATCGCATCGCTTGGAAATTTAAACGAGAGCGAGTTGAAGCTGTCATATTTTTCTACGACGTTTGTCGTCATGACGCTTGTATTTAGCTCGCTAATAGGCATAAATGGGTTTTCTCTAGCGCATAAGCTCGCTGCTAATAAAGGTAAAACTAACCAAATTTTCTTCATCGTTCCTACTTTTTGTTGGAGTCTGGCTCAAGGCCTTGCAATTCAAAATAATCTTTCTGCAGACGTGCGTTTAGTTTTTTTAAAATTTCCACGTCTTCGCTAAGCCTCTCTTTTTTGCTCTGAAGGCTTAGCATCACATCAAGTGAGCGTTTGCCAAACATCATATTGCCCACGTAAAAGGCAAACATAGCCACGCAAATGGTGGCTATGACGTAGCGTAATGTCGGCCGAACAAATTTTATGATTTTATGAAATATGCCATCTTCTTTGCCATATTCATCTAAAATTTCGCTCAAATATTATCCCCTAAAAACTCACCCGCCTCAAGCTCGATCTCAAGCAAGCGGTTGTATTTCGCGTTGCGCTCGCTTCTTGAAGTGGCACCTGTCTTTATCTCGCCAGTGTTTAGTGCGACCGCAAAGTCAGCGATAAACGCATCTTCGCTCTCGCCGCTTCTGTGGCTCATGACGCAACGGTAGCCGTTTCTTTGAGCAAGGCGGACAGTTTGCATAGTTTGCGTGACTGAGCCTATTTGATTTGGCTTGATTAAGATTGCATTTGCTATCTTTTTCTCGATGCCTTCGCGTAAAATTTTCTCATTTGTAACGAAAAGATCGTCACCAACTAGCTGCACCTTGCTGCCAAGCCTTTTTGTAAGCTCAGCCCAGCCGCTCCAGTCATCCTCGCTAAGGCCATCTTCGATAGAGAATATCGGATATTTTTCGCAAAGTTTTTCATAGTAGCTAATGAGCTCGTCGCTGCTAAATTTCTTGCCTTCAAGCTCGTATTTGCCGTCTTTGTAAAGCTCGCTTGAAGCGACGTCAAGGGCTAGTTTGATCTGGCTGCCTAGCTCATATCCAGCCTCTTTTACAGCTTGCGAGATCAGTTTTAGCGGCTCTTCGTTGTCTTTTAAATTTGGAGCAAAACCGCCCTCGTCGCCGACAGCCGTGCTGTGTCCAGCTGCGTTTAGGATAGATTTTAGCTTGTGATAAATTTCAGTTGCAGCTCTTAGTGCCTCGCTAAATGTGCTAAAACCAAATGGCATGATCATAAATTCTTGAAAATCAACGCTGTTATTTGCGTGTGCGCCGCCATTTATGATGTTAAACATCGGCACTGGTAAGATGCTAGCGTTTGCACCGCCAAGGTAGCGATAAAGCGGGATATTTAGGCTCTTTGCAGCTGCGCGAGCTACTGCCATAGATACGCCAAGGACTGCGTTTGCACCTAAATTTGAGTAGTTGTGCGTGCCATCAAGCTCAAGCATCTCCGCATCAACTGCTTTTTGGTTGTAAGCATCAAGGCCTATCACCGCTTCAGCGATCTTTTCATTTACATTTGAAACGGCTTTTAAAACGCCCTTGCCAGCGTATCTCTCGTCTTTGTCACGAAGTTCGAGCGCCTCACGCTTGCCGGTGCTTGCGCCACTTGGTACGATCGCACTTGCCTCAGTGCCGTCGCTTAGTCTAACTGTCGCGCGGACTGTTGGGTTGCCTCTACTGTCTAAAACCTCGTGAGCTTCTACATCTTCAATAAATACCATTATTCATCTCCTGCTTCGTTTGTGTCGTCGTCTTCGTCTTTTGCGCCGCTACTTATTAGGTGATCTATACCCATTGAGCCTTTGATCGCCGCTACTATCTCATCAGAAATTTCTGGGTGCTCTTTTAGATAGGCCTTGGCGTTTTCTCTGCCTTGACCTAGTTTTTCAGCCTTGTAGCTAAACCACGCACCTGATTTGTCGATGATGTCGAGCTTTACGCCATAGTCGATGATCTCGCCCTCTTTGCTCACACCCTCGCCAAACATGATGTCAAATTCAGCCACTTTAAATGGAGGCGCGACCTTGTTTTTAACGACTTTCGCTTTTGTGCGGTTGCCGATAGGCTCGTCGTTTTGTTTAAGTGTGGCTATCTTTCTAACGTCTATTCTTACAGATGAGTAAAATTTAAGCGCATTACCGCCAGTTGTGGTCTCTGGCGTGCCATATCCCATCATACCGATCTTCATACGAATTTGGTTGATGAAGATAACAGTTGTCTTCATCTTGCTTAAAATTCCAGTTAGCTTTCTAAGCGCCTGACTCATAAGCCTTGCTTGCAAGCCAACGTGCTGATCGCCCATATCGCCGTCTATCTCGCTCTTTGGAGTAAGAGCTGCGACGCTATCAACTACGATAAGATCGATCGCACCGCTTCTTGCAAGTGTTTCAACGATCTCAAGTGCCTGTTCGCCAAAGTCTGGCTGAGAGACATAAAGATTGTCGGTATTTACGCCTAAATTTGAAGCGTATTTTACGTCTAGTGCGTGCTCAGCATCGACAAACGCACAAATTCCGCCAGCTTTTTGCGCTTCAGCGATGATGTGAAGTGTTAGAGTAGTCTTACCAGAGCTCTCTGGTCCGTAGATCTCGATGATCCTGCCTTTTGGGACGCCGCCTATGCCAAGAGCCAGATCAAGCCCTAGCGAGCCAGTAGGTATAGACTCGATAGCCTCAACCTCTTTGTCGCCAAGTCTTAAAAGCGTGCCCTTGCCAAAAGCTTTATCTATCTGCTTTAGCGCAAGCTCAAGCGCCTTTTTCTTGTCCGCTTCGCTCTCTGGGATAGCTATCTTTTTGTCACTATCTTTTTCTTTTGCCATTTTTTACCTTATAGTTGAAATTTGGCTTGATTTTATCTAAAAAGAGATGAATTTTACTTGATTTACTCGCAAATTATAATATTTTCGCCAAGCAGCGCAGCGCTATCAATAAGAGCAAAAAGCTGCTCTTTTTCAAACAAAAATCCATAAATTTGATCTTCGTTTTTTAGTATCGCAAGCTTAAATGGCTCTATAAGCGAGCTCGCGCAAAGGTTTAAAAAAGTTTCATCGATACTGTTTTGTGAAATTTGGGGTTTGGTTTTGAAATTTTCATCTTTTATAAAAGAGAGAAATTCATCTTGCGAGGTAGATTTATTAAATTTAAAAATTAATTTTTCTTTTAAGGCCTGGGCTAAAATTTCATCAAATTTAACTAAGTCGATGTGATCTTTTACACCTAAAATTTTGGCGAAATTTAGCAAGTTTTTATCATAATCAGCCACATTTTTCTCATGCTCGCTTTGTGCCTTTTTAGCCCTATAAACGGCATAAAAACCAATGATCATAAACAAAATAGAAAGTGTTAAAACTTCTGCTAAAAACTCACTCATCACTATCCTTATAAAATGCAAACTTCAGTCTTAAGCTCTACGCCAAATTTATCTAAAACTCTAGCTCTAGCCAAATTTATAAGGCTAGTGGCGTCCTCAAAGCTTGCGTGGTTAAAATTTATCAAAAAATTTGCGTGCTCTTCGCTAAATTTCGCTCCGCCGATCACGTATCCCTTTAGTCCAACTGCCTCTAGTAATCCCCCTGCAAAGTGCCCTTCTGGATTTACAAAGCAGCTACCAAAGCTAGCTCCTTTTGGCTGATTTGCCCTTTTTGCGCTTATAGCTTCAGAAACGCTTGCGTCAAAGCCGCTGTGAAGCTCAAATTTAGCCCCCAAAATAGCCTCATCTATGCCGCTGTGGCGGTAGCTAAAGCTTATCTCATCTTTGCTCACCAAGCCACGACGAGCCAGACGCACATGCGTGAGGTTGTCACTTATGCTAAATTTAAGCAGCCCAGCGTTCATTTTTATAAGTCCGCCAAGTGTGCCAGGGATGTTTTTTAAAAACTCAAGGCGAGCTATGTTGTTTTGCTTGCAGAAGTTATAAATTTTAGCGGATTTTGTCGCAGCACCTATCTCAAGGTAAATTTTCTCATCACAAATTTCTAAATTTATATAGTCAAAGCTCTTGCCAAGCATCGCCATTTTTGGGGGATTTGGCGAGATAAGAAGGTTGTTGCCACCGCCTATCATCACAGCGCCTAAAAAGTGAGGCGAGCTTAGATCTTCAAGGCTATCAACCTCGAAAATTTCATGCACGCCGCCTATCCTAACCGAGGTAAATTTAGAAAAATCAACAAGCCTCGTCACTGGATAAATTCCGGTATAAAATCAAGCATGCGAGTGGTAAATTCAACCATCATCGAGATCATTCAAGGCATTAAAAATATGATGACAACGACGACTAACAAGATCTTTGGCACGAAGCTTAGCGTGGTTTCGTTTATCTGCGTGGTCGCTTGAAAGATGGAGATGATAAGACCGGCTATTAGGCCACTTAGCAGCATCGGAAGGCTGATATAAAGGGCGATCTTAAAGGTTTCAACTCCAAGTGAGACAAGCGTACTTTGCATCAGCTAAACCTTACTTCGTTGTATTCAGTTGGGATTAGGTAGTCATTTACGTCGATAGCTTTTTCAAAAAAGCCTTTGTCATAGCCTATTTGATAGAGCTTGTTTAGCGCTTTTAGCTGCGTTTCGTTCATGCTTATTGACTCGTCATTTGCGTATAAATTTAGATACGTTTTAAGCTCCTCTTTGCCAACTCTGATGAGATTTCGCTCCATTAGCATGTGAGATAAAAATGGCTTGTGAGAAGTGGCGATCCTAACGGCCTCGCTAAGCACTCTCTCGCACTCGATCGCGTCGGTTATAGGCAGGCTTCGTCTAAGCGCCATGCCACCAAGTGGAAGCGGTAAATTTTCGCCGTTTAGCTCGCTCCAGATGTCCCAAATTTCACGCTCTACGCAGAGCTGGTCCGAGAAGTTTAAGATACTTTCATGTATAAGCACGCCAGCATCGACTTCACCGCTAAGCACGGCATTTTCGATCTCTAAGAAATTTTTATAAACGATCCTTGCCTCTGGGTAGGCTATGCGAAAGAGTAGGGCATTTGTCGTGTTTTTGCCAGAGAGTGCGACCTTGAAATTTCGCTTTAGCTGCTTATCTTTTAGCTTGATAAGCTTTGGGCCATATCCGTTACCAAAACTCACCGCACAGCGTAAAAGTGCAAATTCATCACAAATTTTAGGATATAGTGCAAAGCTGATCGCCGTTGCTTCATAAGTGCCTTTTAGCGCCTCTTCGTTTAGCGTTTCTATATCAAGTGCCTTTGAAGTAAAGGCTAAATTTTTACTGCTAACCCAGCCAAATTTGACCGCGGCATACATGAAAATATCGTCAGCATCAGGTGAGTGAGCGACGTTTATATTCTTGAAATTTTGCAAAGATGATCCTTTTTTTGATTACGCCATTTTAATGAAATTTATTTAAAATAAAGTTTTAAGGGTGGTTTTGAAACGATTTTACCAGCTTTGCTTCTTTGAAATTTAGCACGTATTTCACGTCTATGGCGTCTTTAGCACCTTTTCTTCGCGCTTGGAGCGTTGAGTAAAACGGATGCTTAAGCTCAAGCATCTTAATCAGTTTTTGATCACTATCTTCTTTTTTTATATTTTCAACGATTATTGTCGTTATAAATTTGCCCTCAAACTCGTAAAATGGCCAGACAATCACGCCTGCATCGCTTATCTTAAAGTCGTTTATTTTAGAATTTTTAGGGATATTTAGCATGGAGATGATCTTTTTGCGTGAGTTGTCCGCATTTTGCACGGAGATCACCTTTACAAGCAGGTCTTTTTTGACTCCAATGCCGTTTTGGCTAAAGCGATAAACTCCGTCTTCAAGTATGCCAACTTTTTCAAAGGCGTTAGCGTAGTTTGCAGCGGCGCAAGCAGTCAGTAAAAGCGACAGAATCGTTAAAATTTTTATAAATTTCATCTTCTCTCCTAAAATTTAACTCTTTTTAGCCTATCTGAAGCGAAATTTTTTCTGCCAAATTTAGCCTCACTTTTGCCATTTAGCTCGACTAGATCGCCTGTAAAGCCACAAATGTCATTTTTAACAAGATAGCTTCCCACACCGTAAATATCAACTGGGGTGTTAAATTTCTCAAATTCGCTCATTTTTTGCGGGTTAAAGCCTGAGCTAACGACGATTTTAACGTGCTTAAAACCAGCTTTATCAAGCGCCTCTCTTAGGGCAAATATAAGCTCCTTGCAAACGCCATGCGGGTCAAATTTACTCGTATCTTTGCCTTCAAAATACTTATCTATCAAATTTTTACTAGTATCCACTCTAACCGCGCCAAGTCTCTCTTTTAGGGCATTTGCAGCCTTTAAAGCGTCTGTTATCACATCGTTGTTGTAATCAACCAAAGCTGTGATCTGCTCGTTTTCAAAGGTTTTAGCATAAATTTGACAAGCCTTCACCACATCTCCGCCACACATTTGTATGAGCGCGTGAGGCATGGTGCCACCACCTTTTAGCCCTGTAAGCTCGCCCTGAGCGTCTGTGGCGACCTTTTTGATGCCGCCGATAAATGAGGCATATCCGTCGCCTGGCTGCGTGCAGATGTCATCTTGCCTGTCTGCCATGCTAAAGACGTCCTTGCCATTTGCTGCTTTTATCACGTCTCTGGAGTTTGTCGCCACGCAGCTTCTTCTAGTAAGCGTCGCGTCGATGACGTTTTCTAAAAAGCCGAAATTTTCATACTTGCCGCTTATCTTTAAAACTGGCTCATTTGCGTTTATGATATCGCCATCATCAAGTGCGTAAATTTCAAGCTCGCTTGGGTTTTTGGCAAATTTATTGATTATCGCTAAAACCTCGTCGATACCGCAAAGCAGGGTATCATCACGCCTTTGGAAAAACTGCATCGTCACGTGCTGATCAGGCAGGTTTTGCTTAATTATCTCATTTACTTTTAGAAAGTATTTCGCCGTGAAATAGCCCTCGCCGATCCTAGGATCTAGCCTAAAAGTCTTATCTGTTAGCCTATCTATCTTGCCTTGCATTTTTAGTTCAAGTTCGTTCATGTCTGTCCTTTTGTTTTTGCGAGATTATACCATTTTGGCAAAATTTGGCGCAGGCAAGAGGGCTAGTAAATTTATGCAAGCAATCTTTATGCCTCAAAAAAAGCGTAGCAGCCTTTATCCTAGCGCTCTCGCGAGGGTTTGGCGAAGTTGGCATAACGCTCATTTTAGGTGGCAATATCATAGGCAAAACAGACACCATCTCGCTTGCTATCTACAACGCAGTCTATGACAGCAGAAGCGATCAGGCACTCACTTTAAGCCTTGTTTTGGTTGTGCTTAGTTTTGTCTTATTTTTCATTATAAATTTGCTAGAAAAAAGTAGGCTTTAGCACAAAATTTATGCCAGCTAAAAATTAAATTTATTTAAATTTCGCTACAATTAAGGGCTTATATAAAAATTTAGGAGAATTTTCTATGAAAAAAGAAGATATAAAAGAGCTTATCGAATTTTTTAATGGTATGGAGATGAATCATATCAAGATAAAAAGTGGTGATTTTGAGGTCGAGGTAGAGAAATTTGCTGATTATTGCGCGCCTGCAAAGCCAGCGGCACAAGCAGCAGCTCCAGCGCCAACACCTGTAAATGTTGTTGTTAGCTCAGAGGTAAAACCAGCTGCAAATTCGCCAAAAGATAGCATAAAATCTCCTATGGTAGGTACTTTCTACGCTGCTCCAAGCCCAGGCGCTGCTCCATTTGTAAAAGTGGGTCAAAGAGTGAGAAAAGGCGATGTAGTGGGCATCATCGAAGCTATGAAGATCATGAACGAGATCGAGGCTGAGTTTGACTGCCAGATCACTGAGATGCTAGTCTCTGACGGACAGCCAGTTGAGTTTGGATTGCCGTTATTTGGCGTGGAGAAAAATTAATGGAATTAAAAAGAATTTTAATCGCAAACCGCGGTGAGATCACTCTTCGTGCTTTGCGAACGATAAAGGAGATGGGCAAAGAAGCCGTTGTAGTTTATTCAACTGCTGACAAAGACGCGCTTTATGTAAAATACGCTGATGTGGCCATTTGCATCGGTAAAGAGCGCTCAAGCGACAGCTACCTAAACATCCCAGCTATCATAAGCGCAGCTGAGATCAGCGAAGCAGATGCTATCTTCCCAGGTTATGGCTTTTTAAGTGAAAATCAAAATTTTGTTGAAATTTGCTCACACCACAAGATTAAATTCATTGGACCAAGCGTTGCTGCGATGGCTTTAATGAGCGATAAGAGCAAGGCAAAACAGGTCATGCAAAGAGCTGGCGTGCCAGTCATCCCTGGCTCAGACGGCGCTGTGGCTGATACAAAAGCTGCAAAAGAGCTAGCTAAAAAGATAGGCTACCCTGTCATCTTAAAAGCTGCGGCAGGCGGCGGCGGACGCGGTATGCGCGTGGTTGAAAAAGAGGCTGATTTAGAAAAAGCGTTTTGGTCTGCTGAGAGCGAGGCGATGAGTGCATTTGGCGATGGCACGATGTATATGGAAAAATATATCCTAAACCCACGCCATATCGAGGTTCAAATCATCGGCGATAGCCACGGCAACGTACTTCACATAGGCGAGCGTGACTGCTCTATGCAACGCCGTCACCAAAAGCTAATCGAAGAGAGCCCAGCCATCTTGCTTGATGAAAAAACAAGAGAGAGGCTACATGAAACTGCCATAAAAGCGGCAAAAGCGATCGGCTACGAGGGAGCAGGTACGTTTGAGTTTTTGGTTGATAAAAATTTAGACTTTTACTTCATCGAGATGAACACAAGGCTCCAAGTCGAGCATACTGTGAGTGAAATGGTAAGCGGACTTGATATCATCGAGCTTATGATAAAAGTGGCTGAGGGCGAAAAGCTACCGTCACAAAAGAGCATCGAGCTAAAAGGCCATGCGATCGAGTGCAGGATCACAGCTGAGGATCCAAACACCTTCACTCCGTGCCCTGGCAAGATCACAAAATATGTCTGCCCAGGTGGCCGCAACGTGAGAATGGATAGTCACATCTACCAAGACTACTCTATACCGCCGTATTATGACAGTATGATCGGCAAGCTCGTTGTTTGGGATACTGATAGAAACAGAGCCATTCACAAGATGAAAGTTGCTCTTGATCAGCTCATAATAAGCGGCATAAAAACAACAAAAGACTTTCACATTGCCATGATGGAAAACAAAGACTTTTTAAGCAACAACTACGATACAAACTATCTTTCAAGACATTAAAACTAAATTTTAAACCATTGCCTTTTGGCTTTGGTTTAAAATTTCATATTTAAATTTATTTTATATAAGCCAAATTTTTGTGAGTTGAACTATTTTTAAATTAAGAGAAATTTAGCCAGTCTATGACTATTTGCAAAACGTAATAAATACTAAAAATTTATCTAAATTTATTAGTAGCAACTAAGTTTTGTGATATTCATACCATTTTTAAAATATGGCGGATAGGGCATAGTCACGGTAAATGGCACTGCTTTTTGCTTTGGTAAATTTTGAGCTACGTCAAATTTATATGCCACAGTGTTTGGTCTCTCCTCCTCATCGCCTCCAAAAACCCATGAGAAAAATGAGATCCCGCTTGGTTTAAATAGCGCCTCGCCACCGAGGTCATTTTTATTTAGTGGTTGATTTATGAGCTTAATTGTAAGGGTGCATTTGCTAATGGTAAATTTGCCAACATTTCTTACTTGACCTCTAAAGACGATGCTTTCATTTCTTAACACTCGCTCGCTTTTTACGCCTTCGACTATGCCTTTTTTGGTGTATTTATCAAGAACTAGCATCAAAAAAATGGCAAGCGTGGTTGAGACCAAAATATTTGTAAAAAGTAGTGATAAAAATAGCTTTCGCTCAGCTCTAAGCGAGAGCACAAGAAACAAAATAGAAAGTAGTGCGATCGCAAAAAGCACGATGATATGAACGATAGTAAAGTAGTTTGAACTCATCAAAAACACTCCGCTTTTTTGGTGATATTGTAGTCAATGAAGGCAAAATCATTGACAAATTCTCTTATCTGCTTGCTCTGCTTTGGCAAAAGCACTTCATTTAAAATGATCCTTTTTTTAGCAAAAGGGTTTAGTGAATTTAGAAAATTTCTCGTGCTTTGCTTTGAGCCAAGGTAGAAGCCAAGCTCGATTTTGCAAATGTTTAATGTGTAGTTTGAATTATTTGTGATGTTAAAATCAACCATTAGCGCATCAACGTATTGAAGCTGTTTTGTATTTATTTTGCTTATGCTAACTGATCTTAGATTTTCATTTATATATTTGTTTGCATAGTAGTTGCCTGCGAAAAGTCCTAAAAAACCAGCTAGGATAAATAAAAATCCTATCTGCCACCATGATTTTATCGCGACGAAAATTCCTAAAAGCACGATAAATATAAAGGCTAAAAACACCCAACCATAGGCTAGAAAGTCGATAAGTTTGGCGTTTTGAAGTATGAAAAGTATGTTGTGCTTGATGCTATTTAACATCTCGCGATCTTTTTTCTTCGATGCCACTCATGCCAAAACGTCTTGCAAGCTCGTTTTTGACGGCATCTGGATGTATGTTGTGGGCTGAAAGTGCCACAAGCGCGTGAAAGCAAAGATCAGCTGCTTCATAGATGAGGCCATTTTTTGCCTTTTGCTCATCTTGTTTTGTCTGCTTGGCAAAACTAAGCTCTTTTGCCGCCATGACAAGCTCAGTAGCCTCTTCGCCAACTTTTTTTAGAATTTGATTTTCACCCTTTTTAAAAAGGCTGGCTACGTATGAGCTTTGCGGATCTGCGTTTAGCTTCCTATCTTCTATAACGTGATAAAGCTCGTCAATGACTCCGTAGCTTGGCTTTTTGACCTCGCTTTTTTCATCTGAAATTTCTAAATTTTCTAAATTTATCTCGTTAAAAAAGCAAGACCTTGCCCCAGTGTGACAAGCAGTGCCTCCGTTTTGAACGACTTTTAAAAGCAAGGTGTCGTTGTCGCAGTCTAAAAACGCAGCCTTAATCTCTTGCGTGTTGCCACTCTCTTCGCCTTTTTTCCAAATTCTATTTTTAGTTCGTGAAAAGTAGTGAGCGTAGCGGCTAGATAGAGTTAAGCTTAGTGCTTCTTCGTTCATATAAGCAAGCATCAAAACCTCGTTTGTAGCGTGATCGCAAACCACCACCGGGAGCAATCCACCAACCTTTTGCCAGTCTATACTTTTTGCTACGCTATTCATTTTTACCTTTCGCTAACTGAGCTAGCTTTTGCCCTATCTTTTGCATCTAGCCAGATATTTGGCACAGCCCCACCAGGTGTTAAGAAAATTTTGGCATCTTTGTTCTCTTTAAGAGCGTCGTTAAATCTATTTTGCGTCTCGATCTGCTTTAAATTTAATAAATTTTGATCGACACTTTTTGCGATCTCTTTGTTTGCATACGCAGTCGCATCAGCTTCGATCTTGATAGCATCTGCCTTACCTTTTGCCTCGATGATAGCAGCTTTTGCACTACCTTCTGCAAGGGCAGCTTGTTTTAGAGCCTCTTGATTTGCCCGCTCGACCTCATATTTTGTCCTTTCAGCCTCTTGTTTAGCGATCTGGACGCGCTCGATCTGCTCTTTTACCTTCGAAGGCAAGATGATCTCACGAAGCTGCACAGTTAGAAGCTCGACTGGCTTGTTTGGCTGAGAGTCGATGTCTTTTCTTATGCCCTCATCGATCTGCCTTGCAAGGTCATTTCTTTTAGTTGGCAGCTCTTCGGCTGTATATTTACCAGCGATGCTGCGAACCACGTCACGCACGACAGGATCAACGATCTTGCTCTCCCAGCTAAGACCCCAAGATGCGATAGTTTGTGGTGCATTTTCTGGATTTAGACGGTACTGCACGGTGATATCGATACTAACTGGTAAATTTCTAGCGTCCAAAACCGAGATTGAGTTTTTGCGTAAAATTCCAGCTCCCTGATAAGACTTTTGCAAGCTCTCGCCCATATCTTCGCCTGAAGTGTAGTTGATGATCCTAACTCTAGTATCAACTACGATGATATTTTGGATAAATGGTAAAAAGAAGTGAAATCCTGGTTGCAAAGGATTTGGCTCATATTTACCCGCTGTGGCTTTGATACCGACCTCGCCTGAGTGTATCACTTTAAATGGCTGAGTGATAGCAAGGATCGCGATAATGGCGATTATTATGTAGGCTAGCGCACCAAATTTGCCAAAGCCGCTTGGTATATTTGGCATTTTAAAATCCTTTTTAAAAGGTGGCTCTTTGTCGTTATTTTGACCTGAGCCCCTGTTGTCATTACCTGGCTTTTTTTTGTTGAAATAATCATTTAAATCAGCGGGCATTTCGTTCCTTTAAATCTTAAATATATGTTAAAAATGATTCGTATTTTTTGTTTAGACCATAAACTACGTCAAAGTAAGCTTTTTGTAGTCTCTTTGTCACTTCGCCTCTAGCACCGTTGCCGATGATGCGGTTGTCTATGCTGTTTATCGGCGTTACTTCAGCTGCAGTGCCAGTGAAAAATGCCTCGTCAGCTGTGTATGCCTGATCTCTTGTGATGCGCTCTCTTCTTACTTCGATGTCAAGGTCGTGAGCTAGTCTTATGACTGTATCTTGAGTGATGCTAAGTAGACTGTTGTCGTTTGGCGGAGTGATCAATGCGCCATTTTCAACGATAAAAAAGCACTCGCCTGGACCTTCAGCTACAAAGCCCTCGCTATCAAGAAGTAGCGCCTCATCGTATCCAGCCTCTTTTGCTTCGTAGTTTGCCATTTGTGAGCTTAGGTAGTTTGAGCTAGCCTTTGCTCTGTTCATTTGAGCAGCAGGGGCTAGTTTAGCAAAGCTTGAAATTTTAACTCTAATGCCTTTTTCTAGGCCTTCATCGCCAAGATAAGCACCCCATTCCCATGAAGCGATAGCGGTTTGCACTGGTGCTTTTGTGTGAGCTACGCCCATTACGCCGTATCCTAAAAATATAAGTGGGCGGATATAGACGTTGCTGTTATATTTATTTGCGCGAAGTAGCTCGATCTGTGCTTTTTCAAGCTCTTCTTCAGTGTAAGGCACGTTTAAAACGGTCATTTTTGCTGATCTTAAAAGTCTTTTTGTGTGGTCTTTGAGTCTAAAAATAGCTAGACCTTTTTTTGTTTTATAAGCTCTTGTGCCCTCAAATACGGCGTTAGCATAGTGCAAAGAGTGAGTTAGAACGTGTACTTTCGCATCGTCCCATTTTACTAGTTTTCCATCCATCCAGATGAATTCTGAAGCGTTCATAATTAAACCTTTCTTTTTTAGAAATTTGATCCGAGTTTATCTAAAATTGCTTTAAATTTACATTTCTAAGCCCAAAATGTCCGTAAATTTTAGGCTAAAGTTACTTATTTAAAAGCTCTTTTATCGTCTTTGCCATCTCATCGATCGATGATGCTGCGTTTAAATTTATCAGATACTTGCCGCTTACTACAAAGGCTGGCACACCGCTAATGCTAGCTACATCATAAGAGGCAAACCACTCGTTTAAAAGCTCTTTTGCACGATCTGAGCTTAGCGCTTTTTCATACTCGTCTTTGCTAACGTGAGCCGCATTTAGCGCTAGATCTATAAATCTTTGCTTATCTTTGCCATCATTAAAGTCATCTTTTTCATCGTGTCTTGCTTTATAGATCGCAAATTTAGCTTGCTTAAATTTAGACTCATCGCTTAGCAGATCAGTCCCATTTGCCTCGTCTATCGATATAAGAGCGGCGAAAATTTTACTTGTAGTCTCGCCAAGCTTGCCTTTGGTGCTTAGGTGATATGGGATAAATTTAACCCCGTCAAGCTTTGACATCAGCTTTCTTGTGATCGTTCGGTCAAATTTATAGCAGTGAGGGCAGTCGTAGCTAAAGACCTTGACGACTGAGTTTTTAGGCACGTTAAGCGGTTTTGCTAGAGTTTGATACTCCACGCCTTCAGTCAGTGCTGATAAATTTAGCGCAAAAAACGCACTTAAAATTAGCATTTTTATAAGCTTCATCTTTGCTCCTTATTTTACTAGATCAGCTAGCACTTTTGCGGCGTGGTCTTTGGCTTTTACGCTTTTGTAAATTTTAGCTATCTTGCCGTCTTTGCCGATCACAAAGGTGCTTCTAACGATACCAAGATACTCTTTGCCGTAGTTTTTCTTGACCTGCCAAACACCATAAAGCTTTGAAATTTCTTTATCCTCATCGCTTAAGAGAGTGTGCTTTAAATTTTGCTTTGCGATAAAGCCAACATGCGACTTTACGCTATCTGGGCTAACGCCGATGATAACGGTATCATTTTTGATAAACTGATCGTAGTTTGCGCTAAATTCGCAAGCTTCAGTCGTGCAGCCTAGAGTGTTGTCCTTTGGGTAGAAGTAAAGCACCACATTTTTGCCTATAAAGTCCTTTAATGCGACCTTTACGCCGTCTTGATTTAGCGCTTCAAACTCTGGCGCTTTATCGCCAACTTCAAGCGTTATCTTTCTTTCAATGTCTGCTTTGCTAAATTCGCTCATTTTATCCCCTTTCTTTTATCCTCTACACTCTCGCCACCTGCGCCGATATTGCCAGCGTCGTGAGTTTCGATAAAGATCATAACCGCCTCTTTTTTCTTGCCAAGCACTCTTACAAGCGTCTCGGTTACTTCTTTAAAAACTTGATCTTTTTGCTCTTTTGTAGGCTCTGGGCCTGCTATTTTGATATTAACATAAGGCATTTTTGCTCCTTTTTTAAGATGCAAAATATTAGCCAAAATGAGTGAAATTTCAGATTAAAGCCGTTATTTAAGAATTTGGCATTAAAATAAGCAAACTTCCAAAAGGAGCGAAAATGGACTATAACAGGCAAAATAAGGGCTTTGTTTGCTTTATGTATGGCTTTGGACGAAGCAGGGCGGTTTATGCAGTTTTGATGATACTAATGGCACTTTTAGCTGGCCTTTTAACACTTACTTCAAGCACTCAAGCTGACGTTTCAAATTTGCAAATAGCCCTTGGCATCATACTTTGTGGCCTTTTGCTGATCCTTGTAAATCCTAAAATTTTCATTATCAAGCTAATTGGCTACTTAATCGCTTTAGCTGGCGTTATGATCGCCCTTCACAACGCAAATTTGCTAGGAGCTGATTTTAATTTATATTTTTATGCAAGCCTTATTTTTGGGGCATTTATGATGCTTATGCTTCTTAGCTGGTTTGTCTATAACGCAAGAAGCAGCGAAATAAATGAAATTTAGTTCGCCACTCCCATTAGCACGCTTGTGTAGGTGTTTTGCTTAGGCTCTGAGCTTGTTGCATCGTTTATATTTATGCGGCCAGCCTCAAGCCCAGCCTTTATAAGCGCCTCTTTTACCGCATTTGCGCGCTCATTTGCAAGCTCTATTAGCTTTGCTTTATCGACCTCGATGCCTTTTAGCGCCTCTTCTCTTAAGGCTTTTTCGTTTCTATCTTTTAAATTTGGCACAAGCTCATTTAAAACCGCGATGTAGTCTTTGCCACTTGAAGCGATGATTTGATTGATCTTTTGATCTAGTTTTTTGTTCTTATAAAAGCTCTCATCTAGTTTTGAGTATGTTGGCGTTATGCTAAGCTTCATTTTAGGTTTTGAGCCAGTTAGCTTTATAAAATCAGCTATCTTAGGCACTTCTGAGCTTATGAGCTCGCTACTTCCAGCAAGAAAATCAATAGAGCTAAGATCTTTGCTGCCAAGTCCTAAAGCGTTGCCTAAAAATCTAAATGGAGCTAGCGTGATGTCAGCAAAGAGTTTTTTCACAGCTGCCCAGATGACTCCGCCATATTTAAAGTCAGGATCGTCTAAATTTCCCTCAACTGGCAGGTCGATGTTTATTTGATTATTTTGATCGCTAAGTATCGAGATAGCAAGGGATAGCGGTAAATTTACAGCGTCTTTTGAATCAACCTTTTCTCCAAGTGTAAGTGAGTCAAAATTTATAAAATTTGAGCCATTTAGTTTTGAGTCGGTGACGCTATAGTTTAGGTTTAAATTTAGCTTGCCTTTTTTGATCTTATAGCCCACAAACTGCCCGCTATAAGGTGTCACGTTAACTAGATCGATATTTTTAAAATCAAGCTTTATATCGGTATTTTGCTTTAGCTCAAATGGAAAGAGTTTTGCAGTGATCTGTGCAAAGCCATTTTTGCCAACCACACCTTGAAACTCGCCTGAGCTTGGGCGCTTTTTATCGATGTCGGTGAGCTTGCCATTTAGCTTTGAGATCGTTGTGGCAAATGGCATAAATAGCGATGCGTCCGAGAAATCAACCTCGCCATTTTTAAGAGAGAAATTTTTCACACTAAATTTTAGCTCGTCCTCTTTTTTGCTAGCCACTTTTTTGGTCTCAGGTTTTGCCTCAGTTTTAGCTTTATTTTTATCCTCTTTTACGATCTGAGATAGGTTAAATTTACGCTCTTTGCTTAGATGAGCCTTGATAAATGGCGAATTTAAGCTCACTCCGCTTATGGCAAGGTCATTTTTGGCAAATGAAATTTTTTCAAGATCAAGGCTTTTAAGGGCGATTAGTTTTTCAGATTTTTTGCCATTTAGCCTTATATCTTTGATGCTAACTTTTGCGTCTGCTTTGATATCTTTTGCGTAGCTTATCTCAGCGCTACTTTCTAGCTGTCCGCTAGCTAGATCGGCCTCTAAAAAGGGCTTTGCGTAGGCAAAATACTTTGGTAAATTTGTATCATTTAGCTTGATTTTTGCGCTCACGTCAAGTGGCTCGATCTTTATCTTTGAATCAACATCCAAATTTAGCTTTTGTGAGCTTTTCATCGCCACTTTTGCATCAAATGGCTTGCTAAAATCGCTACTTAAATTTGCTACTTTTACAAAAAGATTATCAAATTTATGAGCGATCTTTTCGCCTTCAAAAAGGTGCGTCAAAGCGATATCTGCGTTATTTACGCTTAAATTTTTTATATCAAATTTAAACTCATTTTCTTTGCTTTTTGAAGCACTTTTATTTTCAGCCTTTTTCTCCACTTTTTTAGTGTGTTTTGCCGCTTTTGTAGCTTTTGCGCTCTGCTCGCCAAATCCTAGCTCATTTACAGCGCTTAGACCATTGCCACTTAGTTCTGAAGTAAATTTAGGCTTATTAACATCGACACTAGCGATATTTAGAACCATTTTTAAAAGATCAAAGCTTATGCTCTTTACCCCCACATCAGCGACGCTTGCTATATCTTTATTTTTTGCTTTAAGCTCTATGTTTTTTACGTTTAGCTCATCAAGGCTAGCAAGGCTTTTGTTACCATCCATTGTGAAGCTTGTATTTGTCACGCCAGCACTTGCTACATTTGCACTTGCGCTTTTGCTAAGTGGCGCATTGATGCCATTAAGTGCTATTTTTTCAAGCGTTAGAGCGGTTTTGTTATTTGCTAAATTTAGATTTAAATTTGAAGCATTTATATCTTTTAAATTTGCTAAATTTCTATCTGCTTCATCTATTTTAAGAGCGTTTGCACCTATGCTTTTTAGCTTGGCTGTGGCGTTTAGCTCGCTTTTTTCATTTAAATTTGCAAGAAGCGAAATATCACTTAAATTTAGTGATTTTACGCTCGCAGCGATAGCATTTTTAAAAGAGATATCATTTAAATTTATAGCACTTAAATTTAGCGCAGCCTCCGTTTTATCAGCTATCTTACTATCAAGATCAAATTTTGGAAGCTCAAGTTCGCCAAGGCTAAGCTCATTTGCGCCTTCATCTAAACTTAGTCCTTTTACACTTAAAAAGCCATCTTTTAAATTTATCCCAGTTGCGTTCTCATCGGCTTTTAAAGCGTAGTTTATCTTTAAGTTTATGATGGCATTTTTTAGATTTAACGTGTCATTATCGATAAAACTTATCGCGACTGGCTTTATGCTAAAGTCTTTTATGCTGACGTTGCCCTCTATTTTTAGTGGATTTAGCTTGATATCGCCATTTAGATCGATCTTGTGCGCTAGGCTTGAGTTTGAGTCAAAGATGTGACTGCCAGCGCTATTTTTCTTCGTATTTAGCGAGCTTAGCTCGTAGTTTATATCATCAAAGCTTACATTAAATGGCTTTGTTAAATTTTGATCGCTATATGAAAATGAGCCTTTGATGATCTTGGCGTTATTTAGCGCGAAATTTACCGAGCTGGTGCTGTTATCTTCGCTAGTTGCGTTATCATCGCTTATAAAATTGCTAAAGTTAAAATTTGCTTTTTTATCTCTTGCGATCTTTACTTTTGGCTCATCTAGCCTAAAAATGTCTATCTCAACTAGCTTTTTAAAGATAGAAAATGGCTTTAGCTTAAGGTCGATCTGCTTCGTGCTAAAAAGCGGCGAAGTGGTGTTTAGCTCGGCATTTGTAGCGTTTAGCTCGAAGGTAAATGGGTTAAATTTAGCATCACTTACAAAAAGCGTTGCGTTGTAGTCTTTTAGGTATTTTGGCGCGATATTTTTGATAGCATAAGGCAGACCAAAAAAGCCAAGAAGCGTATAAATAAGCAAAAGTGAGACTACGCAGATGCCGGTGATTAGGGCTATTTTTTTCTTTTTATCCATTGTGAAATTTACCTTTTTGTTAGCTAAAATGAGCCCTGATTTTACTTTAAAAAAGGTTAAAAGTTAGTTAGAAATTTCAAATTTTCTATACATTAAATTTACATTTATCTTAATAATACTTTTATGCATTTCGTATTACTATTCGTCAAATATTTTTTAAACAAAGGAGCGAGTGATGAAGAGATTTTTGGCTTTATTGTTTTTGTTGTTTTCTGCCTTTGCTTATGCAAATGAAAATGCCGTTGTGGTCGCTATCGAGGAGCAAACACCTCGTATAAATCCACTCTACGACGAGGATCACGATCCTACGCTTTCGCTGGTTTTTTCTGGACTTACTAGCCACGATGAAAATAGCCACGTCGTGCCTGAGCTTGCCAAGTCTTGGCAGGTGAGTGATGACGGGCTGGAGTATGTTTTTGAGCTAAGAGATGATGCTTTTTGGCATGACGGAGTGAAATTTAGCGCAAAGGATGTTAAATTTACCATCGAAGCGGCTCAAGATAAGAAGCTAAACGCACCTGCTATCTCAAACTACGAGGTGGTAAAAAGCGTTGAAATTTTAGGCGATTATAAGGTAAAGATCACGCTAAAAGAGCCTTTTCCGCCGTTTCTTGACGCACTTAGCTTTGGCGTTTTGCCTGAGCACATTTTAAAAGGCAAAGATATCGCGACTGATAAATTTAATGACGCACCTATCGGAACTGGCGCATACAAGCTTGTAAAATGGAAAAAAGATGAGAGTTTGGAGTTTGTGGCAAATGATAAATTCTATAAAGGTGAGCCAAAGATAAAAAGGCTATTTTTAAAGATAGTTGGCGATGAAAATTTAAGACTTGTAGGCCTTAAAAGCGGTGAGATCGACGTTGCGCTCATCTCTCCAACTGGTGTAAATTTCATAAAAGATGATAAAAAATTAAGCTTGCTTAAGTTTAAAAGTGCAGACTACAGAGCTTTGATGTTTAACTTTAATGATCCTCTTTTTCAAGATAAAAATGTAAGGATAGCCCTAAACTACGCGGTCAATAAAGATGAGATAGTTAAAAAACTATTTCACGGATATGCAAGCGTAGCGAACAACCCGATAGAAAAAAGCTTTGCAAACGACAGCGAGTTTAAATTTAGCTACGATCCGCAAAAGGCTAGGGAGCTACTTGAAAAGAGTGGCTTTAAGAAAAACAAGGCTGGCTTTTTTGAGAAGGACGGCAAGGAGCTTGGCTTTGACATCTATGCCTTTAATAACGACATCTTAAGGGTCAATTTAGCTAAAATTTTAAGCAGCGAGTTTGAGAAATTTGGCGTAAGAGCCAAAGCCTACGCAAAGCCAAAAACAGCCTTTGATATAAGTAAGGTCGATAGCTTTGTTATCGGCTGGGGAAGTCCGTTTGATCCAGACTTTCATACATATAGAATTTTTGGCGGATTTGCCGATGTGAGCGTAAATGAAAATGGCTGGAACTTTAGCCACTACAAGGACGCAAACGTCGATCTTGCCCTAAAAAACGCGAGATATACAAAGGACGTGGAGCTTAGGAAAAAATACTACAAAGAATTTCTAAAAGCGCTTTTTGAAAATCCACCTTACATTTTTATAGCCTATCTTGACTATCCGCTCGTTTTTAACAACAAAATTTCAGGCATAAAGACGCAAATTTTAGGCCACCATGGGGCTGGATTTTTATGGAACATAAGAGAGTGGCAAGTAAAATAGTGGATAAAAACTTTGTTTAGAGCCATTTTAAAAACAGCGATCTCAAGCCTTGGGTTGCTGTTTTTTATCTCATTTTTTCTATTTTTGCTCATATATTTTTTGCCAGGAAACGTCACTGATGCGATGTTTTTGCGAAGTGAGGCGGTGAGCGTGGCTATAAAAGAGCAAATTTTAGAAAATTTGGGGCTAAAAGATGGCTTTTTTGTGCAGTATTTTAGATGGCTAGCTCACTTTGTCACAGGGGACTTTGGCACTAGTTTTGTAAGTGGGGCAAGTGTGTCGCTGCTCATTAAAGAGAGGCTCTTAAACTCGCTTATTTTATTTTTTGCTTCGTTTTTTTTGATAACTCTTTTGTCTTTTTTCTTAGGGCTTTTAAGTGCCATTTATAAAAACAAATTTGCCGATATCTTTATAAATTTTAGCTCCTTTTTGCTGGCATCACTGCCGCATTTTTACATCGCACTCGTGCTAATAGCGATCTTTAGCGTCTATCTAAATTTGCTGCCAAGCTCTGGCGCAAACGAGCTAGGATCTAGCGGGGTGGGAGCTAAATTTATCATCTTGCCAACGCTTGCCATCATCTTGCCACACCTTGGCGCAAACGTGAAATTTGTAAGAGACACGCTAAATCAAAGCCTAAACGCTGACTTTATCCAGACGGCTCACGCTAGAGGTTTGGGGCGGGGCAAAATTTATCTCTTTGCCATAAAGCACGCAAGCACCGATATAGTCTATTATTTCGCAACCCTTGTGGCTGGCGTTTTTGCTGGCTCATACGTCATTGAGAGCATTTTTTCATTTCCGGGCATAGGCAAGCTTAGCCTTGATGCAGTCATCGCCAAAGACTATCCAGTCGCACTTGCGACCATTTTGCTAACGGCTGTTTTTGTCGTTTTTGCAAATTTACTTGCTAAAATTTTTGCCATATTAGCAGATAAGAGAAATTTATGAGAAAAGTTATATTTTTCCTGGCCTGTTTTGTCTTTTTAGCTCTTGTCACATTTGCCTTTATGACGCCGTTTTTTTCTAAATTTGAGCCAAATTTCACTGACTTTATGGCGGTAAATTTAGCCCCAAACGGCGAGCACATCTTTGGCACTGACATCCTAGGCAGAGACAATCTCATAAGAGTGGCCTACGCGCTTAAAAACTCGCTTCTTATCTTGCTTTTAGCTGGCTTTTTAACGACGCTTTTTTCGCTCATCTACGCATATTTTGGCACGAGCAAGAGTAGAGCTTGTGAGAGCCTTTTTGATAAGGGGCTTGATGCATTTTTAAGTATCCCTAACATCATTTTTATCATGCTTTTTAGCTCATTTAGTAGCGGAGATCTGCTCATAACCTCTTTTATCATCGCTATTTGCTCGTTTATGCAGGGCGCAAAAGTTTTTATGCAAAATTTAAGACTTAGTAAAAAGTGCGACTACGCCGAGCAGGCCGTGATAAATGGGGCTGGTAAATTTAGCCTTATCTGCTTTGAAATTTTGCCAAATTTAAAGCATCTAATAGTTAGTATCTTTGGCATAAACGCGATAAACGCGGTCGTCATGGAGGCTACGCTTGGCTTTTTTGGCGTGGGTAGCGACGCAAATAAAATAAGCCTTGGCATCATGCTAAATGAGAGTAAAGAAGCGCTTTTTCTGGGCTCTTGGTGGATGGTGCTTTTCCCTGGCGTGACGCTCTTTTTGCTCATCCTTGCAACCTCGATCATCACGTCAAATTCAAAAAATGGCAATATAAAAATATGATAGAGATTAAAAATTTAAACGTTTTTTATAAGGATAAGAAGCTTTTGCGAGAGCTTGATTTTGCCATGAGTGAGGGTAAATTTATAGGTATCACGGGTGCAAGTGGCAGTGGCAAATCGCTCTTTGCAAAGAGCTTAATAAGGCTTTTTGATGATAAATTTAGAGTGAGAGCGGATAAATTTAGCATTTATAAAAAAGATATCTTAAAACTTAGCCAAAATGAGCTAAAAGAGCACCGAAAAAATGTCGCTGCGCTCATCTTTCAAAACTCAGTTGCAAGCCTTCATCCGCTCTTAAACGTGGGCGATCACTTTAACGCCTATCTTGGTGGCGATAATAAAACAAATAAAGAGCTTGCATTTGCTTATTTTAGGGAGTTTGGGCTGGGTAATGCAAATCTCATCTGGCACAAATACTCATACGAGCTAAGTGGCGGCGAGGCGAGCCGTGTGCAGATCGCTCTGGCGCTTTGCCTGAAGCCAAAAATTTTAGTCTGTGACGAGATAACAAGCGGGCTTGATAGCATTAGCGGTAGCCACGTGGCTGGCATCTTAGAGAGCTTAAAGGGCAAGATGAGCGTCATTTTTATCTCGCACGATGAGGCGCTGACAAAATATCTTAGTGATGAAATTTGGCAGATGAGAGATGGGCGGCTAAATTTAAAGGAAAATGCGTGAAAATAAGGCTTGAAAACGTCTCAAAAAGTTTAAGCTTTAAGGAGCATTTTAACGCTAGAGCTGAAGTACTGCACCTTTTAGAGGGGATAAGTTGCGAGCTTGATGATGGCGAAAATTTAGCCATTTTGGGTCAAAGTGGCAGTGGCAAAAGCACGCTTGCAAAGCTCATATCATTTAGCGAGCCAAAAAGTGGGGGCAAAATTTATATAAACGATAAGGAGATCACAGACAAAAATGAGCTCAAAAAAGATATCAGATATATCTTGCAAAACCAAAAACAAGCCCTAAATCCAGCGCTAAAAGTAAAAACAGCCATCGCTCATGTGAGGTCATATCTTAAGCTTAGCTTTAGCCAAAATGAGCTCAAAGAGCTTTTAGCGAATTTAAATTTAAAAGATGAAATTTTAGAAAAATATCCATCGCAACTAAGTGGCGGCGAGGCGACAAGGGTTGGGATACTGCTAGCGCTTCTTTCAAAACCAAAAATCCTAATCTGCGACGAGATAACAAGCGGGCTTGACAACGAGACAAAGCAAAAGATCATAAATTTGCTTTTAAGCTTGGATGAAAAGATCAGCATTATCTTTATCACGCACGATATTTTAAGTGCGATGAAAATAGCGCAAAAGGTGCTAATTATCGAATCTGGTAAGCAAGTGGCGTGGGGTAAATTTGAAGATCTTGCAAGCCAAAATGTCCTTAAAAAATACCTTGACGCAGCTAAATTTTATGACGTCAAACTTTGATGTAGTGTTAGCTTTAAATAACAAAAAATAACCACTCTATTCTAAAAATAATAAAAATATTCAAACGCTATTTCTTATATAAAAATAAAAATTATTATTTACTTTAAAAAATTTATAAATATTATAAATTTTAAGTAATTGCTAAAATTTAGATAACTATAATCGCTGTAACCAATTTCATTAAGGGAGAAAAAATGAAAAGACGAGAATTTCTAAAAGGTGCAGCTGCAAGCGCGGCGTTTGCAAGTAGTGCAAGTGCCACTGCCTTAATTAGTGACAACCTAATGAACGACACTTCTGCAAAGATAAGTGCTTCACACTTTGGTGCTATAAGAGGCTTAAGCAAAAATGGTAAATTTGAGGGCATTGCTGATGTCAATGAGCTTGATTTTTATCCAGTGACACTAAGAGAGGGAGTGCTAGCAAGAACATATGATGAGACTCGTATCGCTAGACCTGCTGTTAGAAAAGGATATCTTGAAAAAGGATATAAAAGTGATAAGAGCAAGAGAGGTAAAGATGAGTGGGTTGAAGTAAGCTGGGATGAGGCTTATAAGATCGTAGCAGATGAGCTAAAACGTGTTTATAAAGAGCATGGTGCTAGTTCAATATATGGCGGAAGCTACGGTTGGTATAGCGTGGGAAGTGTAAATAACCCGCAAACGCTCCTTGGTAGAATGCTAAACGTACTTGGTGGCTAAACAAGAACACTTACTTATTCTACTCATGCAATACGTGCTATTACACCTTATGTTACTGGTACAGACGAGAGCGGCGCACTTCAAACTGCATGGCCTGTGATATTAAAAGAAACCGAAGTGGTTGTTATATGGGGAGCAGATCCGATAAATACAAACCAAATCGCATGGGGCGTGCCAGATCACGAGAGCTATATATACTTCAAAAAGCTAAAAGAACAGATGAAAAAACGTGGTGTCAAAGTTATTTGCATAGACCCAGTTTTAAATAATACTTCTATGTATCTTGGTGCTACTCATATTCATGTAAATCCTACAACAGATGTTGCTTTGATGATGGGTATATGCTATGAGATGATGAAAGCTGGTGTTAGCGATGAGAAATTTTTAAAACGCTACACTAGTGGTGTAGCTGAATTTAAGGCCTATCTAAATGGAGAAGCTGAAGATAAAATAGTTAAAAATGCTACTTGGGCTAGTAAAATTTCTGGTGTTAATGAAGAAGATATCAAAACTTTAGCAAGACTTTTTAGCGCAAAAAGAACAATGCTAATGTGTGGTTGGGGTCCTCAAAGAGCACACCATGGAGAGCAGTTTCACTGGATGGCGACAGTTCTTGCTGCATTTATCGGTCAGATCGGACTTCCTGGTGGAGGATATGGCTTTGGATATCACTATTCAGATGGCGGTTGCCCATCTCCAGCAGCTCCAGTTGGTAGTGCATTAAGTTTAAGTAGTGGTAAAGCTCAATCAAGCACGGCTTTCCCTGGTCTTGGAAGCATAAGTATCGTGCCAAGCGTTGATGGTGATTGGAAACATAGGGATAATATCGCAATACCTGTTTCAAGAATAGTTGATTGTATAAACAATCCTGGCAAAGAGGTAGAATTTAACTGCAAAAAGATAACCTATCCTGACATCAAGCTAGCTTATTGGGCTGGTGGCAATCCTTTTCATCATCACCCAGATACAAAACTGATGGCAAAAACCTTTGAAAAACTTGATACATTTATCGTTCAAGACTGCTTTTGGACAGCAAGTGCTAGAATGGCAGACATAGTCTTGCCAGCAACAACCGAGCAAGAAAGGGACGATATAACAAAATCTCACACTAATAAATTTATAATTGCTATGCATAAAATCGCTGAGCCTTATATGGAGGCTAAAAATGACTATGAAATTTATAGTGGGATATTAAAACAATTTGGTCAGACTGAACTGAATGCCTTTACTGAAGGAAAAACCGAGTTTGACTGGATCAAGCAATTTTACAACGCTTCAAAGAAAAAAGGCGATGCAAACAATCTAAACATGCCAAGCTTTGAAGAATTTTGGGAAAAAGGTTATGTTGAGTTTAAGGTGCCAGATTATGCATATGAATATGTAAAAATGGCTGATTTTAGGAAAAATCCTATCATTAACCGCTTAGGAACGCCATCTGGTAAAATTCAAATAGTCTCTAAAAAGATAGGCAAAGCTATGTATGAGGATTGCCCATCTCATCCTACATGGATGGAACCTATGGAGTGGCTAGGCAGCAAAGAGGCAAAAAAATATCCACTAAATTTAGTTTCTCCTCATCCAAAATATCGCTTGCACTCACAGCTAAACAATACTTGGCTTAGAAATTTAGCTGAAGTAAATGGTAGAGAGCCTGTTTGGATACATCCAAATGATGCAGCCTCTAGAGGCATAAAAAATGGAGATATTGTCCGCGTATTTAATGGTAGAGGAGAAATTTTATGCGGTGCTATAGTGACAAAAAATGTGAAAGTAGGTGTTGTTAGGATAGAAGAGGGAGCATGGTGGGATCCAGACAAAAAAGAGCTTTGTGTTCATGGTAACGTAAACGTTTTGACCCCTAATGAACCAACATCAAAACTAGCTATGGGAAATCAAGCAACAGCTCTAGTTCAGATAGAAAAATTTGAAAAAGAGTTGCCTGAGATCAATGTATTTTCACAACCTAAATTTAGTAAAAAAGGATAAAAAATGAGAAAAATTTTAACTCTTTTAGTGTTTTGTGCTTCACTATTTGCCAGTGATGCATATGTGATCTCAAAAACACCACTTTTAGATAAAGCAAATGGCAAAGAGATCGCTATAATGCATGTTGGAGCGAAGTTGAATGTTATAAAAGATGATGGCAAATTTGCTGAAGTAAGCTACAGCGGTTTTGTGCCGCAAGATAGCATAAATGCTTACTCAAAACTTGGAATTTTAGAGCTTGATGTAGAGGCAAAAGATCCTAAAATTTTAAAAACCGTTAAAAAGACTATGGATGAATATGATAATGAGTGGCTTCAAGTTAGCATTACTGGTTTTGTTGCAAAGGATGCTTTAACAAGCGATGGAGCTCAAGTCTTGACAAAGGGTGAAGCACTTTTTAAAGAGAGATGTGGAAACTGTCATGCTTTACATGGATATGACGAGTTTAGTGTAAATGTTTGGCCAAGTGTCATTGAAACTATGGTTGGTAATGCAGGTCTTGTAGGAGATGAGACGGAATATCTTGTTAGATTTTTACAAAGCAAGGCTCCATTAGAGTAAAACATAAAAGGCCTTTTTGGGTATAATCTGCCCAAAAAGGTCAAATTTGCTAGTTCATATCTGCTGCTCGGTCGATAGCCACTACTTTTTACAGCGCCTACGAAAAGACTATCCAAATGAACGAATAGTAGGCTATTTTTATGATCCAAACATACATCCATATAGCGAATTTTTACTGCGTTTTGAGGACGTGAAGCGAAGCTGCGAGAAGCTAGGCATCGAGCTAATATGCGGCGAATACGACTACGAAGCGTGGCTTGGCGGCACAAAAGGGCTTGAAGATGAGCCAGAAAAGGGCAAAAGGTGCGAGTACTGCTTTGATTTTCGCATGAAAGACTCCGCCAAAAAGGCGCTAGAACTTGGTCTAAATAAGATCACGACAACGCTTTTGATGAGCCCAAAAAAGGACTTTACTCAGCTTAAAAAGGCGCTTGATGAGGCGGTGGCTGGCTCAAATTTAGAGGCGGTTGCGGTTGATTATAGAAAAAATGGCGGCACAAGCGAGCAGTTTATCCTCGCTAAAAAGGACAAGCTTTATCACCAAAACTACTGCGGCTGCGTCTTTGCCTTAAAAAAACAGCGCGACTCGCAAAATTTGCCCCAAAGTGAGCTTATGAGTGAGCTACACGCAAGAGCGCTTTATGGAAGCATTGAGGCGAGACTTGAGCTTTACAAAAAGGTGCGCGAGTGCGAGGCGAGAGGTGAGAAATTTCACCTTTTTAGAAGGCGATTTTTAAACTACAGGCTTTTGCGTGCTAGTGTTAAATTTGAAGCAGTTGTGGTGCCAAGCTACTTTGTGCTCTACTCTGGCTTTAAAAGAGAGAATTTAAAGCTAAATGTGGAGCGTGACTGCGAAATGGACGATGAGCTAAAAGAGGGCGCGATATTTATGAGTATAGAGTGCTTTAATAAATTTACAAATAGCAAATTTAAAAGCGTTGATGAGCTTTGTAAAAGGCCGCTTGAGCTTGACGCTGAGATGAAATTTCGCCGTGATATAAGCGGGGAGTTTTCGCAAAACCCTATCATCATCTTAGACGAGGTCAAAAAGGGCAGCTACGAAATTTACGCAAAGGCTGTTTTTTACAACGACAGCGAAGAAATTTTGGTTTTAGAGGGCTAAATTTAGACCCATTAAGGCTAAATTTCAGAGATTTTAAAAGAGGCTAATAATTTTTTTCTTAGTATAAATTTGTTACAATCTGCCAAAATTTACATTACTAAGGCTAAAACGTGATAGACGTCGTAGAAATTCAAAAAATTCTCCCACATAGATTTCCTTTTTTGCTTATCGATAGAGTTGTCGAGCTAGAGCCTGCAAAAAATATCGTCGCTTATAAAAATGTAACCATTGGCGAGCCGATATTTCAGGGGCACTTCCCAGGTCACCCGATCTATCCAGGTGTAATGATCATTGAGGGCATGGCGCAAGCTGGTGGCGTGCTAGCGTTTAAGAGTATGAGCGACGAGCATCAAGCTGGCATCGAGAACAAAGTGGTCTATTTTATGAGCATTGACGGAGCGAAATTTCGCCATCCAGTCCGCCCTGGAGATAGGCTAGAGTATAGATTAAATGTATTAAAACATAAAGGCAATATCTGGGTGCTTGAGGGCAAAGCATACGTCGATGATGTGCTATGCGCCGAGGCTGAACTAAAAGCGATGATAGTCGATAAATAGGCTTTTGCTTAAAAAAGAGAGACAATGAAAAATATCCACCAAACAGCAGTTATAGAAGATGGAGCGATCATTGGAGATGACGCAAATATCGAGGCTTACGCATTTGTAAGTAAAGATGCGGTCCTTGGCAACAACGTCACGATAAAACAAGGCGCAAGGGTGCTTGGTAAGACGAGGATCGGCGATAACTCTCGTGTATTTAGCTACGCGATCGTGGGCGACATCCCGCAAGATATCAGCTATAAAGATGAGGTCGATACTGGCGTCATCATCGGTGAGCACGCAACTATACGTGAGTTTTGCACGATAAACTCAGGCACGCACAAGGGCGATGGTATAACAAGGATCGGCGATAACGCCTTTATCATGGCATATTCTCACATTGCACACGACTGCATAATAGGCAGCAACGTCATTTTGGCAAATAATGCAACTCTAGCAGGCCACGTCGAGCTTGGCGACTACGCTGTTGTGGGCGGTCTTACGCCTATTCACCAGTTTGTTAGAGTAGGTGAGAGCTGCATGGTCGCAGGGGCTAGTGCGCTCAGTCAAGATGTAGTGCCATTTTGCCTAGCTGAGGGCAACAGAGCTTATATAAGAAGCTTAAATTTAGTTGGCATTAGGCGTAGATTTGACAAAGAGCAGGTTGAAGAGCTTGTTCGCGCTTATAAATTTTTGTTTAATCAAGGCATCAGCCTAAAAGATCAAGCAAACGAGCTGATCGCAAAAACTAGCGACGAAAATGTTAAAAAAATGTGTAAATTTATATTAGAAACGACAAGAGGAATTCCGCTTGCAAAAGGAAGAGATTAATGGCTAGAAAGTGTAATTTTTGTGGCGAGGCTGAGTCTGCTGAGAGAAGATTATTAGCAGATATCGAAGGAAACGCCTATATATGCGAGTACTGTATAGCAGCAGCATACGATATGATACATGGTGATACGAGTGTAGAAGAGAGCAAAAACGAAGAGGCGATAGAGTATCAAAAGCTCACACCAAAGGAGCTAAAAGCGGTACTTGATAACTACGTGATCGGTCAAGATAGGGCTAAAAAGGTCTTTAGCGTCGGCGTATATAACCACTATAAGAGAATTTTTAAACAAAGCGACATCAAAGACGACACTGAAATTTCAAAGTCAAATATCTTGCTTGTTGGTCCAACTGGTAGCGGCAAGACGTTGATGGCTCAGACTTTGGCGAGATTTCTTGATGTACCTATCGCGATTTGCGATGCGACAAGCCTAACTGAGGCTGGATATGTCGGCGAGGACGTTGAAAATATCCTTACAAGGCTCTTGCAAGCTGCAAATGGCGACGTGAAAAAGGCGGAGCAGGGCATTGTATTTGTCGATGAGATCGATAAGATCGCTAGAATGAGTGAAAACAGAAGCATCACAAGAGACGTTTCAGGCGAGGGCGTACAGCAAGCACTTTTAAAGATCATCGAAGGTAGCGTAGTAAATATCCCACCAAAAGGCGGCAGAAAGCATCCAAATCAAGACTTTATCCAGATAGATACGACAAATATCTTATTTGTTTGCGGCGGTGCATTTGACGGACTTCTTGATATTATCGAGCGCAGAGTTGGTAAAAACGTACTTGGCTTTAACCAAGAAAAACGTGGCAAAAATGAAAAAGAAAATTTACTAAGCCTGCTTGAGCCAGACGATCTTGTAAAATATGGCCTCATCCCAGAGCTCATCGGCAGACTTCACGTGGTTGCTACATTAAATGAGATAACAAAAGAGGATATGGTTAAAATTTTGACCGAGCCAAAAAATGCGATATTAAAACAATATCAAAAGCTCTGTGCGATCGACGGCGCTACGCTTAAATTTGATGATGAGGCGCTTGAAGAGATAGCAAGCCTTGCTATCGAGCGAAAGACTGGGGCAAGAGGGCTTAGAAGCATAATGGAAGAGCTCATGACAGATATAATGTATGATCTGCCAGAGCTAAAAGACTACGATATCGTGATCTCAAAAGAGACGGTAAAAGATAAGGCAAAGCCGATTTTGGTAAAGCACAATAAATTAACAGCGTAAAGGAAATAGATGTTTTTAGATCAGGTTATAGGTTTTTTCTCAAGTGATATGGGTATAGATTTAGGTACGGCAAACACTTTGGTTTTGGTAAAAGATAAGGGAATAATCATAAATGAACCATCGGTTGTTGCAGTAAGACGTGAAAAATATGGAAAACAAAAAATTCTAGCAGTCGGCCACGCTGCAAAAGAGATGGTGGGAAAAACTCCTGGTGACATCGAGGCGATAAGACCGATGAGAGATGGCGTTATCGCGGACTTTGACATGACAGAGAGGATGATACGCTACTTCATAGAAAAGACTCATAGAAGGAAAAATTTCTTACGCCCAAGGATCATCATCTCAGTTCCTTATGGACTTACTCAGGTTGAGAGAAAGGCTGTTAGAGAGAGCGCACTAAGTGCTGGTGCTAGAGAGGTATTTTTGATAGAAGAGCCTATGGCAGCGGCTATTGGAGCAAATTTACCAGTTCGTGAGCCACAAGGAAACCTTGTAGTTGATATCGGCGGTGGTACGACTGAGATCGGCGTCGTCTCACTTGGCGGTTTAGTTATCTCAAAGTCTATCCGCACAGCTGGCGATAAGATAGATAGCAGTATCGTTAACTACATAAAAGAAAAATACAACTTACTAATAGGCGAGAGAACAGGCGAGGAGATAAAAGTTGCCGTAGGCTCTGCTGTGCAGCTAGAAAAAGAGCTAAGTGTGGCAGTTAAAGGACGCGACCAAGTGAGCGGTCTTTTAAGCAGGGTTGAGCTAACGAGCGAGGATGTGAGAGAGGCGATGAGAGAGCCGCTAAAAGAGATCGCAGATGCGCTAAAAACTGTGCTTGAGATGATGCCGCCTGATCTTGCTGGCGATATCGTCGAGACTGGTATCGTGCTAACTGGCGGTGGAGCGCTCATTAGAGGGCTTGATAAGTTCTTGTCTGATATCGTTAAACTTCCAGTATTTGTAGCTGATGAGCCGCTTCTTGCTGTTGCTAGGGGCACAGGCAAGGCACTTCAAGAGATCGGACTTTTACAACAGCTAACAAATGAAGAGTAAGATTGTTCTTTTTGTTTTTATAGCGTTGCTTGCTGGCGCCTCGATGTTTAAGGGCGAAATTTTAAGCAACATCTCTATCAAATTTAGCAACTACGCTATAAATTCATACGACAATTTTGCCAAAAGCGTGAAAGATTATATAAATGAATATTTTAGGCAGGCTAGCGAGATAGAAAAACTAAGAGCGCAAAACAAAGAGTTAGAGCGCTCAGCTACGCTTTTATCTACTTTTGCAAACGAGCTGAATCAAATTTTAAAAGATAAAAACTCAACTGCCTACGCCCCAGCTGTAAAGCTAGTAAAAGGGCTTAGTTACGTGCATATCGGGGATTATAATAAAATTTGGATAAGCGAGTTTGAAGGATACGACCCAAATAAAATTTACGGTCTCATATATCAAGGAAGTAGCGCTGGCATCGTCATCGCAAAAGACGGCAAGCCGCTAGCCTACTTGCAAAATGACCCAAAAAGTATATTTGCAGTCTATATAGGAAATGAGAAAATTCCAGGCGTCGCGCATGGAAATCAAGGTCAAATAATGGTGAAATTTATCCCACAATGGCTCAGCCCAAAAGAGGGCGACGAGGTCTTTACGAGCGGGCTTGATGGGATATTTTTTAGTGGGGTGCCAGTAGGGCGCGTGAGTAAAATTTTAAAAGAGAGCTCCTATCAAAGCGTGATAGTAGAGCCCTATGCAAAGCTAAACATACCAAACTACCTATACGTTGTAACAAAGGAAAAATGATGCCAAAAAGAACAGATATAAATACCATTTTACTAATCGGCTCAGGCCCTATCGTCATCGGTCAAGCCTGCGAATTTGACTACTCAGGCACGCAAGCGGCCAAGACGCTAAAAGAGCTTGGATACCGCGTAGTGCTCATCAACTCAAACCCAGCCACCATCATGACTGATCCAAATTTCGCCGACGCAACGTATATTGAGCCGATCACAAAAGATAGCATTTTAAAGATCATAGAAAAAGAAAAGATAGACGCCATTTTGCCAACTATGGGCGGTCAAGTGGCACTAAACACCGCCATGGAGGTCTTTGAGAGTGGCCTTTTAAAGGATGTGAAATTTCTTGGTGCAAACCCAGAAGCGATAAAAAAGGGCGAAGATAGACAAATTTTTAAAGCGACCATGCAAAAGATCGGCATGGACCTGCCTGAAAGTAGATATGCTTATAACATGGACGACGCGCTAAATGCGGCAAATGAGATAGGCTTTCCGCTAATCATAAGAGCTAGCTATACGCTTGGCGGCGCAGGAAGCGGCGTGGCTTATAATATGGATGAGTTTAAAGAGCTAGCCAACACAGGCCTTGATGCAAGTCCGATACATGAAATTTTGATAGAAGAGAGCTTGCTTGGCTGGAAAGAGTACGAGATGGAGGTTATCAGAGATAGAAATGACAACTGCATCATCGTATGCTCGATCGAGAATTTCGACCCAATGGGTGTGCATACAGGCGATAGCATCACGGTCGCACCAGCACTCACACTCACAGATAAAGAGTATCAGGCTATGCGTGACGCTAGCTTTGCCATACTTCGTGAGATCGGCGTTGATACTGGCGGCAGCAACGTGCAGTTTGCCATAGACCCAAAAACGGGTCGCATGATCGTTATCGAGATGAACCCACGAGTTAGCCGCAGCTCAGCGCTAGCAAGTAAAGCTACTGGCTACCCGATCGCAAAGGTCGCGACGTTGCTTGCAGTTGGTTTTAGCCTAGATGAGATCAAAAATGATATCACTGGCACGCCTGCTAGCTTTGAGCCTGTGATCGACTACATCGTGACAAAGATCCCACGTTTTACATTTGAGAAATTTCCAGGATCAAACCCATATCTAGGCACTGCGATGAAGTCAGTTGGCGAGATTATGGCGATTGGTAGGACATTTAAAGAGAGTATCCAAAAGGCGCTTTGCAGCCTAGAGCGCGATCTTAGCGGTTTTAATAGCTTAAATTTAGAGAAAAATGCCCTAGTTTATGGCATCAGAAATGCGAACGAGCAGAGAATTTTATATATCGCGCAGGCATTTAGAGATGGCTTTAGTGTGGCTGAGGTGCATGAGTTTAGCAAGATCGATCCTTGGTTTTTAGAGCAAATTTATGAGATAGTTAAATTTGAAGATAAGATCGACATGGATATCTTAAACAACGAAGAGTTGCTTAGAGAGGCCAAAAGCATGGGCTTTTCAGACAAGATGATAGCGGTGCTTATAAATGAAAAAGACGATCTTGAGCTTAGTCAAAATGATATCTATTTTGCTAGGCAGAAGCTTGGCATCGAGCTTGAATACAACGAGGTTGATACTTGTGCGGGTGAGTTTAAAGCGCTAACGCCGTATCTCTACTCATCTACAAATATCACTAAATTTCCTAAAAAAGAGCCAGTAAAAGAGGCTAAAAAGGTGATGATAATAGGCGGCGGTCCAAACAGGATCGGCCAGGGCATAGAGTTTGACTACTGCTGCGTGCATGCAAGCTACGCCCTAAGAGACCTTGGCGTAAAGACGATAATGTACAACTGCAACCCAGAAACCGTCTCAACCGACTACGACACGAGCGATATTTTGTACTTTGAGCCGATAGATTTTGAGCACGTGAGAGCTGTCATCGAGCGTGAAAAGCCAGATGGCGTCATCGTGCATTTTGGCGGTCAAACTCCGCTTAAATTTGCAAAACGCCTAAGCGTGATCGGTGCTAAGATCATCGGCACAACTGCAAGAGTGATCGACGTGGCCGAGGATAGAAAGAAATTTAGCGAATTTATAAATAAAATAGGCGTCCTTCAGCCTAAAAATGACACCGCTACTAGCTTAGAAGAAGCCTTACAAAAGGCAGCAACCATCGGCTATCCAGTGCTTGTTCGTCCAAGCTACGTACTTGGTGGCAGGGCGATGAGAAGGGTGCATAACGAGAGCGAGCTAAAAGAGTATATGAGTGAGGCGGTAAAGGTTAGCAACCACTCACCAGTGCTACTTGATAAATTTTTACAAGACGCAAAAGAGCTCGACGTAGACGCGATATGTGACGGCAAAGAGGTCTATATAGGTGCGATAATGGAGCACATCGAGGAGGCTGGAATTCACTCAGGCGATTCAGCTTGCATATTGCCACCGATGAGCTTAAGTGATGAAATGATAAAAAAAGTGGAGAAGCAAACCAGAGATATCGCGCTAAATTTAGGCGTTGTCGGCCTTATGAATATCCAGTTTGCTATCTATGAAAATGAGCTTTATATGATCGAGGTAAATCCTCGTGCGAGCAGGACCGTTCCGTTTGTGAGTAAGGCCACTGGCGTGCCTATGGCAAAGGTAGCTACAAGAGTTATGTGGCAGGGAAATTTACGTGAGGCGCTTAAATTTTATGATGATTACAAGGTCGTTTATGAGGACGGTGATATCTTAAAACCTCGCGTTAGCTCGCATGTTTGTGTAAAAGAGTGCGTGCTGCCGTTTAACAAGCTAAGTGGCGCTGATCTCATCCTTGGCCCTGAGATGAAGAGCACGGGCGAGGTCATGGGTATCAGCCACGACTTTGCAAGCTCATTTGCAAAGAGCCAGATCGCTGCGAGCAACACTTTACCAAGCAAGGGCAGGGTATTTTTAACGCTAGCTGACGCTGATAAGTCTTACGCACCCGATCTTGCAAAAGAGCTAATAGCACTTGGTTTTAGCATCGTCGCAACTGGCGGTACGCATAAAATTTTAATCGAAGCTGGCGTGGAGGCTGAGTTTGTCTATAAGATAAGCGAGGGCAGACCAAACGTCGAAGATAGACTTAAAAATGGCGACATAGCACTTGTTATAAATACAAGCGATACTAAATCAAGCGTGGATGATGGCAAAAAGATCCGCCAAAATGTGCTTAGATTTAAGATCCCATACTTCACAACTATCCGTGCAGCACTTGCAGCTGCCAAGTCGCTAAGCACAGTTCAAACTGGCAAAGCACTTGAGGTAAAAAGCTTGCAAGAGTATCTAAGCGAGAAATAATAAATTTAGTGGCAGTTTTTGCTGCCACTAGCTAAATTTCACTCTGATTTTTAGCTATTTTTTAAAGCGTTAGCCACCTTTAGAGCGCTGGCAAATGCAAAGTGCAGGTTGTATCCACCAAGCATACCGGTGATATCTAAAACTTCACCTATAAAATAAAGCCCTTTTACGCTTTTGCTCTCTAAATTTTCATCTAAAAACTCTGTTTTTACACCACCTTTTGTAACTTCAGCCCTTTCAAAGCCAAATGTCCCAGCCGGGGCAAATTCATAGGCAAAAAGCCTTTTTATGATACTTTTTTCATCATCATTAAATTCATAAAATGCCCTATCTTTTAAGCCAAAATTTCTTAAAAACTCCAGTACAAATCTCTTTGGCAAAGGCAAAACCGAACTAAGCTGCTTTTTACCATTTACTAAATTTTTCTCACTAAATTTAGGCAAAAAATTTATGCAAATTCGCCCCTTTTGCCAAAAAAGTGAGGCGTTTAGTATCGCTGGACCGCTTATGCCTCTGTGCGTAAAAAGCACGTCGCCGCTAAATTTATGGCTCTCTTTTTTGCCATTTATCTCCACGTCCGCACTTAGACTAACGCCGCTAAGCTCTTTAAACCAAAACTCATCTTTTTGCACGCTAAAGCCAACAAGGGCAGGCGCAGGCATTGAGAGCTCAAGGCCAAATTCGCTAGCTATCTTGTAACCAACATCGCTTGCGCCAAGGGCTTTGTAGCTTAGTCCGCCACTTGCGATGACTAAATTTCTAGCTCTAAATTTCTCATCTCTAGATGAAATTTCAAAAATTTCATCTACTTTTTTAGCGCCGATAACCTCTTTATTATAAAAAATATCTGCATTTTGTCTTTTTAAAAGCAGGCTCAAAACGCTCTTTGCACCGCTGTCACAGAAAAATTGATTTTGTTTTTGCTCGCTAAATTTAAGCTCACTAAAAAATTCCAAAACCTGATCCGGGCTTAACACTTTTAAAATTTGCTCTATAAATTTTTGCTCGCCAAGGTAGTTTTTGGCGCTTACAAAGCGGTTTGTGATGTTGCACCTGCCACCACCGCTTGCCAAGATCTTTTTGCCAGCGCTGCTGTTTTTCTCTAAAATGGCAACCTTTTTGCCCTTTAAATTTGCCCCTAAAAAGAGCCCGCTAGCGCCAGCACCAACGATGATGACGTCGTAGATCAAAACTTCAAGCTCTCTTTTAAGGCCGCCTCGCTTGTTAGGCGAGAGTCAAATTTGATCACTTGATTTTTCTCGTTTTTGTAATAATCCACCACGCCTTTTTGGCTATTTAGAAGCTCTAAATTTAAGCTCGCTTCTGGGCTTAGGTAGATATTTTTAAAAATTCTTGGATCGCTTAGGCTAAATAGCAAAACAAGCCAGATCACGCAAAGCACCACGCAGACGATGGCAAGCACTTTAAAACTAAAAGCATGCATGATATATCCGCCAAACGCGCCCCCAACGAAGCTTCCAAAGTAGCCAAATGAGTTAAAGATGCCAAGAGCGGTGCCTTTTTGTGAGGATTTTACAAATTTTGTCGCGGTTGATTGCATGATTGGCTCGTGGAGGTTAAAACCTATAAAAAATATCGCGATGCCAAGCACAAAGACAAATAGCGTAAAGCTCAAGACAAAAATGGTGTAGGTTATGGCAAAAAGCAGCGTGCCTGCTATCAAGATGACCTTGCTAAGCCCCTTGCCATCGCCCAAAGCGCCAGCTAGCCCCATAGCCAAAAAGCCAAGCACAGCGCCAAGCGTATAGACCTTGTAAAGCTCGCTGCTCTCATAGCCATACTCTCTTACCAAAACGATCGGGATCACCAAAAATGCGATGCTTGTGAGCATCTTTTGCATGAAAGAGGTGAAATTTATGATCATATAGTCTTTTTGTAAAAAGAGCTTGCCAAATGGCACCTTCTGGGCCTTTGCGCTCACTTTTATCTCTTTTGGCACGACGGTGTAGAGCAGCACGACGCAAAGCAGGCTAAGAGCAGCGCTTAGATAAAAGAGGCTTGATAGGCCGTAGCTTCTAGCAAGAAGCGGTCCAAGCACCATCGAAAGCGTAAAGCTAAGCCCTATAAAAGCGCCCATGATCGCCATAGCTTTTGAGCGGTTTTCTTCTGTTACAAAGTCGCTTATCATCGCTGTTGCCACGGCTCCCACGGCTCCCACACCTTGTAAAAATCTACCAAAAAGCATCGTGTAAATTTCACTTGCCAGCGCGCAGACGATAGAGCCAGCCACAAAGATCAAAAGGCCTATGGTTAGCGCTTTTTTGCGGCCGATCTTGTCTGAGAGAGCGCCAAAGGGCACTTGAAATATCATCTGTGAGATCGCATAGACGCCTACTATTAGCCCCACTAAAAACTCATTTGCGCCGCTTAAATTTAGCGCATAAAGGCTAAGCACTGGTAGGACTATGAAAAGCCCAAAAAATCTGCTAGCTACGATAAAAGATAGTGGCAAAACGCTTTTTAACATAAATTTTTCCCTTATTTTTAAAAGGACTAAGTTTATCATTTTAACACTAATTTAAATTTAAAAATTTAATCTACTTTTTTGTAAAATACGCCCAAAAATCAAGGAGTTTTGCGATGAAAATCGTGCTTGCGACATCAAATTTAGACAAAGTAAAAGAGATAAAAGAGTTTTTAAAAGGCTATGAAATTTACGCACTAAGCGAGATTGTAAAGCCATTTGAGATCGTTGAAGATGGCAGCACTTTTCAAGCAAATGCGCTCATAAAATCAAGAGCTGTCTTTGCAAAGCTTAAAGAGCAGGGACTTGATGGCGAATTTGTCTCACTTAGTGATGATAGTGGCATCAGCGTGGATGCGCTTGGTGGCGAGCCAGGGATCTACTCTGCGCGTTACTTTGACCTTGATGAAAATGGCAAAGTGCGCGGCAAAAACGCAAATGACACAAACAATAGAGCAAAGCTAATTAGCAAGCTAAAGGCGCTAAATTTAAAGAGCTCACTAGCTCACTATACCGCCTGTATCGCCATTAGCTCAAAATTTGGAGATTACACGACGCATGGCTTTATGTATGGCGAGGCGATAAACGAGGAGCGCGGTACAAACGGCTTTGGCTACGACGCACTTTTTATCCCAGATGGCTTTAACAAGACGCTTGGCGAGCTAGATAACGAGACAAAGCTTAAAATTTCTCACCGCTCAAAGGGGCTGGAGCTTGCAAATTTCGTGCTAAAAAGTCTAAAGAAAAACTTTAGTTAAGCTCTTTTAGCCCCTTCTTTGCGCGCTCCAATAGATCAAGGGCGCGATGGTTTTGCTCTTTGCCTTTTAAAATTTCAAGCACTTCTTTGTAGTTTTTGGCGGCTTGATCTTTTCCATCAAGCTTTGCTAGGTCGTTAGCGACCTCTATTAAAAGCTCTGATCGCACAAGCTCGTTATTGCTTAGATCTGGCGTGATATCAAGTAAATTTAACGCTAAAATGTGGTTTTCGTAAGCTTTTGCAAAGTCATTTTTCATGTAGTAGGCGTTACCGATGGACTTTATGCAAAGCAGCTCGTCGCGCATCGGCGTATTTGAGTTGGTATCATAAATTTTTTGAGCTTCTTGAAAATTAGCAAGCGCTTCGTCATATTTGCCTAGCGCCTTTTTTGCTGCGCCTATGTTTTGATAAGAGCGCGCTAGCAGCAGTTTGTCACTAACGTTTGCCGCGAGCTCTAGGGCTTTTTGTGAGAGCTCTAGTGCCTTTTGTGGCTCTTTATTTACCATGCAAATGCTGGCGCCATTTATGAGTGAAGTGATCGCCTGCTGGGCATTGCCAGCCTTTAGGCAAGCCTGGGTCGCTTGCGTGGCTAAATTTATAGCGCGAGCTAAATTTCTATCACTTTTATAAAACTCATTTACGCTCTCTTGAACTAGCTTGTCACAGCTACTTGCAAAGAGGCAAATAGGCGCTAAAAATGGCAAAATTTTCTTCATCTTTTTACATTTAATCTTAACATTTAGTAGCAAATTTGAACAACAATATTGACTGTAATACCAACTTTAACTATTTAAAAAACGAATAGCCATTAGGAATATCAACTATTCCATCTTTATCAGCACTAACTGCTTCCATTAATATATCAGAACAATAGCGAACTGGTTTTTTACTGGATATATTAATCTTGGGATAAATATAATATTTTTTAGAGATATCATCTAAATTGAATTTAGTAAAACAGTCAATATTGAAGTAGTCTCTATAGCAATTTAGTAAATACTCTAAGAAAAGCTTTGAAGACTTTAACTGTAAAACGGCTTTATCTATGTGTTTAATACTTGATTTAATTTCGCAAAAATATATTCTTAAGCCATCTCTTAAATTTAAAAAAACTATAAAATCACAATGTGAATCAGTTGAAACACTATCCCCTTTAAAAAACTTAATTGTATGAGTTTGTTCCTTTTGTCGTAGTATTACAACATCATCTTTATTTTTAAATGTAAAATTTATTGTTTTAATAAAACTTTCTTTTTTTTCTTCCGTTATTTTAAATGAGTTGCCGCAGGGTTTAATTTTTAATTCATCACAAATATTTTCTACAAAATCTTTTAAATTTTTATTCGTCATTTTTATTACTCTCTATAAGTGCAGCAAAAATTAAGCTTTGATTTTCATTTTGCATATCTATTGGAGAATCGAAAGTATTCATAAAAATTCCGCGTTCATTGATATCAACGCTACTCAAAATGTTTTTACCTTTTTTATTCTCTGCCAAATATGCTTTTACTTTTTGATGGTTAATTTTGTACTCTTTTGTATAACCTTTATTTTTAAATTTATCTATCTGGTTGTCAGTTAAACTTTCAAGCATTATACAATTACTTATTTCGCGAACAATATAATCACTATGAGTTGTTATAAACACTTTTATACCCGCATTTGCAAGTAATACCAAAAGCCTAGCAACTAAAATCTGATTATTTGGATGTAGATTTAATTCAGGCTCATCAATCATAAGGATGTCTTTCTTGCTGGCCGTATTAAGAATATAGAAATTTAACATTAAAAGAGATCTAACGGAGCTAGAAGCTATCTCTATATTGTAACCTTTTCTTGATTTTTTGGGTTGAAATAAAATTCCTATATCTGTAACCTTATATTTACCTCCAACTAAATTGCTTAATACCTTTAGGATTTCTTGATTCTTGCTATTGTCCTCTTTAAAACAACTATCTTTTTTAGATAGTTGTTTTAAGCTCCTTATAAAATTAATATTGTCTCTAACCGGTTTTGGGTATAGTTGTTTTTTTTCATCTAATATTTCAAATACATCAACATCTTCATCTCTTGCCATTCTTTTTAAAGTTTCCAATTTTGCTATTTTTGTAAAGTCAAGTTCTTCTTGAAAAATTGATGCTCCAGTCCTTTCAACGCTCAAAATAAAATTATTTCTTAAAATTATATGTAGTAAAGCGTCAGATAAAAGATTCATGTAGTCAGCAATATATCTTTTACCTATAATACTATTTATGGGTTTTATTATAAGTCCATCATCATATAGAATATGTTCAAACCTTCTTTTTGCCCTTACCAATAAATTATCTGATATTAAAAATACATTAATGGCGTCTTTTATTTCATCCATTGAAATTGAGATTTCAACATTAAATTCTAAATTCGCAAAGTCATCTTCTTTTCCAGCCATAACTCCAATTAAAAAATATTCTTCGTACATTTTTGACTTGCTTAACATATGTTTTTGTAATCGTTCTTTGATTTTATTATATGTAAGTTTTATTTCTTGTATATCATCATGTTCTACATTATCAGAAATATCCCCTCTAGCTCTATAATAAGGTACCTCTCGTATATTGCGCATATAGTCTAAATAGCCATACAAACTGTAAGTAGCGTAAGTTTTGCCTGTATTATTTTCACCACATATAATAGTCAGATCGCCTACCTCAAAATTTGCCTCATCAAGCATTCCAACATTTTTCAGGCTTACTTTCATCAATAATCCTTTGAAATTTTTAAATTTATAATTATTTAAACGGGATTGTATCTAAAAAAAGATAAAATCGAAGGAAAATTAAAGGAGCCAAAAATGTCAAATATCTTAATCATCGGAGCAGGTGGCGTGAGCCAAGTCGCAACCGTAAAATGTGCGATGAACTCGGACGTTTTTACAAATATCACCCTAGCAAGCCGCACAAAAAGCAAGTGCGACGCGATCGCTAAATTTATAAAAGATCGCCTTGGCGTGCAGATAAATACCGCGCAGATCGACGCTGACGACACAGCGGCTGTGGTGGAGCTCATCAAACAAACAAAGGCTGACTTGCTACTAAATGTCGCACTGCCGTATCAAGACCTAACCCTTATGGACGCTTGCGTAAAGGCTGGCATACCTTATATCGACACCGCAAACTACGAGCACCCAGACACCGCAAAATTTGAGTATAAGCTTCAGTGGGCGAAGGACGGTGACTTCAAAAACGCTGGCACCATGGCGCTTCTTGGCTCTGGCTTTGACCCAGGCGTGACAAACGTATTTTGCGCCTATGCACAGCAAAATTTATTTGACGAGATCCACGAGATCGATATCCTAGACTGCAACGCTGGCGATCACGGATATCCATTTGCGACAAATTTCAACCCAGAGATAAATTTACGTGAAGTTAGCGCAAATGGCCGCTACTGGGAGGCTGGCAAGTGGATCGAGACAAAGCCGATGCAGATCATGTTTAAGTGGGACTATCCAAAAGTAGGCGTCAAAGATAGCTATCTGCTCTATCACGAGGAGCTAGAGAGCCTAGTTAAAAACATCAAAGGGCTAAAGAGAATTCGCTTTTTTATGACCTTTGGACAAAGCTATCTAACCCACATGAAGTGCCTAGAAAACGTGGGAATGCTACGCATTGACGAGGTCGAGCATAATGGCATGAAAATCGTGCCGATCCAGTTTTTAAAGACGCTTCTACCTGATCCTGCAAGCCTTGGCCCTCGCACAAAAGGCAAAACAAACATCGGCTGCGTGATACGTGGGCTAAAAGATGGCAAAGAGCGCCAAGTCTATATCTATAACGTCTGCGACCACGAGGCTTGCTACGCCGAGACAGGCGCGCAGGCTGTTAGCTACACCACAGGCGTGCCAGCGATGATAGGCTCACTAATGGTCGCAAAAGGCATCTGGAGTGGCAAAGGTGTCTTTAACATGGAGAATTTCGACGCAAAACCTTTCATGGACGAGCTAAATAAGCAGGGGTTGCCGTGGGAGGTAATAGAAATGAAACCAGGAGAGAGATACGAAGTTTAAATTTTAGACTCGCTAGGCTTGTCTTTTTCTACTTATACTTCGTTGAAATTCGATTTTTAATGCTCACGTATCACATATACGCTCCGCTTAAAAATCGAATTTCGCCTTGTCTAAGCGAAAAATACTTCGCCTAAATTTAGTTCCGCAACAAACTGCCCGCCTAGTCTTAAGAATTTGCTCATTCATTTCACAACTCTTTTACAAATTTTCAAATATAATAAAGCCAAAATTTAAAAGGAAATTTTAGTGCTAACGATAGAAAATTTATATATTTTGGTGGCAGCTCTTGCGCTTATTTGCGTGATGCTAACAGCTTTTTTGATAAGTGCAAATTTGAAAAATGCAAAGCAAAGAGAAGCTTTAGAAAATTTACAAGATGAGCTAAAAGATAGTGAGCGGCTAAATATCGAGCAAAGAGCAAAGCTTGAAGCAAATAGTGACAAGATAAATGAGCTAGCTAAAAATTTAGACGAGTATAAAATTTCGCTCAAGCAAAAAGATGAAAAAGAGGACGAGCTAGAGCGCGAGCTAAGGCGCCTAAACGAGGAGCTTGGCAGCCAGACAAAGATGGCTGAGATGGCAAAGACGCTATCTTTAAATTTGCAAAACGAGCTTGGTGCAAAAGAGGATGAGCTAAAAAGATCAAACGAGAGTGAAAATGAGCTAAAACGCGCTATCGTCGCACTAAAAAGTGAGATCGAGGCCAAAGAAAACATCCTAAGGTCGCAAGAAGAGAATTTAAACAAGGTGAAAAACGAGCTAAATTTAGAGTTTGCAAACCTTGCAAATAAGATATTTGAAGAAAAAAGTGCAAATTTCTCAAAAAATAGCAAAGAGTCGCTTGAACTCTTGCTAACGCCACTTGGAGAGAAGATAATAAGCTTTGAAAAGAGGGTAAATGACGCCCACAGCGACTCGCAAAAGAGCGCAGGCGAGCTTAGCGCGCAGCTAAAAGAGGTGGTCGAGCTTGGCAAAAATATGTCAAAAGAGGCAAACTCGCTAAGCACGGTGCTAAAAGGCAGCAACAAGGTTCTTGGCAACTGGGGCGAGATGCAGCTTGAGCGAACACTGGAAGCTGCAGGGCTAGAAAAGGGCACGCACTACACTACGCAAGAGAGTTTTGACGTGAGCGGCAAAAAGCTCATACCTGACTTTGTCATAAATTTCCCAGACGACAAACAGATGATAATAGACAGCAAAGTCTCACTCCATGCCTACGAAAAAGCAGTTGCGGCGGCTGACCCGGCGCAGAGCAAACTAGCTCTTGGTGAGCATATCGCCTCAATAAAAAAGCACATCGACGAGCTAGCTAAAAAAGACTACTCATCGCTTGTAAAAAGCCCTGATTTTGTGCTGATGTTTGTGCCAGTTGAGCCGGCATTTTTGGAGGCTTTGAAATTTGATCCAAATTTGTTTAACTACGGCTATGAGAAAAAAGTGGTGCTAGTCTCGCACACGACGCTCATGCCGCTACTTCGTGTGGTGGCAAATTTATGGCGCATGGAAAATGGCAATAAAGAGGCGAAGGAAATTTTAAAAAGCGCAAATGAAATTTATGAGAAATTTTGCACCGTCGCTGAGAAGCTAAATAGGCTTGGAAACTCGGTGAGATCGGTAAATGATAACTTTAACGAGGTCGTTAAAAGCGTGAGCGGTCAAGGTGGGCTTGATAGCAGGCTGGAGAAATTTAAAAAGATCGCTATAAATCCCAAAGATACGCAGATAAAAGAGCTTGAAGCAAGACCTAGAGAGATCTTGCTAGCTAGCTCTAAAGAGTAAATTTGGAGCTTTTAAATTTAGTGGTGCATATGCATATTAGTTGAGTTATCTTCACTCATATTTTGCATCATCATATTCATATGCATCTCACCCATATTTTGCATCATCTTGTGGTGATCGTGCATTGGCATATCTGCTGGCATGTTCATCGGCATATTCATATGCATATCCATCGTGCCGTTTTCAGCCTTGTAGCCCGTTATGGTAGGATCAACCATGCCAAATATCATAGCGACGTGTCCGACGATCAAGAAGAATATGAGTAGACAAAAGTGAAGCTTTAGCTTTGCCTTTTCGCTTGCGTTTTTGTAGATCAAATTTAGCTCTAAAAGTGCGATGCCAAGAAGTGGTATGACGCCGATGAGATATGAGTAGATAGCGATGACATCGGCATATCCACGCCATTTTATACTTGGATAAATTTTTGCCATAAAATAGATCACAAGAGCTGTAAAATAGACCCCAAGCACTATGCCAACAAATTTGCTAATAGCTTTAAAGCCAGCATTTTTGCCGCTATCCATGTGATACATCGTAAAAAACTCCATCGCCACCAAAAGCTCAGCAAGCCCCATAGGTATCACCATGTAGAGGATTAGATTGTAAGGTTGGTCGAGCGATAAAAGCTCCATGTAGTGTGTCATTACCATTGTAAATCCTTTGTAAAAATTTAAAGAAATTTACTACCAAAGGGCTAAGATAGTTAAAAAATATTAAAAATAGTTGCGAAATTTAAGCGGATGTTAAATTTACTCCTAGCTTGACTAAGAGTAAATTTAAGCTAGTCTTTAAACTCGTGTGAGATGACTGGGGAGAATTCCTCCCAGTGAAGTTTGGTTTTAATGGTTGGCATCTTGCTTTGATAAGGCTCTTTTTTAAGCGCTGCCATAGCGACGCTATCGCCTTGTGGCTTGGCTGGTGCTTCTAGGCTTAAAACGGCTCTTTCAAGCTCGATGAAGTCTTGCAAGATGAGCGCATACGAGCGGAAGAAATTTGCATCTTTATGAGCCAAAAGTAGCGAGCCAAACTCATCTATAAATAAATTTAAAGTCTCGCCAAAGAGCTTGTCGCTGATATTTTTTGCGCCGTTAAATTCATCGCTTAAAAATGTCGCCATCGCTAAAAATATAAATCCAACGTAGTCCTCGCTATCCTTGCAAAGCTCCTTATCACGCCTATACGGGCTAAGCTTTAGGCAGTGTATCACCCTAAGTCTAGCCGCACCGTTATCTCTACCCTCTTCATAAAATGAGGCGCTTAAAGGGATATTTGTAAAGCCAAAAAGAACGTCATTTTGCTCGCTTGCAAGCTCATCAAAGCTAAATTTATCTAAATTTGCAAACGCCTCTGCACTTTGCTGGCTCAAAGGATTTTGCGCTAGGTAGCTAAGCTGCTCTTTCCATCTAGCAAACCCCTCATCACTGGTGTGAAAAAAGAGTGGATATGCTAAAAATTCATAAAAATATGACCTTGCTTTTATGATGTTTTTATCCATTTAATAAATCCTCTTTCATCGCGTTTAGCTGGGCTTGCACCATGATCTTTGCCTTGCAGTCAGCGCAGCAGTAAAGTGACTTGATCTTGGCTCTGTCGTTGCCAAAACGTGGCTGCATGATCGATGCGATCTTCTCGACCGCCTTTTTAGTCGCAAACTCTTTTCCGCACTCTACGCAGGCAAATAGCTCATCGTGCGCAAGCTCGCTATAAACGAAAAACTCAGGCTTAAGAGCGATCTTGCCGACCTCAAGTGAGATGGTGTTTTTCTCAGCGCAGCTTAGCTCGCAGTAGCCGCAGGCGGTGCAAACGCTTGGGTTAAATAAAATCGAATTTGTCTTTTTATCAGCCACCAAAGCGCTTACATTACAAGCTCCAACACAGCTAAGGCAGAGCGTACAGGTGTCAGTGTTTATCGCTACCTCGCCATATCTTATCATCTCGCCAGTTTTTACCACGCCAAGATCACTCTCTCCTACGATAAACTCAAGTCTTTTGGCAAAAATTTCTCTCTTTGGCAGTGCGTATTCGTTAATTGAGTGCTGAGAGCCAGCTATTAGTTTAGCTTTTTTAAGTGCGATTTCAAGCTCAGCCTTGTCTTTTGCGTGGTGTATCGCTTGCTCTTTAAATTTAAGCTCATAAATTTGATTTAAGATGCTAATGGCGTCTTTTTCGCCCTTACCAAGGCTCTTGCTATATAAAATCACACTCGCGCCACTTTCTTGAAGAAGCGTTAAAAAGTGTGTTTGGCTTAGCAGATGTGGGGCTAGGATGACAAAAGGTAGGACGTTTTGCGGTAGGCTGACGTTAAGCTCTTCTAAATTTATCTCTTCAGATACGATGAGAGCGACCTTATCTTTGTAAAGCTTAGCGATAGTGGCAAACGAGCTTTGTGGCATGAGCGTTGAGTCTAGCGAGCCGCTAGGGCAGACGCTGATGCAGTTTCCGCAGTTAGTGCAGTCGATCGCTGAGAAGACAAGGTGCTTTGTCTCGTCCTCTTTTAAGATAGCAACCGTTGGACAAACCTCGGCGCAACGACCGCAAATTTCAGTCCTGCGCTCGTGATACTGGCAGATTGATGAGTCGTATTGCGTAAAGCTTTTGTATCTAAATTTTGGGCTTTTTGCGTTTAAAATTTCAAGCACTTTTTCATCTTTTAGCCCTGAAATTTCGTAGCAGCCGCTTTGCTTTAGCATATAGTCCCTTGCGTTTTCAACTAAGAAAAAGTCGCAATCAACCTCAAATTCGTCATTTGCTCTAAGCACCAAAACGCTTAGCTCACCAGCTGCGCCGTATATAAATTTGACTTCAAAATGCGTGAGCTCAATAACTTTGTAGCCATTTTCTTTTAGTAAATTTGCTAGCTCTGCTCGGCCTGAGTTGCTTACTATCACAACATTTTTGCCGACCTCTTTTTCGTAATCCACATCCTTTGCCATGTCAAAGGCGCTCGCTCTTGCCTCATAGAGTAAAAGGGTATTTTTGGCTTTTTCTAAGACGCTTGCGGTGGTATTTTTAAGGTAGAAATTTATCTCAGGTGCGATGATGTTTGCTTTTAGCTTTGGAGAGTTTGAGACTAGATAGTCGCCATTTTCGTTGTTGATCTCTATCTGCTCGTTTAGCATCAAAGCATCGTCAAAATCGTTATAAAAGCCAAATTCTTTCATTGTTTCTCCTATTATCAAAAACGGGCTTATTCTAATATTAATGGGATTAATAGACTCTGAAATTTATATCCTCTTTTTTTGCTCTAAGTTTTAATTTATAATATTTTTATGTTAAAATCACGCCTTGGTAAAACTAACTTACTAGGAGCGCAAATTGAACGATTTAAGAAATATCCCACAAGTTGATAAGATCATAAAAAACGAAGTATTTTCGGGGCTTGATACGAGTTTAGTCACTATGCTTGCAAGGCAAATTTTAGATGAGGTTAGAGCTAAAATTTTAAATGAAAATGCTAGCTTTGAGAGCGAAGAGATAATAAATTTGATCCTAGATGAGTATGATAAATTTAACGAAGCTAGCCTTCAAAGGGTGCTAAATTTAACCGGCGTTGCCATACATACAAACCTCGCTAGAAGCGTTATAGATAAAGAAATTTTAAGCCGTGCGACACCTGTTATCACAGGATATTCTAACCTTGAATACAACCTAAAAACAGGCAGCCGCGGCAATAGATATGACTACGTTGGCTCGCTCATTGCAAGGGCTTTTGGTTTTGAAGACGCCATCGTTGTAAATAATAACGCAAGCGCTGTATTTTTGGTGCTAAACACCTTTGCAAAGGGCAGAGAAGTGGTCGTTAGCAGAGGCGAGCTAGTCGAGATCGGCGGTAGTTTTAGAGTGCCAGAGGTGATGGCAAATGCAGGCTGCATCCTAAAAGAGGTCGGCACGACAAACAAAACTAGGCTAAGAGACTACGAAGAGGCGATAAGTGACGAGACGGCGATGCTTGTGAAGGTTCATAGATCAAATTTTGACATCGTTGGCTTTAGCGAAGAGACCACGGCAAATGAGCTTAGCGAGCTAGCAAGCAGGCAAAATTTGATAGATTATTTTGATCTTGGCAGTGGATTTTACGGAAATTTACCATTTAACTTAGACAAAAACGAGCCAGATCTAAAAAATTTAAAAGATGTTTCGCTAGTTAGCTTTAGCGGCGATAAGCTGCTTGGCGCGGTGCAGTGTGGCATAATAGTCGGCAAAAAAGAGCTCATCGCAAAGCTTAGGAAAAATCAACTCTTAAGGATGCTTCGCGTCGATAAGGTGATCATCTCGCTTTTGGCTGAGAGCATGAAAGCCTATCTAAACAAAGAATTTGAGCTAATCACAACGCAAAAGTTGCTTCACAAAAGCGTAAAAGAGCTTGAAAGCTTAGCAAATTTAATAAATAAAAATTTAAAAACGCCGCTTGAGATCGTGCGCACATCTACCTTTGTAGGGGGCGGTGCTATGCCAAATAAAAAGCTGCCAAGCGTGGCGCTTGCATTTAGTGGCGATGCAAATTTAAACGAGCTAAAATTTAGGCAAAAAAGGGTGATCGGCCGCATAGAAAATGATAAATTTATGCTCGATCTTAGATCGCTTTTAGATGAGGACATAGAAGTGCTAATAAAAATAATAAATGAAACGGAAGAAAAATGAGTTTAATAATAGGAACAGCAGGGCATATCGACCACGGAAAAACCGCGCTTATAAGGGAGCTAAACGGCTTTGAAGGGGACAATCTTGAAGAGGAGAAAAAGCGTGGTATAACGATCGATCTAAGCTTTTCAAATTTAAGCAAAAACAGCGAAAATATAGCATTTATCGACGTGCCAGGACATGAAAATCTCATAAAAACGATGATAAGTGGCGCATACGGCTTTGACGCGTGCTTGTTTGTGGTGGCGGCAAATGACGGGCTTATGCCCCAAAGCTTGGAGCACCTTGAAATTTTAAATCTCCTTGGCGTGAAATCTGTGATCGTGGCGCTTACAAAGTGCGATCTCGTTGATGAAGCCACTATAAATTTAAGAAAAAAAGAGATAAGAGATGAAATTTCTAAATTTAAAAACCTGCAAATTTTAGAAATTTTCGCCGTTAGTATAAAGGATAAGGCAAGCACCGATGAGCTTAGAAACTATCTCTTTACGCTAAGAGCCAAAAAGCGTGATGAGGACGGCGTTTTTAGATACTACATCGATAGGGTTTTTAGCCTAAAAGGTATCGGAAATGTCGTAACTGGCACCGTTATAGAGGGAAGCGTTAGCAAAAATGAGAAGCTTTTTAACTACGACGCTGGCAAAGAGGTGCTAGTAAGAAGCGTGCAAAGCCACGATGAATTCGTAGAGCGTGCAGGTGTTAGCAGCCGTGTGGCGCTAAATTTGACTGGTGTGGAGCTTAGCGAGCTGAAAAAGGGTCAGCTACTTAGCAAAAAGGGCTTTTTTAGGGGATTTAGAGAGGTTGATGCGGTCGTAACTGCTAAAAATCTCATCCACTCTCAAAGCGTGACCTTTTGCGTGGGTGCTAAAAACGTGCCCGCAAAGGTGCTAATACTAAGCCAAAAAGATGATAGCTACTTCGTGAGCTTTAAATTTCAAAGCGATATGTTTTTGAAATTTGACGAGGCCTTTGTGCTTATCTCAGATGCGCGCGTGATAGGCGGCGGTAGGGTGCTAAACCCTGTACTTGAGCCACTAAAAAAGGCTGGCAAAATTCTCTTTTTAGCCGCACTTTTAAAGCATGATTTTGTTGAAGCCTTTTCTATACTTAAAGAGGCTCACAAAAATGGCTTTGGCATCATCTCTTCTTATCAAAGATTTGGTCTAAATCACGAAGAAGCCGTAAGTGTAGCTAAAAAAGTCTCAAATGTTTTTGTCGATGAAAAGGCTTTAAATATCTACGATCTAAGCGCGGTTGAGCGGATAAAATCAGCCATTAAATTTATGATAGAAAAGAATGAATTCGCTGTCTTTTCAGCTCAAAGTATCAGCCTAAAACTTGCTTGGGCTAGTCAAAATTTAGCCCAAAAAGCGCTTGACGAGCTTGAAAGTGCAAATTTGATCGCCAAAGATAGCGGTGTCTATACCAAAAAAGGCGTTGATCTTAGCAAGCTAAAAGTTAGGCTTGAAGAGAAAATTTATGAAATTTTAGAAAGTGGCAAGCTTGCTCCAACAGCGCCATATAATATATATGATGATCTTGAGATCGATAGAGTTAGTGGCGACAATGCCCTTAAAAAACTAACCGCAATGGGCAGGGTCATAAGGCTAGAGCATAACCTTTTTATCACTAGAAATTCGCTAAAAATGGCACTTGATAAACTAAGAGAGATCATAAAAAATCAAGGCTTTGTAAATGTCACAAACGCGAAGGATGCGTTAAATTTAAGTAGAAAATATGTAATCGCTTACCTTGAGCAGCTCGATCTTGAGAGTGACATAATGAAGCAAGGAAATGATAGAGTTTTTCGCAGTTAGTATTCATTTACAAAAAGCAAATATAATCCGCCAAATTTTTAAAAAGGATAAAAATGAAAAAAGTGATCTTAGCCTCAATCATCGCGGCAACTAGCCTAATGGCAGCAAGCGATAAGCAAATAGAGGACTTCTACTCTCAAATGGTTGATAGCAGCGTAAAAGTAAAGGTAGCTGATCGTCACAAAGTGGCAGGCGACATCGAAGCTGTCGTGGTAAAATTAAGCAAAGATGGCAACTCACAAGATGAGATCGTTTTTACAAAAGGTGACTTCATCTTCCCAGATGTGATCGATCTAAAAGAGCAAAAATCATACCTAGCTGAAGTGAAAAAAGAGGTCATCGCAAAGGGAATTTCTAAAATTTATAAAGATGAAGACAAGGCAAATATCATCGTTCTTGGTAGCGACCCTAAAAAGCCAACTATCATAATGTTTTCAGACCCTGAGTGCCCATACTGCAGAGCTGAGCTAGCAAAGATCGAGACAACGCTAAAAGATAGCAACGTAGAGATCGTCCTAACTCCAGTCCATGACATCTCATCACTTCAAAAAAGCTCACTAATCTACAAAGATGCAAAAGCTGCTAAGAGTGACAGCGATAAGGTTAAAATTTTAAGAAAATACTACGCTGAAGACTACAATGTAGATGATAAGAGCGTTAGTAAAGAAGATGTCGCAAAGATCGATAATCTACGCAAAAAATACTTTGCAGCTGGCGTTAGATCAGTGCCATTTATCGTAAATAAAAGCGATCTAAAATAACATTTTCTAGGGAGCTCTCCCTAGAATTTCTACTACAAATAAATTTTATAAATTTAAAGTATATTTAACTATATTTTTAATAAATACTTAACATTCTTAATTAAACTTTTATATTTACTTTGCTTAACTTAGAAATATGCTAAATTTACACAGTTTAACTTTAGGGCGCTAAAATGCCATAAAATAGGCTATTTGCGATATTTTAGAAATTCTAAATATGCAAATTTTACATATTATTGAACCAAATTTCTCAAAAATTTTGAGGCATAAGGAGAAAAAATGCAAGGATCAAGAAGAGATTTTCTCAAAAAATCTCTAAAAGTCGGTGCTGCCAGCGGAGTACTCGCAGTCTCAGCCGTAGCAAAAGTGACTAGCGATGACTTGGCTCCTGATGACAATGGCGTTGTCGTAGGCAAGTCTAACAAAAAAGAGGTGCTTTATAAAAAAAGCAAGAACTGGGAAACCTACTATAAAATCGCATACTAAGGGAGAAAACCATGAGTGATGCACGTATAGGAAGACGTTCATTTTTAAAGCTAGCCGCACTAGGTGCTGGCACCACAATGGCTTTTGGACAAAATGATACGATAAGACACGCTAGCGCAGAGGAGATAAAAGATCCTTTCCCTGGCTCAAAAAAGGTTAGAACTATTTGTTCTATATGCTCAGCAGGATGTGGTATCGAGGCTGAGGTACAAGATGGCGTTTGGGTTCGTCAAGATATGGCGATGTTTCACCCGATATCTCAAGGCTCACACTGCTCAAAAGGTATCGATCAGATCGACCTTACACACAGCAAACAACGCATCAAATATCCTATGAAAAAAGTTGATGGCAAATGGCAAAGAATTTCATGGGATCAAGCTGTAAATGAGATCGGCGATAAGATGCTTCAGATCCGTAAAGAAGACGGTCCTGATAGCGTTATATTCTTAGGATCTGCGAAATTTAACAACGAGCAAGCATATTACTTTAGAAAATTTGCTGCGTTTTGGGGCACAAACAGCAACGACCACGTAGCAAGAATTTGACATAGCGCAACAGTCGCCGGTGTGGCGAATACTTGGGGTTATGGCGCGATGACAAACCACTTTGGAGACATGGCTGCAAATTCAAAATGTATATTTATAATAGGTGCAAACCCAGCTGTGGCAAACCCAGTTGGCGGTATGAAGCACACTTTGCAAGCAAAAGATAGAAACAATGCAAAGGTGATCGTAGCTGATCCAAACTTTACAAAATCAGCTGCACACGCTGACCTTTATCTAAGACAAAGATCAGGCACTGATATAGCACTTGTTTATGGCCTTATCCACATCATCTTAAAAAATGGCTGGGAAGATAAAGAATTTATAAAAAATAGAACTTATGGTATCGACGAGATAGCAAAAGAGGCTGAGCACTGGACACCAGAGGTCACATCTGACGTTACAGGCGTGCCGGTTGATAAGCTAATGGAAGCTGCAAATATCCTAGCTCACACCAAGCCAGGCACGGTGATCTGGGCACTTGGTATCACTCAGCACTCAGTTGGTAGCTCAAATACTAGAATTTTACCTATCCTTCAACTAATCCTAGGCAACATGGGCAAACCAGGCGGTGGCTGTAACATCATCCGTGGTCACGACAACGTTCAAGGCTCAACCGATATGTGTAACCTCTCAGATAGCTTGCCGATGTATTACGGACTAACTGACGCGGCTTGGAAGTACTACTGCCAAGGCTGGGGTGTTGATTATGACGAGTTTATCAAACGCTTTGCAGTCTCAACTAAAGAGCCAAAACAAGGCGGCACACCAGTTAAAAATACTGTTTTTGAAGAGTATTACTACCACGATCCTAAAAATCCAGAGGATAGAAACTGGAGAAATGAAAAAGGCTGGTCGCTTTCAAAATGGTGGCAAGGCGTCTTAAAAGAGGAAAATACCTTTAGCAGTGGCGCGTTAAGAGTTCTTTGGGTTCAAGGAACTGGCCTTACATCTATGGCGCACCTAGCTAAAATCCAAGAAGCAGCCTCAAAACTAGATATGATCGTAGTTGCTGAGCCATTTGTAAATGAAATTTCTATCCTTTCAGATAGAAAAGATGGCGTTTATATCTTGCCAGTGGCAACTGCCTTTGAAAACGAAGGTCACTTAAACGCTACAAACCGCTCAGGTCAGTGGAGAACAAAAGTCGTTGATCCACTTTACGAGAGCAAGGGCGATCACGAAGTAATGTTTGCATTTGCTAAGAAATTTGGCTTTTACGATGAGTACGTAAAAGGCATGAAGATGGCTGTCGTAGATAGAGAGCTAAAACAAGTAAAAGATGACTTTGTATGGCCAGATGATGCGACAAATGAGATAGCAAGGGTTGGAAATTCTATCGGTTATGGCGGCAGAACTGCTGAGATGTTTAGACGTCACCAAGCAAACTGGGATAAATTTGACCCAGATACGCTAATAGGTCTTGGCGGCGAGGTAAAAGGCGAGTACTACGGCAAGCCATGGCCAGCATGGGATGAAAAACACCCTGGCACACCGATACTTTACGATATGAGCAAGCCTTACGCAGAGGGTGGCTCTGGCTTTAGAAACCGCTTTGGCTTAGAGCATAACGGCGTTAGTCAGCTAGCTAGCGAAGAGGCAACTTTGGTTGGATCAGCTATAAAAGGTGGCTACCCACAAATCACAAAAGATAACATAGAAAAAGTCCTAGGCATCACTCTAACAGAAGAAGAAAAAGCTAAAATAGGACCAAGCTGGAGCATGGACTACAGTGGCGTCATCTTAGAAAAATGCCGTGAAAAAGGGGTCGTGCCGTATGGTAACGCAAGGGCTAGAGCTATCGTTTGGGAATTCCTTGATCCTATCCCAAAACATAGAGAGCCTATCCACTCACCACGCTGGGATCTTGTTCAAAAGTATCCAACATTTGATGATCAAGCTAGAAATTTTCGTGTTTCTACTAAATTTAAGTCAGAGCAACAAGCAAAAGACTGGTCAAAAGAATTCCCTATCGTATTTAGCACGCAACGCGTCGTAAATTTAAGTGGTGCGGGAATGATCGAAAGAACAAGTAAATATCTCTCAGCCATCACACCTGAGATGTTTGCTAACGTTCACCCTGAGCTTGCTTTAAAATACGGCATAAAAGATCGCGATATGATGTGGATCCACAGCCCACAAGGCACGAAGATCAAAGTAAGATGCTACCACAGCTATATGGTAACTCCAGATAGAATTTGTATGCCTTATAACTTCGCTGGCGTTATGCAAGGTGTCGATCTCTCAGCTCGCTACCCAGAGGGCACTAAGCCTTATGTTATCGGCGAGAGCTTTAACACAGTTACTAACTACGGATTTGACCCTGTTACTCAAATTTCAGAATTTAACGCAGGTCTTTGCCGCATAGAAAAAGCTGAAGAGAATACCTTTAAAACATCGTTTTATCACGAGTATGGCGAGAGAGACGCCTTAGGTAAAGAGTAAGGAGAGAAAAATGGCAAGAATGAAATTTTTTGTAGATACTAATAGATGTATCAGCTGCTTTGGATGTCAAGTCGCTTGCTCTTCTGCTCACGAGCTTCCGGTTGGAATTTATAGAAGAAAGGTTATCACACTTCACGATGGTATCGAGGGCAAAGAGGTATCAACTACTATCGCGTGTCAGCACTGCACCGATGCACCTTGCGAGCAAGTTTGTCCGGTTGATTGCTTCTACATTAGAGCTGATGGCATCGTACTTCACGATAAACACAAGTGCATAGGCTGTGGATACTGCTTATATGCTTGTCCATTTGGTGCGCCACAGTTTCCTAAAGATGGGGCATTTGGCGTAAAAGGCGTAATGGATAAATGCACTATGTGCGCAGGCGGTCCAGAGCCAACTAACTCACACGAGGAGAGAGAGCTTTACGGTCAAAACAGAATGGCTGAGGGCAAAGTGCCTATGTGTGCGGCTATCTGTTCTACAAACGCACTTTTAGTTGGCGACGCTGCTGAGGTTTCAAATGTATATCGCAAACGCGTTATGCTAAGAAATACAGGACTAAACGTATAACATTAAGGAGGGCGCTTGCTCTCCTTTTAAATTTATAAAATTTAAATTATTTTTATGATTTTTATAATCTAAAATTTCATCAATAATTTTTCTTATCTATTAAAATTATCAAAAATATATAACTTTTTTATCTCAATATGAAATTTTACTCTAACCCTCTAAAGCCCTAAATTTACGTAAAGTTGATTATTAGATTGTAAAAAATATTATTTATGCTTTCAATTTACATTCTTTTATGATAATCGTTTTTATTTTAATCAAAGTAAAGGCTTGCTAATATTCGGGCAAAATATATTTTACAGGTGGTTTAACTAATGAATAAAATTTTTAAATTTATGCTTATCATGCTACTGCCTATCTGGCTTGTAGCAAAAAATGACGACTACACACAAGTCGCAGCTCAGATAAAAGAGTCATTACAAAAAGTAATAACAGAGTATAGAGCTGGCAACGTCGAGCAAGCAGTTAGCGATACTCAAAATGCTTATTTTGGCCTATTTGAAGATGTCGAAGCTGGCATCAGAATAAATTTAGGTCAGAAAAAAGCTTACTCTATGGAGAAGCAGTTTGGCGAGATCAGAAAGGCGATAAAAGCTGGCGAAGCACCAGATGACGTGCAAAAAAGAATAGATCAGATAAATAGCGAAATCGCTGAAGTTTTGCCAGTTATTTTAAATGGACATAAGCTTGTTGGTGAGTACTCAGACACCCCAGCACAAGCTGCTACAAGTGGCTATGACACTTCTAAATTTATCCCTGAGTGGAAGGTGGCATTTGAAAATTTATCAGCAACTCTTGATAAAGCCATAGCAAGCTACGAGAGTGATAAACAAGATGATGCTAAAAATTCTATCCAAGATGCTAAATTTAATGATTATAGAAACACTCAACTTGAAATCGCCGTTCGCCAATATATAGAAAATGGCAAAAGCATAGATGCTGACATCCAAAGAAAGATGGGTGAAGCGATCAGTGGCATCACAAATGGCATAAGCAAAGATGACTTTAAAGTAAAGCTAGAAGAGATCAAAAAGCTAGCTTATGATGCCGTTGCAAAACTTCCAGCTGAAACAGTAAAACTAGCAAAAGTTGATATGAGTAGTGCAGCATCTAGCGATAGCAGCGAAGATAGTGGCACAGACTACACTCAAACTGTTAAAAACATAAATGACAAAATTCAAGCAGCCATCGCACTTTACAAAGGTGGCAATAGCGCTAAAGCTATGGGCGATATCCAAGACATCTACTTTGATGAGTTTGAAGGTAGCGGCATGGAGAACAAAGTAGGTGCGATAGATGTAAATTTAAAAACAGCTATCGAAGCTACATTTGGTAACCTTGTAGCCCTTATGAAATCAGGTGCAGACGAAAAAACACTTGAAGAGAGTGCAAGCAAGATGTCATCTCAGCTAGCAGCTGCACTTGAGAAAACTAGCGGTTCAAGCTCACCTTGGACGCTATTTATCTGGGCACTAACTATCATCTTAAGAGAGGGCTTTGAAGCTCTTATCATCGTTGCAGCCGTCGTTGCATATCTTGTCAAAACTGGCAATGCAAAAGCTATGGGCAAGGTCGTATATAGCTCAGTTGGTGTGGCTGTCATCTTAAGCTTTGTCATGGCTTGGATAATGAACATAATCTTTGGCGAGGCAGCAGGTCAAAAAAGAGAGCTTATGGAAGGCATCACGATGCTTGTTGCTGTGGGACTTCTATTTTACGTTGGCTTCTGGCTTCTTTCAAATGCTGGTGCTAAAAAATGGAACGACTACATCAAATCACATGTGTCTGAGTCTATCTCAAGTGGCTCAAGCACGGCGCTTTGGTGGACTGTATTTTTAGCGGTATTTAGAGAGGGTGCTGAGACAGTGCTATTTTATCAAGCGCTTATCTTTGATGCAAAAGACTCAGCTGGCTACTTAATGATCGCAGCTGGCTTTGTTGTAGGTCTTATCGTTCTTTTGATAGTCTATTTCTTATTTAAAATTTTCGCTATTAAAATTCCTATTAAGCCATTTTTTATATTTACATCAGCTATCATCTTTTACATGTCGATCGTCTTTGTTGGCAAGGGCGTTGGCGAGCTAGTTGAGGGCAAAATTTTCATCCCAACTATCATAAAAGGACTAAATTTTCCTGACTGGATGAGAGACTGGCTAGGACTTATGCCATATTACGAGAGTTTAATACCTCAAATCATTATGGTGCTTGCCCTAATTATAGGCATCGTTATCATGAAATCAAAACAAAATAAAAACTAATCTTATTAAAAGGAGAGGAAATGAATAAAATTCTTAGTTCAGCTCTAGCACTTAGTCTAGCAGCTGGTTTTGCACTTGCTGGAGAGCACCCAATCGGCGATCCTGTAGAGGCTAATGGCATGGAGATAGCTGCTGTTTATCTTGAGCCAATCGACATGGAACCAAAAGGCGTTGATCTAGCTCCAAGCTTAGCTGATCTTCACTTAGAAGCTGACATCAAGGCTATAAAAGGCAACAAAAACGGCTTTGGCGAAGGCGAGTGGATCCCATATCTAAAGATCAACTATGAGCTAAAAAACCTTGATAATGGTAAAACTAAAAAAGGTACATTTATGCCTATGGTTGCAAGCGATGGCCCACACTACGGCGCTAACGTAAAAATGGATACAGGTGTAGGCAACTATGAGCTTAAATTCCACATCGACAATCCAGAAAAACAAGGCTTTGGTCGCCACGCTGACAAAGAGACTGGTGTTGGTAAATGGTTTGAGCCTTTCACAACAACTTATAAATTTCAATGGACAGGTGGTCCTGTTAAATAATCACTTTGGGGCGTTCTCGCCCCTTTTTAAAAATTCTCATAGGGTTTAGTTATGTCAATTTACTTCTATCAGGTCTTTTTAGCCCTCCTTGGATTTACGCTTTTTGCTGCCTTAAATAACAATGGCAAAAGTTTAAAAACGATCTTTTTACCATCATTTCTTGGCGTTGTTGCCGGTGTGCTTATCTTTAAAGCTGCTCGTCATGCGCTTGTTGATGACCAGTTTAAAATTTTCATAGATTCAGTGACACTGGTTTTTCTACTAATTAGCATTTTATGGATATTTTTCGAGCTTAAGATAGCAAAAATCGTAACATTTTTTATTTTAGGCATCGGCTTTGGCTTTGGTTATAGCTCAAGTAGCGCATTGTTCCCACTTTTTGGCGGCGAGTTGCTTGACACGCTTTCAGTTATTAGCTTCTTTTTGATGATCTTTGCGATGATCTTGATGCTGTTTTTATTTTTCTTCATTTCAAATTTAAAAGCTAGCATCCCATCATTTGTAGCTAAAATTTTAGCTCTTATCACACTAATATTTTTACTAGTTGATAGAAGCTCACAAACTGCACTCGAGCTTTTACGTGCAGGCGCTTTAAAGATAAGTAGCGAGCTAAATTCTCAAATTTTATCTATCAGCGCAAAAGGCATCTACGTCACAGAATTTAGTGCCTATTTTTACATAGTAGTGATCCTACTTTTATGCATCATCGCACTTTGCTTTATGCCAAAAAGTATCGATAAGAGCACGTTTGGCTCTATCAAATACCGCTTTACAAAAGCCATTAGAGAAAATGTCTTTGACAATGCAAAATTTGCATTTTGCAGCGTTTTAATAGCACTTGGCTTCTCTCTTTATTTTGATCTTTACGCATCTCGCCCACCTCAAATTTCAGAGCCAGTTTTGGTTGAGCCAGTGGGAGATAAATTTATATTTGATGTTGATATGTTAAAAGATAATGAACTTCACAGATTTGCCTACATCACAGATGAGGGCAAACAGATAAGATTTTTCTTGCTAAACCGCTTTAGCGACCGCCCATCTCCAGTCATCGTCTTTGACTCGTGCATGATATGTGGCGATATGGGCTACATAAAAAGAGGTAATGACCTTATTTGTATCTCTTGTAATGTTAGAATTTTCTTGCCGTCAGTTGGCAAAGAGGGCGGTTGTAACCCGATCCCTATGGCATTTACCTTTGATGGTAAAAATATCATAGTGGATTACAAAACGATCGTCGCAGGGGCAAACTACTTTAGCAAAGTCGTCGAAAAGATGGTGCTTGACCCTGTAAGCCATAAAAAGGTGAGCAATCTTGATTCAAGATCATATTTATACTACGGACGCACATATTTCTTTGAGAGCAACGAAACTCAGGCGAAATTTGAAGCAAATCCAGAAAAATATGTAGAAACAAATGGAACGTTAAAATGAAAAATATGCAACTAAGAATGATAAAAAGCTCGATCACTGGCTCAAAGGTGCAAAAGACGATGGCGTTTATCACCATCTTACTAGCTGCTCTTTTGATAGCTTGCATGCTAAATATCACGCTAAAAATCGGCGATCAAGTGGCAAGCGAGCTTAGAGGATATGGCTCAAATATCGTCGTTTTACCACGCGGTGAGAGCCTAAGCATCGAGATCGAGGGTAAAAATTTCACCCCACTAAAATCACAAAATTTACTCCCAGAAGCTGATATCTACAAGATAAAAGAGATCTTTTGGCGAAATAACATCGTCGCTTTTGCTCCGTTTTTAGAGACAAAGGTAAAAGACGCTAAGGGCGATGAGTTTAGCTTTGAGGGGACATATTTTGATAAAAATATCGGACTAAAAGATGAGCCAGAATTTAGCACAGGCGTTAAGAGTTTGTATGGATTTTGGGGTGTTGAGGGCGCTTGGCCAAAAGATGAGAGCATGGATGAAATTTTAGTAGGAGATGAGCTTGCAAAGGCTAAAAATTTAAAAGTTGGCGACAAGCTTAGCCTTGTGGGCAAAAACGGCACAAAAGAGGTTAGCGTGGTTGGCATCTTAAAAGGGGCAAGCGACGAGGCACATAAGCTAATAGGCTCGCTCAAACTTGCTGGCGATCTCTCAGGTCACGCTGGCTCATACACAAAAGCTGAGGTCTCAGCCATGACGATCCCAGAAAACGATCTATCGCTAAAAGCAAGAAGAAATTTAGACAACCTTGATAGCGCAGAGTACGATAAATGGTACTGCTCAGCCTATGCAGGCTCGATCGCATTTCAGATAGAAGAAAATTTACCAAATGTTAGCGCAAAAGCAAGCCTTCAAGTAAGCGACGCTGAGAGTAATATCGTAAAGAAAATTCAAAGCCTAATGGGCATCGTTAGTATCATCGCTCTTGTGGTCTCAGCCATCGGCATAACATCGCTAATGACAAGTGAAATTTACCGCCGCAAAAAAGAGATCGGTCTTTTAAAAGCCATAGGCGCAAGTAACTTTGAAATTTACGCTCTTTTTGCTAGCGAGAGCCTTGTGGTTGCCTTTTTTGCAGGCATCACTGGAGCATTTTTAGGATACGCGCTAAGCTACGTGATGTCTTACATCATCTTCTCTCACGGCATAGGCATAGCATGGATCGTGCTGCCAATAAGCGTGGCATTTGCCTTGCTCATCTCAGTCGTTGGCTCGCTAATGCCAATGAGAAACGTCATAAATTTACTACCTGCGGAGGTGCTATATGACCGCAAATAGCAAATTCTTTTACAACCTGATCTACAAAAGCCTAAAAAATGGCTCATCAAGGGTTATGGTCATCGTGGTCTCGATCTTGCTTGGAGCGTGCGTGTGTGCGGCATTTGTCAATGTCTATCTGGATATCGACTCAAAGGTCTCACGCGAGCTAAAAACTTATGGTGCAAATATGATCTTTGCTCCAAAAGATATGGCGACAAGTGATGATATGAGTGAAAAAACCTATAATGAAATGATCGCTAAAGTGCCAAAAGATAAGCTTTTAGGCGAGAGCGGTTATCTCTTTGCTCAGGCAAATATCGGTCCGACAAATGCCATCGTCATGGGGACAAAATTTAGCAATCTAAAAAAAGTTAAGCCGTTTTTGGATGTTAGAGATGGAGCGATGATAAATGTTGATTTTGACGATAAAAACGTGCTAATAGGCGTCGATCTTGCTCGTCAAGCTGGCTTTAAAGCAGGCGATGATATAGAAATTCGTGCCATTGGCTCAAACGAGAGCATAAATGTAAAGATAAAAGGCGTAGTGGCAAGTGGCGACAAAGAGGATGCCCTTTTGATCACGTCGCTATCTTTGGCTCAGAAAATTTCAAACAAAGTTGGCAAGATAAACTATGCTGAAGCTGTTGTGCTTGGAAATTTTGATGAGATAACATCGCTTGCAAAAACTATAAGCAACGATGAAATAGTCGCAAAACCAGTGGCAAAGGTCTCAAAGTCTGAGGGTTATATCTTAGAAAAGATCAAACTTCTAATGGCACTTGTCAGCCTTGTCATCTTGCTCATTACTTCAATGTGCGTAAATACAACGCTTAGTGCTATCTTGCTCTCTCGATCACGTGAGATCGCACTTCTTAGAGCTATAGGCGCAAGCAAAAAAGACGTGCTAAGGCTGTTTGGCTTTGAAACATTTGTGACAGCGCTCATCTCAGCGTTAGTCGGAGCGTTTTTAGGTTATCTACTAGCTCAAATTTTAGGTTATGCGATATTTGATTCTAGTATTGATTTTAGAATTCTAAGCATCCCAGTAGCTGTGGTCATATCACTTCTTTTTGCAGCGATCGCAGCGTTTTACCCGATTAAGCGGGCACTTAATAACAAAATGGCAGATACACTAAGAGGAGAATGATATGCAAAATGCACTAGAACTTAAAAATATTTGTAAAATTTTTGGCGATGTAAAAGCACTTGATGATATAAGTTTTGAGGTTAAAAAGGGCGAGTGGGTCAGCGTCATGGGTCCAAGCGGTAGCGGTAAGAGTACGCTTGTAAATATCCTTTCTCTAATGGATACTCCAAGTAGTGGTGTCTATATGCTTGGCGGCGATGATGCGAGCAACCTAAACGCTGATGATACGCTTAAATTTAGACGTGAAAAGATCGGACTTGTCTTTCAGCAGTTTCACCTAGTGCCATATCTTAGCGCGCTTGAAAACGTGATGATAGCGCAGTATTATCACAGCTCAGTTGATGAAGAGGATGCTAAAAAGGCACTTGAGGCAGTTGGTCTCTCTCACAGGCTAACACACAGACCAAGTCAACTAAGTGGTGGTGAGCAACAACGCCTTTGTATCGCACGCTCGCTCATAAACGACCCTGAAATTTTAATAGCAGATGAGCCAACTGGTAACCTTGACGAGGCAAATGAGAGGATCATACTTGATCTTTTTTGCAAGCTAAGAAAAGAGGGCAAGACGATACTTCTAGTCACTCACAACCCAGATCTAGGCGAGTATGGCGATAAGATCGTCTATCTAAGACATGGCAAACTAGAGAAGATCCGCACTATCGAAAATCCAAAGGTGCCAAATGCGATATAAAATTTTACTTTTATGTCTAGTATCAGCCCTAGTTTTGGGCTGCGTCAAGCAGTATGAGAAGCACCACATCACGCTAAATGACTCAAGTGGCATCGATACGCAGTTTTTCCCTACCGAAAAGCGCCTAAAGATAGGTGACAAGCCATATATGCTATTTTTCTTTGGCACGGACTGTGGGGTGTGCAAGGCTGCGATCCCTGATCTAAACGCACTTGAAAAAGAGTATGGCAAAGAGGTTCAGTTCATTGGCATTTTAGGGCCTAGCAAGGGCTTTGATAAGGATATCGAAATCTTAAAAGAGCACAACATTACCTTTAAAACTACAAGTGATAAGGTCTCGGTGGATTACTTCAGCAAGGCAGTTGGTGGCGTTATGGGCGTGCCAGTTATCTATTTTTTTGATAAAGATGGTAAGATGCGATCAAAATTTATCGGTCTTACACCAAAAAGTGTGCTTGAAGGTGCTATAAGATCGCTCTTATAGGAGTGAAGATGAGAAATTTCTTTTTATTTGTCTTGGCGGTATTTTTTGTCGGATGTGCTAGCAGCACGCCAAATATCTCGGTAAAAACGAGCGATCCGATCTTTTTTACGCTTGGTGAAGCAAACAAAAGCGTCTATGTAAATTTTAAAAATAGCGCGACCGGACAAGATGTAAATGCTGAAATTTTAAGCGAATTTGCAAAGGCTGGCTTTAGAAATGAGCCAAATATCAAAAATGCCGACTTCATCATCCTTGGCGACGTGCAAAGTTTTTCTAGGACAACCAAAAGAGATCCTAGATTTTCAATGGGCATGGGATATGGCTTTGGCAGACCAAGTTTTGGCTTTGGCTACTCGATGTTTTTCCCATTTGACTATGATTATGATGACGACTTTAGCACAAACAGCTATGCTTACTACATGCAAGTAAGCGTGCTAGTGCGCCCAAAAGATGGCGGTGAGAAAGCGACAAATATCTCGCTCATGCAAGCTGGCAATGTCTATTCGCCAAGCTACATTTGGCCATTTTTCAAAGAGCGCCTAGCAAAACAGATCGTTAGCTTTTTTTATAACGTCTCACAAAGGTAGAGAGATTTAGCGAAATTTAAAAGGAGTTAAGATGCTAGTTGATGGAAGCTACGAAATTTTATCTTGTGATGATGTGGAGCTTGGTATCAAAAGAAGCTCTGCTTTATCTTTTTATGCCTGTTATGACGATGTTAAAGAGGCAAAAGCTCTTTTAGTTATCATCTCTGGTTTTGGAGAGGACTCTGACTCTGGCTATAGAACCCATCTCATGCGAAGCATGGTAGAGTCTTATGATGTGGCATGCATTAGTGTGGATTATCACTGTATAGGCAACCGCCCACAGCTTGGGGCAAAAATTGGGCTTGATGATATAGACCGCGCGATACTAATAAGAGAATTGGCAAAGATCGGTATAACTTTACCTATTGATTTAAAAATAGTTGATAACTATGATAAAACCTGCGTTTTACTTAAAAGTCTTAACGAGGAGATCACTATTAGAAAAGAGAGCGGGGTCTTGCCAGATGATTTTATTTTAGATATCAGTATGACTATGTTACCGACAAAAAATGAATACCAAAATTTTGGCGTTATGCAAGCAATGGACGTGCTAAATGCCGTGCTTTATACAAAAAAATATATAAATAGTGCCAAATTTGAGCATCTACCAGTGATAATGGTAGGCAGCTCACATGGTGGATATCTGTCACATATGTGCGCTAAGATCGCTCCATGGCTAGTTGATGGGGTGATAGATAATAGCTCTTACGCTATATTTTTATGGAAACTTATTGGTTTTGGCAAGGAGATTGATTTTACTAGATTTTTTGGTTGTGGCACTGGAAATTTATATGAAAATTTAAATCTTTATTTCTGTGATAAAACTTATTGGACTCTTAATGAGAAATCACCATATTATTTTAGTGATGCAAGAGAAGAGATAAGAAATATCCTAAATTTAGATCATTTAACTGTTCAAAGTAGCTATAAAAAACCAGTTTACGTTAGCCATCACTGCATTTATGACACAGATATAGCCCCATCAAAGGATAAAACCAAGCTTTACGAGGCTCTTAAGAAGCTTAAATTTGACGCGACACTTCATATGATAAAAGATGAGAGCGAGGTTGATGGCAAATTTATAAAGTCACTAACTCACGGCATGGGGATGTCTTATAAACTGCTTTTGCAAAGAGAGCTTCCTAGCGTTATGAAGAAAATCTTGTCTAAAAAAGATAAAAAAGATGAGATCAATGAAAAATGCATAGAGTATAAGTGTGGTGATTTGCTTTATAAATTTAGTGAAGTCTCAGATCAGATAAGGCTTGAAGTTACCAATATTTAAATTTTATAGCCATTTTATCTAAAGCTAGGCTTTTAAAGACCTAGCTTTAAATTTTCTAATTATCTATCATAAAATCATAAAATTCGTTGTTATATCCTACGTTTCCTACTTTGCTATATTGTATAAGAGCGGCTTTTATGTTATCGATTTGCTGATACATAAAGCCAAGGGCGGCTCTGTTTTCGACAGCGCTTGGATCATTTAGCTTTGTAAGCTCTAAAAGTGCGATCGCGTTTGTTATTTTGTTTGCTCCAGTGGCCGCCACAGAGGCTAAAAAGAGCGTTCCAGCGTCATTTATCTTAAACTCATCTATAATCTCATTATAAAGCTTAAAACTCTCGTCAAAGTCGTTTGTAAAGATATCCACGTAGGCTAGAGTTTGGATCAAATTTATATTTTTTGGCGCGCTCTTTAGCTGGGCTCTTAGCTTGTCACGCTCCCTTGTTAGCAGGCCTGAGATCTGAAGTAGCTTGATGTATTGCTTTTTGATGATGTCAGCGCCGTGATAGAAGGCATTTGAGTCGAGATTTTTATCGGTGAAGTAAATTTGTATCGCTTTTGCGTACTCTTTGACGTTTTGATCTTTGTTTTTAGAGATGAAATTTAATATATTTGCGATGATATCATTTGGTAAGATCTTCATAAGCTCATCAGCCTTTTTTGACATTAGTTCATCGTTGTTTGAGATTTTAGCAATGATGATATCAAAGGCTAAATTTAGCGTCGTAGGCTCTTTTGGCTCTTCAAGCCACCTTATCATCGCACTTTGGTTGCCGCTTATCAGGCTTAAAAGTGAGGCGTATAAATTTACAGGCTTTAGGCTTTTGTCATTTTCTAAATTTTCGCCGATCTCTTCAACTAGTTTTGGATTTAAATTTCTATTTATATCCATGCAGATAGCCCCAAAGATGCCAGAGAGGTGGTTATTTACATCTTGATGGTAGCTTGCTATAAAGTGTTTTGCAGCAAGGCTAAAATTTCCAAGCTGAGCGTAGCTAAGAGCTAGGTTATACTGCAAGATCGAGTGGTTTGGATAGGCTTTGGCAAGCTCTTCAAAGTCCTTGTTTGCCTCTTTTAAGCGGTAGTTAAGTGCCTTTGCGATGGCTTCGCTAAGTTTGGCATTGACCTTTGAGGCGGCGGCACTTTGGCTAAGGTAGTCATTTGCCGCTGAGGTATCGTCTAAAAAGACGCTAACACCACCTTTTCTTATCTGCTCGATGCTCTGTTTTGCGTCAAAAACCTTGTAAGGCGCGAAGTAAAAGAGCGTCTCGTAGCGTCTTGTTCTATCAAAAAACATATCGTCACTAAAGTGCGCCTGAGCTAGGCTAACGTCAAAAAGATCTGGCTTTAGGATGGTCTTTATCTTGTAAATTTTACTTGGCATCGAGGCGTTGTAGTCATAAACATCTTTGATAAATGCTGCCGCATCGCCATAATCAGCCGTTTTTAGATCGATTAGTGCCTCAGTCATCTTGATAAGATCGATATTTGGCGTGTTTTTAGAAGCCTTTGTTAGATAGTCCCTTGCCTTGTCGTATTTGCCAAGTCTTGCGTAGAGCTGTGCTAGCGTAAAGTCAGCCTTAAACGCCTTTTGTCCTTCAAGCTTAGCTATGGCTCTTTCGTCATCGCCAAGAAGCGATAAAATTTTAGCGCTTAGGTAGGCATACTCGCCCTTATAGTCCTCTGTGCTAGGGTGCGAGAGTGCTTGCAGCGCCTCGTAATAATTGCCCTTGTAATAATTAACTAGCGCATAGTAGTAGCTGTAAAGTGGCGAGCTGTTTTCATATTGCAAAAAGGAGTCTGCAAGCCCTATGTAATAATTGAAATTTTTGGTGTTATTTAGCTCAAGCGAGCAAACAGCGGCGTTTATGGCGCTAACTGCGGTGTTTTCGCGGTCAGTTATCGCTTTGTTAAACGAGATGATCGCCTCGTCGCATTTTTCTTGTTTCATCTGTGAAACGCCGAGGTTGTAGTTTGAAAGCGACTGGTTATAAACGGCTATATTTTCATAAATTTTTAACGCTTCAAATTTGTTGCCACGCTCATAAAGCTGGTTAGCCTTGTTTATCATCTCATCGATCTTTGAAGCACCAAAATTTTGCGTTTGGTAGTTGTTTTCTATATTTTTTACGATAGCTGTAGTGTCTATCTCCTCTTTTTTGTCTTTTTTTAGCAAGACGATTAGCAAAACAGCGATCAAGATGACAAGCACCAAAGCAGCTGCGCCGATGATGATAAAGAGCTTTTTCTTGCTCTTTTTTACAGGTATCGGCTCTGGGATGCTCTCATCTTGCAGCACGCCATCACTTGCTATGCTCTCAAGTGAGACGATCTCTTCAGGAGCTTCAGCTTTTGCCTCCTCAGGCGCTTGCTCTGCTTGCTCGCCAGGTGGTTTTAGAACTACAACCTCGTCATCAGCCACTACATATACCTTTTAAGAACTTCTGGAATTTCGATAGTGCCATCAGCCTTTTGGTAGTTTTCCATTATCGCTATTAGCGTCCTGCCAACTGCCAGACTTGAGCCATTTAGGGTATTTACAAGCATATTTTTCTTACCATCTTTAAAGCGAATTTTCGCTCTTCTTGCTTGAAAATCACGAGTATTAGAGATAGAGCTTATCTCGCGGTACTTGCCCTGACCTGGTAGCCAAACCTCAAGATCCACCGTCTTTGCTGCGCTAAAGCCTAGATCGCCGCTACAAAGAAGCATGTGGCGGTGAGGCAAACCAAGGCTAGTTAGCAAGTCGCTAGCGCAAGATATCATCTCAGCAAGCACGCCCTCGCTTTGATCAGGTTTTGTGATGCTTACAAGCTCGACCTTTTCAAACTGGTGCTGGCGGATCATGCCCCTTGTGTCGCGTCCTGCTGAGCCTGCCTCTTGGCGGAAGCATGCTGAGTAGCAAGTCATCTTTATAGGTAGCTGCTCAGCCTCAATGATGGTGTCATTGTATAAATTTGTCACAGGTACTTCGCTAGTTGGGATGAGGTAGAGGTTCTCGTCACGCACCTTGTAAAGATCCTCTTCAAATTTAGGTAGCTGACCAGTGCCAAAAAGTGTGTTTGAGCTTACTAGATAAGGGACATTTACAAGCTCAAAGCCTCGTGCGCTGTTAAAGTCGATCATATAATTAACAAGCGCTCTACTAAGCCTTGCTCCCATGCCACGAAGCACGGTAAAGCGCGACCCTGAGAGCTTTGCGCCCCTTTCAAAGTCAAGCCAGCCAAGGCTCTCGCCTAGCTCCCAGTGCTCCTTTGGCGTAAAGTCAAATTTAGTTGGCTCTAGCACCGTTTTTATGCAGACGTTATCGTCCTCGTCCTTGCCAAATGGTACGTCATCGTCGGTGATATTTGGCACGCTAAATGAAATTTGCTCAAGCTTTTCTTCATATTGTTTAACAATCTCATCAGCGTCAGCAAGGGCAGCTTTGTTTAAATTTAGCTCACTCTTAAGCTCGCTCACATCTTCACCAGCTCTTGCTTTTACGCCAAGCTCCTTGCTCTTTGCGTTTTGGATCGCTTGGAAATTTTCAAGTGCTTTGCGCTTTTGCTTTAGCTCGTTAAAAGTCTGCAAAAGCTCGTCTAGCAGGCTAGCTTTAACGTTTTTGCCCTCTAGTTTTTTTACGAATTCATCGTAGTTTGTCTCAAGTAGTTTTAAATTTATCATTATCCTCTCCTTATCCTATCCTTAAACCATAAACATAACTTTTGCAAGCAAGACGATCGCCACCGCAAGCGTAAGCGCGATAGGGTGGATGTTGCCAAGTGGGCTAGGGCGCTTAAATATAAATTTGCAGCTTAAATTTACTATCACCGCAGCCACGATCACCATCGCTAAGCAAAATTTGATCATAAAAGCGATCTGTAAATTTGTCTCAAAGTAGCCTCCAGCCTTGCTGCCGACCCAGTTACTCATCATCATGCCACCAGTTAAAACTAAAAGTAGCACGCAAATAGGCATGATCTTAACAGCTACTGAGCCGATGGCTTGCTTTGCCTTTTGAGCAAGCTCTGGCGGCATCTTTTTGCTTGCCGCTCTTAATATGATCACATCAAAAAATAGATAACCAACAAAGATAATCGCACAAAAAAGGTGAATTATCTGCGCGTAGGGATATAAATTTTGCATATTTTTCCTTATCTGTAAATTCCAACCGCTTCACGCACTTTTTTTATCGTTGCGTGAGCTACATTTTGGGCTTTTTTAGCGCCTAGATCTAAAATTTTAGCCACCTCGTCAGGGTTGTTTTGATAGTATTCAAATTTCTCTCTTGCATCTTTGAAATAGTCCCAAACAAGCTCGTTTAGATAGGCTTTAAAGTGTCCGTGACCCTCGCCGCCTCGCTCATATCTAGCCTGCAAGTCGCACTGTCCGCTCTCGTCTAAGAAAAGCTTTGCGATGTTATAGACGTTGCAGTTTTGCCACTGCTTTGGCTCTTCAAGCGGCGTGCCATCAGTCACGATGCTTGAAATTTGCTTTTTAAGCGTCTTGGCGTCTGCGAAGATATCGATCGTGTTGCCGTAGCTTTTGCTCATCTTTTCGCCATTTGTGCCGGGCACGGTAGCGACGTTTTCATCGATCTTTGCCTCAGGCAATGTAAAAATCTCGCCATGTTCGTTGTTAAATTTGATCGCGATGTCGCGCGCGATCTCTACGTGCTGGATCTGGTCTTTGCCCACAGGCACGACCTGCGCGTTATAAAGCAAGATATCAGCCGCCATCAAAACTGGGTAGCTAAAGAGTCCGTGGTGCGAGCTAATGCCCTTTGCGACCTTGTCTTTGTAACTGTGCGCGCGCTCAAGTAGCCCCATAGGCGTGTGCTGGCTTAGCACCCAGTAAAGCTCAAGCACGTCTTTAACGTCACTTTGCACCCAGAAAATGCTCTTGTCTGGGTCGATCCCAAGCGCCAAAAATGCACACGCAGCGTCAAATGTGTTTTGCTTTAGCGCCTTGCCGTCGCTAAGGCTGGTCATCGCATGGTAGTTTGCTATAAACATAAACATCTCGTTTTGCTCTTGCATATCAACCATCTGCTTTATCGAGGCAAAATAGTTGCCAAGGTGTAGTTTGCCAGAGGGTTGGAGGCCAGTTAATACTCTCATCTTATCCTTTCAAATTTTGGCTTTTTCTCGCGAGCGCTTTTGATAGAGATTTGAAATTTTAAGCTTTCGGCAGACTATATGTCTAGCCTCGGCTTAAAATTTCAAATCTCTATCAAAATCATCTCACGATACTTCGCCAAAATGCTTTTTTTAAATTTTAACATCAGGGTAGATACTTTTATCTAGTCTAATCTTAAAATTTAGCTTGCTAGCCCTCACTTAAAAACAAAATTTCGCCTTGCCTAAACAAAAAACTCTTCGCCAAAGCTTTTAAATTTTAACATCACGTTAGACTTTGTGCGTCTAGCTTGATCTTGAAATTTATCGTTGCAAGTAGCCCTCGCCACTTTGCAACTAAACTTTTAAAAGTATCCTTATCTCTTTTACGATCTGCTTTGGAGTTTTGCCCTCGACTTCAACGATATAATCAGCCTTTTTCTCGTAGAGCTTTTCTCGCTCCAGATGAAGTGCCTCAGCCTTTTTTAGGTCGCTTAAAAGCGGGCGTTTGGCGAGCTTTTTCTCGCTATTTTTGCTATTTTTTAGTCTTTGCATGATCGCATCAAAGCTTGCTTTTAGATAGATCACGGTGCCTATTTTGTTTAAATTTTTAACCTTTGCAAATCCCCCACCTGTCGAGATGATCGCATTTTTGACATTTGTCGCTAGAAATTTAGCAAGGTCTTTCTCAAGCTGCCTAAAATGCTCCTCTCCGTACTCTTCAAATATGGTTTTTATCTTCATATTTTGCGAGCTCTCTAGCAAGTCGTCGCAGTCAAGGTTCATCGTCTTTAACGCCTTACTTAGTGCCCTTGCGGTTGTGCCCTTGCCAACACCCATAAACCCTATCAAAACGATGTTATTGTTCTTTGTCTTCATCACTCTCTCCACGTTTTTTAGGGATTAGCACGATAGGCACACCAGCTAGGCTAAAGCTCTCTCTAAGCTTGTTTGTTAGGTAGCGTTTGTAGCTAAAGTGCAGGCATTTTTGGCGGTTCATTATGAGCGCTATCATGATAGGTGCGGTTTTAAACTGCGCTGCATAGTAGATTTTAACGACCCTGCCTTTATCTCGTGGCAGAGGGTGCGCTTTGGTTGCTTCGCCGATCACTTCATTTAGCTTTGAAGTTTGGATTTTTTGGGTGTAGTTTTTATAAATTTCAACTATGAGCGGGTAAATTTTATGCACTCTTTTGCCACCAAGTGCTGAGACGCTGATGATCGGCGCATATGAGAGAAATTTAAACCTATCCTTTATCTCTTTGCAAAGCTCGTCAAATTCTTCGCTACTTTTGTCCCATTTGTTTAGCACGATGATGACGCCAAGCTCAAATTTCGAGGCGATGCCAGCGATACGCTCATCAAGCTCGGTTAGTGGCTCAGAGCTATCAAGCACAAGTAGCGCCACGTCTGTCTCTTCTAAAATTTTCTCAGTTCTATTTAGCGCGTATCTCTCGATGCCTTCGATCTTGCCGCGCTTTCTGATACCGGCAGTATCGACAAACTCAAAAACTCTGCCATCATGCTCGTAAATTTCATTGACTGGGTCGATCGTAGTGCCTGCTACGTCGCTAACAACGGCGCGGCTCTCTTTTACAAGGGCGTTTAGAAGTGAGCTTTTGCCGACATTTACACGGCCTATGATGCCAACTCTTATGTTTTTGCTCTCATAGTCTATCTCGTCGCTTAGCTCGCCCTCGTCGTTATAGTTTTCTAAAAAATCATCAAAATCATCGATCAAATCGGCCTTTATCTGCACTTTCTCTTCTAGGTGCTTTGCTAGCCAGATGCTAAGCTCATCGACGCCAGTGTTGTGACTTACTGAAATGCCAAATGAGTTTTTTGCGCCAAAACTTACAAATTCCCACTCTCTTTGCTCGTCTTTTTTGCTGTCGATTTTGTTGATGACTAGAGCGATTGGTAAATTTAGCTTGCTAAGCTCGTAAAAAATGGCTCTATCCTCATCATCTGGCATCATTTTGCCATCGACCATGTATAGGATAACGTCTGAGTTTCTAGCCTCTGCTAAGGTCTTTGCTTTTACGTTTTTAAAAAGCTCGCTGCTATCATCAAGCCCGCCGCTGTCGATTAATATACACTCTTTGCCCTCAACTTCGATCTTAGCTTTATTTGTATCTCTTGTAGTGCCGCTAACGTCGCTTGTTATGGCGATGCGTCTTCTTGCTAGGCGGTTAAAAAGTGAGCTTTTGCCGACATTTGGCTTGCCTACTAATATTACTTTTTGCAAATTTTGTCCTTTTTATGATGGCTGATTATACAAATTTTTCTCTTATATAAAGTATAAAATTACGCTTAAAAGCGCCGAAATAAAAGAAAAAATCAACCAAAATTTAAGCCATTTTTCATTAAAATGAGTGCTTTAAATTTAGAGGTTTTGCGATGTTAAAAAGGTTTTATATTTCACATCTTGGCATTTTTTATATGCTCTTTGCTTGCTTTATGTTTGCCGTGACTGGCGCATTTGCAAAGTATCTGAGTAAAGATATGCCTTCTATCGAAGTTGTTTTTTTTAGAAATTTGATCGGACTTTTCATCGTCATCTACGCCATCTATAAATTTCCATTTAAACAAACTGGCGGACACTTTTTCTTACTGATGTTTCGCGGTTTTGTAGGCACGGTGGCGCTTTTTGCATTTTTTTATAACGTCGCACACGTAAATTTAGCCACAGCCTTTACCTTTCAAAAGACAAACCCGATATTTACAGCCATTCTCGCAGCTATCGTGTTTAAGGAGCGGCTAAGTTCGCTTGGCTGGTTTGCTGTCTTTTTGGGATTTGGTGGAATTTTGCTCGTTATCCAGCCAAATTTAGGCATAAATAAGACCGATATCATCGGCATTTGGAGCGGTCTTGGAGCGGCTATTGCCTACACGAGTGTCAAGGAGCTAAACAAGAGCTACGGCACAAATATCATCGTGCTAAGCTTTATGCTTTGGGGCTCTTTTTTGCCGCTTATTTGTATGGGGATGGCTGAGTTTTTTACATATGAGCCTCTGGATTTTTTATTTTCTAAATTTACTATGCCAAGCTGGCACAACGTCGTTTTTATCTTGCTAATGGGGCTTAGTGGCTACTATTTTCAGGCGTTTATGACAAAGGCATTTGCGGTTGGCAAAAAAGCTGGTGTCATCGCTGCGGTTAGCTACGCTGACGTCATTTTTACGCTTATTATTGGCTATTTTATGGGCGATGCGTTGCCAAATCACCTAGCACTCGCAGGTATCGTGCTTGTCGTGGTGAGTGGAATTTTAGTTGTTAAAGAAAAATAAAGGAGAAAATATGATATTAATCGCTGGACCTTGCGTGATAGAGAGCAAGGAGCTTGTTTTTGAAGTGGCAAAAAGGCTAGTTAAATTTAATGAAAATCCAAAAATTGACTTTTACTTTAAGTCGAGCTTTGACAAGGCAAATCGCACGAGCATTAGCTCATTTCGTGGGCCTGGGCTTGAAAAAGGCTGCGAAATTTTGGCTGATGTAAAAAAAGAATTTGGCTTTAAAATTTTAACCGATATCCACGAGAGCTATCAGGCAGCACCTGTTGGCGAAGTGGCTGATGTGCTGCAGATCCCTGCATTTTTGTGCCGCCAAACAGACCTTCTTGTAGCAGCCGCAAAGACAAAAGCGGTCGTAAATATCAAAAAAGGGCAGTTTTTAGCGGCGTCTGCGATGAAGCACTCTGTTAAAAAGGTGCTTGAGACAAGAGGTGTGAGCGGCGATGGATATGAGGTCGCAAAGGCAAATGGCGTCTGGCTAACGGAGCGTGGAAGCACCTTTGGATATGGAAATTTAGTCGTTGATATGAGAAATTTGGTGATGATGAGAGAATTTGCGCCAGTCATTTTTGACGCGACCCACAGCGTGCAGATGCCAAGCGCACTTGGCGAAAAAAGCGGCGGCGATGCTAGATTTGTGCCGTATCTTGCAAGGGCGGCAGCTAGCGTTGGGGTGGATGGATTTTTCTACGAGACGCATATAAACCCTTGCGAGGCGCTATGTGATGGGCCAAATATGCTAAATTTAGACGAGCTTGAAAAAGTTGTCGAGCAGACGATGAAGATAGAGGAAATTTTAAATTTTTAAACAAAGGATAAAAAGATGAAAAGGATTTTTGCACTACTTTTAGGAGTGTTGTTTTTAGTAGGTTGTGGCTCATCTCAGCCAAAGGTGCCACTTGCTGGCAAGTATAAATTTGAGGGCATAGAGTACGCTCATGTGCAACACCACGAGCCGACAAAATTTCTCTATCAAAGCCCAAAAATGGTCGAGAAAAAGTACAATAAGCAAATCACAGAGGCGCTTACAAAAGAAAATTTGCTTGATCCTAGCTCAAGTGATGAGCTAAAGATAAAGATAACTCACCGCAGGGAATTTATAGGCGAAGCAACCTTTGCTAAGAGCGACAGAATGGGCAATATCTACCTTACTTACGAGGTAGAAGTCATTAGAAATGGCGAAGTTTTGAGGCATTATGGCTCTAGCGAGCTAAGGTTTGACCCTGGATTTTTTGGAAATTTAAAGGGGATAGCTGGGCAAAACACAGATGATAGTTTAGAAAATGATGCGATAAAAGCCATGGTGAGAAAAATTTTAGAGATAGTAAAAGGGTTTTAGGTAGTTTGTCAAATAGAGGTTTTTTGTGGATATTGCTTGGCGCGGTGGCCGAGTGTGGTTGGGCATATGGGCTAAAGCACGCTTCAAATTTAGGCGAGTTTTTGCTCACGACCGTGCTTGTGAGCGTGAGCTTTATCTCTTTTATGAAGGCTTTAAAATACATCCCGATAAGCATCTCATACGCTGTATTTGTGGGCTTTGGGACGGCTTTTATCGTCATAGCTGAGATCGTTAGCGACTACGTAGCAAGCGGGATCATGCCAAATTTCTTTAGGCTATTTTTTATAGCGACGCTCATTTTAGGCGTGCTTGGGCTAAAAGGCATAAAAGAATGATCCACTTTTTAGCGCTTTTACTAGCTGGATGTTGCGAGGTTTCTGGCGTCTTTTTTATCACGAAATTTTCAAAAAGCACAGGCGTAAAAAAGTGGGCAAATTTCATCCTTTTGCTTGGAAATTTCGCCCTTTCTTTAACGCTACTTAGCTATGCGATGCAAACTATCGCTATGTCGGTGGCGTATGCGATCTGGACAGGCATCGGAGCGATCGGAGCAGTCGTGGTTGGCGTAGTTTTTGAAGGTGAAAAGATAAATTTTAAAAAAGCCTTGTTTTTATCGCTCATCATCTTTAGCGTCATCATGCTAAAGATAGTTTGATGATTAAACAAGCTTTTGCTAAACTTGCATAAAAAATAAAGGAGAAAAGATGAAAATAATCGAAGGAAATTTAGCCCTAAAAGGCAACGAAAAGATAGCGATCATAAACGCAAGGTTTAACCACATCATCACAGACCGCTTGGTAGAGGGCGCAAAAGATGCATTTTTACGCCACGGCGGCGACGAGAAAAATTTAACTTTAGTGCTAGTCCCTGGCGCATTTGAGATACCTATGGCGCTTGAAAAGGTGCTTGCAAGCGGTAAATTTGACGCAGTTTGCTGCGTGGGAGCGGTGATAAGAGGCTCAACTCCGCACTTTGACTACGTAAGCGCAGAGACCACCAAAGGCATCGCAAACGTGACGCTAAAATACGCAAAACCAGTCACATTTGGCGTGCTAACGGTAGATAACATCGAGCAAGCGATAGAGCGAGCTGGCAGCAAGGCTGGAAACAAGGGCTTTGAAGCAATGACTGGCGTTATAGAGATGCTAAATTTATACAAAAAGCTAGGAGAGTAAAATGGCCACACGTCATCAAGTGAGACAAGCCATAGTTTCGCTACTTTACTCAAACGAGATAAACCCCGTAACTGCGGAGTTTGAAGAGGAATTTTTAGAAGAGAAAAAGATAAGAAATGAGCGCAAAAATGAGGCGCAGCAGACCTTTAAAGAGGTGCTTGCAAATAAAGAAAAACTAGATGAAATTTTAAAACCACACCTAAAAGATGGCAACTTTAGCAAGGTTGGCGCAACAGAGCTTGCTATCCTTAGACTTGGGCTTTATGAGATGAAATTTAGTCAGACTGATAAAGCTGTCATAATAAATGAGGCGATCGAGCTTGCAAAGGAGCTTGGAAGCGATCAGGCGCCAAAATTTATAAACGGCGTGCTAGATAAGATAAAGGGCGATCTATGAGGCTCTGCGTCGCTCTTGATATGGCGAGCAAGGATGAAAATTTAGCCCTAGTGCGCGAGCTAAGAGGGCTTGATCTTTGGCTAAAAGTGGGGCTTAGAAGCTACCTTAGAGACGGAGCTAAATTTATAGAGGAGCTAAAAGGGGCAGGGGAGTTTAAAATCTTTCTTGATCTAAAGCTTTACGATATCCCAAACACGATGGCAGACGCAGCTGAGGTCGTCTCAAAGATAGGCGTGGATATGATAAATTTGCACGCAAGCGCTGGCGAGAGAGCGATGAAGACCGTCATGGAGCGCCTTAATGCACTGCAAAATCGCCCTTTGGTGCTTGCTGTATCAGCACTTACTAGCTTTAACGAGAGCGAATTTGAAGCGGTTTATAACGATACTATTTCTCGCTCGGTTATGAAATTTAGCCAGATGAGCTTTGAAGCGGGGCTTGATGGCATGGTCTGCTCGGTTTTTGAAAGCAAGCTCATAAAAGAAGTGACAAATCAAAATTTCATCACGCTTTGCCCTGGAGTTAGGCCTTTTGGCGAGAGCGCAGGCGATCAAAAGAGGGTTGCAAATTTAGTTAGCGCAAAGCAAGAGGGCAGCGACTTTATCGTCGTTGGCAGACCGATTTATGAAAACGCAAACCCGAGAGAAATTTGCGAGAGAATTTTGAAGCAAATTTAATTTAAAGCGTACAAATTTTTTAACTCTGACCCTTTTATTATTTCTTAAAAGGGTGTATTTTCATACACCCTAAAAACTTATAAATTTATTCTCCATTGATAATAAATCCAGCCCAGTAATATGGGTGTAAATCTTGTTTTATCATCTCTATTTTTGAGTTTTTGAGCAGAATATTATAGTTTGGTTGGTTTTTGTCTTTAAGCCCTTCATAAAAGGTACTCATAAGATTTACAGTTTGCTTATCATCAACTTTCCATAAGCTCATCATTACATTTTTTGCGCCAGCTTGGATAAATGTTTTTGGTAAAGCAGCGACCGCACTTGTATCTTTTGAGTCTACTACGCCAGTTTCACAAGCTGAAAGTACTACCATATCAGTGCCTGACAATTTTAAACCAGACATTCTTAGCGCCATTACTATACCACTCTTATCTTTTGTATTCGCACCACTTAGTGCTATGCCTGACTTTAGCATAGGATCTATGATTTTATCATCATTGATAAAGAAGCCATGAGTAGTTATATGTAAAACCTTTGGAGAAGATATGCTAAACATATTTTTTTCGCTAGCATTTTCTCTGTCATAAATTTTTATGTTAGTGCCAAATACTGCTTTTATAGCGTTTTCTTCTTCTTTAAAACCTTTTAATCTAGTGAAGAAATTCATCTTGCTTAAAGACCTTGTAAGTACGATATCATCTGAGCTACTTGAAGTTTTATCGCTTGTACCTACTGCATTATCATAGTCTGGATCACTAAACATAGTTACAGGTTCTTTTGCACTACTTTGATTATATTTATGAGCTCTTACAAATTCTTTAGCAGAAGCTATGTATCTTATATTTTTATTTTCTATTAAGTAGCCATTATTATCACGCAGTGCTTCAAATGGAAAGAGTCGTAAGGCGCCATCGGCAGCTATTATTAAATTCTTATAACTATTTATCCTTGCAGGCATATTACTAAATAATGTTTTGTAGATATTTGAAGAGAGCTCTTTTGAAAGTTGTGTAGCTTTAGTGCTTTGCTCCCCACTTGATATTATATGTTCTATGTCATCTCTAAATTTTTTAATATCTTGATTTATCTCGTTACTTTGAGATTTGCTAAGAACTACAAGATCTACTTTTTGATTTTTATCTACACTAAATATATAGTATTTTTCGTCGTAATATCCTATATCTATAAGCAGCTCATCTTGATTTAAAAATTTAGTTACGTCTTGGATACTTATATTTTTCATGTCAAGTATCTCTTTGAAATTTGATGACATAGCAGATAGTTCTGATTCTAAATTCTTTATATTTTTTTGTGTTTGATCTAGCTTTTCTTTACGTTCTTTTTCTAGCTTTTCTGCCTCTTTTTCATCTTCGCCTTCAAAGCTTTGTCTTGAAAGGCCAGCATATTCTTTTTTTAGAGCATTTAGTTCATCTATTTTTGAAGCTACAAAAGAATTTGTAGTGGTTTGCCTTAGCATATATATAGAGTTTTCAGCATCTAATAAAGAATCTTTTGAGTTTATGAAAATTTTATACATATCTTTTATTATGTCTGGTCTTTGTTGCATTGCTTTTGAGCCAATATCCAAGAAATTAGGCATAAACTCTTTATTTGCATCCAAAAATGCCTTCTTTTGATCATTATCTAGTGATTTAAAATTTTGATTTTTCATAGTATCAAAGATCGCCATAGACTCTTTTGCGTAAGTATAAGCTTTTTGGTAGTCTTGTTTGTCAGCATATATATTACTGATATCTTTTTTTGCTCCAGCGAAGTTGATGTGATTATTTACACCATAAGTTCTATTCATCATATTAATTGCCTTATCATAGTAGTTTAGTGCTGAGTCATACTCTTTCATCTCTTTATAGTTATAGGCTAGATTAATATATATATACATTAGCAAATTACTTTTTGGTGCATATTTATTGGTTAGATCGAGCGATCTTTGTAGGTAGCTAAGAGCATTGTTGTACTCTTTTAGTTCTGTATAAGCAACAGCAGCATTTACGTAGATCGCAGCCAACCGCATAATTCCACTTGTTTTTTTAGTATCAAAATTTTTTTCCTGCAGATTTGCTGCTTTTAGGGAGTATTCAAGCGATTTTTGAAAGTTCTTTGCATGCATATAAATACCGCCTATACTTGATAGCATGACCTCTATTATGCCGAGATCATTACCTTTATATTTATCTTCGGCTATACTCAAGGCATCTTCGCAAAGTTTTCTTCCTCTATCAAAATCACCTAGTCTAGCATAAACACTTCCTATATAACATTTTGCTTGAAGTGACCAAAACCCATTGGGATCATCTTCGGCTTCTATTATTTTGTTGTAGTAGTTTAGTGCTTCTTGGTATTCTCCTAGTTCTGAATAAGCGAAGCCTAAATATTCATACATGTGAAGTCTTGAAAAAGACGCCTTGCCTAGTTGTTTATCATATCTCTTAAGAAACGTAGGTGCATTTCTTAGCAAGCTATCATAGTCTCTGTTAGTTGAGTTTTTCGCCAAGCGTTCATAGTCATCACTAAACTGTTCTATCTTTCCAGAAAAGGCAACTATGGTTGCATCTTTTACCATACCTAGCTCAGCACAACCTGTTAAAATACCAGCTACTGCAGCTGATATGGCTATGCTTGATATTTTTTTGTTTAACTTCATTTAGTTCTCCTTACTTTATGATGTTTTTGATGTCTAAATTTATATGAGGAAATAGCAAAAATGATCTCTAGCCCTTTAAAAGAAAGTAAAGGCAGAGCCCAGGGTATATAATAGCCCCAAAATAATCCAAAAAAAGATATAGTAAAAAAGATCACAAAATTTACAGTGGTTACTAGAGTTAGTCTAACTCCTTGTGATTTTATAGGGCTAAGTTTTAGTGTTAAAAATGTAATTGAACTAAGCATAAAAAAGTAGAGAATAAATGAATAGATAGGTTCTAGTTGTTTTAGCTCTTTTATTTTAAATGCTGTTGTTATAGTATCACTTAACGCTAATACTCCACTCCTAGTATCATCAATAGCTGTTTGATATATATCTCCAGAGCCTTTGTAGTCTGAGCCTATAAGCACGATAGCATCTTTAAAGCCACTTATGGTTGCAAGCTTGTCAGCAGAATATATAGAGATGTTTTCATAGTTTGATTTTAATGATCCGTTTTTTAGTTTAGTGATCTTTTTATAAAGTACTCTTGTAGAGAGTAGTTGTGAGAAATCATAGCTTTTGTTATCGTCACAATAAAAGCTTTCATATCCACTGCTTAAAGCCACAGCTATGTGAGGTATACTTTTATTGTCTTTGCATGTAAATTTGGCATATCCTCTTGTAATATTATCAGAATTTACATGCATGGTTGTAGAAATTAAAGTGATATTTTTATCTAAATATGGCTCAAGAAATAGTTTATTTTTTTGAGTAGGAAGATAAATTTTATATCTTTGTGAGTATTTATTCAAAGCATTTATAAGTAGTCTATCGTCATCAGTTACTTTGCCTTTTATATCACTTGGATATGCCAAATAATAGTCCAGTAAAACAGCCTTTGGCTCTTTATCTTTCGTTCTAGCATCTAGCTCATCAAGAAGTGAGGCGAGAAGGTCTCTTGGGGTAAAATTTGCTGCAAGAGGCTCGTCCGCTTTGGATAAATTTTTCTTTTTCAGATATGTTTCATCTATAAGGACAACTATGATTTTTGGAGATTTGTCACTACTTTTTATGAATGAATGAGTTTTTATGGCAATGTCATAGTCTGCCGTATCGATAAAGTTTTTTCTAACAAATTCGTTATTTGATAGAAAAGTATTAAAAATAAAGAAACAAAAAGCTGAAGCCAGACCGAGTATTAGTGAAAATTTAAATTTGCCATATTTTTGAACAAGGTCTGACTTATTTTTTGATATGGCTATAACAAGTTTTACTAATTCTAAATAAAATTCACGCAAAGCTTTCATGCGAATTATTTTTCAATTCTTAGACAATATATGTCGTAACCATCCTTATCTAAAATACGAATAATATCACCAGATTTTGATTTTATTTTTTTCTGTGTAAAACACTCATCTACCTTGCAAGTATAGACTAACTTGTCGTTCTGATAATATTTTAGTGTGTGGGCATTTTGGTTAATAGGTAATGTGTCGGTTGAAATTTTAAATACCAAACAATCGCCACCTCTTGTAAATGCGCCTTTTTGTTCGACTTCAACCTTTGCTGTAAAAAATGCCTTGATCTCACCAAAGATAGTTTGAGCTACTTCAGCTGTATGACTTTGCCCAGGCTTTGATAGCTCTATATCTTGATTTGAAACTGTGTCGGTAAGAAAAAGTTTTCCGTTTCCACTTTCAAATTTTATAGTAGAGCCATCTCTAACTTCCGTTTTCGTGCTTGTTTGTCCATCTATGGTATATATAACATCGCCTTGTGTTTTTATATAGACATTCGCTAAACATAATGAAGCCACCAAAGATAAAATAAAAGCTTTTTTCATAGACATTCCTTTGTTTGATTTGTGTTTAAGAATTATAGCAAATTTAAATGATTTTTTAGTTAAATAAACATATTAGAAATAAAATTTGAATATTATAAATTAAATTTGCAGTTCACTACGTTTCTTTACTATCTCCACCTCATTTATATCTTCAAATTTGATCTTAGTTTTTACGATCATGAGGGTTTTGTCTTTGAAATTTACATCTGAGACTAGTCCGCCAGATCTTACGTAAGTAAAGCCGTTGTGGTAGCTTACACGCACTTCATCAGCTATTTTTATCTCGCTTAATTTTTTTAAAATTTCATCGACCTTGCTCTCATCAAGCTCTAGTTTTTCGCATTTTTCTCGCTCTTTTTGGCGCAAGGCTCGCTCTAAGGTAGAAAGAGGATTAAACGAGCTAAAAATTTTTGCCCTATCTTTACTCACCGCTCTTGTGCCCTCCGATCTTTTTGTTTCTATCTTGCCCAGTCGCTTCTGGTAGCAGGTCGATCGCACGCAGGATCGAGTTTTTGCCAAATTTCTCTTTTATCAAATTTAGCGACTTTAGCACCGCTTTTTCCTTAGCGTCATCTTCAAATAGGCTAAATTCTGCCAAATTTTCTTTTACCACATCGTTTGCCGATATGCCTATTTGCCTGATTAGCCCAGCATTTTTTATCTTATTTAAAAGTAGCTCCTCAGCCGCGCTCATCAGCACGCTTGAGATATTTGTGGGCGTTTTAAACCGCACGCTTGCACGTTGCTGTGGCTCAAGTTTATCGGCAAATCTCACATTTATCGTTAGCCCACTCGCCCTCACATCTTTGTTTATCATCCTAAGTGCGAGCCTGTCAGCCATCTCTTTTAGCACGATCACCGCCTCGCAGCGCTCGTAGTCTCTGGGCAAAATTTCCGAGCTAAAGTAGGACTTCGTGCTTGGTTTATACGCCTTTATCTCGGCTATCGTCGTTGGCTCTATGCCGTTTGCGTGATCGATCGTGATGTAAGCATCGACGCCAAAAATTTTTTCGAGCAGGCTTTTTGGTGCATTTGCGATATCTTTCATGCAAAAGATGCCGCATTTTTCGAGCTTTAGCCTAGTTTGCTTACCGATACGCCAAAAGTCACTTAGTGGCTGGTGAGTCCAGAGCTGCTTTTTATAAAGCTCTTCGTCAAGATACGCGATGCCGTCATCTTGGTGCTTTGCTAATATATCAAGCGCGATCTTTGCGAGGTATAAATTTGTCCCCATGCCACAAGTCGCCGTCACTCCAGTCGTTTTTAAGATCTCATCCATCATCATCTTTGCCATCTCTTTTGCGCCAAGAGCGTAAAATTTCAAGTAAGAAGTGAGGTCTATAAAGCACTCATCGATCGAATAGACGTAGATGTCCTCTTTGGAGACATATTTTAGATAAATCTCATAAATCCTTGCGGCGTAGTCGATGTAAAACTGCATCCTAGGCGGCGCGATGATAAATTTGATATCCCTTGGTATCTCAAAGAGCCTGCAGCGGTTTTTCACACCCTTGGTACGAAGCGCAGGGCTAACAGCTAAGCAGATGCCACCACTGCCACGACTAGCGTCAGCCACGACTAGGTCGGCCTTAAATGGATCAAGCCCACGCTCTACGCACTCAACCGAGGCATAAAAGGACTTTAGGTCGATAACGGCGTAAATTTTCTCTTGCAAATTTTGGTTTTTCATAAGGGGATTATAGATGAAATTTGGTAAAAGTTAGTTTGTAAAATTTTGTTTGAAATGGCTTAAAATTTTAATAAAAATCTTTTAGAAAAAGGCTAAATTTGAGTGCAAAGACCCAGCACCAAAGATATCGCCTCCACTCACAGCTAAATAACTCCGTGATCAGAAACTACGCCAAGATGCGTGCTAGAGAGCCGATGCTTATAAATGTAAATGAAGGCATAGCAACTGGCGACGTGGTGAGAGTATTTAACGACAGGGGTGAAATTTTAGTTGGCATGCTTGCCACTCATCATCCCAAAGTACGTCATCGCCATCTGCGAGGGCGCATGGTGCGACCCTGAAGTGCTAGAGGAGAATTCTAACTCGCGACAAAGGCACATCTAGCATCGCTCAAGCAAGTGCGGACGCAGGGTCTTAGCCGATCTTGAAAAATATAAAGGTGAGATCAAGCTGGTCGCTGTAAATTTCAAAATTTAGCTCTCGCTTGTGGGCTAAATTTATCCGTAAATTTTCTTTAAATTTTCAAGCTTCGTGCTTGCATTTAGTAGGAGCATGTCAGCAAGAACCAGCCTTATCATCGCGGTTGCGACGACACTGCCACGTATGCCTATGCAAGGATCGTGCCTGCCTCTTAGCTCAAAATCCACCGCCTCGCCAGACAAATTTAGCGTTTTTTGCTCTTTAAATATTGAAGGCGTTGGCTTAAAATGGCTCTTTAGCACGATCTGGGCCCCACTGCTTATGCCGCCAAGTATGCCACCAGCGTTGTTGCTTAAAAAGCCAAGCTCGTCCATCTCGTCGTTGTTTGCTGAGCCAAGCATAGAGCTTACATTTACGCCAGCACCGACTTCTACGGCCTTTACGCCGTTTATGCCCATTAAGGCCGCCGCTAGAGCGCTATCAAGCCTATCATAAAGTGGCTCGCCAAGACCAGCTGGCACGCCTTTAGCCACGCTTAAAACCACAGCTCCGACGCTATCGTGCTCGCTTCTAGCCTTGCTAACTGCCTCTTTCATCGCCTCTTCGTTGCCAAGAGCGTAAATTTGCGACTCTTTGGCAAATTCGAAATCAACCTTTTCGCTAATGACCTTGCCGATGCCAAGCACACCGCTTAAAACTTCTATCTTAAACTCATTTAAAAGTAGCTGCGCAAATGCCCCACCGGCGACCCTTACCGCAGTCTCTCTGGCACTCGCGCGCCCACCACCTCTGTGATCTCTGATGCCATATTTTTTAAAATATGTAAGGTCAGCATGGCCAGGGCGGAAAATCTCACGTAAATTTTCATAGTCATTTGACTTTTGGTTGTTGTTAAAAATGGCAAAACCTATCGGCGCTCCAGTGCTCATGCCATCAAAAACGCCGCTAAAAATTTCTATCTTATCAGCCTCATCTCTTGCTGTTGTGAAGCTACTTTGCCCAGGGCGACGCTTGTCAAGCTCACTTTGGATGAAGTCTGCATCGATCTTTAGCCCAGCTGGCAGGCCGTCTATCACGCCGCCTATCGCCACCCCATGGCTCTCGCCAAAGCTAGTTAAGGTTAGTTTTTTGCCAAATGTATTCAAAATTTATCCTATTTTTTGATTTTTTCTAGCGCTATCTTTGCTGCGAGCTGTTGGGCCTGCTTTTTGGAGCTTCCAACGGCTCGTGAAATTTCCTTGCCATTTAGTAGTAGAGCTATCTCAAATTCTTTCTTGTGATCAGGGCCAAATGAGCCTATGAGCTCGTAGCTTGGTATGACACCAAGGGTTGCTTGAGTGACCTCTTGAAGGGCCGTTTTGTAGTCCTTTTCAAGGTGTGCAAAGTCGATTTGCGGATAGCAAAGCTCAAGCAGCGTGATCGAAATTTCTCGCACTTTATCAAGTCCAGCCTCTAGGTAGATAGCGCCCATCACAGCTTCAAACGCGTCGCTTAAAATGCTATCTTTCTCTCTACCGCCGTTATTTTCCTCGGCTTGGCTAAGCCTTAAAAACTCGCCCATTTTTAGCCGTCTAGACATATTTGCAAAGCTTTTTTCATTTACAAGTGCGGCGCGAAGTTTGCTCATATCGCCCTCTGCGATCTTGCTAAATTTCTTAAAAAGATACTCAGCCACGAGCAGATCCATCACCGCATCGCCCAAAAACTCGAGCCTCTCGTTATTTAACGCCTGCTTGGTGCTCTTGTGCGTTAGCGCCTCTTCCAAAAGCTCAGATTTTTTAAATTTATAGCCAAGATTACGTTCAAATTCTTCTAAATTTTTCATATTTTATTCTCATCTTTTATTCTTAATGCCTCGTCTCTTGCCATCTGGTCGCACTCCTCGTTTTCAGGGTGTCCAGCATGCCCCTTAACCCAGCTAGCTACGACTTTATGCGGCTTTGAAATTTCTAAATACTCCTGCCAAAGCTCGACATTTTTTACATTTTTAAAATTTCTCTTTTGCCAGTTTGCAAGCCACTCATTTATGCTATTTGCCACGTATGAGCTATCGGTAAAGAGCCTTACCTCGCAGGGCTCTTTTAGTGCTTTTAGCCCCATTATCGCAGCTTTTAGCTCCATTTGGTTATTTGTCGTATATGCCTCGCCGCCACTTGCTTTTTTCTGCGCTTCATTAAATCTCAAAATGTAAGCCCAGCCGCCAGCTCCAGGGTTTCCAAGGCACGAGCCGTCGCTAAAAAGTGTTACTATCTTCACTTGGTTTTTCTGTGATGTGGGATAAAATTTTCACACTTCCTAGCTCGTGACAGACCGGACAGCGGTAAAAGTGCATAGGAAATGAGTTTTTGCAGTTTTTGCAAACGTAGTTAAAGCTTAGCCCAGCCGCGTCAAATTTAGCATCTTTTAGCCTTTTTATAGCATTTAGCTCAAAGCCATAAATTTCACATGGCTCATCTATATCGCCCTTTGCGTAAAAGAGTGATTTGTATTTTGGATCGCTTAAATTTATAGGTGTTTTTAGGTTATAAAGCAGGTCTAGCACATCTTCAAATTTGGCAAAATCTTTTAAATTTTCTAAATTTTCATTGTGCCTTATGAAAAGCGCTAGGATCATGCGCTTTAAAAGCTCAAAATTTTGGCTAAGGTGCGAGAGAATCTCTACCTTTTCGCTAAAGCTTAAATTTCTATCATCAAGCGTGCTGATCGCCTTTATATAGGCCTTTTGATCTTTTACATTTGTCCCTAGCTCTTCAAGCGAATTTAGCGCATAAAGGGCTTCTTTATAGTTTTTAAGCTTCTCATCTATCATCGTTAAAAAGCGCAGTGCGAGCACGTTTCTAGGGCTTAGCTCAAGAGCTTTTTCAAAGATTTCGCTAGCTTTTTTTAAAAATCCAGCCTTAAAATAGACCTCTCCAAGCTCGTTTAGGATAAATTCCTTCTCGTTTTTATCTTTTACCTTTTCAAGTGCGATGAGATAGACGCCGATTGATTTTTCAAAGTCGCCATTTTTAGCAAAGGTCTGACCTAGCATGCTAAGGCTTGGTATATCTACTTCTGGGCTTTTTAGCATCTGCTTGTGCTCGTCGCTTATGCCATCTTTGCTGTCAAATTTCTTGATAAATTTCTCGATGCGTTTTTTCTCATCTTTGCTTGAAAATATGCCCCAAGCATAGCTTAAAGCTGCGATCATCAAGATGATACTAAATAGAATAATAAGGCTAAATATCGGATCTCTGTGTCCAATGAAAAAAATATCCACGCTAACACTTTGTAATAAAATTTTACTTTAATTATAACAAAGCAGTTGTATAATTTTGCTTATGATAGATCCAAAATCCATTGAAAAATTAAAAAACCAAATAGACATTGTTAATATCATCGAGCAGTATATCCCAGTTAAAAAGATGGGCTCAAGCTACAAGTGCGTATGTCCGTTTCACGACGACAAAAACCCGAGCATGAGCATAAATCAAAACAAGCAGATGTATCACTGCTTTGCCTGCAAAGCTGGTGGAGATGCGGTTAAATTTGTGATGGATTATGAAAAGCTAACCTACCCAGAGGCGATAGAAAAGATCGCTCAAATTTCAAATTTTAGCCTTGAATACACAAACGACAAGGTGCCAACACAAAAAGAAAATAAGCACATTTTAGAAAAGGTAAATGCCTTTTATAGAAGTGAGTTTTACAAAAATGAAGCGGCCGTTAGATATATCAAGTCGCGCGGCATAAATGACGCGATGATAGAGAAATTTGAGCTTGGCTGGGCTGGGGATAGTAAAAGTACCATTAGGCTTTTGCAAAATGAGAATATCGAGCCAAAAGAGGCGCTTGAAGTTGGCATCGTAAAGCAAAATGAAAAGGGAATTTACGCTAGTTTCATCGAGCGCGTAACATTTCCTATCTACTCGCACACGACAAGGCTAGTTGGTTTTGGCGGCAGAACGATATCAGATCACCCTGCAAAATATGTAAATTCGCCTCAAAGTGCGGTATTTGACAAGTCAAAACTACTCTATGGCTACCACCTTGCTAGACAAAGCATCTTTGAGAAAAATCAGATAATAATAACTGAAGGCTATCTAGATGTCATCATGCTTCACTACGCTGGCTTTACAAACGCTGTTGCCGTGCTTGGCACAGCACTTACTACAAGCCACTTGCCACTTTTAAAAAGAGGCGAGATAAGCGTGGTGCTTTGCTTTGACGGGGATGGTGCTGGTATAAATGCAGCCATAAAGTCAGCTCACCTGCTAAGCATAAATAAGATAGATACAAAAGTAGTCATCATAAGTAACGGCGCAGACCCCGCTGATATGGTCTTTGCAGGCAAGATAAAGGAGCTTAATGAGCTCTTTGGCTCAGGCGAGGACGCGGTGAAATTTTATATAGAAAAGATCATGCAAAAGTACGACATAACCCGCTCAATGCAAAGAGATAACTGCCTAAGCGAGATAAAAGCCTATATGGACGAGCTTGGAGAGGAGATAGCAAGCTCGTATGTGACCGAGGTAGCAGCAAGATTTAACCTCACTCCACAAAGCGTAGCAGATAGGTTTGGGCTAAAGCAGAAGCCAAAAAATGAAGCTAAATTTAAAAGAGAATTTAGAAAAAAAGATAAAGATGAATTTAGCAATTCTGTCATGGTAGATGAGGTGCCAGCTGTGATGAACAAAGACCCGCTTGAGTTTGCACTTTTTAAAACCATGCTAAATAACCCAAACTACAGAGATGAGATACTCTCAAAGCTTGGAGCTAGATACTTCATAAAGCATCCCGAGTATCTAAACGCCATCCTTTATAGATACGACGTGAGCGACGAGCAGATGGTTAGAGAAATTTTAATGGACGAAAATATCCATGAGATCATCGATGCAACCACTTTGCAAAAGGCTATTTTAAATATGCAAATCGCCTTTTACGAGAACGAGCAGCAAATTTTAAAAGGCTCTGACAACCCAAATAAGATAGAAATTTTAGAAAAACTGCTATTTATCATCAAAGATCTCAAGACACAGCTTTATAAAATTTAAAAACTCACACTTTTTCAGCTTCAAATCATAAAACAAAATGTAAAATGCTTAAAGTAATAAATCTTTTTAAGATTGGCTTTATATTTTAAGGATTTATGATGATAGACGCTAAAAGATTTGAGAGAAATTTTAACGCTATAAGCGAGTTTGGAGCGCTAAAAGGCGGTGGGCTAACAAGGCTAGCTTTTAGCAAAGAAGACCTTGAAGCAAGAAAATTTCTTATAAATTTGATAGAAAAAAATGGCTTTAAACTTAAAATTGACAATGTCGGCAACATCTACGCCATCTATAATGATGGCTGCGAGGCAGACGCGAAGCCAGTTTGCGTGGGTTCTCACATAGACAGCGTGCCAAATGGCGGCTTTTATGACGGCACGCTTGGCGTCATGGCTGGGCTTGAGGCACTAAGCTCTATAAAAGAGGCTGGCATCAAGCTAAAGCGCCCGCTTTGGCTCATAAATTTTAGCTGTGAGGAGTCAAGCCGCTTTAAGACAGCGACTATTGGCAGCAAGATAATAAGCGGCAAACTAAGCCAGCAAAGGCTTCATGAGCTAAAAGATGAAGATGGCATCTCGCTTTTTGAGGCGATGAGCGCGGCTGGGTTTAAACCACAAAATTTAGATGAAGCCATCTTAAAAGAAAACTCCCTGCACGCCTATCTTGAGCTTCACATCGAGCAAGGCCCAGTGCTTGAGCGAAGCGGTATAAGCGTTGGCGTGGTAAGTGGTATCGCAGCGCCTATTAGATTTGAGATCACTATACGTGGCAAGGCTGATCACAGTGGCGCAACTCCTATGAATATGCGTAGTGACGCCCTGCTTGCTGCTTCACACATCATAATCGCTGCAAATAAATTTGCTAAAAACAAAAAAACAGCCGTCGCGACCGTTGGCTACGCTCATGCAAAACCAGGCGTTTTAAACGTCGTGCCAGGCGAGACGAGGCTTGGCGTTGATCTAAGAGATATCGATAAAAAAAGCCTTGATGAGCTAAATTTAGAGCTTAGAAATTTCGTGGACGAGCTAAGCCGTGAGCTTAAATTTAGCTACGAGATAGGAGAGCTAAGTAGCGACGAGCCAGTAAAACTAAGTGAGCACGCCATGAATTTACTTGAAGATGAGGCCAGAAAGCTTGGCGTAAAAACTCTTACATTGCCAAGTGGGGCTGGGCATGACGCGATGAATTTAACCAAGCTTGCAAGCAGCGTTGGCATGCTCTTTATCCCTTGTGTGGATGGTATCAGTCACAACACCAAAGAGGCGATAAATTTTAAAGACGCCGTAACAGCAACAAAAATTTTAACAAACGCACTAATAAGACTTTCAAACGAGGAGTAGTCATGGATAAAATAGCAAATTTAGCACTATCTTTAAAAGATGAGCTCATCAAAGACCGCAGATACTTTCACTCGCACCCAGAAACTGGCTGGTTTACCTTTTTTACGACTGCGGTTTTGGCAAAAAGGCTTAGCGAGCTAGGCTATGAGGTGAAGCTTGGCGAAGAGGTCGTAAAAAGCGATGCAAGGCTAGGCGTTGGCAGCAAAGAGCAGTGTCAAAAGGCGATCGAGCGAGCAAAAAGTCTTTTAAATCCTGACGAGGCAAAATACCTTGAATGCATGAAAGATGGCCTAACTGGGCTAACAGCCTTCATCGACACAAAAAGACCTGGTAAATTTAGCGCTTTTAGATTTGACATCGATAGCGTTGATGTGACAGAGAGTGCAGAGGCTGCTCATAGACCTTGTAAGGAGGGCTTTGGCTCAGATATCGCTGGTATCACGCATGCTTGTGGGCACGATGGACACATGGCGATGGGTCTAGCGCTTGCAAAGCTGATCGCTAAAAATTTAGATGATTTTAATGGCAAATTTAAATTTATATTTCAAACCGCAGAAGAGGGCACAAGAGGCGCTGTGGCTATGGAGGCTGCTGGGGTGCTTGAGGGCATCGAGTACCTACTTGGCGGACACATCGGCTTTCAAGCAGAAACAAATGGGGGCATAGTTTGTGGCACAAACAAACTGCTTGCAACATCTAAATTTGACGTGCATATCACTGGCCGCTCAGCTCACGCAGCAGGAGCGCCGCAGGAGGGAGCAAACGCCCTTTTAGCCGCTGCTCAAATGGCTCTAAACATGCATGGCATCACAAGGCACGCAAAGGGCGTGACTAGGATAAATGTAGGCGTTTTAAGAGCAGGCGAGGGTAGAAACGTCATAGCACCAAACGGCTATATAGCCTGCGAAACAAGGGGCGAGGATACAAATTTAAATGAATTTATGTATAAAAAATGTATGGATATCGTAAAAGGTGTGAGTGAAATTTATGACGTCCAGAGCAAGGTGGTGATGACTGGGGGCACAAGCGGGGCAAATAGCGACAAAGAGGTGACTGAAATTTTCTATGAAGCAGCAAAAGCAAGTCCATTTATAGATGATGATAAGATCGTTAAAGAGCTTGATTTTGGTGCTTGCGAGGACTTCGCTCACTTTATGAGAGCTTTGCAAGATAGGGGCGCAAAGAGCGGATATATGATGATCGGTACAAATTTAAAAGCAGGCCATCACAACAGCAAATTTGACTTTGACGAGGAGTGTTTGGTCGCTGGAGTTGATATCTATCTAAGGGCTGCTTACAAACTAAACGGAGCTAAAAAATGAAAAATGCTTTACTAATCAGCGCTTCAAGCTACCAAGATACTGGCTACTTGAGACACTGCAAAAACTGGGTTAAGGACTTCTTGGGCGAGAGTGGCAAGGAGGAGATTTTATTTATCCCTTACGCTGGAGTTAGACGAACAAATGACGAATATGAGCAAAAGGTGATCGACCGCCTAAAAAATAAAAATATAAAATCTATCCATCACTACGAGGATAAAATTTCAGCGATCAAAAACGCTAACAGTATCGCAGTTGGCGGTGGTAATACCTTCATGCTTCTTTACACGCTTTATAAGCTAAATTTAATCGAGCCTATAAAAGAGGCTGTGGCTAATGGTGCAAAATACTTTGGCTGGTCAGCAGGCGCAAATATCGCTGGAAAGACGATGATGACGACAAATGATATGCCTATCATCATGCCAAAGTCCTTTGATAGCCTAAATATCTTCCCATATCAGATCAACCCTCACTTTATAAGCGGCAAGCTAGCAGGTCATAACGGCGAGAGCAGGGAGGAGAGGTTGGAGGAATTTTTAATAGCAAATCCAAAAGAGACTATCTACGCTTTGCCAGAGGGCACGGCTTTGCTTATAGGAGGCAACGAAGCTGAGGTCATAGGACACAGCGAAATTTTAAAATTTGAGTATCAAAAAGAGATAGAAAAAATAGAAGTTGGAACTAAATTTAAAATCTAAACAAGGAGAGAGGTATGGAATCATTCAAGCTAATCGCTGCCATTCTTGGCATCGTTGCAGTTGTCGCACTTCTAGTCTTAAAAAAAGAGACAAGAACGGTGCTAATAGGTGTTGGTTTGGTGCTTTGTATAATCGCACTAAAACCGATGGGGGCACTAAGTGCTTTTACTGACTATATGACAAAAGCAGGGCTTATAAAAGCTATTTGTGCGAGTATGGGTTTTGCTTTTGTTATGAAATACACAATGTGCGATAAGCACCTTGTTGCGCTTCTTACAAAGCCACTTAAAAACGTGGGATTTATCTTGATCCCTGTAACAACCGTGCTAACTTACTTTATAAATATCGCTATCCCTTCAGCTGCTGGCTGCTCGGCTGCTGTTGGTGCGACACTTATACCACTTCTAATGGCTTCAGGCGTTCGCCCTGCGATGGCTGGTGCGGCTGTTTTTGCTGGTACATTTGGCTCAGTCCTAAGCCCAGGCTCTGCGCACAACATATATGTGGCTGACCTTGTCAAAAAGACAGTTGAGGGCTACACAGTTCAAGACATCATAAAAGTGCAAATTCCTAGTGCATTTACAGCTCTTGCTATCGTAGTTGTCATGCTAACTATTGTCGCAATATTATTTAAAGACTATCAAAAAGGTACAAATTTCACTCTTGAAAATGGCGCCTCAAGCGAAGAGAAGTCAGCGTTTAAAGTAAATTTGATCTACGCTCTTATGCCACTTGTCCCACTTGTCATTTTAGTCATCGGCGGAACAAGCCTAGCAAAAGACTACAGCTTTTTGGCATGGACAAAGATGGGCGTTGCTGAGGCGATGATACTTGGTGCTATCATAGCTATCTTTGCTACGCTTACAAACCCACAAAAGATCACAAAAGAGTTCTTTAACGGCATGGGTCACGCTTACGCTGATGTTATCGGTATCATCATCGCAGCTGGCGTCTTTGTCGCAGGTCTAAAGGCGTGCGGAGCCGTTGATGTGGTCATCGCATGGTTAAAAACTGATCAAAGCTACGTTAAATTTGGCGGAACATTTGTGCCATTTATCATGGGTATAGTTACAGGCTCAGGCGACGCTGCTACATTTGCATTTAACGAAGCTGTCACAACAAACGCTGCTGCACTTGGCTTTGAGCAAGATAAGCTTGGTATGGCTGCAGCCATCGCTGGCTCACTTGGACGTTCAGCTTCTCCGATCGCTGGTGCTGCTATCGTTTGTGCAGGTATTGCTATGGTTAGCCCAGTTGAGCTCGCAAAAAGAACGTTTTTAGGCATGTTTCTCTCTGTTGTGGCGATCGCATTTTTCGTCATCTAAGGATGAAAGATGGATATCGTAGAGAGATTTATAAACTATACGAAATTTAACACCACGACAAATAAAGATAATGGATTAAAAGGCATCATGCCTTCTAATCCAACCGAGTATGAGCTGGCCAAATTTATCAAAGATGAGCTTGGCTCGCTTGGTATAAAAGATATCATCTTGCAAGATAGTGCCATCTTGATAGCAAAGATCCCCCCAAACTGTGAAAACGCCCCAAGTATCGCCTTTTTTGCGCACTTAGATACAAGCAGCGAGCAAAAAAACGACACAAAAGCTAAGATAGTAAAATACACAGGCGGCGACATCTGCCTAAACGAAGAGCAGGGCATCTATCTTAAATTTAGCGACAACCCAGAGCTTAAAAAATACGAGGGCGATGACATAGTCGTGACTGACGGCACTAGCTTGCTTGGCGCTGATGATAAGGCTGCGATCGCTAGTATCGTAAATATGGCTAGCTTTTTTATGCAAAATCCTGAGGTTAAGCACGGCAAGATCGTGATCTGCTTCGTGCCTGATGAGGAGCAGGGCTTGCTTGGTGCAAAGGCGCTTGATGTAAATTTGCTTGGAGCTAGTTTTGGCTACTGCTTAGACTGCTGCGAGATAGGCGAGCTAATATATGAAAACTGGAACGCAGCTGACTGCACGGCGGTCTTTAAAGGCGTTTCGGCTCATCCGATGAACGCAAAGGGCAAATTAGTAAATTCACTACTTCTTGCGCATAAATTTATCTCGCTTTTGCCAGGCGGCGAAGTGCCAGAGTGCACCGATGGCAAAGAGGGCTATTTTTGGGTGAAAGAGCTTAGCGGAAACAGCGCAAAAACGACGCTCAAGATCGACATAAGAGAATTTGACGAGGTGAAATTTCAAAAAAGGCTTGAGTTTTTAAGTGAGATGGCAAATTCTTTTAATAAAATTTATGGAGATCGTTGCGAGATCACGCTAAAAACACGCTATGAAAATGTCTTTAAATTTTTAAAAGATGAAAATTCACTGCCTATAAAACTAGCAAAAGATGCCTTTAGCGAGCTAAATATCACGCCAAACATAAAGCCGATGCGTGGCGGATATGACGGTGCTGCGATCTCTGCAAAGGGCGTACCAACGCTAAATTTATTCACAGGCGGAAATAACTTTCACTCTATCTACGAGTACTTACCAGTTAGCAGCCTAAAAGCCTCAAGCGAAGTCATTAAAAAAATCGTAATTAACGCTGCTAAATAAACTTCATAAAAGCCTAGATTTAGTAAATTTAGGCTTTAAATTTTACTTTTTGGGACAAAAATGAAGGCTTTAGCTTTGTTTAGCGGAGGGCTTGATAGCATGCTCTCTATGAAAATAATAAGCGATCAAAACATCGAAGTGGTCGCACTTTATATGGATACTGGATTTGGCGTGGATGAGGAGAAGTACGAAGTTTTAAGGCGCCGTGCAGCCTTGGCTGGGGCTAGCCTAAAGGTAGTTGATATGAGAAACGAGTATCTTCGTGACGTGCTCTTTAACCCAAAATACGGCTATGGCAAGCAGTTTAACCCTTGTATCGACTGCCACGGATATATGTTTAAAACCGCTCTTAATATGCTAAAAAGTGAAAATGCAAATTTTATAATCACTGGCGAAGTTTTGGGTCAAAGACCGATGAGCCAGCGCAGAGACGCACTTTTTCAGGTGAAACGCCTAGCTGATGATGAGGACGATCTAGTGCTTCGTCCGATGTGTGCTAAGCTCTTGCCACCAACTAAGCCAGAGCGCGAGGGCTGGGTCGATAGAGAGAAGCTACTTGACATAAGCGGGCGCGATAGAAAGCCGCAGCTTGCTTTGGCGAAGGAATTTGGCTTTGAGGACTTTGCAACGCCTGGAGGTGGGTGTTTGCTAACGATCGAGAGCTTTGCTGTAAAGATAAAAGACTACTTGAAATTTGACAAAGAGATGCGAGATATCGACGTTACGTGGCTAAAACTTGGTAGGCATCTGCGCTTGGTTGATGGAGCTAAAATGATAATAGGACGTGATGAGAGCGATAATAACGCACTTTTGGCTCATCCAAATGATAAATTTGAGCAGGTGAAATTTAAAGAGAGCGATGACATCGTGGGAGCTGTTAGCTTTATAAGCAAAAATGCTAGCAAAGCCGACAAAGAGCTTGCTGCAAGGCTCGCGCTAGCTTATACAAAAGCTAGCAGAGATGATGAATTTGAAGTTAGCATCGCTAATGAGAAATTTATTATTAGGCCTGAAGATAAAAAGCTAGCACAAGAGTTTTTTGTGAAGTAAGCTTAAATTTGCAAAGAAATTTGCTCTAAATTTCTTTGCAATACCTAAAATTTTATAACTATTTCAAACCCCCACAAAATCTAAATTTACAAAATTCCCAGTCATAAATATGTCACAACTGTACCAAAGTACAATGGTTTGATTTTGATAAAATCGCTAAATTTACGAAAAAATTTAAAAAAGGGAGACACATGTCAAAGGAAATAGGCGTAGTAAAAAATGTAACGCGAGGAAGCGTAAAAGCTATAAGCCTAACAGGTGAAAGCAGAGAATTAAAAGTAGGTGATATAGTATATCAAGGAGAAAAGATAGTCACTGAATCAACTGATGCAAAAGTAGTAATAGCAAAAGCAGATGGAAAAGAGATAAGCCTAATAGGTAAAGACTCAATAAATTTAGACCAAAGCGTTAGTGAAAATTCTCAAACAACAGCAGACATAACTTCACTTCAAAAAGCGATCTTAAGTGGTGAAGGTCTAGCTGGTTTAGAAGAGACTGCAGCCGGTGTAAACCAAGCTGGTGGAAACGCTGGAGGTGACGGCGTAAGTCTTGGTGCTGCTAGCTTTGCTCAGGGTGGTCACTACTCAAATATAAATGCGAATTTTAATAATCTTTCATCTCAAACAAGCACAAATGCCCCAGTTCAAACAGGTGTAGGTGGTGCAGTTACACTTGACAACCTTGCAGTTGCTATTAATGAGATATATCCAACCAGCAATGTCCCAACTCCAACAATCACAACAATAATAGATGGCAGGTATGGTGGTAAATGGAATGCTGATGTAATAGGTGATCTATCAAATGATAATAGACCATTTATCAAAGGAACAGCAGAGGCTGGATCAATAGTTGAAATCTATGACAATGGTAATAAGATAGATGAAACAAGAGCCTATGATAATGGCACTTGGGAGTATGTGGTACAAAATGACCTTCCTGATGGAAAGCACACTATCACAACTGTGGCTGTTGTAGATGGTGAGAGAAGCCTTAGTAGCAAAGAAGCTGAGGTTACTATTGATACAACTAAGCCAACAGTAGAGTGGACAGATTTGCCACATAATATTATAAGAAAAGATGTAGTTTCTATGAGTGATGGTGATCCTGAACCATCAATGACTGGAAAGACTGAGCCAAATTCTGAAATAAATGTAAGAATAGGCAAAATAGAAGATAGTGGAACTCATACAGTTTTTGAAGGCAAGGTAACAGCTGATGATAATGGCAACTTCACAGTAGATAAATCTACAATGGGTGATGGTTTTCCAGAACACTTTACGCCTGGCGAATACTCTTTCACAACACAGGTATTTGATCCTGCTGGTAATTCAAGTTTTACAAAATTACCTAAAAACTATACGCCAAAAAATGGTGCATTCTCAATAGAGCGTATATATGATGATGAATTTAGTGATCTAACAGAAGTGCAAGGCGATTATAGTCCTGTTTATAGACCTGTTGATGGGGATAGAAGGCCAACATTTGAGGGCACAGCAGAAGCAAATGCTGAGATCACATTGGTTGTTAAGCATCATGGCTATGATTTTATGACTAATCAGAGAACTCCAGTTGAAATACAAGATATTTTAACAACAAGAGCTGATGAGAATGGCAAATGGAGCGTAGAGGCAAAAGTTGATTATAAAGACTCTATGCTTGACTACCACACAGTTGAGGCAAAAGCTACCAACCCATCAGGTGAGACGCTTGATCTTACTCCAACTACATTTTTCATGCCAACAACTGCACCCGAAGATCACCTATAATCAATTATGCGAAGAGTTTTGCTCTTCGCTATTTCTTATTATTTAAAAAATTATTATTTGACACAAATTTAGATTTATATAAGTGGCGAAAAACCAGTAAAAGTAAGCTTAGATGAGCTATGAGTTAGAATTTCTACCAGGTGCTTTAAAAGAGTGGCAAAAGCTTGACAATAGCATAAAAGTGAAGTTTAAAAAGAAGCTAAGTGAGCGTCTATAAGACCCAAAGGTTGCCAAGGACAAGTTACTAGGCTATGAAGATGTCTACTTGAGATAAGATATTGCCTATCAATAAAAATAAAAGCAAATTTATAGAAAGCATCTTGTAAAATAAATCTATCCTGAAAAAATGTACCGCTTTTTATAAAAACTGTACCATACTTTTAGGAAATTTTGAAGAAAGGGAAAGAGCAAAAGCATCACTGCTAGTGCCTAAAATAGTGTGTTTTGGTGTCACGGGGGAGACTTGAACTCCCGACCTCCGGCCTTATGAGGATAGATTTTTAAATATCGCTTAAAGCCCTGCTGCATCGCCATTACAAACAACTTTTTGTCATAAGCACTAGTCAGGTGTTCCACTTTTGTTCCACTGCAAATCCATGGTACATCTAAAAAACCGCAATGGAATTTATTACTACCGAAGCGTCATCGCACCAAAAGCAAGAAAAGTCTTAAAGTGCTCAAGAGAGCTATCTTTCTCCTTGGGGACTTATTCCTTATTAAAAGCCAGAAAATCTGCTAGAATCTATGATAGATATATTTATCTCATAACAAAGGCGGTGGATATGAAGCTAAATCAAGGAATTATAGATTCATTAGTTGATAGTTTTATGCAAGCAAAGATCGATAAGAGCATAAAAGAGCATTCGCTTTATGATAAAAAGATAGATATTGACTTTGCAGATGCGTTAAATAGGCACTTCAAAGAGGCCTTAAAAAATGATAGCTTCCCTGATTTACTTAATAAAAGCAATGAGACTTTAAATGGTAAGGCTGAAATTTTATCTAATAGTCCAGATGAAGCCATAGATCAAGATGATAAAGCCAGCATAGCTCAAACCCTGCTTGAAAAACATATATTGTCCCTAAACTACCTAATATCAAAGCTTGATAAGAGCACAAACCTTGTGTCTAAAAGACTTAAATTTTTAAGTAAGCAAGATGAAAGTTATAAATTTGAGCCAAACGATATAGATAGCTTTCAAGATAACATCAACTCTCTAGATGAAGCAAATGGGCTACCTCTTAACAAAGAAGATATCAAAAGCCTAGCTAAAAATTTCTCACATGCCATAATGGCAACTGCCGAGCAACAATACGGGCTTAACACTCCTTTTAAACTAGTAAAAACAAAAGGTGATGAGAGGAATGCAGAGCAGATACTAACTAGCAATAGCCATCTAATAGGCAAGCGCATAAAAGTAGGAGATAGTAGCTTTGACATGGGTAGCTTAAACGATGAGGCAGTACAAGAATACGAGATAGTGCCATGCACTACTAGCCCAAAAAAGGTGGAGAGTAGGGAGATCATCACATTAAAAACGGCATTTGAAAATTTTACAGCTAACACTAGCGTTAGTCAAAAGTGGTCAAGTAGCACTATGGATCTAGTAAATATAGTAGGCAATATATTATTTAAATTCTTTCATCCGAACAAGGACATCACAACCATATCACGAGATGATCTGCTTAAATTTAGAAATACTTTGGCTCACATACCAACCAAGCTAAACCAAAAAGCTAAATATAAAGACAAAAGCCTAGAGCAAATCATACATATAGGCAAAAACGATGCCAAGCTATCACAAGTAACCATACAAAAATATATGATAAGAGTAGTGCAGTTCTTTAAGTATTGCTACAACAGCGACTACATAAGTAAGAGCATCGTAAATGACTTAAACATAAAAGTAGAGATAAATCCGATGGAGCGTAAGGTTCTGCCTTATAGCAAAGAAGAGGCTAATGCTATCTTTAAAATAGTCCAAAATTTTAAAGAGACCAACAAGTCACCAAGCAAGCGGATAAGTGCAAATGATCTATACTATATAACCATGATAGCAGCATATAGTGGCATGAGGATAAACGAGATAGTTCAGCTAAGAGCACGTGATATCGTGCAACACAATAACGTGCTTTGCTTTAGTGTAAATAGAGATGATGGTAAGAGTACCAAAAATATAAACTCCATAAGGCTTGTGCCAGTCCATAGCAAGCTAATAGAGCTTGGACTAATGGGGTTTGTAAAACAAAGAGCTAGTGCAAATAAAAGCATCTTCAAAGTAAGCAACAAAGATTTTTCAGAAATTTTTAGATCACAAATACAACGAAAGCTAATAAGTAGCGACAAACAAAAGACTTTCTACTCATTTAGGCACTACTTTATAGATACGCTTGTCCAACAAGAAGTAGAGCCAAATATCATAGCTCAAATAGTAGGGCATGAAAAGCAGTATAAAATTTTACTAGGAACCTATGCCACAAACATAAACGCTAGTGTGCTAAAAGCAAAAGTTGAAATGGTGTGCTATTAGATATTAGATGTATGGTTTATAATGGATACATGTTTTTTCTATAAACCATAATCTATTGCTTGAAATTGTTAATCCTTTATATTATGCTCTTTGGCATAGCTTAAGATCTTTTGCCTAAGATCTTCTGGAAAGCTATCTCTATACATCACTGGTGTTAGAGGATTTAGCTTTTTATCTAATTTACCAGCCTCATATAGTCTTGTTAGCTCTTCTGGTGTGTTGTAGTATGGTGCATTTGGATATCCCTCTGGTGGGGTTAGGGACATTATTTTGGCTTCTAGGAGGGTGGAGTCGATGTAGAGGGCAACAGCTCTATCGTCCCAAGTTCCAGGAAAACCACCATTAAAGTCTTGACCGCTTCCATCAATATTGTCTTTAACGTATTTTGTAAATTCTTCCCTAGTAGTCTCATTTGCATCTAGATCTCTAGGATCTAGCAATTTCCCTTCGTCTTCTACTAATTTTCTTAAATGAGTATGCATTGAACCATTTGGCTCAACTACGGTTAAATTTCTATTAAAATCCATCACAAAGTAATTTCCTACTATCTCATCTAAATAAGGCATCATGCCATATTCGTCTAATGGAGGATTTTTAGCTAGTCTTCTAAACTCTTCAGCCATTTGTAAATTTTTGTTTAGACCTACTAAATAGGTAGAGTATTGAAACATGTCGGCTAATGCCTCCAAGGCTCCGTCTTGACCAAGTTGGGCTGATAGAAACATTGATTGATATGCTCTTGCTTTAAATCCTGCATAACCTAATCCAACTCCTCCTGAAAATCCAACAGTGCTTCCTAATACTCCAGCACATATATTCCACTCTGCTGCAAATAGTTCTGATTTTAATGTGCTTTTGTGAGCATTTACTTCATCATAAATTTCAGCATATTCTGGTTTAGTTAGTTTGCCATTGCTATCTACTCTACCTATGGCATCTTCTGGTATATCTATCATAGTACATTTTAGATTACTTCTTTTTACTAGATAGATATATCTATCTCGTTTATCTTTTAAGCTTTCATAGTAGGCTTTTTCTGATTTAGTCCAAGGAGATAGTTTAGTAGAGCTTGCTTTATAGCTAATGTCTAGCCATGGTTTAAAAGATAGATAGTCTGTTTGACCTAGTGAATTTGGTTTAGGGTTATAGTATAGTGGTTTATAGTTTTTATATGGAGATGAGTCTAAGATGGAGCGGGCTTGTAGGATCATTTGAGACTTTTCTTCCAAGCGTGCCGTATTATTTTTTGCATTTTTGGAAGCAATTAAATTTGTCTTTTTGTCAAATTCTATCTTATCCCCATTTGGAGCTATAACCGTATAAATTTCTTTATCCATTAAATTTCCTTTATTTATTATTAATAGTGATCCTGCTACTAAAAGAGCTATGATGATAAATATAATCTTCTTCATATCTTATCCTATATATAGACCATCTTCCATAACTATGGTAGTGGCTAGACGACCTACTAGGCGAGGTGGGATTGTCTTTCCATTGAAATTCCCATCTTTAGAGTCATTTTCTTTACACCCCACATATACCCCTTTGATATTATTGCTTCCAATAGTATCAAGTGCTTCTACTAGATCTCTTGAGAGGTTGCGATGAGAGTTATCGCTATCTTCTGTGTTAAATATACCTTTTTTAAATTTGTTTATTATCTCTACTGCTTTTTGATATGAGTTTATCGGATATTTTGGTTTGCCTGATGCTACGTTTGCTAATGAGCTTCGCTTATAAATTTCATACACCTCTTTCTCCTCTTTCACATCCAAATTTAACTCCCTTATCTCTACATCAGACTCAGTGTATCTACTTCTAGCATATTTAAAGTAGTTTGCATCTATCTCATTGCCAGCTCCTCTTAGCTCATCTAAGCATAGATAAGTACTAAGGTTATTTAGTGCTAGTTTAGAGGCTAGGTTAAAAGATAGTTTATTTTTCTTATGGTCTATGTCGTAGTATATAAATGAGTTATAGTCTAGTCCTCCACTACTTATATTAGCTCCTAGAAATAGTCTATTTAAATTTAGACTTATATAGTTTTGATAGATCATTACTGGATAGTAACAATAGCTATTTGTACTATTTTTATCATAAGCTTCTTTTATAGACATAGGTTTATATGAGATATTATTTAGTGCATATGCTTCATTAAATTTATATGTATATCTTGTATGCATTATCTCTTTGTAGTTTTCTTCTAGCTTTTCGTATGAGGTTTTCCAAAGTTCTAATGTACCACTAACCATAGAAGCACCTATGCTCTTACCTAATGATCCTGCATAATCTTTTATTAGCCTCTTTATCTCTTGAAAATCTGTATAGCTAAACCTATGAGTATATCTCATAAATGTATATGTTGTGATCTCTGTATAAGTTATGCTTAGTTTATAATACTCCATTGCCATATGAAGCCTAAAAGCATTTGAAGCTTGAATGATTAGATTAAGCTTTGAATGTTGTAAAACTACGCTTGTAGTTTTTAAACTCGTTATTAGCAAGATATATCTATCTATCTCTTTAGTCTTTCTTGCACCAAGTAGGCTTTTTACTAAATTTAATACCCCAAGCTCATCAAGAAATGTCTCTCTTAGTGCCTTTGCGTCTTTATTAAATATATAAGAGCCAAGGGATTCATATATCTTAGATATGCCATCTTCTCCAACAAATTTTGCTAGTGGAAACACCTCTTCTATAGTAGTTTTTACTAATAATGAGGTTACCTCTTTATTTATATCTCTATCATTACTATATGCTATATCTTTTAAATTTATAGCCTCTTTTAGAGTGTTTTTATTCTTAGCAGCTATAGCCTCTTTTATAGTAGCTTCATCTTTTTTATAGTTATCATCTATCTTGTCAGCTTGTTCTATAAGAAGCTTCATTAGATCTTTTTGCAAAGGGTCTTTGATATCTGCATTTTTACCAACTTCATTTTCTGCTAAAAGCTCTTCAACGCTAACTACATCCTTGTTATTTACACCATCCATATATTTAGAAATTTCTTCTATACATAGATACTCACCACTTTTTAGACCACTATTTTTTACTGAGTCTTTGTAAAAAAATAGCTTTAAATCTCTATCAAAAATTCTTATTATAGAGTTTGAGTGCAAGGCTTTTATCTCATCATCTTCTATTACTATATATTCATCACCATCTTGAATGCTTTTCTTTATCATTTTTTTTGAATAGCTTTTAGTCATTATAAAGTAAGCCACACTAAGAGATAGTGCTTCTATGAAAGAGTAGCGCTTTGGGAGGGTTTGTATTATACGTTGCATTTGTGAGTGGTATTCATCTGCGGTTGATGAGCCATTTTTTATATCATCTATAAGTTGGCTTGAGATATTACTATTGTTATATGCTTCAGCCTCTCTTCTGTTTAAGGTGTTTTCATTTACCTTATCAAATACTGCCTTAAAAGAGAGAGTTACCTTTTTCATATACTCTTCTTCACTTTTTTTGATCTTCTCCATATCATTTGGCTGCTTAGCATAAGCATTTACGTGAGAGAAATTTGTCTTAAATAACTCTTCGTATTTGGTGTAGTTATCAAGATAGTTGGTGTCATCTTGATAGGCGATCTCTTTAAATTCTTCCCTTTTTTGCTCTATGTTGTCTATATATTTTTTATCTATCCTTGCAAATGGGGATAAATTTAAAACAAGAGTTGATCTATTGTTTTCTTTATTGATATTTATGCTGTACTGACTGTAATCCTTAATAGGACTTAGGGTTTTTATGTCAGTAAATTTTTGCTTTACTAGGTTGGGGTTGTTTGATCTATTTAGTTCGTCTTCTATCACTTGATCTAGGCATTTACTTATTACTTCTTCTCTTAGCCCTGCACTTGATCTAAAAGGTGAATTTGATAGCACTACATAGTTTTTATTTAAATTTGAAAAATCTTTGCTGTTCATCTCATCATTTGCAGAGGTGCCATTTTTGTCAGACTTATTTGCTATTAGATTGGCTAGTTTTATAGAGTTAAAATTTGAAGCACAGAGAAAATTTAAATTTGCGTTTAGTCCTTTTATTTGATCCTTTAGTCTTTTAAAGAGCGTATCATCACTAGAGCCAAAGCCTAAGTTTTTATTTACTATATCATAAGAGCAAACATCCTTAGTGTGATCAAATACCGATAGATTATCTAAATGACCAAATACACTATATCCCTCATCTGCATTGCAATTAACCTCATTTAGGTTATTGTCGTCTCTAAAGTAGATATAGTCTAAATTTAGATGAGTAAAGTCTATAAAGAAGCCAGAATTAGAAGATTTATCTTGTTTAAATACTAATACATTGCAACTTGAGTTTATATTTAGCGTATTTATAATAGAAGCAAATCTAGATGTGAAAAAGCTAAGGATAGGTAAGGTTACACCATAAAGAGATCTATTACTTTGATGCTCGACCATTTTGTAGGTTAATTTACCAAGCTCATAGAACAAAAAGCATCCGTTTGCCTTTTTAAGCGCAGCCTTTGGGTCACTTAAATCAACTACGCTTAGTATAAAAAGAAATATTTGTTTGAGTAAAAACTCTCCGCTTTCTTTATTTAGCTCGCTTAAATTCTTATCTAACTCTCTAAAGCACTCTTCAATGCTTTTTTCAAATTTAGTTCCATCTAGTCCTTCACTAGATATCAAAGAGCTAGCATCGCTTAGCAGATCATTTTTTAAGGTATTTAGGCACTCTTTTACGATATCTTTGGCGTCATCGTAGTTGGATACTACGGTCTCAAACATATCATAAAAGCTTATAGCTTCTGTCTTTGTTTCACCCATGCTTTTTAGCAAATTTCTCTCGTGCTCATCCTGAGCAGCTTCAAGTTCAGCTTCATATCTTGCTTTACTTTTTATGGGGCTTATCTTCTCTTTTAAATTTGCAAAAAACTTATCAACCGCACTCTTTTTATGGACAATCTTTACTGGTATATCTCTATATTCAAATTCTCTTATTCTATTTATCTTGCTATCAGTAAAGCTCTCTTTATCTATATAAAAGTCAGATACGATCGATACATCTTTTTTATCTCTCTTCTTAGAAAATATTAGATTAGATATGATCTCATTGGCTATGCCGTTAGAGTACGATGTGAGTGAATTCAAGCTAGACGTATAAAGAGTTACGCATTTCGCATCAGCCATATACTCTTTTATCTTTTTTAATGTCTCTTCGCAAGAGTAGGTTATTTTTATTTCGTTGTTTTGCATATTAAGCCACCACTACTGTTTTCGGTATTTTATTGTGATTGTATTTATAATATTATTAATTTATTATTGATTAAGGAAAAGTAGGAAATACTTGATACTTGGGCTTGTCTTTTTTAGCTTGCCAAGCTAGTTGGGCAAGCTATCTAAATTTATAATACAATTATGCTATAATCGTGTTATATTATTAAAAGGAAATAGCATATGCCTCAGATAATACCTATAAAAGAGCTTAGAAACACAAATGAAATTTCACAGCTATGCAATAGCAAAGATGAACCAGTATTTGTAACTAAAAATGGCTATGGCGACTTGGTTGTGATGAGTATAAAGACATACGATAAACTAGTAGCCACAGCTGATATAGATAGCGCCATCGCATCATCTGAAGCTAAGATAACAGCAGATACAAAGATGCTAGAAGCAAAAGATGTTTTTGCTAGTTTAAAAGCTAAGTATCTTGAATAAATATAAAGTCCTAATCTCACCACAAGCTTATGACGAGCTTGAGGCGATTTATAAATATATCGCACTATCTTTGCTCTCGTCAGGTGCTGCAAACTCTACATTAGAGGCTATCAAAAACGCTATCCTTAGTCTAGATGAGATGCCAAATCGTGGTGCTATTAGAAAAGTTGGCAGATATGCCAATATGGGCTATAGACAGCTATTTGTTAAAAACTACACAGTGATTTATAGGGTCAATGAAAAAGATAAGGCTGTTATAATCATCACTATTAGATATACGCCAAGCGCTTTTTAGACATGACTTCAATAATATCTATCTAAAAATAAATATCCACCAATTCTAATGCTCTCTCATCTACGAAACATACATAACATCACATACTATACATTACGTCACCTACTGCATGTTACATCATGTACTATACATAACATCATGTGCTGCATGTGACATCACATACTTGACGTGACATCAAGTACTGCACATTACATCACATGCAGTATGTTACATTATGAATTTATTTGTTATAATCCAAGAAAATTTAATGCCAGTTTCAAGTCTATTTATCAACATTTTTAGTATGTTGATAAACTTACTTAGCAAGCTCGGTCCGAGCTTGCTGTAAGGTCTTAGCCAGACGGGCAAAATTTTTATTTACAAAGATACAACCTAAACAAAACTTTATTCATTCAAGATGACCTTTGTCTATAAAATATCTAAGTTTTATTTAAGATAAATATTATTTTAGAACACGCAAAAATTCTTTCAAATTTCCATTCATAAAATTTCTTACTTCCAAAACAGTAATCCCTATCCATAAAATGCTAAAATAGCAAGCAAAATACAAATGGCTAAATTTACAAATGCTAGAGAGCGACCTTTGAGAGTCAGCGGACCTTTTGTGCCCAGGCTCAAACCTCACATTGTATAAATACTACGTGCCAATGCTTGGTCTTATCTTTTTGCGATACTCTCTTGGGAGAGTTACCTGAGTGCTATGATGATATAAGCATCTCAGCGTGCAGAGAGAAAATTTACGAGTATGTCTATATGAGATATAGGAGTGTTGCGTAGGATATACCACAAGTTTGTAAGTAAGCTAGTGTAAATTTACTTGGTAAAATTTACACGGCTAGCTTACTTTGGTGGCTTAAATTTATAGATTACGCATTGTAAAATTTAAAGGATGCTAGCTACCCCATCTCCATCCCGGCATCATCTTTTGTAAATTTACCTCTTAGCTCTGGCATTTCATTTACTATCATATCTTTTAGCTCTGGGTTGATATTTGCTATTTCTAGCAAAAGACCTAAGCTTTTGTCATTAAAATTTCTTAGCTCAGTATTTTCACTTTGCAAACTTTCGGTTTTACGTGTTAGAGATTGGTTTTCTCTATCCTTGCTCTTTAACAATGCATTTTGCTCATCTATTTTTGTTTGCTGATTAGTATGTGCTTTTACTCTATTTTTAAGAAGCATTATCTCTTTGTCTTGCTCAGCTTTGGTCTCTTTTAAATCATCTAGCTTTTTTTCTAACTGTTCTTTTTCTTTTAAGACTTCTAAGCTTTTCTTTTTATATTCCTCTATGATTTTACTTTGTTCTGTTACTTGCTCAGCAAGAAGCTCTACCTTTTCTTTTAGCTGCTCATCAGATGTGATGGTTATGCTCTCTTGCAGCTGTTCAAAAACAGAATTTCTAAGACCTACTATTAAAGCTCTTTTTTCATTTGGCTCTAACCTAAAGTACTCGTCGCCCCACAAAGGTTCTTTCTTTTGCATATACTTATTTGCTTCCGCTTCTATAAGCTTTTGAATTTTCTCTTTTAACTCTTGCTCACTCTTATATTCACTTGCTATTTGGTGCATTTGGGTTAAATTCTTGTGTCTATTTTTACTTGACTTACCACGAAGTACCTGACCTTCAAATGCCTCCGCTCCCATATCTTGCAGCTCTTTACCAAATTTTGCTGTTTTTGACCTGCCGCTAAATCTCAAATTTGCATGCTTCTCAAAGCTATAGTTTGTAAAAAAGATATGAAAGTGCTTGGTCTTTTCGTCATTATGCTCAGCTACAAGCAGACACTTTACGCCATGCTTTGCGCAGTATGCATTTATAAATCTCATAACTCTATCCATCTGTATGTTTTCATTTATAAATTTCGACTCTTCTTCATTTAGCCCTTCTTTTGGCTCCTTCTCTCTGTCTGTACCAAATGTGATGATGACTTCACAAAAACTAGCCATATCTTTGCGCCAAGCTCTACGTATAACTATGTCTTTACCTTGTCGTTTTTGTGTGTAGGATTGCTTGCCATAGTCTTCTTTAAAGCTATCCTGAAAGCCTTTAAGTAATTTCTTTACAAAGGCCATATTATGTAGTTCATCATCTTTGCTGTTAGCATCTCTCATATTGCCATTGCCATTAAACTCGCTTAGGAGTTTGTAACGATTAATAGTGGCTGGATTTTTGTTAAGATACTTTATATGCTCGGTTTGATTTTTCTCACGGCACGCATGCGCAAATCTACCTATAGCTCTACCATATGTTAAAAAGTCCGACCTCACGTTTATAACTAGGTTGTGATCATTTATTGTATATGCATTAGCCATGGCAAATTACCTCACTACATAAACTTTCTTCCCTGCTAGCGGTGCTAGTTGCTATAAATGAAATTTTTTTCATTTTCTTCCTTTTAAATATATTTATAGTAATTACACCAATTTTGAAAAAAATCTGCGCTAGAAATGTAAATTTTTGTGAAAAAATATGTCATTTAAGAAAAACAAATTAAAAATAGTAAAAGGATAAATGCCAAAAGTGCGTATTTAAGGGGATTCTAGATAAAAAGCTAGAAGTAAAAATTTAAAGCAAATCTATTTTTTATGGTATTAAAAGGGTGATGGCTTTATAATCATTGGAATTTTTAAGAGACTGTTCCACTTTAGTAACTAAGTGTTCCACTCTTAAAGGAAATTTTAAAGAAAGGGAAAGAACAAAAGCATCACTGCTAGTGCCTAAAATAGGGTGTTATGGTGTCACGGGGGAGACTTGAACTCCCGACCTCCGGCTTATGAGACCAGCGCTCTAACCAGCTGAGCTACCGTGACAACTTAAAATAAGTTTTGGATTATACAACCTAAGAACTTATTTTTAGCTAAAATTTATCTCACACAAATTTTACTATATAAAAAAGCAAATTTGACTGCAAAAGCAGCCAAATTTATTTAAGCTTTTTTAGTGAAAAATCCAACGTAAATAGCGTAGATAAAGCCGATCACTACGGCATACGGGGCAAAAGGTGTGATGCCAGCTCCTGAGCTTGCTAAGATAAAGTTATGACTTATCGCAGCACCTGCACCCATGCCTAAAACAAATACGGCTGAGCTTAAATTTCCAGCTCCCATCTGCACTAGGTGTTTGCCAGGGCAGCCGTAGCTTAGACTAAAGCAAAGGCCAGCTAAGCTCATACCTAAGAAATTCCAAAGCATATCATTGTGAGCGATAGGTTGTCCTTCAAAGCCAAATTTGTATTGATTTAGCACTAAATTTGTGATGCTTGCAAAAAGAACGATAGAGACGATGCCATAAAACATCGAAAAGTCACGTTCAAAAATTTTACTGATAGCTCCCACTGAGCAAAATTTACTTCTTTGCATAAATGCGCCGATGATGATGGCACAAATAAGTGAGATAAATAAATTTGCATGCTGTGAGCCTGGACCTTTTTCTGAGCTAAATAATGCGCCATTTTCGCCAAGTTTTAGACCAAAGATAAGTGCCAGTAAAAGCAAAATAGCAATAATTAGTGGTAAAAACCCTATCGCCTTTGCAGTGGTTTCATTTTCAGGTAAAACGTAGCCATTTTTCTTAAAAGCTCGTCCCACAAAGACGCCAGCAAATAGGCCAACAACGCCAGCTATAGCGGTCATATCTCCGCCTCCAAGGCGTAAAAACGCCCTCCAAGGGCAGCCTAAAAATATGAGGCAGCCTATCATCGCAAACACGCCTAAGAAAAACCTAGAAAATGCCGCGCTGCCAGATACTGGAGTGAAATTTTTGCTCCAAAGCATGCTAGCCAGAAAGCCTCCGATGATAAGCCCTAAAATTTCAGGCCTTAGATACTGCACGACTTTGGCCTGGTGAAAGCCAAGCGCACCCATGCTATCTCGTAAAAAGCAAGCCGCGCAAACGCCCATATTTGCTGGGTTGCCAAAATGAACGAGCACCGGACCAAGTATGCCAAGGCTCGCACCTGCGATGATGTAAAGTAGTGTTTTGTTCATGTAAATTCCTATGTAAAGGTAAAATCAAACTGATTTCTTAAACGACATTTTAATAATCATTAAATAAAACAAAGATTAATTTTTTGTAAAACAGAAGTGGCTAAAATATGCAAAAATTTCATAAAAAGGATAAATGATGAAAGATTTTATGAGCTATGCAGATAGTCTGAAAATTCTAAAAGACACGATAAATGCGTGGGAAAAGGCCGAAAAAGTAGCCATCACAGATGCGCTTGATAGAAATATCGCCTATGATGTCACAGCCGCTGAAAACTACCCAGCAAAGCCAGTTTCAGCGATGGATGGCTACGCTTTTGCCTTTAGAGATGGCCTAAGCGAGCTTGAGCTCATCACCGATCTGCCAGCAGGTAGCGACAAAGGGCTGCATGTAGAGGGTAGCAAATGCGTCAAAACCTTCACTGGCTCGCTAATGAGCGAAGGCACTGACACTCTTGTGCCGGTTGAAAATGTCGAGGTTAGCGGCTCAAAAATAATCATCAAAAAGAGCGTGCCAAAGGGCTTTGCCGTGCGAGCAGTGGGTGAGAGCTACAAAAAAGGCGAAATTTTAATAAAAAAAGGCACGCGCCTAACATACTCTGAGATAGCGCTTCTTGCCGAGCTTGGCGTCTTTCACGTAAGCGTATTCATCCGTCCAAGAGTGGCGATACTAGCAACTGGCAGCGAGATAAAAGACCTTGGCGAACCGCTTGATAGTCCAGCACAAATTCACAGCTCAAACCACGTAGGCATCGCTATGCAGATACGCAAAATGGGCGCAGAGCCGATCCTTTGTGAGATCGTAAGAGATAAGGCCGAGCTTGTCGAAAAAGCGATCATAAATGCGCTAAAATCAGCCGATATCTTAGTGACTACTGGCGGTATCAGCATGGGAGACTATGACTTTGTAAAGGGCGCTTTAAATGAAAACTTTAAGCTTATCATCGAGGGCGCTGCGATAAAACCAGGCCGCCACATCAGAGTGGCAAAATCAGGCGATAAATACATCTTTGCGCTGCCGGGATTTCCTTACTCGGCGATGGTTATGTGCGTGCTTTATGTAAGAGTGCTTATAAACACTTGGTTTAGCCAAGAAGAGCCAAAGATCACGGCGATAATGGATGAAGACTACAAAAAACGCTCGCCATTTTTGGAATTTACAGCGGTAAATTTAGAAAACAGAGATGGCAAGATCTTTGTAAATTTAAACGGCAAAAAGCTAGGTAGCTCAGCGATCGTAAATAACCTAACAAACGAAGCTGCACTGCTTATCATCCCTAAAGAGACAGAATTTATCGCAAAAGGTGAAGTGGTAGAAGTTTTAAAGATGCCTTGCTAAGGGTAAAATTATAGCCCTTGAAGCACTACGACGTCGGTTATCTCGGCGTCTTTTTCTATCTTAGCGTCTAGCCCTTTGGCTATTTTTATAGTGATATCTTTTGTTTGATTTGGCGTTAGAAAGATCAAATTTCTAACGTCGTTTTCGTATTCGCTAAGTCTTTCGTAGTAGCCGTTTATGCCGTGCTTGCTCTTATACTCTGGCTTTATGAAATTTAGCCTAAAAACATCTGCGCCATACTTTAGCGAGTACTCTTTAAATTCATATTTTCTTTGGCTGGTAGTCTTGAAATTTTCATTAAATAGCTTTAAAAGCGCCTTGTCACTAACTTCTTTTGCGTCGCTCTCTTTTAGCACGATCTCGTCAGCTCCGTTTGGCTCTTTGTACTCGGTGCCGTTTATGGAGTATATGGCGACGTGCATGTTATCTCTTTGCGATGCAGCACTTTTCATGAAAAACCTTAGCCTTGGATTTTGCGTGATCTGTACATCTTTTGGGGCTACTTCGTTGCCGTTTGCATCAACGTATTTTACCCCCTCAAATGTAAGTAAATTTGACTTTTTAGCCACTGATAGCACGCAGCCTTTATCACTTAAGCAGTGATGCACTAGATCTTGCATGAGAGCGTGGTTGTCATTTACTCTTTTAGCACTTAGTGCGCTCTTTGGTACGTGTGCTACGCAGGTGCATGGCGAATTTGCCGAGCAGCCAACTATCGGCGAGCCTAGGAAGTCTTGACCTAGTATGAGCGGTATGCCATTAGATGTGATACTCCTGCCAGCTTTGCTTTTTAGCACCACTCTGCCACCATGCGGGCAAGTGATGATGTCGTCTTCTATGACTGGGTGAGCGGTGAAATTTGTAGCTACCGCACCAGAAGGCATGCTTTGATGATTTACCGCTTCTCTATCTTGTGCCTGCTTCTCTTTTTTCTCATCATTGTTAGCTCTTTTTAGCTTTACATCTAAGCTACCCCTATCTATATCATAGCCAAGCACTCTTATGCTAGTGTTTTTATTTGTGATATCAAGCGAGCCTTTAGAGCTTTCATCGCCCCTTGGGCTAAAGTAGTAAAAGGGCTTTTGATCATCTTTGTTCTCAAAGAGATCATGCTCTTTTTCATCTTTGAAATTTGTAAAGCCAAATTTATAGTCTTTAGCTTCATTTGCACCTTTTAGAAGTGTAGCGTTTAAAAAGAGATCGACCTTGTAGTTTTCTGGGTTTTCCACGCCAAATTTATCTCTTATCTTCTCATATAGTCTCTCAATATCCACTATGTCTTTATCTTTTGTAAATATGGCTAAACTCTCTTTATCCTTATCCACATAGACGCTAGAGCTAGAGGATAAAAAGCCAAATTTTATCTCGCCTCTATCTTTTACGTCATATAAATTTATAGAGCCACTGCCTGTGCCTTTGTCAAATAAAAGAGAGTAGGTCTGTTCTGATTTTTTCATAAAATATGCTTTATTGTCTTGTGATGAAAGCGACCTTGTGAAATTTGACGCATAGGTGTAGAGCTTGCTAGCATCAGCCTTGGTGGTGGTGACATCACTAGAGCTCTCATCTACCACCTTGTACGTCCTGCACTTGTGCATAGCCCTTTTATCTTCTATCTTTTCACAACCACCTTCTTTAAATTTCTCTACTTCATCTTTGCTTATTATCTTTGTATATCGCTTCTCATCGCTAAGCTTAAGTATATCTTCTACTATCAAGGCTTCTTGCTCGTCTTTTAGATAGTGATCTGTGCGTATGTCTAAGTCATGTTTTATGTTATTTAACAGTATAAGTAGTAGCCAGTTTTTGTTTTTATTATATGTAATGGGTGAAATGGTGGCTTTATTGTCCATGTTGAAATTTACGCTATTGTATTGCATAGATAAATTTGTATCAAGATCAAATATAAGCTTATAGTTTTGCTCCATAAATTCATTTAGATATAAAAACGTACCTTTTAAGCTAACATTTTTTGTCTTTTCGTCATTATCTTTTTCCTTTAAAAGATATGAGAAAAAGTATAGTGTAGTAGCCGTATATGTAAGAAAGTGCGAGCTTATACTTATATCTGTTTTTGGTATCGCATCTACGTTGCCTATATTTATTAGCACCTCATTGCCATTTATATCAAGCCCAAGGTCTTGTATAGCGTTTTCGTAGAGTTTGTTGTTAAAGGCTAGGCTATCATTATCAGTCTTTGCGTGGTATATGTTATTAAAATTTAAAGGTGCTGGTAGGTAGGTGTGGTCCTTATCTGCTAGGATTAAATTTACATATAATCTTTTTTTACAAGAGAGCATACTTTGCATATTAGGAGTTAGTCTTCTTTTAGTAAATATATTTTTATTGCTTAGTATTCTATCTATTCGATCTATCTTGTGTGCAAAATCAATAGTATTAGCATAATCACTAAGCAATCCAGGCGAGTTAAATGTATAAATTTCATCTATATATTCAGAAAAAGTAAAAGCACATACTTGAGTTAGATATCCACCAAGAGAGTGACCACATATATTTATCTTTTCGCCTTCTTTTAATATAGGTATAACATTATCTAAAAAGAAATTTATTAAAGAATTTACCTGAGTTGGTATCCTATATGTTGCCAGCTGATTATCCGCTTTTAAGTCCCCAGGAGTTATTTCAGTACCTCTAAAGGTTAGTATCTTTTTGTTGTTATCTTTTGTATCTTCAAATAGAGTGGCACTAAAACCTTCATCATCATTTTTTTGATGTTTTAGAAGTCTAAATCTTGATGTGAAATTTTTGGTACGTTTGGAGATTTGGTGGTAGCCTTCTTCGTTTATAAATATACGCTGTGAAATTTCACCATTTTTTTCCTGAACGGCAATAAAGTTTTTAATGTTATTCGAGATTTTTATATTTGTATCTTCTTCTCCAAATTTAAAATTTGGTTTTTTGATAGTTAAATCCTGCATAAATCTAGCTTCTACACAAAGAGCGTAAGCAGTAGGTTGTCCTATTTGGCGACCGTTTTCTTTTGCTTTTTGGCTTATCTTCTCTAAAGTATGACCATAATAAGTATAGTCTGCATAATCCCATCTAGGATTAGGTTTTTTTAAAATTTTCTCATTATAAAATTTATCCGAAAAACTCCAAATTTCATTCTCATCTATGTACTCAAAAAAAGCATAACTTACATCAGCTATATCAGCATAGTCTTTTATCTTATTTACCATCTCTTTGTTGGTTAAATTCTTTTGAGTATTCATTTATTTATCCTTATCTGAAGTGCTGACTTTTTCAAATTTATTGTTTATAAATTCAAATCTATTTCCACTAAGCACATAGCTATAATAAATTTCTTTAAATCTTATTCCACTTGCCTCATCTCCATATAGTCCAAATTTGGCAACTTTATAAGTATATGTTACAGATAAAGATATAGGCACTATCTCGTTATTTTCTACATAAAAATATATAAAAGACATGCTAGGTTTAAATTTATTATAGTCATCGCCTATGTAATTAACTATTAGATCACTATATCTTTCAGGTATCCAAGCTTGTTTTTTGAAATCATTTCCGTAATCTCTTGTAGTTACATAATATTTTTTACCATTAGATAAAACTCTAGGTAATTTTTCATTCATAATAGTCTGGTCATTTAAGTCAAAATCTCTATTGTTGTTTTTAAAGAAATCATCAAGATACTTATCCCTCTCTTCTTCTCTCCTATCTATCTCCCTCTCTAGCTTCTCATCAAATACATAAACACCACCATATTTTTTAGCTATGCCCTCTTGCTCACTAGTTAGATCAGAAATTCTTATAAAGCCATTAAAATAAGCAAGTGGTAGCAGTATAAACAAGCAGATAAAAACTATAAATTTGACTTTTTTCATCATAAATCCTTTTAAATTTAAAACTATACAAGATAGAAATTTCTCATAATCTTATTGTGATTATATTTATAATATTATTAATTTATTATGCCTAGCTAGGTTTATTGATTATAAAATTTATCCGAAAAACTCCAAATTTCATTCTCATCTATATACTCAAAAAAAGCATAAGCAACATCGGCTATATCAGCATAGTCTTTTATCTTATCTACCATATCTTTATTTGTTAAATTTTTAAGAGTATTCATTTATTTATCCTTGTCTGAAGTGCTGACTTTTTCAAATTTATTGTTTATAAATTCAAATCTATTTCCGCCTTTGGCCAGTCCTATATCATCTTTTATAAATTTAATTCCGCTTGCTTCATCGCCATATAATGTAAATGTTTTAATTCGATATAAGTAACTTGCAGATGTTCTTATAGGCACGACTTTGTCGCCATCTATATAAAAATATGACATAGATAAATTTGGTGTATATTTTTCTAAATTTTCTTTTCCTATGTAATTTATAATTTTCTCGACATAATCATTAGGAATTTTTACTTCTTTACCAGTTTCGTTTTTATAATCAATCCATCTGAGGTAGTATCTCTTTCCATTAGACAAAACTCTTTCAAGTTTAGGATTGTCATAAAATTTCTCTTGCAGTAGTAACCTTAGTTGTTTGTTTTGTTCTTCTTTGTCTTGTATATTTGAGACTTCTTTTAGTATTTCCTTATTAACCTTGTCCCTCTCACCTTCTCTCTTATCTATCTCCTTCTCTAGTTTTTCATCAAATACATAAACACCACCATACTTTTTAGCAATGCTCTCTTGCTCACTAGTCAGATCAGAAATTCTTATAAAACCATTAAAATAAGCAAGTGGTAGTAGTATAAACAAGCAGATAAAAACTATAAATTTGACTTTTTTCATCATAAATCCTTTTAAATTTAAAACTATACAAGATAGAAATTTCTCATAATCTTATTGTGAATATATTTATAATATTATTAATTTATTATGCTTAGCTAGGTTTATTAATTACAAAATTTATCCGAAAAACTCCAAATTTCATTTTCTTCTATATACTCAAAAAAAGCATAAGCAACATCGGCTATATCAGCATAGTCTTTTATCTTATTTACCATCTCTTTATTTGTTAAATTTTTAAGAGTATTCATTTATTTGTCCTTAACTTTATTGCTGATTTTTTGAAATTTGTTGTTTATAAATTCAAATCTATTTCCGCCAAGCACATAGCTATAATAAATTTCTTTAAATCTTATTCCGCTTGCTTCATCTCCAAATAATCCAAATTTAGCAACTTTATAAGAATATGTTACGGATAGTGATATGGGTACTATTTGATCATTATCCACATAGAAGTAGTCAAAAGAAAAACTAGGGTTAAATTTCTCATAGTCTTTTCCTATGTAATTTACTATTAGGTCACTATATCTTTCAGGTATCCAAGCTTGTTTTTTGAAATCATTTCCGTAATCTCTTGTGGTGATATAATATTTTTTACCATTTGACAAAACTCTTTCAAGTTTAGGATTATCATAAAATTTCTCTTGCAGTAGTAACCTTAATTGTTTATTTTGTTCTTCTTTGTCTTGTATATTTGAGACTTCTTTTAGTATTTCCTTATTAACTTTTTCTCTCTCTTCTTCTCTCTTATCTATCTCCTTCTCTAACTTCTCATAAAATACATAAACACCACCATATTTTTTAGCTATGCTCTCTTGTTCGCTAGTTAGATCAGAAATTCTTATAAAGCCATTAAAATAAGCAAGTGGTAGCAGTATAAATAAGCAGATAAAAACTATAAATTTGACTTTTTTCATCATAAATCCTTTTAAATTTTCACTATTGTCTTATCTTTTGCTTTAAAGTCTTATTGCGATTAGTTTTTGTGGTGGTTTTAAATTTTAAAAAGCAGGGAGAGCTCCCTGCTGTGGTTATTTCTCTTCGTTTGTTTTGATGTAAGCGTAGTCAGAAATTTTAGTCCATTCTCTTGCTTTTTTGAGGAAAGCTCTTTGAGACTCAACGATCTCTTTAAATAGTGGATCTTTTGCGCTCTCTTCATCAAGTAGCTCATTTGTAGCCTTTTTAAGAGCTGCGATGACCTCTGGTGGGAAAGATTTTACTTGGATGTCTGGGTACTCAGCCTTCATCTTGCCCCAGTACTCTACGTTTGCGTAAAATACCTTAGTATTCACATCTCTTGCCACCTCAGCAGCAGCCGCTTCAAAGATCGCTTTTAGGTCATCTGGAAGTTTTTCATACGCATTTTTGTTGAAGAAAAACTGAGTTTCGCCATCTGGCTCTTGCCAGCCTGTGTAGTAGTATTTTGCCACTTTGTGAAAGCCAAGTGCCATGTCATAAGCCGGGCTAACCCACTCTACCGCATCGATCGTGCCCATCTCAAGAGCCATGTAAAGCTCGCCAGTTGGGATAGTGTTGATATTTGCACCAAGTTTAGCGTAAATTTCACCGCCAAAGCCTGGAATTCTTATCTTTAAGCCTTTGATATCATCAACTGACTTGATCTCTTTTTTAAACCAGCCGCCCATTTGCATGCCAGTGTTGCCCGCTCTAAAAATTTTGATGTTATATGGGTCAAAAACTTTCGCCTCTAGCTCTTTACCGCCGCCAAATTCATACCAAGCTGTTTGCTCGTCGGTATTCATCATAAATGGCGTCGCTGTAAAGAACATTGTCTTAGGGTCTTTGCCTTTGTAGTAGTAGCTAGCTGTGTAGCCGATGTCGTACTGACCGCTCTTTGCAAAGTCAAGCATCGCAAAAGGCGACTTGTGCTTTGACGGGTAGTCGATCCTGATCTCGATGCGGCCGTTACTCATCTTTTCGACCTTATCTTTTAGCTCTTTTGGCACGTCACCAAGTACTGGCATAGTGCTCTCCCATGAGGTTGCAAGCTTGAGCTTATAGACTTTGTCATCTCCCATGGCAGCGCAAGCAAGAGCTGCTAGGCCAAGAGATGCTAATAAAAATTTATTCATACTCTCTCCTTTAAAAATTTTGCATATTATACAAAAAATTTACATTATTAAAATGTGTTATAATCGCAAAAATCAAATTACAGGGCATAAAAATGATAAAAAAGACGAAAATTGTAGCGACTTTAGGGCCAGCAAGTGACAACGAAGAGACGATGGAGGCGATGGTTAGAGCAGGTGTTAATGTTTTTCGTTTAAATTTTAGCCACGGAACACACGAATACCACAAATCAAACATTGATAAGATCAGAAATGTCGAGAAAAAGCTAAACAAACGCATAGGCATCTTGCAAGATATCTGCGGTCCAAAGATCAGAGTTGGCAAGCTTAGCGAGCCATTTTACTTGCAAGCTGGCGACGAGCTAAGCATCTACGCAGAGGATATCGTGGGCGAAAAAGTTGCAAAAGGCGTTTATAAAGTAAGCCTAAATCAACCTCAAATTTTACCTATGCTAAAGGCTGGCGAGTACGTCTATCTCTACGACGGCTCGATCAGAGCAAGAGTTATAGGCGAGGGCAAAGAGGTGGTAAAAACCATCATCGAAAATGACGGAATTTTAAACTCAAACAAAGGGGTAAATTTCCCAAATACCACCCTTGGTATCGAGATCATCACGCCAAAAGATAAAGAAGATATGGAATTTGGCGCAAAACACGGGGTAAATTTCGTCGCCATTAGCTTCGTGCAAGACGCAAATGATGTGATAAAAGCAAGAAATATCTTAAAAGAATTTGGCTCCAAAGCGGCTATCTTGTCTAAGATCGAGAAATTTGACGCGGTCGAAAACATAGACGACATCATCGCAAAGAGTGATGGCATCATGGTAGCTCGTGGCGATCTTGGCATAGAAGTGCCATTTTACAAGGTGCCAACCATACAAAAGCTCATCATCAAAAAGGCAAATGCAGCCAGCAAACCAGTAATCACAGCAACTCAGATGATGCTAAGCATGGCTGAGCATGAAACTGCCACAAGAGCGGAGATCAGCGACGTGGCAAACGCCGTGCTGGACGGCACTGACGCGGTTATGCTAAGCGAAGAGAGTGCGATCGGCAAAAACCCAGTCGCAGTCGTAGAGGCGATGAGCAAAACGATCATCCAGACGCAGAGCATCTATCCATACAATAAATTTGACGAATTTGACTTTTTTGACGAGACTGACATGGTCGCAAATAGCGCAGCTTCGCTAGCTGTTCGCATCAAGGCCAATGCGATACTCTCTATCACAGGATCAGGCAAATCAGCCATAAAGCTAGCTAGAAACCGCACAAACATTGATATCATCGCTATCGCGCACGACGAGCAGACAGCTCACATGCTTACCCTTGCTTGGGGCGTGACACCAGCGCTCGTGCTTGAAAAGACAAAGCTAAATGTCCTACTTGCAAATGTCATCAAAAAGGCTTACGACGCTGGATATGTCGAACATGACAAGACCTATCTCGTCACAGCTGGCCACCCAACAGGCGTAGAGGGCAGCACAAATCTCATACGTATCATCAGGCGCGACCAGCTTGATTATTACTTAGATCTTGCAACCGAGTAAATTTATGGATTTTGGTGCCTGATAGCTTACGGGCACTAAAATTTCTTTTAAATTTATGCGCTTTTATGCACTCGCCTTAATTTATATTTATGCATTTTTACCACTAAATTTAGAAGCGTGATATGTCGGATCTAAATTTGAAATTTAAACTATGTGCTTTAAAATAAAACTACTACTTTTTTGTAAATTTTAAAATTTCATTCACTCGCAAGAATTGACTACTAAAATTTGGCTTCGCTTACAGCTTAGCTCAAATTTTAGAGCCGAAATTACTCGCTCATGAAATTTTAAAATTTGCGAAAACTTACTTGATAACAAAACGCATGTGGCACGATAGTGCTATCGCATGCACTTCTAACGTTGTCGGGGTTAGGGGATCGTTAAGGGGGAAGGGAGCTTCTTTGCTTCACAAGCTCGCAACTGCAAGCAGACCGTAATTCAAGCCTCTTCCCCCTTAACAAAGAAGTAAATATTTAAATTTCTAAAAAAACTATTTTTGCAAATTTTAAAATCTTACTCGCTTGCCTTAGCAACTTACTAAATTTAGGGCTCATAACTATTCGCCACTAAATTTAGAAACGTGATATGCTCGCTCATGAAATTTTAAAATTTGTGTGAAATTTACTTGTAAAAATTAGGATATAAAATTTATTTTGAAAGATTTTGTGACGCCAAATTCTACGTCACAAATTTAAATTTATTTTTTCTTTTTGCCTTTTGGCTCGTCGCCTTTAAACCAGCTTTTTATCTTGTCAAAGACGCTCTCGTCGGTGCTTGACTTGCCTGAAACTATGCCAAAGCTAGCTTGAAGTTTGTTTAAAAGCTCTTTTTGCTCGTCACTTAGTTTATCAGGTGTTTGGATAGAAATTTGAGCTACAAGTCTGCCTTTTTTGCGTGAATTTACGCCCTTGATGCCCTCATTTTCAAAGATAAATTGCTGCTTATCTTTCGCGCCAACTGGTAGTTTTAGCTCGGCTTCACCGCGAAGTGTTGGGATTTTTATGCTCTCACCAAGAACGGCTTGGGTAAAAAATACTGGAATTTCTATATAAACATCGTCATTGTGGCGGATGAAGTGCTTGTCCTCTTTTACGTTTATGCTCACGTAAAGATCGCCTTGAACGCCGTTTGCACCGATGTTGCCTTTGCCAGCGACCCTCATCCTCATGCCACTATCAACGCCCTCTGGGATCGTGATCTTGACGCTTTGTTGCTGGATTTTATAGGCTTTTGCGTTGCAATCAGGGCATGGCTCGCTTATCACTTCGCCGCTTCCGTGGCAGTATGGGCACTCTTGAACGATATTCATAAAGCCATTTCCACGTGTGATCCTGCCGCTTCCGCCGCAGTGTTGGCAAGTTTTGTTTTTACCATCTTTACTGCCTGTTGCGTTGCATGTTGGGCAAGGCACTTTTTGATCAAATTTGATCTCTTTTTCGCAGCCAAAAACAGCTTCGTTAAACTCTAAATTTATAGGAATTTCAAGGTCGGCTGAGTATTTTTCGCTTCGTCTTTTTCTCTGTCTAGAGCCACCGCCAAAACCGCCTCCAAAAAACGAGTCAAAAATGTCTGAGAGGTCAAAATCAGCGCTAAAGCCACCGCCACTGCCAAATCTACCCTCAAGCCCTTCTTTGCCGTATCTGTCATATATTGAGCGCTTTTGCTCATCGCTTAAGACCTGATAGGCTTCGTTGATTTGTTTAAATTTCTGCTCAGCTTCTTTGTCACCAGCATTTCTGTCTGGGTGGTATTTTAAAGCGAGCTTTCTAAAGGCTTTTTTTATCTCGTCGCCACTTGCATTTCTTGAAATTTCAAGGATCTCGTAATAATCAAACTCCACATTTTTCCTTGTTTATTAAGCTTATTTTAAATGTGAGATTTTATCCAAAAAAGTTTAAATTTAAAAAAAAATTTACATTTTTGCCGTATAATCTCTACTATTTTTCAATGAAAAGGATGATTTATGATTAACGTTTTAATGATAGAAGACGATCCAGAATTTGCTCAAATTTTATCTGAATATCTTGATAGTTTTAATATAAAAGTGACTAACTTTGAAGACCCATATCTAGGGCTAAGTGCCGGCATAAAAAACTATGATCTGCTCATACTTGACCTTACATTACCTGGCATTGATGGCCTTGAGGTTTGCAAAGAAATTCGCCAAAAATACGACATACCTATCATCATCAGCTCAGCTCGCAGTGACATAAGCGACAAGGTTGTTGGACTTCAGCTTGGAGCGGATGATTATTTGCCAAAACCATACGATCCAAAAGAGATGTACGCTCGTATCACAAGTCTTATTAGAAGATATAAAAAGACAAACGAAGTTCAAGAAGAGGTCGTTGATAGCGCATTTAGGATAGACGACAAACGCCATGAAATTTACTTTAATAATGAAGCTCTTGCGCTCACACCAGCTGAGTATGAAATTTTAACCTATCTCATCAAACAGCACAGCTTTTCAGTATCAAGAGAGCAGCTAGTTTATAACTGCAAGAGCCTAAAAGATAAGGACTCAAAGAGCCTAGATGTCATCATCGGACGCCTTAGAACAAAGATCGGCGATAGCTCAAAAGCGCCAAAACATATATTTTCAGTTAGAGGCATAGGATATAAGCTTATCGGATGAAATACTCCATAACCACCAAGATAACTATCATCTTTGCCATCGCTTTCTCGCTGATGTGCTTGCTCTTTGTGACATTTGCAAACATTCAGCAAGAAAGTGCGCTTGAGAAGCTAAAAGATAAGCAAATAAGCGCTATGAACTATCTTGTGGCGCTTTACGAGCGTGGCAATCCTCCAAGAGATTTAGAGCACTACTTTAAAAATTTCAACCTAGAATATGTCGGCAATAAAAATTTAGCCACCTCAGTTACCTCAAGCGGAAACGCCATTTTTACGCAGCACACGCCTCTTGGCATGATGCAGTCGGTTAATTACAAAGGCGATTTGTATCTACTTATCAAAAATCCATCTTTTCAGCTGCTACTTGAGAGCAACGACGCAAGACACGTAAATGACCCACTTTGGGTGGCATTTTTGATCATCTCGGCTCTGCTTATCTCACTTTATGTCTCAGTGCTTAGAAGCCTCTTGCCGCTTAGAAGACTTAGCAAAGATATCAGGAAATTTGCCAGCGGAAACATGGAGATGGCGATGACTGCTAGGCTAAATGAAAGCGAGCAAGATGAGATAGGACAAGTCGCAGTCGAGTTTGACAACGCCGTTTGCAAGATCAGGGAGCTCATCCGCTCAAGGCAGCTATTTTTACGTGCGATCATGCATGAGCTAAAGACGCCTATTGGCAAGGGCAGGATCGTCTCTGAGATGGTCGCAAACGACACTCAAAAGATGAGGCTCATAAACGTTTTTGAGCGCCTTGAGATGCTGATAAATGAATTTAGCAAGGTCGAGCAGCTTCTTTCTAAAAGCTACGCCATAAACTATCAAGAGTGCCATTTCTCGCTTATCTTAGAGCAGGTGCAAGATATGCTTATGCTTGATAAATTTGAGGAGCGAGTGAGCTGTGATATCAAAGATGATGTCTTGCTTAGGGTTGATTTTCAGCTTTTTAGCTTGGCGATTAAAAATTTGATAGACAATGCCCTAAAATACGCAGAAGATAAAAAGGCTATTTTGATCTGCGATAGCGAATTTATAGCGGTTAAAAATTTAGGTAAAAAACTAAATCACCCGATTGATTATTACAAACAAGCCTTCGTGCGCGGCGATAAAGTGAGTGCTGGAAGTGGTATGGGGCTTGGACTTTACATCATCGAGCAAATTTGTCAGATGCAAAAATTTGAGCTTGCTTATGACTACGAGGACGGCTATCACGTCTTTAAAATTTTACTTCGTGCAAAGGCAAAACGCGCATGAAAAGGGGCTTAGAGAAATTTAACGAGCTAACTGAGTCTTTTGCTAGGCTTCCAGGTGTGGGTAAAAAATCAGCCGCAAGATTTGCCTACTTTGTTTGCATGCAAGATAGCTTTGCAGGGCTAAGGCTCGCGCAAAATATCGAAGATGCGGTGAGATTTATCAAGCGTTGTGAGCGTTGCGGTGGGCTTAGCGAAAATGAAATTTGCGATATTTGCAGTGACGAGAGCAGGGACAGCGAGGTCATCTTGCTGGTTGAAAGCCCAAAAGATATCTTAGTCTTTGAGCAAAATGGCATCTACAACGGCCTTTACTTCGTGCTTGACGAGATCGACGAGGACGCCATAGAGAGGCTGCGAAGTGCTATCAAGCAAAATGGCTCAAAAGAGGTCGTCTTCGCCTTTACGCCAGGGCTAAATTCAGACGCGCTCATGCTTTACGTCGAGGATAAACTTGCGATGAGTGAAATTTCATTTAGCAAGATCGCTCAGGGCGTGCCAACTGGTGTAAATTTAGAAAACGTCGATATGCTCTCGCTCTTAAAAGCCTACGAGAGCCGCACAAAAGCCTAATTAAAATTTCTTTTAGTTATAATCTCACCTAAATTTATAATATTTAGTCCGCGCAGCCGCCGCTAAATTTAAAAGGATAGAGATTGATTTTACTTATAGATAACTACGATAGTTTTGTCTTCAACGTCGAGCAGTACATAAAAGAGCTCACCAGTGAAGAGGTTAGATGCGTTAGAAACGACAAGATAACGCTTGATGAGATCAAAAAGCTAAACCCAAGTAAGATCATCCTAAGCCCAGGGCCAAAGCACCCAAAAGATAGCGGAGTTTGCCTAGAAATTTTGCAGGCCAACCTTAGCGTGCCAGTGCTTGGCATCTGTCTTGGACACCAAGCCATAGGACTTAGCTACGGCGCAAAGATAAAAAGGCTAGACGACCCACTTCACGGCAAGACCTCGTTTATCGATGTGAAAAACAAAGAGCCGCTTTTTGCAGGGCTGCCTGAGCGATTTGAGGTTATGCGCTACCACTCGCTTTATGTTGATGAGCTACCAGCTATCTTAAGCGCTGATGCGGTGAGCGATGATGGCGTAGTCATGGCACTTAGCGTAAAAGATAAGCCGATCTTTGGCATCCAGTTTCACCCTGAGAGCTACTTCACGCAATACGGCAAAAAGATCGTTGAAAATTTTGTAAATTTCAAAGCAAAAGATGAGGTAAAAGAGCCTAAAATCCGCTCGCTTAAGCCATATCTTATAAAGCTTCAAGAGAGCATACCGCTTGATGATAGCGACTTTGAACAAATTTGCGAGATAATAGCCAGCAAAGAGTATGAGATCGTGCAGCTTTCGGCACTTTTGGTGCTAATTAGCGAAAAGAGCTTATACCCAAAAAGCCTTGCAGCGCTTGCAAAAAATATCCTAAAGTACTCGCAAACTTACCGAGACGATACGCCTATGATCGATCTTTGCGGCACTGGAGGCGATGGCTTTAAGACGATAAATATCTCAACTACAGTTGCATTTATCCTTGCAAGTCTTGGCATAAAGGTTGCAAAACACGGCAACAAGGCCGTCTCAAGCAAGTCAGGCAGCTCTGATGTGCTTGAAATTTTAGGCGTAAAAAGTGAAAAATCACTGGCAAAACAGCGTGAAAATTTAGCTAGTAAAAATTTAGCCTTTTTCCACGCACCATTTTTCCATCCACTAGTTGGCGAGGTGAGAGAGGTACGCCAAAGACTTGGCATAAGGACCGTATTTAACGTGCTTGGACCGCTTTTAAATCCGAATTTGAACCTTACAAATCAGCTAGTTGGCGTCTATCATAAGCCTGTTCTAAAGCTCTACGCACAGACGCTTAAAATCCTTGGCAGAAAGCACGCTTTGGTCGTTCGCGGCGATGATGGACTAGACGAGATCACGCTTTGCAGTGAAACAAGCGTTGTGGAGCTAAAAAATGGCGAAATTTTTGAGTATAGCATCACGCCAGAGCAGTTTGGTTTTAAAAGAGCGCTTCACAGCGACATCGAGGGTGACACACCTGAAGAAAACGCAAAAACCTTGATACGCACGCTAAAAGGCGAGGAGCAGGGGGCGAAATTTGACATAGTAGTCTTTAACGCGATGTTTGCACTCTACGCGGCTGATGGCGCAAAGAGCCCAGACGAGGCTAAAAAAATGGTGCTTGAAGCGATAAATTCTGGTAAGGCGTATAAATTTTTTGAAGAGTTTATAAAGGCTGGGGCTAATGGCGCTAGTTAAAATTTGTGGCATCAAAACGCTAGATGAGGCGAGTGCGGTTTGTGCTTTGGATGTTGATTTTATAGGGCTGATATTTGCTAAAAGTAAAAGAAAGGTCGAGCTAAATTTAGCTAGGCAGATAGCGAAATTTGCTCATAGCAAGGGCAAAAAAGTAGTTGGTGTTTTTGCGGAGCAAAGTGATTGCGAGATAATGGAAATTTGCCAGTTTGCTGGCCTTGACGTGGCTCAAGTGCATGGAGTGGTGAGTGAAAATTTAGAGGCAAATTTGAAAGATATGGGGCTTGAGATCTGGCAGGTTTTTAGTGTGAAAGATAGCTTGCCAGAGGTTGATTTTAAGCATTTTGACATGGCGCTTTTTGACTGCAAGGGTGAAAATGCCGGTGGAAATGGCACCAACTTTGAGTGGGAAATTTTAAAAGAGGTTAAGTTTAAATTTGGCATGGCTGGGGGCATAGGTGAGCACAACATAAAAGAGGCGCTCAAATTTAAGCCATATCTAGTCGATATCAACTCCAAAGTCGAGGACGAAAACGGCATAAAAGAGGCGCAAAAGATAGAGAGGATTTTAAAGATCATAGATGAGGTAGAAGATGAACACTAAAGCATATTTCGGAAAATTTGGCGGGCAGTTCGTGCCTGAGACGGTGATGTTTGCCCTTGATGAGCTAGAAAATGCTTATGAGAGTATCGCAAAGACAAAAGAGTTTAAAGACGGGCTTGATGATCTTTTGAAAAACTACGTTGGCAGGCCTAGTCCGCTCTTTTTTGCAAAGCGTCTGAGCGAGCACTACGGACATGAAATTTACCTAAAAAGAGAGGATCTAAATCACACGGGTGCGCATAAGATAAATAATGCGCTGGCTCAAGCGTTGCTTGCTAAAAAGATGGGTAAAAAGAAAATTTTAGCTGAGACTGGAGCTGGTCAGCACGGCGTGGCAACAGCGACTGCAGCAGCACTTTTGGGCTTAGAGTGTGATGTGTATATGGGAGCTACAGACGTTGCTAGACAGCAGCTAAATGCCTTTCGCATGCAGCTTCTTGGCGCAAAGGTGGTGAGCGTAGAAGATGGCTTAAAAACGCTAAAAGAGGCGACCACGGCGGCCATACAAGCGTGGGTAAATGAGATAGAAAGCGCGTTTTATGTCATTGGCTCAGCCGTTGGCCCGCACCCATATCCAAAGATCGTGCGTGACTTTCAAAGCGTGATCGGCACAGAGGCAAAAGCTCAGCTTGAAAATTATGGCAAAAAGGCTGATTACGTCATCGCCTGCGTTGGAGGCGGCAGCAATGCTATTGGCATTTTTAGTGCGTTTTTGGACGATGAGAGCGTAAATTTAGTAGGTATAGAAGCTGGCGGCCTTGGCATAGATACGCCTTATCACGCTGCTACGCTTAGCAAAGGCAAAACCGGCATCATCCACGGCATGAAAACGACAGTTTTGCAAGATGAGTACGGTATGATCTCACCAGTGCATAGCATCTCAGCAGGCCTAGACTACCCAGGCATCGGCCCAGAGCACGCCCACCTAAACGATATCAAAAGGGTAAGATACGAAGTCGTGACCGACGATGAGTGCATAAATGCCTTGTATTTTCTAAGCAAGATGGAGGGCATCATCCCAGCCATCGAGAGCGCGCATGCGGTGGCGTATCTGGAGAAGCTTTGCCCAAAACTTGATAAAAAAAGCGTCATCGTCGTAAACGTCTCAGGCAGGGGCGATAAGGACATAAACACAGTTATCGGCTACGAAAAAGGAAAAATTTATGGATAAGATCAAAAGCGCATTTAACGGCAAAAAGGCAAACATCGGCTACATCGTGGCTGGATATCCAAGCCTAGAAAAAACTAAGGAATTTTTAGAAAATTTAGATGAGAGCACGCTTGATCTGCTTGAGATCGGCATACCATACTCTGACCCGCTGGCTGACGGCAAACTCATCGCGCAAGCTAGCTTTGAAACGGTGCAAAACGGCGTAAACACTGACGTTGTCTTTGATATGCTTGAGGGCTGCAAGGCAAAAGTGACAAAGCCACTTGTTTTTCTAGTTTATTACAACATTATCTTTGCTTACGGCGTGGATAAATTTCTAAAAAGATCACGTGAGGCGGGAGTGAGCGGCTTTATCGTGCCGGATCTTCCTTGCGAAGAGTGCGAGGAATTTGCTCTAAAATGTAAGGAGCTAAATTTAAGCCTGATACCACTCATCAGCGTCACCTCTGGGGGCAGAGCGGATGGAATTTTGAAATTTGGATCAGGATTTATCTACGCTCTTGGTGCGATCGGTGTTAGCGGTTCAAAAAGAGCTGATGAAGATAGGATAAAAAATTTAGTCCTAGAGCTTAAGAAAAAGAGCGATCTGCCAGTGGCTGTGGGCTTTGGCATCAAAAATAAAGATGATGTTAGCGAAGTGAAAAAATATGCTGACGCTGCGATCATAGGCACGCAAATAGTCAAGCTTTGCGCCAAATTTAGCGCAAAAGAGCTAGTTAAAGAGGTCGATAAACTCTTTTAAAATGCTTAATAAATTTATAGCTAATTTAGTAAAGCCAAAGTATAATGACCCGTGCATTTCAAGTCTTAAGGAAGAGATATGAGAAAAGTTATAGATGAGGCTACGAGCTATCTTTGCAAGGATACTTTGGGGTTGGATTTAGAGTTTGGCAAGAGCCTTGGTAAAGGATTTTACGGGGCTAGCATACCAGTTTATAAGGGCAAAAGCGAGTATCAGTTTTATCTATTTTTTAAAAAAGATACTTTAAAAATTTTCATGAATGCCTTTTTTGGTCACGAAGATGTCGATGGTGGCGATCTGGACGATCTTTGCAAAGAGATAGCTAATCAGATCATCGGCAAGGCTAAAAATCTGCTAAATGAAAAAGAACCAAACACTTATAAACTCGGAACGCCTGAGTTTTTGGGCGAGGTTGAGAATTTTGGCATAAAGCTAAAAGAGAAATTTATATATAAGATAAAAAATAGAACATTTCAAATAGGCTACAAGATACAATGAACGACGAAGGTGCGATAGAGACACTAGAACAGCTAGGGCTTTTTAAGAGCTATGACGAGCTTATGGATATAAGCGTTGATTTTATAGCTGAGCTAGGAACTACCACAGTTAGTATAAATGAGCTTTTGAAATTTGAAGCTGGCTCGGTCATAGACCTCGAAAAACCAGCTGGCGAGAGCGTGGAGCTATATATAAATAATAGAATTTTTGGAAAAGGCGAAGTAATGGTTTATGAGAAAAATTTAGCCATCAGGATAAATGAAATTTTGGACTCAAAGTCAGTTATTCAGTACTTCAAAAAAGAACTTTTATGAAATTTATACTATTTTTTGTGCTTTTTGCTACGCAGATCTTTGCCTCAAACTTGCTAACATACAACATCTATGAGCGCACCGACAGGGTCGATATTATGCTTAGCTTTGATGCGCCTTACGAGGGCAATATCTTTCAAAAGCGTGAAAAAGACACAACCTCTTTGATACTAAATTCTCTAAGCTACGATCAAAGCGCGAGCAAGGACATAAACTCAAAGATCATTCAAGAGCTAGATATTGAGCCAAAGCAAAACTCTTTAGTTTTAAATTTACGCTCAAACGATGCGATCATCGTAAATGCTTCAAAGACAACTGACAGCTTCGGACTTCGCATCCGCGTAACGCTAAAAAACACAAAAACGCAGGTGCAAAATATGCCTCAAGCAAGCGCAAAGATAGAAACTGCTAGCACGCCAAAGACAGAAAATGAACCTATGGTTAGTATTGATTCGAGATACTTCATCGTCCTAAGTGTGCTCATCGCGCTTCTTATATTTTTATATGTTTTTAAAAGATATATCACTTCAAAAAGTAGTGACTTTAGCGGGTTCAAAACGCCGCAAAATCAACTACAAAACGACACAAAGTCGATGAACTGGCTACTTAAAAACCAAAATAGTGGCGTCAATATCATCTATGAAAAATACCTTGACCGCACAAACAAGCTAATGCTTCTAAGCTACGAAAATAGGCGCTATCTAGTGATAGTTGGCAGCTCAAACGTCATGCTTGATAGCTTTGGCGAGGATAAGATCCAAAATGAGCAGGACTTTGCGGTATTTTTTGAAGAAAATAAGAAAAAACTTGGCTCATTTTTGCAAGAGCGTCAAAATAGTCTAAATAACTACAAAGATAAAATGAGCGGGGAATTTTAGTCTCGCTTCGCTATTAAATTTAAAAATTTAGAATAGCATTTTCATAAATTTTAAGATTTGCTATAAATTCTCTCATGTAAGACTCATGCAGTGCGCAAGCATCATTGCATGCCACTTCTAACGTTGTCGGGCTTTACTTCGACTTCGTCTCGTAACTGCAGGCAGACAAGGGATTGTTAAGGAGAGAGGGAGCTTCTTTGCTTCGCTAGCTCGCAACTACAAGCAGACCGTAATTCAAGCCTCTTCCCCCTTAACAAATTAACAAAAAACTTAATCTACAAAACAAATTCGTAAATTTTAAAACTTCATTCACTCACAAGAATTGACTACTAAAATTTGGCTTCGCTTACAGCTTAGCTCAAATTTTAGAGCCGAAATTACTCGCTCATGAAATTTTAAAATTTGTTTGACACTTACCTGTTTTAATAAAGCAAATTTACAAATTTTAAAAATTTACTCACTATCCTTGGTAGCTTACTAAATTTAGAAGCGTGATATGCTTGCCTATAAATTTTTAAAATTTGGCGCAGGTTGTTAATCGTATACAATATACGCTAATACATGCACTGCTAACGTAGTGAATAGATTTTGCTGTCTCGTTATCTCAAGCAATAGTCGCTCAGTCTCGTTTTTAGAATGAAAGAAATTTAAAATTTGCCCAAATACACTAGTGTTTTTTAAAAATATCAGCTACTTTTATCCTACACAAACGAAATGGCAAAAATTTCAGGTTTTGCGATCTTTTTTATCTCTTCTTTTGCCATGGCAAATTCTTTTGCGCCCTCTATTTTTAGCGTGTGGCCGCTAAACTCAAAGCTTAAATTTAGCTTCTCGCAGGTTATATCAAGTGCCTTGGCTAGCGCAAGGATGAAGCTTAGCCACCTTACACACTCAGCCTTTGGTAATAAATTTTTATACTTTTCAAACTCATAAATATTTTTCTTGCCATTTGTGCCGATGACTGCGGCTATTAGTGCCTTTTGCTCGTGTGAGAAGCCGTAGTTTAGGGCATTTAGTATGATATAGGCCGAGTTTTTGTGATCGCCGTAAAAGCCTATCTCTTGACCGATGTTGTGGAGCTTTGCAGCAATTAGCAGCGTCTCAAGATAGCTCTCATTTAGCCCATGAAGTTTTTTAAGCGCCACAAAAATATCCTTTGCGTATCTTGCCACGGCTTTGTTGCAAGAGAGGATGAAGCGATCTTGCAGGCTTTTGACGCTTGGGTTAAAATTTTCTGGGAATTTAAGACTTGGACGCAAAAAGTCTTTTAAAAAGACGCCCTCTCTTACGCCAACGCCACTTGTGATAACGTTTTTGGCGTTTAGCGCCTTGGCAAGGGCTAAAAATATATGTGCGCCCTCTCTGATGGTGTCATATCTATCTTTTTTTATGGGGAATTTATTTAGTTCTAGCACGCTAACGTTTGCGATGCTCTCGATGTAGGCTTGCTCGTCGCTAAGCTTGTAGCAAAAGCCATGCAGCGATGAGAGCGGATATAAATTTTTGCTCATTATGGCCGATGATATCGCTCTTAAAGAGCCGCCGATGGCTATTAAATTTGGACACTTAAATCGCTCATCTATCTGCGCTGTGATCTGCGCTAGAAATTTGGGCAGTTTGTTTAAATTTTTCTTATCAAAAAATAGCTCTTTTAGCCTCACTGTGCCTACATCAAGCGAGAGGACATCGACTATCTTGCCGTTACTTATCCTAGCAAGCTCGGTCGAGCCTCCACCGATATCGATAGTGACGCACTCAGCTAGATTGTGAAGCAAATTTTTAGCCGCTATCGCTCCAAAAGTAGCCTCTTCTTTGCCGTCTATCACTTTTAAATTTATGCCAAGTTTTTTTCTTAAAAGAGAGATCAAAACGCCTGAGTTTGGAGCATCTCTAAGCGCTGAAGTGCCGACACATAGGACTTTGGAGCATTTGTAGCTTTTTATGATGTTATCAAATTCGCTAAAAGCTTTGATCGCTTTTTGCATCGAAGCTTCTGAAATTTCGTTGTTTGAGCCGTATCCGCCTTCGCCTAGTCGCACTTTGGTTTTGTATTCAGCTAGTATAAAAAATGCTAAGCGTGACGTGCGCTCAAATATCGCCATACGCATAGAATTTGAGCCAAGATCGATCACTGCGGTTCTCTTTGCCATTTTTTATCCTTTTAAATTTAAAACGAGGCTTGCAACTGCTCCGTTTGCGCCCTCTCTATTTTTGATAGATATCTCAGCGCCAAGTGCCTGTGCTGCGCCCTTTGCGAGAAATAGTCCAAGTCCAGCACCACCTTTGTTGCCGTATCTTTTAAATGGAGCAAACAAGTCCTTGCTCTCGTCTATACCCACGCCTTCGTCGGTAACCTCGATGATAAATTTGCTCTTTTCAAGCTTTGAGCTAATCGTAATCGTGCTATTTTTTGGAGAAAATTTGATAGCATTTTGGACGAAATTTTGCACGATGTGAGTTAGTAGGCTGGTTTGGATATTTAGGTTAAAAATTTCAGGCTTTAGATCGAGTGCGAGATTTTTTTCTTCACCTTTTGCGAGCACCTCGTAGTTTTTGCCTAGTTTTTTCAAAAATGCGATCACGTCGGTATTTACTGGCTCTTCAAACTGCGCGCCTTCTTGACGACCGATCTCAAGGACCGAGCCTATCATAGCGTTCATGCCGTTGATCGCTTCGTTATTTGATTTTAGCGCTTCTATGTATTTTTCGCTCTCGCGTGGTTTTAAAAGCGTAACTTCATTTTTGGTTTTCATGACGGCAAGTGGCGTCTTTAGCTCGTGAGCAACGCCCACAAAAAGCTCTTTTTGGTATAAGACAAAAGTTTGTATGCGAGTAATTAGCCTATTTATGCTGTTGCCAAGTGGCAAAAACTCGTCTGGCAGGCTTTTGATATCGATCTCTTTTAGAAATTTTTCATCTAAATTTGTAAGCTTGTGACTTAAAATTTTTATAGGTATTAAAAGCATTCTTGATAAAAATAGTGCATAAAATAGCACCAAAAGTATCGCTGTGACGTTTACGATTATAATATCTATAAAAATTTCTTCAACTATCTGGCTTTGAAGCGTCGTCTCTTTTTCTAGGACTAAGTAGCTACTCTCATCTAGCCTTGTTGTTAGAGTGGTTATACTCTTATCTTTTATCTTTTGCATTACAAGGTAGGGCTTTTCGCCTTTAAGCTCGCCCGCTTTTACGGTGGCTAGAGTTTTGTTTGGGATTTCTATAGTAAAAGTTTTTAGATTGTTAGGATTGAAATTTTGTGGATTGTTTTTGTAAGCTGTGGCTTGCTGGTTTAGCTCACTAACTACGCTTTGAAAAACGGTAACTCTTATGTAGTGATAGAGCATCACCGAAACAACGGCAATTAGCATCATCGCACCAGACGCTAATTGCAGTATAAATCTATTTCTTAAGCTTTTTTGGGAAAGCAAAATCTATATCCGCGTCTTCTAACAGTTTCTATTGTTGAAATATTTAGCGGTTTGTCCATTTTTTGGCGAATTTGGTTGATAGCAACCTCGATAACGTTTGGAGTTACGAGCTCTGGCTCTTCCCAGATAGCGTCAAGTAGTTGCTCTTTAGATACGATTTGATCTGAGTGTCTTGCAAGGTGAGTAAGCACCTCAAATGGCTTGCCTTTTAGTTCGATGTCGCGGCCAAGATAAGTGATCTTCTCTTCGTCAGGGTTGATGATAAGCTCGTCTATCTTGATGATATTTGTGCCACCAAAGCGTAGTCTAGCCTCTAGTCTAGCTACTAAAATGTCAAAATCAAATGGTTTTTTGATGTAGTCATCAGCGCCAGCTCTAAGTGCTTTTATCTCGCTTTCTTTGTCGTCTTTTGCAGAAAGAACTACAACTGAAGTGCGTGGAGATTTATGTTTTATGATATTTATAAGATCAACGCCGTCACCATCTTGAAGCATCCAGTCAGTTAAAACTAAGTCGTAGTTTCTGATGCCGATGTAGTACTCAGCGTCTTTGAAATTTTCAGAGCTATCTGTCTGATAACCAAACTCTTGCAACCCCTCAGCAATCGTCTTATTTAGCGTTACTTCGTCTTCTACTATTAAAATACGCATTTCTTTTCCTTAAACTAAAATTTATGGTCGATTGTATCATAAATTAAGAAATATTTCAAGATACTTTAATAAATTTTTAAAAAACAGTGCTGATTTTTGCACCGACGATTGCATTTGGTAAAATCTCGGTTTTTAAAATCTCCATATCCAAACTAGTAAGCGAGCTAAACTTCTCTTTTAGCGCTTTGCAGGTAGCTTCTAGTGACTCTTCTACGCTTTGAAATTTCATCTCATTGTAAAATTCTTTTATAAAATCAGCCACCAAGACATAATCAATCAAGCTAGTTGAGCGAAATTCTAAGCTTACTTTTACCTCTTGCTTTGCAACTCGCTCAAAGTCAAACATCCCGATAACGGTTTGAAATTTATAATCTTTAATGATCGTTGTTATTTCACTTTTCATACGACTTTTTGCTCCTTGCCTGAAAGCAGGCGAACGATATTTGGTATGTGTTTATAAACTACCAAAAATGCGATGATAAGGATCGGCGCGTGAGTGTAAATTTCATCAAGCTCTGGGTGGATGATAAAGCTTGATGCGATGAGAGCTATCAGCGCACAAAGCGAGGCTAGAGAGCTTATCTTTAAAAATTTACCGACCAAAAACCAAACGACAAGAGCGATTATTATCTCAACTGGCAAGAAAAATGCGAGCACGCCAGCTCCAGTTGCCACGCCTTTGCCACCTTGAAAGCCTAAAAATATAGAAAAACAATGCCCCGCAACGCTTAAAACTGCCATCGTCCAAAGCACGCTTTGACTAGCTCCAAGCAAAGAGGCTACGATAAGTGGCAAAACGCCCTTTAAAACGTCACAAACTACTGTTAAAATGGCTAGCTTTTTGGCGAGTTTTGGGTTTGTTTGCTTTAAAACCCTTAAAACATTTGTCGCGCCTATGCTTTTGCTGCCCTCTTTTTTTATATCAACATGTCCAAAAATTTTTGCTAGTATGAGCCCTGATGGGATGCTACCAAGCAGGTAGCTAACGGCATAAAGTATTAAATTTTGCATATTTTACCTTTTAAATTTAAAGAGAAATGATATTAAAAAAATACTAATTTTTTTATAAATCATCTCCACAAAAGCACGATTTTTTCGTCGTAGATGTCGCTTTTTTTTGGCGAAATTTGCGTTTCGTTTATCGTGATGTTTTTAATATCATTTGCCTCTTTTAGCGCATCGCACTCTTGTGCAAATTTCTCTTCGAGCTCGCTTATGGCTAAGTTTATATCATTTACACTTTGCTCGCTAAGCTTGACGTCACTTCGCTCTTTTAAGACCTTGTTTGCGCTTCTTGCACTTGATGCGATCTTGCCGGCGTTTTGGCGAGATAAGAGCTTGTTACCAAATATCGCTCCAAATATGCTTGCGCCTATATTTATAGCAGCATCAAGGCCGCTTGTGGTCATCTCTTTTTGCTCTTTATCAAGCTTTGCAAGGGCTTTGTTTAGCTTATCTTGCAAGCTTTTTTGCTCTTTTTCAAATTTAGCCGTGAGTTTTGCGGTTTGCTCCTCTAAAATTTCATTGCATTTATCTTGAAGCCTTATGAAAAACTCCTCTTTTGACTCGTTTTCTTTTGAGTAAATTCCCATAGCTTCAAAGGTATTAAATTTGAAATTTCTATACAAAAACTCTTTAAAATCTTTCTCTAAAGCGTCAAAATTTTTAGCGCTTGTTATGAAATTTGGCACAGTAGCAAAGCTTGCGCCGCTTGGCTCATTTTCGCTCGCATCAACGTGCATGCCTTCGCTAGCCTCGCTCCAGTTTGGCTCTTTGTCGTTTTCACTAAGCTCGTAAAGATAGCTCACCTCACAAACGCTGTCTATGCCTTTTTTGGCATCATAAATTCTCACTCTTGCGCTTGCTAGCAAATTTGGTGTGAGGCTTTTTGAGTTAGCATAAAGCTGCGTGATCGCACTTGAGATGATAGGTTTTGCACTAAATTTCATCTCGCTTTTATCTACGCCGTGGCTGCTTAAATTCTCTTTTTTATCTTTCATCAAATTTGAAATTTGCTCACGGCTTAGCGGACCTTTTAGATAGCTAAGTGCCCAGCGCGTGGAGATGACGTTTAAGCCGTCCTCGTTTATATTTTTGAGTAAGAAATTTCTCTTGGCTAAATTTGATATGAGATTTTCAAGTGAGGCTTTGTCTAAGCTTGAGCCTGCGATGCCGCTTAGCCCGTCGATCACGCGGGCTTTGTCCTGCGCTGTTTGGAGGCGGCCGATGAACCAAGTGCCGATGTTGCTAAGGCCTTTGTAGTCAAGATCGACCGGGTTTTGCGTGCTTAATACGCAGCCCAAACCAAATGCACGGGCTTGTTTTAAGAGCGTGAGCATAGGCGTTTTTGACGGAGGATTTGCATTTGGCGGAAAAAAGCCAAAAATTTCATCCATATATAGGATCGCTCTAAGTGAGCTAGTGCCCTCTGTGCCGCGCATCCACGCGATGATCTCGTTTAGTAAAAGGGTGACAAAAAACATCCTTTCAGCGTCATTTAGGTGTGAGATCGTAAAGATATTGCACTTTGCTTTGCCATTTTCGTCAAAAAGCATCTTTGAAATTTCAAGCCTAACGCCCTGCGTCCAGCCTTTAAAGCTTGGGCTTGCGATGAGCGCGTTTATCTTCATGGCAAGCTTTAGGCGCTCACTGCTTGGATAAAAGGTATCCACGTCAAAAACGCCTATCTTTTTAAATGGCGGATTTGCTATGAAATTGATAAGCTCTTCGATGCTGACGTCTTTTTGCTCTTTAAATTTGCTCTCAAATATAGTGGAGATAAGCAGCTGCTCTTTTGAGCTCATATCCTCAGAACTCATGCCAATAAGCGATAGCACCGACGCTGCGAGCGAATTTATATAGTTGCTAAAAATTTCTTCGTCACTAATATTTGGGCAGGCAAAGTCGCTAAGTAGCGCAACACCTATGCCAGCTGAGCTTTTTGGTGTGTAGATATTAAAGCTAGCGCTATCTTTTAAAATTTTTACTCGTTCAAGGTCTTGAAAGCTCGACTCTATGCCGTTTCTCCACTGCTCGGCCTGAGCGGCGGCAAATTCCTCTACGCTTTGACCTTTATTTGCCGCTTCTGCTTCATCGACGTATGGTAAAAAATCCTCCGCTCTCATCTGCGGAAAGGTGAGGGCTAAATTTGTGATATCGCCCTTTGGATCGATGATGATAGAGGGGATGTTGTCTATGCAGGCCTCTTCTAATAGCGTGATACCAAGGCCTGTTTTGCCGCTACCAGTCATACCGATAATGGCTGCATGGGTGGTTAGGTCTTTGTTTTTGTAAAAAAATGGCTCTTTATCTTTTAGTCCAATGTAAAAAAGTTTTAAATTCTCTTGTATGGTTTTCACTAATTGCCTTATTCGTATAAATTTATGCGTGAGCGAAGCTCGTCAAGTGTCTCTTTGACGCGCTTTTGCGTGAAGTCTTTTATTGTCTTGTCATCATCGACTAGCTGCATGCAGTATCTGATGTAGCCCTTGTATGCTAGCTCAGTGACTAGCCTTAGCTTCAAAGAGACGTTTTTTACTTCATTTGGTGAGAGCATTATGTCAAAATTTGCCTCTAATTCTTCGCCGTCTTTAAAATTTGTAGCTTGTGAGCTTAATATGCTCATGCCGCCTTCTGAGATGTCATAAAGGCTGCCAACAAGCTCGCCTTGCTCTCCTTTTAGAGAAATTTTGGTAAAGCGGTTTGGCAAGACGCGCTGGAATTTTCTCTTGTTTGCATGCATGGTCGCTGTGCGCGAGAAATTTGAAAGGGTGACACTTTTATCGGCGATATTGTAGTCGATGATGTCGGCGCGAAGTTGCTTTGAGAAGAAGCTGTTTGGCAGGATAAAGCCCTTGCCATCTTGCTTCATAGCTAAAATTTGCATCATATCTACGCGAAAAACGACGCTATCTTCTTTAACCTCTAAAATTTCGGCTTCGTATTTTATATTTAGTCCGTCGTATAAATTTAAAAACTCAGGGCGGACCTTGGCATTTTTCATGCGTGTAAATGTGTTGATTGGATCTTCATAAAAAAATGAGCCAGTATCGATCATCGTTTTTACCGTGGCTTCTTGGTGATCCTGCGTGTTATATAAAATTTCTTTCATCCTTGAGACGGCATTTACAAAATAGCCCACATATACTGCATCGTCGCAGGTGTGACTAAAATTTAGTGTCAAATTTAAGAGCAAGAAATTTACCAGCTCATCTTTTGCATTTAGTTTTGGTATTAGGCTGTTTAAGTCGTCGCGAATTTGTGTGGCATTTGGCTTTTGGATGAGTAGCGCGTCAAAGATACTCTCAAGGCAAATTTTCATCTGCTCGTGTGGCACTACAAGGGTCAGTTGTCTGCAAAATTTGATGCCCTCATCTATAAATTTAGCTCTTAAACCAAGTATGCAATCCTCGCAATTTTCGACAAGTTCTTGCCTGCCCTTAAACTCCATGGGGTCTCCAAAAAAGGTTATTTATTAAAACATCGCTATCATATATAAAGTTATATTAAAAAAATATTTAAATTTGTGTAGAGAGGAAATTTCTAGGCAAAGCTGCCTAGAAATTTGAATAATTATAGTTTGCTTTCGTTGTGTGAAAGATAGTCAGCAACGCCTTCTGTGCTTGGTTTCATACCAGCGTCACCTTTGTGCCAGCCAGCTGGGCAAACTTCGCCGTGCTCGTTTGTAAATAACATAGTATCTACCATTCTAATCATCTCGTCGATGTTTCTGCCAAGTGGTAGGTCGTTTATAACTGCGTGGCGAACTGTGCCATCTTTGTCAAGTAGGAATGACCCGCGAAGTGCTACGCCAGCGTCTTCTAGAAGTACGTCAAAGCCGCGAGCAATTGATTTTGTCATGTCAGCTACGATCGGGAAGCGAACTTTGCCGATACCGCCTTTATTTACTGGAGTCTCTTTCCATGCAAAGTGTGAGAACTGGTTGTCGCAAGAAACCGCGATAACTTCGATACCACGTGACTTGAACTCGTCATATCTTTTATCAAATGCGATGATCTCGCTTGGGCAAACGAATGTAAAGTCCATAGGGTAGAAGAAGACAACAGCGCCTTTTTCGCCGATGTTTTTGTAAAGGTTGAAATCATTTACAATTTGATTGTTTCCTAAAACTGCTGCAGCTGTAAAGTCAGGTGCTTTTTTTGTTACTAACATATTTTCTCCTTAATAATAAATTTTATTGATTGCGAAATTATATCCATAAAAATTTAAATTCAGATTAAATGTATCTGAAAATTTAAATCATTGTAATTTTAATATCTATTTGAAAATGAATGGAAATTTTTTAAAATTTATAAAAGGTGTTGTAGAAATTTTATTAAATTTAGAGTTTTGGGTATAGAAGCGGTTAATTACAGATCGCTAAAATTTCTACCGCCAAATTTTAGTATCGCCGAACCCCAAGTAAAGCCACCACCAAATGCATCAAGAAGCAAAACTGAACCATTTTTAATGCGTCCATCTTCGTAAGCATCATTTATAGCCATTGGGATCGAAGCAGAGCTTGTGTTACCATATTTTGCAACTGTCAAAACGCACTGCTCGTCAGTGAAATTTAGCCTATTTTTTACGGCGTCTATTATCCTGATATTTGCTTGATGAGGTATGAAAAAGTCGATATCTTCGCTTTGCATTTTGTTTGTGTGTAAAATTTCTATCACGCTTTTGCTAAGCGTTTGAACCGCTATCTTAAAGACCTCATTTCCACTCATGTGGATGAAATTTAGTCTATTTTTTAGCGTCTCATCGCTAGCTGGAAATGCACTACCACATCCTGGAGTTATCAAAAGCTCAGCTTGTCTGCCGTCGCTTGCAGTGTGGATGTCGATGATCTCGTTTTCTTCGCTAGCACTTATCACAGCAGCACCAGCTCCGTCGCCAAAAAGTATGCATGTGCTTCTATCTGTGTAGTCGATTATCGAGCTTAGTTTTTCAGCTCCTATGATCAAAACATTTTTTTTAGCACCGCTTATGATAAGAGAATTTGCAAGCTCTAAAAGATAGATAAATCCTGTGCAAGCCGCACTTATATCAAAAGCTGTAATGCCAAAATTTAAGCCTAAATTTGAAGCTATCTTACAAGCAGTTGAAGGCATGCAAAGATGATCTGGAGATATCGTAGCGCAGATTACCGCATCGATTTGTGATTTTTCAAGCCCTGAGCGCTTTATAGCTAGCTCGGCAGCTTTTGTGCCAAGATCGCTTGTTATCTCAGTCGTTGCAATATGTCTTTGCTCTATACCGGTTCGCTTCACTATCCACTCATCGCTCGTGTCGACCATTTTTTCAAAATCAAAATTTGTTAAAATTTTTTCTGGGACATATGACGCAATGGAGATCAATGAAGCTTTTGGCATATTTTACCTTGCAAAGTGCGAAAGTTCTTCTTCTATAACTTTATTTATATTCGAGTTAGCAAATTTAATTGCTTGAAAGATTGCATTTTTTATAGCTTTTGAGTTGCTTTTGCCGTGGCTTATGATGACGCAGCCATTTACGCCAAGAAGCGGAGCACCGCCATACTCATCGTAGCTGACCTGTTTTTTTAGAGTTTTAAAAACTTTTCTCATAAGTACCGATCCAGCCATAGCAAGGGGTGATTTTTTGACCTGCTTTTTGATGATCTTGCCTATGGCATCAGCGACACCTTCACTCGTTTTTAGTAGGATATTTCCCATAAAACCGTCACAGACCATGACATCAATGCTACCATCAAAAATTTGATTGCCCTCTGCATTACCAACGAAGCTATCAAGCCTAGAAACTAGTTTAAAAGCCTCTTTGCTGACTTCATTGCCTTTGCTCTCTTCTTCGCCGTTTGACAAAAGACCTACTTTTGGCTCTTTTCTGCCTAAAATTTCTTTTGCATAGGCTTCGCCCATTATGGCAAATTGAAATAAGTGTTCGCTTCTGCAATCAACATTTGCGCCAACGTCCAAAACCAAAGTGGCTGTCTCTTTTGAATTAGGCATAAGCGTAGCGATTGCTGGACGAGATACATTTTTTAATCTACCAACTCTTAACGTAGCTAAACTCATAGTAGCACCGCTGTGACCAGCAGAAACGACAGCATCGACTTCTTTTTCTTTTAAAAGTTCAACAGCTTTGTAGATCGTGCTATCTTTTCTTTTTAGTGCGTCTGTGGCTCCGTCTGACATCGAGATGACTTCAGTAGCTTCTATAAATTCTATATTTTTTAAATAGGGTTGTGGGATGAGTGGTTTTATGGCATTGCTATCGCCAACTAATACAGCTTTAAATTCTGTCTCTTTTAGTGCCTCGATAACGCCAGATATTATAGGCTCTGCACCAAAATCACCACCCATAGCATCAATAGCAATGCGAATCATATTTTAGTATTCACCTGTTGTTTTGTTTATGCGGTGAGGCATTTTCCAAGAACCATCTTTGTCTTTTACAGGCACTGGAAGTGTAACTTTGTAATGTGTTCTACGTTTTGCTGCACGAGAATGACTCACTCTTCGCTTTGGTACTGCCATTTTACTCTCCTTTATAAATTTTTACATTTTTCACAATAAAAATAATCGCTCTTAAAAGCTTCTAGCTCACTTTCAAAAACTTCTTTTAAATCAATATTGCCATCAAAAAATTCAACCGTATCGCTAAGCTCATTTTCTCTGTCTTTATAGACACCATCACTTAAATTTAGCTCTACGTCTTGATCGATAGGTAGCATAAATTCATCACCACATCGATCACAAATATATTTTATCTCGCCCTTTATAGTGCCTTGGCATTTTACTAAAAAAGGGTCTTTTCTTTTTAAAATTCCACTAAAAAATAGATCATTGTTTCTTACTAGCTCAAAGTTTATCTCTTTGTTTGCTATTTTAGAAAACGGAATAATCAAATTTTAGTCCAAAATTAGCAAATTTCTCTTGAAGCAAAGAAGAAATTTATCTCATTTACAGCGTTTTCTAGGCTGTCGCTTCCGTGAACTGCATTTGCGTCAATGCTATCAGCAAAATCAGCTCTGATAGTGCCAGGAGCTGCTTCTTTTGGGTTAGTTGCGCCCATTAGCTCGCGGTTTTTAGCAACTGCATTTTCGCCTTCTAAAACCATAACTACGACTGGTCCGCTTACCATAAAATCAACTAGATCGTTGAAGAAAGGTCTATCTTTATGAACTGCATAAAATGCTTTTGCATCGCATTTGCTAAGTTTGATTTTCTTTGCAGCTGCGATTCTTAAGCCATTGCTTTCAAATCTATCTATAATCTTTCCAACAACATTTTTCTTAACAGCGTCAGGCTTAATAATAGAAAGTGTTCTTTGCATAAATTTTCCTTAAAATTTAGGTTATTTAAATGAAGTTGGCAATTATATCAAATAAAGCTTAAAAATAAAATAGGCTCAAATTTGAGCCTAAATTTTGTAAATTTATTGGATAACTGGAGTGCTGCCAGTGCGAGCGTCAGCACCGATTTGATCACGTGAAGGTTGTCCTGCTACTACGGCGTCCCAAACGATGCAGCCATCAGTTGGACAGGCAGATGCACAGGCTGGCTCATCGTTGTAGCCTACGCACTCAACGCATTTGTTTGAATAAACATAGTATGTATCTGCTCCAGTTGGGTTGTCGCTATCATCAACAATAGCTGAAACTGGGCACTCATCGATGCATGAACCACAGCTTATGCATATATCGGTTATTTTTACAGACATTTTTTCTCCTTAAATAAAATTTTGGCGTAGAATATCAAAAAAAACTGAAAATGATATAAATATACTCTTAAATTTTCATAACACGCTTAATTTCTCTAAACTACTTTATAAAGTTTTTATCACTTTTAGACTAAATTTACAGATTAAAATTTTAAAAAGGTCGTATAAATTTAATGAATGATACTATAAAAATAACTGGCGCGCGAGAGCACAATCTTAAAAATTTAAACCTTGAAATTCCTAAAAATAAATTAGTGGTTTTTACTGGTCTTAGCGGCAGTGGCAAGAGTACGCTAGCCTTTGACACGCTCTATGCTGAGGGGCAGCGCAGGTATATGGAGAGCCTTAGCAGCTATGCTAGGCAGTTTTTAGACCGCGTGGGTAAGCCTGATGTCGATAAGATTGAGGGTTTAACGCCTGCAATTGCGATAGACCAAAAGACAACTTCAAAAAACCCTCGCTCAACGGTTGGCACGATCACTGAAATTTATGATTATCTAAGGCTTTTATACGCAAGGGTTGGCGTGCAGCACTGCCATAAATGCGGCAAACCTATCTCAAAAATGAGCGCGAGTGACATCATAAATGAAATTTCAAAGCTCCCACTTGGTGCAAAAGTGATCATCTATGCGCCGTTAGTTCGTGAGAAAAAGGGAACATGGGCGGATCTGATCGAAAATTTACGTCAAAAAGGCTTTGTTAGAGCACATATAGATGGCGTGGTGGTGAGGCTTGATGAGGAGATCGAGCTTGCAAAAACGAAAAAACACACGATAAAGGTCATTGTTGATAGGATCGCCATCGACGAGCAAAATCACGAGCGCCTAGCAAGCGACGTCGAAAAGGCGCTAAATGAGAGCTTTGGCGAGGTCGAGATAGAGATCGCAAACGCTGACGAACTGGGCTTAAAAGAGAGTTTTATACATTACAGCGAGCATATGGCTTGTTTTGACTGTAAAATTTCATTTACGCCACTTGAGCCGCTAAGCTTTAGCTTCAACTCGCCAAAGGGCGCTTGCGAGCACTGCGACGGACTTGGCATAAGATATAGCCTAGATATGAGCAAGATCATCGACGAGGAAAAGTCGATAGAAAACGGCGCTATCAAGCTACTTTACGGCTATAACATGAGCTATTACTATAAATTTTTGCTTGCTTTTTGTGAGCAAAATGGCATCGATATCAAAAAGCCATATTATGAGCTTAGCGAAGATGAAAAGAGGCTCGTTTTATACGGCAACGTCAAGGATGTTTCGTTCTTTTGGAAGCGAAACAAGCTGCTTAGAAAATTTGACGGAGTAGTTAAAATTTCACACGGGCTTTTGAAGGACTACAAGGACTTTGACGAGTATATGAGCGAGAAAATTTGTGACGCTTGTAACGGACACAGACTAAAGCCTCAAAGTCTAGCGGTAAAGGTCGCTGGTCTTGGGCTTGGTGAAATTTTGGATATGAGTATAGAAAACTGCACCGCATTTTTCTCAAATGAGAAAAATTTCGCATATCTCAGCGACTATGACAAGGCGATCGCAAAGCCTATCTTAAAAGAGATCAACGAGAGACTTTTCTTTTTGTATGACGTGGGACTTGGCTACTTGTCGCTTGGACGTGATGCTAGGACGATCAGCGGTGGCGAGGCACAGCGCATCAGGATCGCGAGCCAGATAGGAAGTGGGCTAAGTGGCGTCATGTACGTGCTTGATGAGCCAAGCATCGGTCTGCACGAGCGTGATACGCTAAAACTTATAAAGACGCTTAGAAATTTGCAAGCCAAAGGCAACTCCGTAATCGTCGTCGAGCATGATAAAAAGACGATAGAGGAGGCTGATTTTATCGTAGATATCGGCCCTGGAGCTGGTAAATTTGGCGGCAGCGTGGTCTTTGCAGGCACAGCAAAAGAGCTTTTAAGCTCAGACACTCAGACTGCACAATACATAAATGGTAAGAAAAAGATCGACTATCAAAAAAATAGAAAAGCTGAGAAGTGGCTTGAAATTTCAAATGTAAATATCAACAATATCTCAAATTTAACCACTAAATTCCCACTTAGAAATTTAGTTGGCATCACTGGCGTATCAGGATCTGGCAAGAGCTCTCTAGTGCTTCAGACCTTGCTCCCAGAGGCGCAGGAGCAGCTAAATAGAGCTAAAAAAGTGAAAAAAATAGCTGGGGTAAATTTAAGCGGACTTGAGAATTTAGACAAGGTCATATACCTCGATCAAAGCCCGATTGGCCGCACCCCACGCTCAAATCCAGCGACTTATACTGGTGTGATGGATGAGATAAGAAATTTATTTGCGCAGACTAAAGAGGCCAAGCTTAGAGGCTATAAAATAGGGCGCTTTAGCTTCAACGTCAAAGGTGGGCGCTGCGAGAAGTGCCAAGGCGAGGGCGAGATCACGATCGAGATGCACTTTTTGCCTGATATCAACGTGGTTTGTGACGTTTGTAACGGCGCTAGATATAACGCTCAGACCTTGGAAATTTTATACAAAGGCAAAAACATCGCTGAGGTGCTAAATATGAGTATAGATGAGGCGGTTGAGTTCTTTAAGGCTGTGCCAAAGATCGCTTCAAAGCTCACCACGCTGCAAGACGTGGGGCTTGGCTACATCACGCTTGGACAAAACGCAGTCACTCTTAGTGGCGGCGAGGCGCAGCGCGTGAAGCTAGCAAAAGAGCTTAGTAGAAGCGACACTGGAAATACGCTTTACATCCTTGATGAGCCAACGACGGGACTTCATTTTGCCGATGTTGATAGGCTAGTAAAGGTGCTAAATCACCTGGTCGATCTTGGAAATTCTGTCTTTGTGATCGAGCATAATATGGATGTCATCAAAAACTGCGACTATATCGTAGATATGGGACCAGAAGGCGGCGCAAAAGGCGGTAAAGTGATAGCTTGTGGCAGTGTCAAAGAGGTAGCTAAAAACTACAAAAAAACTGGCAGCTACACAGGGGAATTCCTAGCGCAAGAGCTTGCTTTGTTAAAAGCGAAATAAAATAAATTTAATAGTTTGGTGTTTTGCTAAAATGCCAAGCTATATAATAAGTAAGATAAATTAAATTTGTTAAATTTTGGGTGGATTTAAAAAGAAAAAAGGGGCAAACGCCCCTGGGATTATGCAGCTGGATAAACAGATACTTTTTTTCTGTTTTTATCAAGTCTTTCAAATTTTACAAAGCCATCAACTAATGCAAAAATAGTGTGATCTTTGCCAAGACCTACGTTATTTCCAGCGTGAGTTGCTGTTCCTCTTTGGCGGATGATTATATTTCCAGCACGAACGAACTCGCCACCAAATTTCTTAACACCTAATCGGCGTCCGATACTATCACGGTTATTTTGGGTTGAACCTTGACCTTTTTTGTGTGCCATATCTTATCTCCTTAAGCTGCGATACTTACGACTTTTACACGTGTAAATTGTCTTCTAAAGCCGCGTTTTAGTTTTGAGTCTTTACGTCTGCGTTTTTTGTAGATAACTACTTTTTTGTCTTTGCCTTCATTAACGACCTCAAGAACAACTTTTGCACCCTTAACAAATGGCGCACCTACCTTTACTTCGCCGTCATTTACAGCTAAAACTTCTGTAATCTCAACGGTTGATTTAGCTTCAGCGCTAAAGTGATCTAGCTTAAGGAACTCGCCCTCGCTAACACGATATTGCTTACTGCCATGCTTAAATATAGCGTATTTTGACATACTCTACCTTTCTAAAATTTGGTAAGACCAAAAAGCACTTTTTTGCAAAAGATTTATGGAGCTTTGTTGGTTGTAAGGTGTGAATATTAGCCAAAAGTTTATAAATTCTACTTTAATGCCCCTAATCTTATGATCTCATCGGCTAAATTTCTTATCATAGATGTATGATCTAAGAAAAATGTTTTATCACTTGGCAAATGTGGCTGATATACTAGCGTTTTGGCTACTGGTGCGCTTAAAATCACATTTATTAGTTCAAGCTCAGGCGGAAAAGTAAAATAGAGTTTTGGCTTGGGAATTTCATTTTGAAAGAGCCTCTTTGCGTAAAATTTACTGAAATTTTCATTTTTTGGTAGCTTTATCTCTTTAAAGAGTTCAAGCGGTAAAAAGTAGCGCGCCAAAGCGTGAAGTCCGTGCGCGAAAATGTAGAGGCGTTTTTCAAATTTAGGTGCCTCTGTCCTGCCAAAGGTAGAGCAAAATTTCTGCAAATGCTCGCTCATGGCAGCCGTGTCTTTTTCGTGTAGGGCAAGCACAAATTTAACCGCCTCTCTTTCGTTTGCTGGCTTTTTGGACTCTGCAAAAGTGCGTGCTTTTTCTAGGGCTGGATCAAGTAAAATTTCATCTTGCCAAAGTATCGCAGTGAGCAGATCGTGCATAACGCATAGAAATTTATAGCCGTTTTTGCTAGGTGGCAGGCCTTTTGGAAAGATGCTTGCCATACTATCTGTGTCGCCACAAGCGATAGCAAAAAATGCTGGGATCAGCTTCTCACACTGGTCATATCCACCGCTACATCCTGGGAGTAAATTTAGCTTAGCGTATTGAAAGATGAGATCATTTAGTCCCTCAGCGTCGCCCTTTTCTAGGCACTTCTCAAGACAAAAGTCGTAACGCCTAGCTCTTGAAAAAGAGAGTAATCGTATGAGTTCACATAAAAAGTCGTAATCGTCTAAATTTTTCTCTTTTATCTCGGCGTAGATGCTTGCGTACTCGTCTAAAAGTAGCTCTTCATCGCTTTTTGGTGGTTTTTTGGCTTTGAAAATGTTAAATAAGCCTTCTAAAAATGACATTTTGCCTCTCCTTATTTTTGCTAATTTTAGCCAAAAACGCCTAAAATGGCTTAGTTTTTTGGCTCACAAAAAGTTAAATTTAACGGATATTTTAACCGCATTTTGGCTATAATCGCCCAAATTTAAGCAAGCTCAGGACAAAGATGGCAGGCGAAGATCAGGAAAAAACCGAAGAAGCGACCCCCAAAAAGATAGAAGACGCCAAAAAGGATGGCAACGTCCCCAAAAGTCAGGACCTATCTGGCTTTGTGACCCTAGTCATCGCTATTGGTGTGCTGCTTGCGATGCTAAATTTCATGAAAGATCAGGTCATCTCGCTTTACATCTACTACTCTAAATTTATCGGTCAGCCACTGACCTTGCCAACGGTAAAGATGATCGTTGTAAATACCTTTGGTAGGGCACTTCTGATGATCCTGCCAGTTTGCATCTGCGTCGCGGTTGCCGGCATAATCGCAAATGTAATGCAGTTTGGTTTTATATTTACCACAAAGCCCATAACACCAAATTTTGGCAAGATAAATCCACTAAAAGGGCTAAAAAATTTATTTTCTATGAAAAAGGCTATCGAGAGCGTCAAGATCGTCGTTAAAGTAAGCATCGTCTTTGGAGTTGGATTTTACTTTTTCTTGCAGTTTATCAAAGAGCTTCCACACACGCTATTTTTTTCTATGTTTGACCAGCTTGTGTGGCTAAAAGAGAAGCTCATCATCTTAGTTAGTGTCATGCTTTTTATACTTTTTGTGATCGGCCTTGCTGACCTGCTTATCGTGCGTTTTCAGTATTTTAAAGACCTTCGCATGAGCAAGCAAGAGATCAAGGACGAGTATAAGCAGATGGAGGGCGACCCACAGGTAAAAGGCAGGATCCGCCAAGCACAAATGCGTGCAGCCAAACGACGAATGATGCAAAATATCCCACAAGCTGATGTCGTCATCACAAACCCAACTCACTATGCCGTGGCGATCAGATACGATAAAAGCCGTGACGAGGCACCGATAATACTTGCTAAAGGGGTTGATTTCTTAGCGCTTCAAATAAAAAAGGTAGCGGTTGAAAACGGAGTGCAAATTTATGAAAATCCACCTCTTGCAAGGGAGCTTTATAGAGTTTGTGAGGTCGATGATACGATACCAGCGCATCTTTTTAGGGCTGTGGCTGAAGTGCTAAGCTTTGTTTATATGAGTAATAAGCAGAAATTTAAAGATAAGCTTTAATGAAGAAATTTCTTGCCACCAAAGGGCAGCAAGAAATTTATCTATTATAGATAGCCAAACGCAGTAGCGAAGATATAGCCAAATATACAAGAGACTATAACGCCGATAAGGCCTGGGAAGATGAAGCTGTGGTTGATAACAAATTTACCAATGTGTGTTGTACCGCTTCTGTCAAACTGAATAGCCGCAAGGTCGCTTGGGTATGTTGGTAGGATGTAGTATCCATAGCAAGCCGGCGCAAAGGCTAGGATTACAGCAGGGTTAACGTCGATATTTAGTGCTAATGGCACGAACGCAACCAAGGCTGCAGCTTGAGAGTTAACAAATTTAGAGATGATAAGTAGCATAACCGCATAGGTCCAAGGGTGCTCTTTTACGATGCCACCAAGGGCTTCTTTCATCATCGGAGTATGTACTGCAAACATAGTCTCAGCCATCCAAGAGATACCAAATACTGCAACAAGTGCGATCATACCCGATCTAAAGATCTCATTTTTGCCGATCTTGCTAGCATCTGTTGGAGTAAATATCAAGATGAGTGCACCTGTTAAAAGCATGAAAATTTGAATAACATGAACCATGCTTAGGCTCTTTGAAGAGGCTAGTTTGTTGCTGATATTTATATAAGCGCCTTGAAATTCCTCTTTTGCACCTTTTTCATTTATATATGTTACTGCACCATCAGCTGTGCGAGTAAGAGTTTGATTTGCATCTTTGCCGATGATTTTAACTGATTGAGCTTTTTGATTTGAGTTTAGCTTATCGTTTGAAACTTTTAACTCAGCAGCTTCTGTTTGGATGCTGGCGTCTTTTATCTTTAAGGTTTTTAAGACTTTTTGCTCAGTTGGAAGGTTTGCTACTATTTGAACGACTGTTGCGTCTTTGTAAGTAGTCCAGCTTGGGCGAAGATCTTTAAAGTATCCAAGAAGTGCGACTACAAGGATAGAGCCTAAAAATATCCACATTGCAGCCCATTGGTGCATAGGAAGTTTTTTGCCTAGAAGTGTTGCGCTGTCGCCATAAACGTATTTTTTAAACTCAGGGTCTTGAAGTTTTGCTTGAAAGACTTCGTCTTTATCAAGGTCTTTGCCTCTAAACCAGCTAAAAATACCTATCGCCAAAACGCCACAAAATGTTGATGGGATAGTGATCTTTAAAAGGTCCAAATATCCATCAAAACCAGCTAAGTGAGTTTTAGCGTTGATAAGAAAGCTAGTAAGGGTTACAACAGCAACTGAAACTGGGCTAGCGATGATACCCATTTGTGAAGCTATCGAGCTTGCAGCCATAGGACGCTCTGGGCGGATACCGTTTTTGATAGCGATGTCATAAACGATAGGAAGCACAGTATAAACAACGTGTCCAGTTCCGCATAAAATAGTAAGCGTACATGTTACAAATGGAGCTAGGATACTTACATATTTTGGATTTTTTCTAAGTATGGTTTCTGCTATTTGAAGCATAACGTCAAGACCGCCACTAGCTTGAAGTGTAGCGCTAGCCACAACAACGGCTAAAATGGTTAGCATAACATCGATAGCAGGCTTGCCAGGCTCGATGTTAAATCCAAAAACTAAAACTACAAGACCAATACCGCCTAGCATACCAAGCGCTATACCGCCTTTTTTAGCTCCGTAGAACAAACAGATAAGGACGATGAGAAGCTGGATAGCAAACTGCACGCCTTCACTTAAATTCATGAGAAAATCCATGAAACCTCCTAAGTTAAATGTAAATTTAATGTTGATTATATCTCTTATGAATTGAGATTAAACTTATATTTTAAGATTAATTTGACAAAAGCGAGAGTTTTGTATTAGTTGAAAGCTTGTGCTAGGTGGTTTTGGTCTAAATTTCTGCATCATTACCACTCTTTTGAAATTTATAAATTTTACTTTGTATAAACTATAAAATCTAAATTTTTCATACTTTGTTTTTAAAAATTATTAATATAAAAATTTAAGTTTTATTTTATATTATTGCAAAAAGTTGTTAAGAATTTTCATCTGTGTTAAAATCTACGAGATAAATTTAAAAGGATAAATTTGAAAGAATATACCAAAGAAGCGATATCTTTACCTATAAACAAAAGCAAATTTAGCCAAAAGAGAAGAGCTGGCTGGGCGGTGACCGGCGTTATTATTTTGGCGATAGAAATTTATATTGCTATCTTTATAAAAGGCGGTTTTATAAGGCACTATATCGGCGATGTGCTAGCTACTGCGATGCTTTATGCGTTTGGGCGAGCTATATTTAGGGTAGCCCCTATAAATTTAGCCATTGTTGTCTTTATCATTTCACTTTTTATAGAAGCCTTGCAATACCTCAAAATTCTTGAAATTTTAGGTGTCAAAAGCTCAATATTACGGATAATTTTTGGTGGGACATTTGACTGGACGGACATTATTTGCTACTTAGTTGGTTGCATTTTGGCTTATATGTTTGAAAATTTATATATGCAAAAAAGCAAAGCGCGCTAAAATTTACCTATTATATATGTCGTTTAAATTACAAAATAAAAATAGGCTAGCTCATTTAAATTTAGATAGGCTAGCCAAATTTACTCTATTTCAGTTCGCCCCAGTTTTTGGCGATATTTAGCGATGTTTTAAGTGGCACATTTAAGGTGTAAATTTCCTCCATCGTCTTTTGCGTCGCCTTGCCAAATTCCTGCGCAAACTCGTCTTTTACTTCAAAGATCAGCTCATCGTGGATCTGAAGCAACATACTCGCTTTTTCATCTAAATTTGCTCTAACTTTTACCATCGCCATCTTGACAAGGTCTGCTGCGGAGCCTTGAAAGACCGTATTTACCGCTTCGCGCTCAAACATAGCTATTTGCATAGGTGTGGCACTTTTAAAGTCAAAGTAGCGCTTTCTACCAAGTAGTGTCTGCACAAAGCCGTCGTTTTTGGCTGAAATTTTTATGCTCTCTAAAAATTCTTTGATCGTCGCAAATGCCTTAAAATATCGCTCTATATACTCTTTTGCCTCGGCTCTTGTGATATTTACTTGATTTGCCAGCTTGCTTGAGCCCATGCCGTAAATGAGGCCAAAATTTATACTCTTTGCCACGGCTCTATTTTGTCCGTCGCTGCTACCAAATATGCTAATAGCCGTCCTTGCGTGGATATCATCGTCATTTTTAAACGCCTCAAGAAGCGCAGGATCACGGCTAAAGTGAGCTAGCAGTCTAAGCTCGATCTGGCTGTAGTCAAGCGCCACAAAGCTATATCCCTCGCGCGCCTCAAAGCACTCTCTGACATCCTTTGCGAGGCTGCCACGAGCTGGGATATTTTGTAAATTTGGATTTTTACTTGAAAGCCTGCCTGTGCTTGTGCCAGTTTGCAAAAAGCTCGTGTAAATTCGTGAGCCCTCATCCTTTTTTGCAAGCGCTAAAAGTGGCTCGCAGTAGGTGCTTTGTAGTTTATATAGCTCTCTGTAAGCTAAAATTTTTTCAATCACTGGATGAGCGTCCGTAAGCTCAGCTAGCACGCTCTCATCGGTGCTATATCCTGTTTTTGTCTTCTTTTTGGTAGGAAGCTTTAGGTGCTCAAAAAGTATGACGCCAAGCTGTTTTACGGAGTTTATGTTGAAATTTTCGCCGCTTAGCTCGTAAATTTCACTTGTTAGCGCCTTTAGTTTGGTGTCGTTTTCAAGGATGAGCTTTTGCATCTTAGCTTCGTTTATCTTGATGCCGTTTTGCTCCATGTCAAAGAGTGTGAGGATAAAAGGAAACTCGTGCGTATCGGCAAGGGCCAGTAAATTTTTATCAAGTGTATTTTGAAAAGTTTTATAAAATTTAAGCGTTATCCAAGCGTCCTCACTCGCGTATTTAGCGGCATTTTCTAGGGGCACATCGCCAAAAGTTTGCCCTTTTTTGACCACATCTTCAAATTTGATCGTGTCGTAGTCATATAGCCTCTTTGCCAGCGCGTCCATGCCCACACTTGAGTTTGGATCGCTAAGCCAAGCAAGTATCATCGTATCTTTAAAATTTGCTGAAGGGTTGAGCCCAAGATTGTTTTTCACGATCTCAAAGTCATATTTTAAATTTTGTCCGATCACGCAGCCTTTATAAATTTGCCCTACCGCCCAAGTGGCAAATTTTAGGTCTATTTGCTTTGGCGCGCCTAGGTAGTTGTGAGCCACTGGCACGTAGTATGCGTCCTCGTCGTTAAAGCAAAAGCTAAAACCAACGATCTTTGCGCTCTTGCTATCAACGCCCGTGGTCTCAGTGTCAAAGGCGACGATGGTCTCTGGCGTGACGCTTGAGAGCAGCTTTTCGATGCTTGCCTCATCAAGTAGTAAATTTGCTCTAAAGCCAAGCTTAAATTCAGCATTTTCCTCTTTTTGCAAGCTCTTAAGAAGCCTGTTTAGATCGTACTCTTTTAAAATTTCTGAGATATTTATCAAAGGATTTTGCTCTGGAAATTTGGACTGCTCAAGATCAAGCGAAGTGATCGCGTCATCAAAGAGCGTGGCTAGCTTTTTGCTCAAAAACGCCTCGTCTCTTGCGGCTGCTAGCATATTTTTGGTGCGCTCGTTTCTAAGAAGGGATAAATTTTCATAAATTCCCTCTAAGCTACCATACTCGGCTAAAAGCTTCTTAGCTCCCACTGCGCCGATACCTTTGACGCCTGGGATGTTATCTGAGCTATCACCTGCGATGGCTAAAAAGTCCCTCACCTGAGCTGGATAGACACCATACTTTTCAAAGCAACTAGCGCTATCGTGGTCGATCTTGCTTTGTGGGCTGTAGATGCTCACTTTGCCGTCTTCTATGAGCTGATAAAGGTCCTTATCATGCGTGACTATTCGCACAAATATATCTTTATCTTTGCAAATTTTAACCGCACTTGCGATGATATCATCAGCCTCGTAGCCCTCGCGGCTAAGGCTGTAAAGTCCCATTTTTTCTATCATATCTATACAAACTGGCAGCTGCTCTTTTAGCTGAGCTGGCGGCTCGCTCCTGTTTGCTTTGTATTCGCCTAAAATTTCGTGGCGCAGGGTCTTGCCCTTGCTATCGAGTGCGAAGATGAGGTAGTCGCTTTGGTACTCATCTTTTAGGCTCGCTATGAAATTTGCAAAGCCACTTATCATGCCACTTGGTTTGCCCTCTCTGTTTTTAAGCCCACTCATAGCGTAGTAAAGCCTAAAAAAGAAGCCAAAAGTATCAATAATCGTAAGTGTTTTCATTCTCTATCCTTTTGCGCCATTTTATGAAATTTAGGCAAAAATTTGGCTGATTTTATAAATTTATCAGACGCTAAAAGCAAAGTGAGATTTTAAACGCAAAACAAATTTTAATCATTTAAAAGATATAATCTCGCCTAAAATTCAAACTAAATAATAGATAAATTTAAGGTAAAAAATGTTTATAGATAGCGTGAAATTAACCCTAAGTTCAGGCCATGGCGGAGCCGGAGCAGTAAGCTTTCGCCGCGAAAAGCACGTCATTTTAGGCGGCCCAGACGGCGGAGATGGCGGAGATGGCGGAGATGTCTATTTTGTCTGTGACAACAACACCCACACACTGGCAAACTACAAGGGCAAAAGGGCGATGAGAGCAAGCGACGGCGAGGCTGGCATGGGCAGACGCATGACTGGCAAAAAGGGTGAGAGCTTAGAGCTTGTCGTGCCGCCAGGAACGGCGGTCTATGACGCACAGACAAACGAGCTACTTTGCGACATGGTAGAAGAGGGGCAAAGGACGCTATTTTTAAAAGGTGGCAAGGGCGGACTTGGAAATTTTCACTTTAAAAACTCTATCAACCAAGCTCCAGAATACGCTCAAAAGGGCATGCCAGAAGAGAGCGTAGAGGTCAGGCTCGAGCTAAAGCTGATAGCTGACGTGGGCCTTGTTGGCTTTCCAAATGTGGGCAAATCAACCCTCATCTCAGCCGTCTCAAACGCCAAACCACAGATAGCAAACTACGAATTTACCACGCTTACACCAAAGCTCGGACTTGTTGAGGTCGATCAGTTTAGCGGCTTTGTCATGGCCGATATCCCTGGCATCATTGAGGGAGCGAGCGACGGACGTGGCCTTGGCGTGCAGTTTCTAAAGCACATCGAGAGAAATAAAATTTTGCTTTTTATGATAGATAGCGCAAACTACAGAAGCATGAGCGAGCAGTTTAGCGTGCTAAAAGAGGAGGTCGCTAAATTTTCAAGTGTGCTTGCTAGCAGGGACTACGCGATCGCTATCACCAGAGTCGATGCGGCAGAAAATTTAGATGAAAATATAAAAGAATTTATGAAAAGTATAAATTTAGAGCCAAAACAAGTTGGTAAATTTGTCTATAAGCAAGACCTATACAGCTTTGATGCGAAAAAACCATACTTTGTTTTGCCAATCTCATCAGCGACAAACGAGAACATCGAAGAGCTTAAATTTGCACTGCTTGAGCTACTTAAAAAAGAGCTTTGAGTTGCGACTTTTTGGCACTTTGAACTTAGAAATTTAAGAGTATAAAATGAAGAAATTTTTTTGCATTATGCTATTTTGCCTTGGTGCATATAGCTGCGAGCCAGCAGATCCGGCATATATGTTTTTGGATTTTAATGACATAGATCGCGACGGAACGTTAAATTTAGATGAGTGGATGGCGTGCAAGGCGCCACCAGCGCTAAAAATAGTACCAGATCTATGCACTAGTGAGGAATTTAAGAGGCTTAGTCACAACGGCAAAGTTAGCATTGATGAGCTAAGAAATTTAGTATTGCAAAAGATTAGCTGGCAGAAATATCCATGCGCCTCTTGGCCGCCAAGCAGCAAAAACATAGATCAAAATAAAAGTCGTTGAAATTTAAAGGAAAGTGATGAATGTAGTTTTTATGGGGACGCCTGATTATGCTGTTAGGATACTTAGGCACCTAAAAGAAGCTGGCTTTAATATAAAAGCGGTCTTTACCCAGCCTGATAAGCCAGTTGGCAGAAAGCAAATTTTAACCCCAAGTGAGGTCAAAATTTACGCTCAAAATGAGCTAAATGGCGTGCCAGTTTTTACACCAAATACGCTAAAAGATGAGGCGGTGGTTGCCGAGCTAAAGGCATTTGAGCCTAAATTTATCGTGGTGGCAGCTTATGGCAAAATTTTGCCACAAAGTGTGCTTGACGTGGCGACTTGTATAAATTTACACGCCTCGATCTTGCCAAAATATAGAGGTGCAAGCCCTATACAAAGCGCGATCCTAGCAGGCGAGAAGCAAACTGGCGTCACAGCTATGCTAATGGACGCTGGCCTTGATACTGGCGATATGCTGGATTTCATCTACACGCCTTGCGAGAGTAAGATGTCAAGCGAGCTTTTTAGTGAGCTAGGCGAGCTTGGCGGTGAGCTAATCGTAAAAGTGCTAAGAAATTTTGAAAATTTAAAGCCACAAAAGCAAGATGACGCAGAGTCCTCGCACTGCAAAAAGATAAGTAAAAGCGACGGACTTTTTAGCTTTGATGAAGAGGCGGGGCAAATTTATAATAAATTTCGTGCGCTCACACCTTGGCCGGGGCTTTATCTGGCAAGCGGGCTAAAAATTTTATCTCTTGAGCTAAGCGACAAAAGTGGCAAAAGTGGAGAAATTTTAAGCGTAGAAAAAGATCATGTTGTGGTTGCTTGCAAGGGTGGGGCGGTCAAAATTTACGAGCTTCAAGAGCCAAGCAAAAAGCCAACAAACGCAAAAGCATATATAAATGGTAAGCGCCTTAGCGTTGGCGATGAATTAAAATAAATTTAAAGGAGCGGTTATGAAAAATGCGCTAAGTATAGCAGGTGTTGATCCAAGCGGTGGAGCTGGAGTTTTAGCTGATATAAAGGTCTTTATAGCACACGGCGTATATGCGATGGGAGCGATCACAGCGGTCACTGCTCAAAACACAAAGGGCATATTTGGTATGCAGCTAGTTGAGACCAAGCTCATCGAGGATCAGATCAAGGCGATATTTGATGATATAAGAGTTGATGTGATAAAAATAGGCGTTGTCCCAAGTGTTGAGATCATCAAAAGCGTTGCAAAAACGCTACGAGAGATCAAAAATTTACCGCCAGTCGTGCTTGATCCTGTAATGAGCTGTAAAAATGGTGACATCTGGCTAGAGGGCGCTGCAAAAGACGCGATCGTGGAGGAGCTTTTCCCGCTTGCAAGCGTGATCACGCCAAATATCTTTGAAGCGCGCGAAATTTTAAAGCGTGAGCTAAAGGACGAGGACGAGCTAAAAGAGGCTTGCAAGGATCTTTTGAAATTTGGCACAAAGAGTGTTTATCTAAAATGTGGCGAGCTTGACGGCAAGTCGCTTGATATATTTTATGACGGCAAGGAATATGAAATTTTTAGCGATGAGCGCATAAAAACGACTGCGACACACGGCTCAGGCTGCTCGCTATCTAGCGCGATCGCTTCAAATTTAGCAAATGGTCTTAGTCTAAAAGATAGCGTGAAAAACGCACATGATTATATCTTTAATGCTATTAAAAACGCAGTCATCATCGGCGGCGGGCAAAATCCGGTAAATCACTTCTATAAATTTAAGGTGTGATTTGAAGGTTGAGTTTATCCAAAGTCTGCCTTCGACGCAGGAATTTTTGATAGACGCCCTAAAAAACGGGGAGATAAAGCCACCGCACATGGTCGTGGCATACAATCAAACAAAAGGGGTCGGCAGCCGTGGCAACAGCTGGGAGGGGCTTGGCGGAAATTTATTTATGTCATTTTGTGTAAGCGAAGATGAGTTGCCAAGCGACATACCTCCGCCCTCGATCTCGATATATTTTTCTATGTTGATGCGTGAAGTCTTGAGCGAGTTTGGCTCAAAGTGCTGGCTAAAATGGCCAAATGATTTTTACGTAGATGGCCTTAAAATAGGCGGCACTTTGACAAATAAAGTGGATGAAATTTACATTTGTGGCATGGGGATAAATTTAGCTAGCGCACCCGAAAATGCGGGCATTTTGGACATAAAAGCTAGCGTAGATGAGCTAGTTTGGGGCTTTGTTGGTATGCTTGATAAAAAGATTTTATGGAAGCCAATTTTTAGCAAATTTAGGATAGACTTTTGCAAGTCAAAAAGTTTTATTACGCATATTGCAAATAGAGCTGTTTCGCTTCAGGATGCTGAAATTTGCGAGGATGGAGCGATATTATTAAACGGGGAAAAGGTATATTCTTTAAGATGAGCGAGATAATAACAATAGCTAACCAAAAAGGCGGCGTTGGCAAGACCACAACAGCCGTAAATTTAGCAGCATCACTGGCGGTTGCTGAAAAAAAAGTATTATTAATAGACATCGATCCACAGGCAAATGCGACGACTGGACTTGGTTTTAGCAGAAGCGATTATGAGTTTAACATCTATCACGTCTTAACAGATAGAAAAAAGCTCTCACAAATCGTACTAAAAACTGAGATACCAACGCTTTTTTTAGCTCCGTCAAATATCGGACTTGTCGGCATCGAGCAAGAATTTAACGACCAAAGCAAAGACTATAAACTAATCCTTAAAAACAAAATTTCAGAAGTTGTAGACGACTATGATTTTATCATCATCGATAGTCCTCCGGCACTTGGTAGTATCACGATAAATGCTCTTAGTGCAAGCGATAGTGTGATCATCCCGATCCAGTGCGAATTTTACGCACTTGAGGGCTTGGCGCAGATCCTAAACACTGTAAAGATCATCAAAAAAACGATAAATCCAAAGCTAAATATAAAGGGCTTTTTACCGACAATGTTTAGCTCGCAAAACAATCTCTCAAAAGAGACCATTGCAAATTTAAAGCAGCATTTTGAAAATAAGCTCTTTAAGAGCAAGGACGGAAAAGACGAATTTGTAGTCGTTCCAAGAAACGTAAAACTTGCTGAAAGCCCAAGTTTTGGCAAGCCGGTGATACTTTATGATATAAAATCACCAGGCTCGATCGCATATCAAAATTTGGCATATTGTATTTTAAACTAAAAAATAAGGAAAAAAATGGCGAAAAAAGGTGGATTAGGGCGCGGACTTAGCGCGATACTTGAAGATGTAGAGCAGGCCTACAGCAAAGAGATCGCAAATTTAAACGACTCTGAGATAGTCGAAGAGATAAATATAGATGAAATTTTACCAAACCCTTACCAGCCAAGGACGCATTTTGACGAAGAGGCTTTAAAAGAGCTAAGTGCTAGCATCAAAAGGCACGGACTAATACAACCAATAATCGTCATCAAAAAAGATGACGGCTACATGCTAATAGCTGGTGAGCGTAGATACCGCGCCACAAAGATGCTTGGAGTAAGCAAGATAAAAGCGATCATCGCTGATATCAAGTCTCAAAATTTAAGAGAGCTTGCGCTTATCGAAAACATACAACGTGAAAATTTAAATCCAATCGAACTTGCAAAGTCATATAAAGAGCTCATAAATGAGTATAAGATCACACAAGATGGCTTAGCAAACATCATCCATAAGAGCAGAACTCAGATAACAAATACAATGAGACTTTTGCTACTTAGCGACTACACGCAAAGACTTTTGCAAGAAGACAAGCTCACGCAAGGCCATGCTAAAGTCATCGTAGGGCTTAGTAGTGAAGAAGAAAGAATGGTCGTTGATACGATCATCGGACAAAAGCTAAGTGTTAGAGATACAGAAATCTTAGTAAAAAAGATAAAAAATAAAGAAGAAGTAAAAGAGCCAAAGCCTCAAATTTCAGAGGAAATGAGCAAAAAGTTATCAAATTTACAAGAAATTTTTAAAAATTTAAAGATAAAGACAAAAGTAAAATCTAAAAATTTAATATTAGAATTTAGCGATATTTCGCAGGTAGAAGAATTTATCGCTAAGCTAAAATAGAATTACAAATTTATTTTTATTTTTAGTATTTTATTGTAAAATCAGACTTTGATTTGAATATTAAATAAAACTTAATAACAAAATAAGGAGAGTGGATGTTAGAAATAGATGTGCCATTGATGCTTTTAACGGCTATCGTTTTCTTTGTCTTGATCGCCATTTTAAATCCTTTGCTATACAAGCCAATGCTTAAATTTATAGATGACAGAAATGCCTCTATAAAAAATGACGAAGAGAGCACTAGCAAAAATGCAAGCGACTTAAGCGTTCATGAAAAAGAGATCGAAGAGATCATACAAAATGCAAGATCTGAGGCTAACAAAATAAGACAAGAGGCCTTAAATTTGGCAAAAGAAGAGTCTTTAAAAGAGATAAATGCGGTAAAAAGTAGTTTAGAGGCTGATTATAATGAGTTTTTAAACGCTTTAAGCTCTCAAAAAGATAGCCTAAAGGCAGATCTATCAGCTAAACTACCTGAGCTTAGAGCAGCTTTAAACGCTAAGCTCTCTAAAATTTAAAGGAAATTTATGAAGATAAAAATTTTATTTTTTCTAGCACTTCCATTTCTAGCATACGCTAGCGAGCATGGTGGAACAAACTACGACATAGTTGAGAGAACGCTAAACTTCTTACTTTTCTTTGCTATTTTGGTCTATTTTGCTGCTAAGCCACTAAAAGCTCTTTATCAAAGCAGGATCGATAGGATCGCAAACAAGCTTGAGAGTATCCAAGAGAAGCTTCGTGAGTCAAAAGCTAAAAAAGATGACGTTTTAAAGCGTGTAGAAGAGGCTAAGCAAAATGCAAATGCTCTAATCGAAACTGCGAAAAAAGAGGCTGTAAATTTAGCTGCTAAAGTTAAAAAAGAGGCTCAAAACGATATCGCAAATATCGAAAAAGGCTACAAAGAGCAAAAAGAATTTGAAGAGCGCAAGATGACAAAAGGCGTTGTAAATGAAATTTTGAGCGACATTTTCTCAAGTGATAGCCTAAAAGTCGATCAAAAAGAACTTGTAAATATCATACTTAAAAAGGTTAGCTAATGAATGAAGTAGTAGCTAAAAAATACGTAAAGGCAATCTTAAGCGACGTAAAGTCTAATGAACTTAATGCATTTGTTGAAAATTTATCAGAGCTAGCTGCTGCTTTTGCTAGCGATAAATTTAAAAGCATTATAAGTTTGCCAACATTAAAGGCTTCACAAAAGGTTGAATTTGTACTATCTTTGGTTAAAAATCAAGATGCTAAATTTGCAAATTTTATAAAGCTTCTTGGTGCAAACAAAAGGCTAGAGCTTATACCTGCGATACTAGATGAGATGAAGATAGAGCAATCTTTGCTTGAAAATACATATCGCGGCGAGGTTGTTGGAAATTTTGATCTAAGCGCTGAGCAACTAAAAGCTTTGGAAGAGAATTTCTCTAAGAAATTTAACTCTAAGATCAAGCTTGATGGCTCAAAGAGCGATTACAACGGTGTAAAAGTTGAGTTAGACGATTTAGGTGTTGAGGTAAATTTCTCTATCGACAGACTAAAAAGTCAAATGAGTGAATATATATTAAAAGCAATTTAAAAAGGAGTGAAAGCGTGAGTGCAAAAATTAAAGCTGACGAAATTAGCACGATAATCAAAGAGCGTATTGAAAATTTTGATTTAAGTGTTGATGTAGAAGAGACCGGTAAAGTCATCTCAGTCGCTGATGGCGTTGCTAACGTTTATGGTTTGAAAAACGTTATGGCTGGTGAGATGGTTGAGTTTGAAAGCGGCGAAAAGGGTATGGCTCTTAACCTTGAAGAGAGCAGTGTTGGTATAGTTATCCTTGGAAAAACTAGCGGTATCACAGAAGGAAGCTCTGTAAAAAGACTAAAAAAACTTTTACGCGTTCCAGTTGGCGACGCATTGATCGGCCGTGTTGTAAATTCACTCGGTGAGCCAATCGACGCAAAAGGACCAATCGAAGCTACTGAATCTCGTTTCGTCGAAGAAAAAGCAAAAGGTATCATGGCAAGAAAAAGCGTTCATGAGCCACTTCAAACAGGTATCAAAGCTATCGACGCACTTGTGCCAATCGGTAGAGGTCAAAGAGAGTTAATCATCGGCGACCGCCAAACTGGTAAAACAACAGTTGCTATCGATACTATCATCAACCAAAAAGGTCAAGATGTCATTTGTATTTATGTAGCTATCGGTCAAAAACAATCAACCGTTGCTCAAGTCGTTAAAAAACTTGAAGAATATGGCGCTATGGACTACACAATAGTTGTAAATGCTGGTGCTAGTGACGCAGCTGCGCTTCAATACCTTGCACCATACGCTGGCGTAACAATGGGTGAATACTTTAGAGATAACTCTCGCCACGCGCTAATCATCTATGATGACTTGTCAAAACACGCGGTTGCTTACCGTGAGATGTCTTTGATCTTAAGAAGACCACCAGGTCGTGAAGCTTATCCAGGCGATGTTTTCTATCTTCACTCAAGACTTCTAGAAAGAGCAAGTAAGCTAAATGATGCGCTAGGTGCTGGATCTTTGACAGCTCTACCTATCATCGAAACTCAAGCAGGCGACGTTTCAGCTTATATTCCAACAAATGTTATTTCTATTACAGATGGTCAAATTTTCCTTGAGAGTGACCTATTTAACTCAGGTATCCGCCCAGCGATCAACGTTGGTCTTTCTGTATCTCGTGTCGGTGGTGCAGCTCAGATCAAAGCTATCAAACAAGTATCTGGTACGCTAAGACTAGACCTTGCTCAGTACCGCGAACTACAAGCTTTTGCTCAGTTTGCAAGCGACCTTGACGAGAGCTCAAGAAAGCAACTAGAGCGCGGACAAAAGATGGTTGAAGTACTAAAACAACCTCCATATTCTCCGCTTCCAGTTGAGAATCAAGTAGTTATCATATTCGCTGGTGCTAAGGGTTACTTGGATGATGTTGCAACTGCAAATGTAACAAAATTTGAAGCTGAGCTATATCCTTATATCGAGGCAAAATACCCTGAAATTTTTGAACAGATCAGAACTAAAAAGGTTCTTGATAAAGAAGTAGAAGAAATTTTACATAAAGCGTTGAAAGATTTTAAAGCGACTTTTGCCGCTAACTAGGGCTAAGATATGTCAAATTTAAAAGATATAAAACGAAAGATCAAGAGCGTCCAGAATACTCAAAAGACGACGCGTGCGATGAAACTTGTCTCTACAGCAAAGCTTCGCAAAGCTGAAGAGGCTGCACGCTACTCTAGAGTTTATGCACTTAAGATCAATGAGGTTTTATCAGAGATAGCTTATAAGATCAATCAATACGCTTCAGTTATGACTGAGAGTAAATTCTTTAATACAACAAAGAGTGTAGAAAAGGTTGATATTATATTTGTGACGGCTGATAAAGGACTTTGCGGTGGCTTTAATGTCCAGACTATAAAGACAGTTAGGCGCATGATCGATGAGCTAAAAGCCAAAAAGATCAAAGTTAGACTAAGAGCTGTTGGTAAAAAAGGTATAGAATTTTTCAATTTCCAAGGCGTTGAACTACTTGAGACTTATGTCGGAGCTAGCTCTTCTCCTACTTATGAAAAAGCTCAAAAGATCATAAAAGATGCCATTGATGACTTTACAAACGGCATAACAGATAAAGTAGTGCTAATACACAATGGCTATAAAAATATGATTTCTCAAGAGATTAGAGTAAATGATATTGTGCCTATTGAGCCGTCTAAGATAGTTGCGGTAGAGACAAATTCTTTGATGGAATTTGAACCAGAAGACAACTATACTAAGATTATGGATGAATTGCTCAATAAATATTTTGAGTATAGTATGTATTATGCTTTGGTTGATTCTTTGGCGGCTGAGCACAGCGCTAGAATGCAAGCTATGGATAATGCAACAAACAATGCTAAAGAGCGCGTCAAACAGTTAAATCTTGCTTATAATAAAGCAAGACAAGAGTCTATTACCACTGAGCTTATCGAGATTATCAGTGGTGTTGAATCAATGAAATAAAAGGAGTATGAATGAAGGGTGTTATTAGTCAAGTTATGGGCCCTGTGGTCGATGTTGACTTTAATGACTACTTGCCGAAGATCAATGAAGCTATCGAAGTTTTCTTTGAGGTTGAGGGCAAGAAACATAAACTAATATTAGAAGTTGCTGCTCACCTAGGTGATAATAGAGTTAGAACGATCGCTATGGATATGAGTGAGGGTCTGACTCGTGGCTTAGAGGCTAAAGCGCTTGGTGCACCTATAAGCGTGCCTGTTGGCGAAAAAGTTTTGGGTAGAATTTTTAACGTAGTTGGCGATTTGATTGACGAGGGTGAGGGTATAAATTTCGATAAGCACTGGTCTATCCACCGCGATCCTCCTCCATTTGAAGAGCAAAGCACTAAGAGTGAAATTTTTGAAACTGGTATCAAGGTAGTTGATCTTCTTGCTCCTTATGCGAAGGGTGGTAAAGTAGGTCTATTTGGTGGTGCTGGTGTTGGTAAAACGGTTATTATTATGGAGCTTATCCACAACGTTGCATTTAAACACAGCGGTTACTCTGTATTTGCAGGCGTTGGTGAGAGAACTCGTGAAGGAAACGACCTTTATCACGAAATGAAAGAAAGTAACGTTTTGGATAAAGTTGCCTTGTGCTACGGCCAAATGAACGAGCCACCAGGAGCAAGAAACCGTATTGCGCTAACTGGTCTTACAATGGCTGAGTACTTCCGTGATGAGATGGGACTTGACGTTTTGATGTTTATCGATAACATCTTCCGTTTCTCTCAATCAGGTGCAGAGATGTCAGCTCTACTTGGACGTATCCCATCAGCTGTTGGTTATCAGCCAACTCTTGCAAGTGAAATGGGTAAATTCCAAGAGAGAATTACATCAACTAAAAAAGGCTCAATTACGTCTGTTCAAGCTGTTTATGTTCCAGCTGACGACCTTACAGACCCGGCTCCTGCAACTGTTTTTGCTCACCTTGATGCCACGACAGTTCTTAACAGATCGATCGCAGAAAAAGGTATCTATCCAGCTGTTGATCCGCTTGATTCAACTTCAAGGATGCTCGATCCTCAAATTTTAGGTGCGGATCACTATAAAGTAGCTCGAGGCGTTCAAGCTGTGCTTCAAAAATATAAAGACCTTCAAGATATCATCGCTATCCTTGGTATGGACGAGCTTAGCGAAGAAGATAAGCTAACAGTTGATAGAGCAAGAAAGATAGAGAGATTTTTATCTCAACCATTCTTCGTTGCTGAAGTATTTACAGGTAGCCCTGGTAAATACGTAAGTCTTGATGAAAATATCGCTGGCTTTAAGGGAATTTTAGAAGGTAAATATGATCATCTACCTGAAGCAGCATTTTATATGGTCGGAAATATAGATGAGGCTTTAGCTAAAGCTGAGAAACTTAAGGCTTAAATTTAAAAAGGAAGCGTAATGGATAAATTACATTTAGAAATCGTAACTCCTCAAGGTCAGATATTTAATGATGACGTGAGTAGTGTAGTGCTTCCAGGTAGCGAGGGTGAGTTTGGTGTTTTACCAAACCACGCCTCATTAATATCTCTTTTAAAAGCAGGTATTATAGATATAGAAGATAAGCATAAAAAGCACGATGTAGTTGCTATCAACTGGGGCTATGCAAAGATTGACGAGGGCAAAGTAGTTATACTAGCTGACGGCGCGGTCTATGTCTCTGGAAATAGCGAAAGCGAGCTTGCAAATTCATTAGAAGCTGCTAGAAATTTGATAGAGAGTATGAGTAGTGATACAAATGCTTTTGCAGCAACTATATCAAAAATGGAAAATGTAGTGAGAGCAAGATAAGTGGGCGGAATAGATATATTTTTAAATTACATTCAAAGAAGTAGTTTTATTACAATTATAGTTTTAACTTGGTTGTCAATATATTTTATAGTTAGTTTTACAATTCTTTTTTCAAGAATGGCTGGCATAGGAGCTTGGCAAAAACGCGAGCAAAATGCGCTTGAAGCACTACTTATGGGTGCTAAGAATATACCAAATGACTCGTCTTTAAAGAAATGCGCAAGCGGTAGAATTTCAAAAGAAAAGCTAAATGTCTGCATAAGCATTGCAGAAAAGAATGCTACAAGTGGGCTTACATGGCTTAGCGTAATAGCTTCTACTTCTCCTTTTATCGGTCTTTTTGGAACAGTTGTATCTATCTTGGAGACATTTTCACAGTTAGGAAATGGTGCAGGCTCATCTCTTGGAGTTATAGCCCCAGCTATCTCTGAAGCACTTGTTGCGACAGGTTGTGGAATTTTTGTTGCCATCCCAGCATATACATTTAACTTGCTTATAAAAAGAAAAGCTTATGAACTAATGAGCGTTATCGAGCGTCAAGCTGACGTTATGATAGCACTTAAAAAAGATGATGAGACGTTATAGATGGCTCTTAAATTTGATGACGAAACACCAGAGCTAAACATAACGCCTCTTGTTGATATCATGCTTGTTTTGTTGGCTATTTTAATGGTTACAATGCCAACTATAACATATCAAGAAGATATAACATTGCCAGACGGCTCAAAGGCAAAGACATCTACATCCAAACAAAAAGATCTTATAGTCTCTATAAATGCACAAGGACAAGTTAGGATAGATCAAAGTACAATGAGCCTTGCTGAACTCCCAGATAATATTGCGCTGATGAGTGCAAAATATGACAAAACCTCGCCTATATACATAAAGGCTGATAAAAATTTAAAATACGATGATGTTATGTTTGTATTAAAGACTTTAAAAGGTGCTGGTTTTAATAAAGTAGCTTTAGAGACAAACGGTTAAGATGCCTAATAAAGTTAAATTTCCAACGCTTAGTTCATTTTTTGTAGCGTTTTGTATTTACATTATCATTGTGCTTGCTTTGTTTATAAAGCTTACTTTTTTTAGCGAACCTCCTAAAAAATATACTGATGACAAAGATGCTATTATGGATGTAGTTATGGTTGATAGAGAAGTTGATCAAACCATAAAAGCGCCAAAACAAGCAAAAGAGGTCGTAAAAGAGACAAAGCCAGAACCAAAAAAAGAGTCAGAAGAAGATAAACAAGAGACCACAAATAAACCTGTTGTGCCAGATGAGCCATTGCCAACCCCAAGCTTGCCAACTCCTCCAAAAGAAGAGCCAAAGCCTGAGCCTAAAAAACCAGAACCAAAGCCTGAAATCCCAAAACCTAGCGAAGAGCCTAAAGAGGATGTCAAGCCAGAGCCTAAACCTGAGCCTAAACCTACACCAAAGCCAGTTGAAAAGCCAAAACCAAAAGAGCCAAATATAAAAGATCTCTTTAGCGATATAGACTCTACTAAGCTTAAAAAAGATGATGGTATAAAAAAGGCTGAAAATAAAGTGCAAAGCCGCAAAAAAAGCGAGGCTTCTAGCTCAAAAGCTGCAAAAGAGGCTAGCGACATCATCAAGAGCTTAAAAATAGATCAAAACCCAACAGCTCCAAAATCGCAAATGACAGGTATTTATGATAAATTATTTGGTGAGATAACAAAACAAATTCAAAGAAGATGGCAAAGCTATAAAGCTGACTCTGCAAATATAGCTAAGGTAAAAGTCATGATAGATCAGAGTGGAAATTTCAACTATGAAATTTTAGAGCTATCATACAATGAAGAGTTTAATGCAAAGGTTAGAGAGTGCCTGGAAAAGCTTACTGCAGAGAAATTTCCATTTAATCCAGACAAAAGTACTACTTTTAATTTAAATTTAGAAGATAAAATAAACTAAAATTTATAAATTTACGGAGTAGAGATGAAGAAAATTTTTCTTTTTTTGTGCGTTGCTCTAGGGCTTTATGCTGCTGATGCGACGATATCTGTTGTAAATCAAGGTGTTGCTTTGCCAAAGATAGCTTTGCAAGATGCAACTACAGCTGTTAGTGATGCAGGCTTTAAAGATAAATTCTTTAAGATCATGCTAGGCGACTTGAAAGTTAGTTCTGACTTTGAGGTTATCGAAGATCATGTGCCTTCAACCTACGAAGGAACAGCAGCTACAAATACAATGAGCGACAAAGGTGTTGAGCTTATCTTTAGATATGCTCTTGAGGGTTCTATGGGCTCACCTCTTACTTTAAGAGTAAAACTCATCGATGCAAAGACTGCAACTACAAGGTATGAGAGAGTATATAACATGCCTGATGGTGCGAAGTATCCGTTTTTAGCACACAAAAGTATAGTTGAGCTAACAAATGAGCTAAATTTACCACCAGTTGGCTGGATGGAGAAATTTATCATCCTAGCAAAATACACTTCAGCGCGCCAAAGCTCTATTATAGTGGCTGATTACACGCTTACATATCAAAAGACAATCGTAAGCGGTGGTCTAAACATCTTCCCTAAATGGGCAGGCGCTGATCAAAGTAAATTTTACTATACATCTTATGTGAATAACAAACCAACTTTGTTTAGATACGACCTAAATTCTGGCACAAAAACAAAGATAATTGACAGCGTTGGTATGCTTATAGCTTCAGACGTTAGCAAAGATGGAAGCAAAATTTTATTAACTATGGCGCCAAAAGATCAGCCAGATATTTTTATCTACAATACAGGTAGTAAGAATTTAACTCAGATAACAAACTATCCAGGCATTGACGTAAATGGAAATTTTGTAGATAATGACAGCAGAATAGTTTTTGTCTCAGATAGACTTGGATATCCAAACATCTTCGCAACACCTGCAACTTCAGGCGGAAGTGTTGAGCAAATGGTATTTCATGGTAAAAACAACAACTCAGTAAGCACTTTTGAAAACTATGTAGTTTATTCAAGTAGAGAGGCTAGTGGTGGCTTTAATATCTATCTGATCTCAACTCAAACAGATTTTATCCGTCAGCTTACAGCAAATGGTAAAAATAACTATCCAAGATTTTCAAGTGATGGTCAAAGTGTCGTATTTATCAAAGAACTTGGCGGTCAAAGCTCGCTTGGCGTTGTTAGATTAAATGAGAACAGAAGTTTCCAATTTCCACTAAAAGTAGGTAAAATTCAATCTATTGATTGGTAATATTCTGATAATATTTAAAAAAAATATGTTATAATTCGACCAAATTTTTCAAAAAGGATAAGGAATGAAAAAAGTAGTTCTAGCAAGTGTTGCAGTTGCAACTTTATTGTTGAGCGGTTGTAGCTCTAAAAACCCTGAAGTTGATATGAATGCAAATTCAAATCAATCTGCAGATAACTCAGGTAGCATGAGCGATGCTGATAGATTAGCAGCTCTTATCGCTAACATCGAGAGCCAAGTTAAAAGTGTATACTTTGACTTTGATAAATTTAACATCAAAGCTGATCAACAAGGTGTTGTTAGCTCAAATGCATCAGTATTTAACCAAGCTGACGCTCAAGCTCTTTCTATAAAAGTAGAAGGTAACTGCGACGAGTGGGGTACAGATGAGTATAACTATGCTCTTGGTCTAAAACGTGCTAAAAGTGCTAAAGATGCTCTTGTAAGAAATGGCGTTAGCGCTGATAGAATCGCTGTAGTAAGCTTTGGCGAAAGCAACCCAGTTTGTACAGACAAAACAAAAGCTTGCGACGCTCAAAACAGACGTGCAGATTTCAAAGTACTTCCTTAATCTGTAAGTAATAATGAATAAAAAAATAATCATTGCGGCTCTTCTTGGAGCCGCTTTTTCTATAGGTTCAGCTCAAGAAGTTTCAGCATTTGACGCAGGTAATATGGATAGCGCAAATCCATATGGACTAACAGATGATGAAAAGGCAACTCTAAGCAACAAAAGAAGTGTTCAAAATATCGAAGAAAACATGGATAATGTTTCAGAACAACTTCAAGGTTTGCAAAGCTTAATTGAGAGCATGAGTGCTAGGATGAACAAGCTTGAGCAAAGAATGAACGATATCGAAACCAAAGTCAATGGTGGTATAAGCGATTCTGGTGTAAGTTTAACATCGCTAAAAGCTTACGTTGATGAGACTAGAGATATACAAGATAAAAACTATAAAAACATTACTGCTGCCTTAAATAAGTTAGGCGCGATAATGGATAAAAACGCTGCTCAACCAAAGCAAAATGCAAATCCAAAACAACAAAATAAGCCAACTTCAAATTTCAGTGGCAAAAGCGACAAGGACATTTTAGCTGATGGCATTAAGCTTTTAAATTCTGGTAATAGTACAGAAGCAGCTGAATATTTTGAATACTTAAATAAAAAAGGCTATAAAACTGGTGCTTCAAATTATTATCTAGGCGAAGTTGCTTATAGTCAAAAATCATACAGCACAGCCATACAATACTATAAAAAAAGTATACAAAGTGAAGATAAGGCTGACTACACTCCAAAACTTTTGTATCACACAGCTATAAGCTTCGATAAGATCGGTGATACTCAAAGTGCAAATAGATTTTATAAGGCTTTAAAAGTAGGCTATCCAGATAGCAAAGAAGCCAAAGCCGCTCCTAACAGAAACTAAAATTTACTCTTTTTTAGATATAATCTCACATTAATCAAAACTAAATTCCAAGGAGATTATTGTGAGTAAAGATCAAGTTATAACTATGTTTTATGAGCTAAAAGACGCTAATACTGGCAAAATTTTAGAGTCAAATATGCAAGAAGGTGGTCAAATTTCTTTTATTACAGGACATGGCCACATTATAGAAAAGCTTGAAGAAGAAGTTAGCAAACTAAAATCAGGCGACAAAGCTACTATAAACATTAAAGCAGCTGAGGGTTGTGGCGAATACAATAAAGACGCCATCCAATCACTTCCAAAAGAGCAATTTGCCGGTATAGACCTACATGAAGGCATGGAGCTTTTTGGTCAAAATGAAGATGGCTCAAGTGTTCGTGTCATCGTTAAAGAGATCAAAGACGACGAAGTGACAGTTGATTTTAACCACCCATACGCTGGCAAAGACTTGCTATTTAATGTTGAAATTTTAGAAGTTAGAGACGCGACTGAAGATGAAAAAGCAACTGGCATGGTAGCAGGTGCTCACACTTGCGGTTGTGGTGGACATGATCATGATCACGAGCATGAGTGCTGCGGTGGTCACGGACATGGCGAAGGTGGTTGCGGTTGTGGCGGTCACGGACATCATCACCACTAAGAAGCCAAAATGAAAAAATTTGCTTTTATTTTTGCGGGTCAAGGCTCGCAAAGTGTTGGCATGGGGAAAGACTTTTATGAAAATTTCTCTTCGGCAAAACTTCTATTAAATGATGCTTGCAACGACATAGGCATCGATTTTGAAGAGCTTTTATTTACGCAAAATGATAAGCTAGATAAGACCGAATTTACTCAGCCAGCTATCGTTTTAAACTCGCTTATGAGCTACCTGGCATTTTCAAATTTCATAAAAGCCAAGCCAGAATTTAGCTTAGGCCATTCACTCGGAGAATTTACAGCTCTTGCCGTTAGTGGTGCATTTAGCTTTGTTGAAGCGATTAGACTTGTAAATTTACGTGGTAAATTTATGCAAGAAGCCTGCATTGGCAAAGATGCTGGCATGATGGTGGTGCTTGGACTTAGCGATGAAGTCGTTGAAGAAATTTGCAAAGAAGCGCAGGATGAGGGCTTGCAAATTTACGCTGCAAACTACAACTGCGATGGTCAGATCGTTGTAGCTGGTGTGAGGTCTGACCTTGCTAAATACGAGGCAAAATTTAAAGAAGCAGGCGCAAAAAGAGCGATGCTTTTAAATATGTCAGTTGCGAGCCATTGTCCGATACTTGAGCCAGCTAGCGTTAAACTAGCAAACGAGCTTGAGGGCGTTTTGGCTGCAAATTTTGCCCCAGTCGTTTCAAATGTAAATGCAAAAATTTACACTGATAAAAAAGAGGCATTAGTTCTTTTAAAAGAGCAGCTAACGCATCCAGTTCGTTATAAACAAAGCATTAAAAACTATGAAAATGAGGTTGATTGCTTTATCGAGCTTGGTGCGGCGACACTAAAAGGCATAAACAAAAAGATCACAGAAAAACCGACATATAGCGTCACTGACATGGCGAGCCTTGAAGAGGTTGTGAAGATTTTGGAGGAGAGATGATAGCAATACTTGGAGCGATGCAAGAGGAGATCACACCTATCCTTGAGATGGTGGGAGAGTATAAAACCACAGAGTACGCAAACAATAAATTTTACGAGGCAAACTACAAAGGCAAGGACCTAGTCGTCGCCTACTCGAAGATCGGCAAGGTAAATGCGGCGATCACTGCGACCTTGATGATAGAGAAATTTAAGGCTTCAAAGCTGCTTTTTACAGGCGTTGCTGGCTCGCTTGATGAGAACTTAAAGATAGGCGATATGCTATATGCCACTAGCCTTGTGCAGCACGACCTTGACATCACGGCGTTTGGTCATCCATACGGCTTTGTGCCAGGGACAAGTATCTTTGTCAAGAGTGATGAAGGTCTAAATGAGCTAGCTAAAAATGTCGCTAGCAAAAAGGGCATGAGCCTAAATTCAGGCATCATCGCAACTGGCGATCAGTTCATCTGCGACAACGAGAAAAAAGAGTGGATCAAAAAGATATTTAACGCGAGTGCTACCGAGATGGAGGGTGCGAGCGTTGCGCTAGTTTGCGAGACACTTGGCGTGCCATTTTTCATCCTTAGAGCCATCAGCGACGGAGCTGGCAACGAGGCTGAGTTTGACTTTGATAAATTCTTGCAAGACTCAGCAAACGTGAGCGCTAAATTTATCCTAGAAATGGTGGAGAGCTTATGATAGAGCTTAGCAAAAGGCTACTAAGGCAGGTTGGTCAGACAAACGCTAGATACAAGATGATAGAGGGCGGAGATAAGATCTTACTCGGTCTTAGTGGCGGCAAAGATAGCCTCGCGCTCGCTCACGTGCTAAAACATGTGCAAAACGTCACGCCTGAGAAATTTGAGTTTAAGGCGGTGACGCTAAGCTACGGCATGGGCGAAGACTACGCTTATTTGACCGAGCACTGTAACGAGCACGGCATAGAGCACGAGGTGATAGATAGCTCGATATTTGAGATATCAAAGGAGAAGATCCGCAAAAATTCTAGCTTTTGTAGCTTTTTCTCGCGCATGAGAAGAGGCTATCTTTACACCTATGCGCTAAAGCATGGCTTTAACAAGCTTGCGATCGCTCACCACTTGGACGACGCAGCCGAGAGCTTTTTTATGAATTTTACTTATAATGGCGCGCTAAGGACGCTTGCTCCAAAATACAGAGCTAAAAATGGCATCGTCGTGATCAGGCCATTTATCTTTGTGCGCGAAAGACAGCTTCGCGAAAATGCGATCAAAAATGAGCTAAGAGTAGTTGGCGATGAGGCGTGTCCTGCGATGAGATTTGACGTGAAGATGCCACACGCTAGATATGAGACCAAGCAGCTTTTGGCAAATTTAGAAAAAGAAAATCCAAAGCTCTTTACATCGCTTAAAGCAGCATTTGAAAATATCCACACAGATACATTTTTTGGTATCAACGAAGGCAGTGAAGAGTAAATTTAACTCTTCGTTTCTGCCCTTAAAGCTAAATTTACAACCAAATTTATTACAACACATCCAAAAAGTAAAAACTTATTTTGAAGTAGGAACACTCCTTGCTTACTAAATATAAATTTGATAAGCAAGGATCGTAAATGAGCATTTTTAGTGTTAGCACGCAAAAGTATAGCTCAGTAGCTACTGAGGCAAAAGCAAGGAAACTTCAAAAAGAGCAGTCTGAAAGTGTCAAATTTCAAAACGCTCTTGCAAATAATGAAAAAACAAAAGACATTGCACAAAATTTACAAAGACTTGAGCTTACAAAAGATACACAGCAAAGCATTTATAGCGTGAAATTTAAAGACAAAAACGAGCTTGGCTATCAAAGCGATAAGGCTGGCTTTATGGACGCTAGCTTTAATAAAGCAGCCGGCTTGCCACAGGACTTTAAGCTTCACAAAAGCACTATAAAAGAATTTCTAAACTTCGTAACAAAGCAAAATAATATAAATAGCGTCCTTTATAGCAACGCCAGCGGCAAGCTTTTTGACAATGATGTCTTTGAAAATATCGACATAGCAGACACGATAGGTCAGTATTACGCTATTTTTTCTCAGGTAATGAGTAAGAGTTTAAACAAAGATAGTTTTACAGATAGCGACCTAGCAAATTTGCCAAAAGGCTACATCTCGCAAGGGATGAAAGGTATCGATTTTAACGCAGATTTGAGCGATAGATCAAATATTGATTTTTTAAATAGTCGCAAAAACGAGGTCGTTACAAACATCTTTAGTAGCGAAGATGAAATGAAGCTTGCATCAAATTTAAGCGAAGATCTATCAAAACTAGGCATAAAAACAAACCTTAAAAAGCTAAATTTTGCAAATTTAGAGCAGGAAAATAGTGGTGGCTTTAGCCCAGATGTCTCTTACTATAAAACGGAGTCTGGTTACAAAAAAGAGGCTTTGTTTATTAGTTTTCTAAAGTCAGAAAATCCTGCGATCCTAGAGGGTGGGGAGACTGCGCTAAAGTCTGAAGTCTTGCTAAATAACGCTTTCATCGCTGCCCAGACAAAGGATCATAGAAGCAAAAGCTTGAGTGATGTGGCTAGCCTTAAAAAGCTAGCAGAAGATAGAGAAAATTTTAAAAATTTAGTGCTTGAGCTACTAAAAAATAGCACCCTAAAGCCAAGTGAGGATAATATAAATTTAGCTTTTAATGAGCTAAATCAAATTTATGCTTTAGGCAGACAAAAGTAGTTTAGGCATCTCTTAAGATCGTCGTTTGATCTAGCCAAAGTAGCTAAATTTACTAGGTAAATCTTTTCATAAAAAAGACGATATCTTTGGCGTGAGTTAAAGCTAAAAGGATCTAAGATGATAAACGCACTTGGTAGCTACCCCTTGAATTTAGAGCAGAACATAAAGGTATCAACCAAAGTTTCTACCAACCAAACGAGCTCTTTAGTTTTAGGCTACAAGGTAGATAAGGATGGCTACTTTACAGATGAGTTTAACAAGCAAGCTGGCATACCAAGCGAATATAAAATTCACTCAAGCACACTGGAGTCTTTAGTCAGGATAGAGACGCAGCCTGACTATATGCAAAGGGTTTTTGACAGCATCGATATACTAAAAACTGTAAATAATGCCTACAAAGTTCTCTCCCAAGTAGTTGGCGAAGATATACTAAATTCAAAAGAAAGCTTTAGCTTAGATGAGATAAGAAATTTCCCTCAAGGCTTTTCTTATAACCGCCAAAGTATGCAAGTAACCAAGATCCATAACTCCATTCATGAATTTGGCTCGGCTGCGGCTGATTTCAACGGCAAAGAGTCAAATAAGCAGATGATAAGCACGCTTTTTTCAACCCAAGCTTTAAAGGAGGAGACGGCAGACAGCCACTAAAGCCAACAACAGATATCTTTAACAACAACAATGGCGGCAAGGAGAGTGTGGGAAGTGGTGTATTTATGGATCCGCATGGAGAGAAATACACTAATAAAGATGGCTCAATAACCAAAGGCGGACTTATAGCAGCCGTCATAAATAGCAACCTTGATGTAAGAGAGGGCGAGACAACAGTACAAGGTAAAAGAGAAGGCTATGATAAGAGCATAGATAGTAAAGAATTTAATAGAGCTTTTGAGCTGTTCGAGCTTATGGGTGAGATGAAATTTGGACCTGGCTTTATAAATGCTACTGATAATGACATAGCTGGCATGCCTAAATATATGCAAGATCACATTAGATCTAAAAGAGACTTTATCTATATCGACTTACAAAGTGGCTTTGTCAGCACTCCTGAAGATAGACGTAGGGGATATGAAGAAGACGAACTATCATTTAAAAAGATGATGGAGCGCAATCTAAAAATGCTAAAGCTACTCTTTAGTGAGATAGACAAAGACGGCAAAAAGAGCAAGGACTTTATGGATAGCTTTTTGAAATTTAGTATGCCACCTTTAAATTTAGTAAAAGAGCTAAATGAAAACCCAGCTGGAAAATACCTAGTAGATATGCTTGGTATAAAAAGAGATGTTGATATAAAGGCGTAGAGGGAGTTGAAATGATAACTAGCATAAACGGACTTAGCAATACACCAATACAAGATAACACTATCCAAAAAGAAAATGCAAAAATGTCAAAGGAGCAAGAAAAGGCTCTA